>NZ_JBDGON010000006.1:0-367160 GCF_057751355.1 Salmonella sp. FC25216 | reverse complement strand
GCCGTTGCCGCCGGTGACCTGCACCCACTCCCCGGCATCCACGGTGAACGACAGCCCGCGAAACAGCGTCCTCTCGTCCCGCTCGCAGTGCAGTTCTCTGGCTTCAAGCATTCCCACTCATCAACGTCCTGTCAGAAACCTGGTTTAACATCACGCATATCCGGCAGTTTATGCGCGATCCCTTTGTGACAATCGATACAAGTCTGCCCGTCTTTTACCGCCTGATCGTGCATTTTCGCCGCGACGCCTTTTTGCGCGGTCAGATCCATAAAGTCGAAATTGTGGCAGTTACGGCATTCCTGCGAGTTGTTGTCTTTCATACGCCGCCACTCATTTTGCGCCATCGTCAGGCGATGAGCTTCAAATTTCTGCGGTGTATCTATCAGTCCAAATACCTTCGCGTACAGTTCCTTACTGGCTTTGATCTTACGGATCATCTTCGGCCCCCACTCATGCGGCACATGGCAGTCAGGACAGGTAGCGCGAACGCCGCTACGGTTGTTGTAGTGGACGGTTTCCATATATTCCTCATACACCGTGTTGCGCATTTCATGGCAGCTAATACAAAACTCTTCGGTGTTGGCCTTTTCCATCCCGGTATTGAAGCCGCCCCAGAAGATGATGCCGCCGATAAAACCGATTAACAGCAGCGTCCCCAGCGCCAGACGGCTGGGACTGCGCCACCACCGCCAGACGCGCTTTATCCAGCCGGGTTTACGGTTAGAATTTTCCATAATGACCTCTTATTTCCCGTAACCTTGCGAGGGGGTAAAGGTATTGTCGATAATCGGCGCGGTATCAGACTGCGGTACGTGGCACTGCAGGCAGAAATAACGACGCGGCGCGACGTTGCCCGACACTTTACCGTCGCTGTCCATAAAGTGCGTCGGGCTAATACGCGGCGCGCCCGTCGTACGATAACTTTCCACGCCGTGGCATTGCAGACAGCGGTTGGTATTGGTAGTCACCTGGTAGCCCTCGACGCTGTGCGGGATCATCGGCGGCTGGTTGACGTAATTTAGCGGCATACGCTCCTGCTCTTTCGGCATACGAATCGCCCCTTCCTGCGTCCCGGATACTTCCGGCGACTGGCTCAGATCCACTCCGTTTGCCGCCCAAACCGCACCACTTACCACCAGGGCAAGCGTGGCCATCCATTGACACAGCGCTTTCATCAGGTCATGGCTTTTCATTATTTCGCTCCCGAACTCCATCGCGTATACACTTCATCCTTCAAGCTGCCTCTTTGTTGGCTGCGTTCATTCACCCCAGTCACGTACTACTCGTACGCTCTTGGGACGCATTCACTTGCCGCCTCGACGCATCCTAAATGATTTTGTGTATAGTTATTGTAAAAACATCCTCAGAACAGACATCCACGCAGCGGCCACAGGTCATGCAGTCGCGGTGAGTTACCTGCGCCGGGCTTTGCTCATCCAGCACCGGCGCACGCAGCACATGCGGTTCCGGGCAAACATGAAAACAATCCATACAGCGATTACATTTCTCACGTTTTTTGGCCGTCACGGTCACTACGCCTTTACTGCCCAGCACGCCATACAGCGCGCCCATCGGGCAAATATGACCGCACCAACCGTGCTCAACGACTAATAAATCAAATAAAAACAAAGCAATAATAAGCAACGCGCCGCTACTAAATCCCATAACCAGACTACGGCCTAACAGCGACACGGGATTAATCCATTCCCACAGCAGCGTGCCGGTCAACGCAGAACCGATTAACACCACCACCAGAAGGACGTACCGTATATGGCGTGGAATCGTCGCCGACTGATTCAGGTCAAATTTCCTGCGCATCCAGTTAGCCAAATCGGTAACGGGGTTTAGCGGGCAAACCCAACTGCAAAATACTCGCTTTCCCGCCAGCGCATACAGCACAGTGATAATCACTGCCCCCGTCAGCGCCACGGTAGCGGGAAGATGTCCACTGGCGAGACTTTCCAGGGTAATCAGCGGATCGGTCAACGGGAGGGTATCGAACAGCAAGCTACTGCTGTAGTTGCCATGCAGAACCCAAAAACCCAGCCACGGGCCGCTGAGAAACATCCCCAGCACCATAAACTGGCTTATACGACGTAACACCAGCCAACGGTGGCTACGCCACCAGCCTTTTTTCGCCTGCGCTTCTCGCCCGGCGTCGCGTTTACGATTTGCCATCTTTCCCCTCCAGCCAGCCGAAGCGGTAATGGTGTCCTAACTCCCCTTTCGCCAATGACAACGGCAACACTTTTATCGCTGGTTGCTCCAGTACGCAGACTTTTTCGCATTTACCACAGCCGGTACAGGCGTCGCTGTGTACGGTGGGCAGAAAGCGCGCATGTTTGCCGGTGCGCATGTTGCGATCCAGCTCCAGCGTGATGGCCTCATCGATTTTCGGGCATTCGCGGTAACAAACGTCGCAGCGCAGCCCCTGAAAGTTGAGGCAGTTTTCCTGATCCAGCAGCACCGCCAGCCCCATGCGCGAGTCATCAATGGAGGCGATATCTTTATTCAGCGCCCCGCTGGGGCAGACTTTGGCGCACGGAATGTCTTCACACATTTCGCAGGGGATGTCGCGAGCGACGAAATAGGGCGTACCTGCCGATAACCCGGAGGCCAGCGTCGCCAGTTTTAGCGTGTCGTATGGACACGCCTGAACGCACTGCCCGCAGCGCACACAGGCGCTGGCGAAGACATTTTCATTCAGCGCGCCTGGCGGACGCAGCCGCACACCCGTTGCGCGCGCGGTTTGCTGTTGCAAGCCCAGCGCCACGCCAACTGCCGCCAGCCCGCCCGCAGTGCGCACAACATCACGCAGAAAGCGGCGGCGGCCATTTTGGGGTTTCGCTGTACGGGACATAACGCGTTACACCTTCGCCAGTTTAACGGCGCACTTCTTGAAGTCCGTCTCTTTAGAGAGCGGGTCCGTCGCATCCAGCGTCAGGTTGTTCACTAGCTGAGCGGCATCGAAGAACGGCATATACACCAGTCCCTGCGGCGGACGGTTACGTCCACGCGTTTCGACAATCGAAATCACTTCGCCGCGGCGGGACGACACTTTAACCTTATCGCCACGACGCAGATCGCGCGCTTTCGCATCCAGCGGGTGGATAAAGACCACCGCTTCCGGGAAGGCGCGATGCAATTCAGGCACGCGGCGCGTCATACTGCCGGTATGCCAGTGTTCGAGCACGCGACCGGTGGAAAGCCACAGATCGTACTCGTTGTCCGGCGACTCCGCCGCGGGTTCAAATGGCAGCGCGAAGATCACCGCTTTGCCATCCGGTTTACCGTAGAATTTGTACCCTTCCCCCGCGTTTACGTACGGGTCGTTGCCTTCGCTGTAACGCCATTGCGTCTCTTTGCCTTCGACGACCGGCCAGCGCAGACCGCGCGCGTTATGGTAATCGTCGAACGGCGCCAGATCGTGACCGTGGCCGCGTCCAAACCAGGCGTATTCTTCAAACAGCCCTTTTTGCAGATAGAAGCCCACTTCTCGGGATTCGTCGTTTAACTGATCCTCTTTCAGCTCGCTCAGCGGGAATTTGCTGACCGCTGGCGTGGCAAACAGGACGTCATACAGTGTTTTACCGCGCAGCTCCGGCTTCTGGGCCAGCAACGCCTCCGGCCAGACCTCCTCGGTTTTAAAACGACGGGAGAACTGTACCAGTTGCCAGAGGTCGGATTTAGCTTCGCCCGGCGCTTTAATTTGCTGACGCCAGAACTGCGTACGACGTTCGGCGTTGCCATAAGCGCCTTCTTTCTCAACCCACATGGCGGTCGGCAGGATCAGATCCGCAGACAGCGCGCTCACCGTCGGGTAAGGATCGGAGACAATGATAAAGTTACGCGGATCGCGCCAGCCCGGCATCCGATCTTCATTGATGTTCGGCCCGGCCTGCATATTGTTATTACACATTACCCAGTAGACGTTCAGCTTGCCGTCTTTCAGCGCGCGATCCTGCGCCACCGCGTGTAAACCCACTTTTGCCGGAATAGTGCCAGCGGGGATCTGCCAGTGTTTTTCGCAGATATCGCGGTGTTTTTCGTTCGTCACGACCATGTCTGCTGGCAGACGGTGTGAGAAGGTTCCCACTTCACGTGCCGTACCGCAGGCGGAAGGCTGGCCGGTCAGCGAGAAGGGACCGCAGCCAGGCTGGGAGATTTTTCCGGTCAGCAGATGCAGGTTGTAGACGAGGTTATTCGCCCACACGCCGCGAGTATGCTGGTTAAAACCCATCGTCCAGTAAGAGATCACTCTCTTATTCGGATCGGCGTAGAGCTGCGCCAACTGTTCCAGTTGATCTTTCGGCACGCCGGTCATTTCAGCCGTCTTGTCCAAAGTATATTCCGCCACGAAGGCTTTATACTCGTCGAAGCTCATCGGCTCGGAAGCGTCGGAGCCCGGATTCTTCGCCGCTTTTTCCAGCGGGTGCGTCGGGCGTAAGCCGTAGCCGATATCCGTCGCCCCTTTACGCAGATTCACATGCTTTGTGAAGAAATCCTGATTTACCGCGTTGTTCTGAATAATGTAATTAGCGATATAGTTAAGGATCACCAGATCGCTTTGCGGGGTAAAGACAATACCGTTGTCCGCCAGTTCAAAGCTACGGTGCTGGAAGGTGGAGAGGACGGCGACCTTCACGTTCGGGTCGGACAAACGGCGGTTAGTGATGCGCGACCATAAAATCGGGTGCATCTCCGCCATGTTGGAACCCCACAGCACAAACGCATCGGCCTGCTCAATATCGTCGTAGCAGCCCATCGGTTCATCCATACCAAAGGTGCGCATAAAGCCCACCACCGCCGAGGCCATGCAGTGACGCGCATTCGGGTCGATGTTGTTAGAGCGGAAACCAGCCTTGAACAGCTTCGCGGCGGCATAGCCTTCCCAGATGGTCCATTGACCAGAGCCAAACATGCCGATCGCTTCTGGTCCTTTCTCTTTCAGGGAGGTTTTAAACTTCTCTTCCATCACATCGAAGGCGTGTTCCCAGCTCACGGGCGTAAACTCGCCGTCTTTGTGATAGTTGCCGTCTTTCATGCGCAGCATCGGCTGCGTCAGACGATCTTTACCGTACATGATCTTGGGCAGGAAGTAGCCTTTAATGCAGTTCAGACCACGGTTGACCGGCGCGTCGGGATCGCCCTGGCAGGCGACCACACGGCCCTGCTGCGTTCCCACCAACACACCGCAACCCGTTCCGCAAAAACGGCACGGCGCTTTATCCCATTTGATGGCTTCCTGCTGCCCGACAACGGCGCGGGCGACGCCCGGCACGCTCAGACCGGCAGCCGCCGCAGCGGCCGCAACGGCGTTAGCTTTCATAAAGCTACGACGACTGAGTTTCATGGTGTTTCCTCACCTTGCTCATCCTGCTGGTGATAAACCAGCGACACCGCCAGTACGCCCTCAACATTACGTACTGACTCAATTGTTTGCATCAGCGCTTCGCTCTGATCTGCTTCCACCACCACGATCAGTTGCCCACTTTCAACATCGCTTAACGCGACTTCGCAACCCGGCAACGTCTTCAACTGTGCGCCAATGGCGGCGATATTCTGACTTTTGGCCTGCACGACCAGACTACAGACCTGCCAGTTAGTGTGCATGGGGGTTCTCCGCTTTGATGGCTGACACGGGACAGATAGCCACACACGCCCCGCATCCGTTACAGGCCTGCGGGTCAAGCTGCGGCTGGTAAATGCCGGATAATGTGGGACGAAAAGTAATGGCCATAGGTTCACAACTGTCCTGGCAACGATGGCATTCAACCGATTGCCTGGCGAGGCAGTTTTCTGTGAGCGTAAAAATCAGATCCCAGGCCCTGGTGTGGCGCGGAAGAAAAAGAGATTCGGTACAGGCTTGCGCGCAGGCATAACAAAAGCTGCACTCGCCCTGTTTGAAATTTACGCTCGGATATCCCCCCGCCCCTCGCTGCAGGATGTCGGTCTCACACGCCTGGATGCAGGCGTCGCAACGCAGACAATGTGCGAGAAAATAGGTCGTTTCTCTGGCCCACGGCGGAAGAATCCCATTGCTGGCGTTGCGCCAACTGCCGGTCAACATGCTTCGACGGGATAAATCAGCCATGATATCGCCCTTCCATAACGACACGCTTCCATAGGGGTGAATAACAATAAAAACCGTACAATTTATGAGTAGTTATTTTTGTAAATAAGATATTTCAGAATGTGTAAGAGATGCATACCCCGATAGAGGTAAATGCTGTTGCCGGATCAAAAGAGTGTTGGGTAAGGGCCAGTGAACGTGCTTTTTCTCTCATTTCAATGAGTTATATAGATAATTATATAACGAAAATCACAAACAGCCGATAATATCACTTATATTGATACTATCAGAATATTCCACTGGATAAAGAGACCCTATTTTATTAATAATCTTTAAAGTATGAGTAAATACAGATTAATAGATAATATGAATGTGTTAGTCTGTCGCCCGTGCATACAGAAAACAGCAGAAAGGAAATACTGTGAACAATAAAATGAAGATGTTTGTCCCTGCCGTCGTCTTCGCCGCCCTCGCCAGCGCTTCTGCCTGGGCTGCCAATGGCGATACCGCCCAGCCGCTGGAGAAAATCGCCCCCTATCCGCAGGCGGAAAAAGGAATGAAGCGGCAAGTGATTACCCTTCCCCCCCAGCAGGATGAATCTACCCTCAAAGTAGAACTGTTGATTGGTCAAACACTGAATGTGGATTGTAACCAGCATCGACTCGGCGGCAAGCTGGAAACAAAAACGCTGGAAGGCTGGGGCTATGACTATTATGTCTTTGATAACGTCACTTCTCCGGTATCGACCATGATGGCCTGCCCTGAAGGTAAGAAAGAGCAAAAATTCGTCACCGCCTGGCTGGGTGAAGATGGGATGCTGCGCTACAACAGCAAGCTGCCGATCGTGGTATATACCCCGGCGAATGTGGACGTGAAATACCGCCTCTGGAAAGCGGACGCTAACGTACAGAACGCCGTAGCGCGATAATGTTATGCTGCCCGGTCACGCTTACCGGGCATCTGAACGCTCCGGCTCACGTAGCGCTGCGGGGTTCTTTTTAAAACACTTCTGGAAACCCGCTCGCCCGCCGCAGAAAAATAACTTAATGCCTGATGGCGACGCGCAGCGCCATCAGGCAGTTCATCCGGCGCCATAGTCGCATTACGCGGTGCGCGCTACCGCATCACGCGAGGCGGCGTCACGTTCTTCGCCGGTGAGTTCTGTTAGCTGTCCGTTACGCATTTCAAGCAGACGATCGGCGTGAATAAAATAGTGATCATCATGGCTGATGGCGAAAATGGTTTTCCCCATTTCCTGCATTAACGGCAGCAGTACCTGATAAAACTCCCGGCGGAAATGCGGGTCCTGATCGGCGGCCCACTCATCCAGCAAAATAATATCGCGCTCTTCCGCCAGCGCCAGTAGTAGCGCAATGCGTTTTTTTTGCCCTTTCGACAGGTTAAGATTCAAAATGCGCCCGTCGTTTAGTTCCAGCTTGTGCGTCATTTTCAGGTGCTCAAGCCACTTATCGACCAGCGCGGGATTCGCGGGTTTCCCCTGCGGCCCCAACAGGCGGTCGAATAACCAGACATCGGTGAACACCGCAGAAAACAGTTTGCGATAATCTTCCGGTTGCCCGGCGGCAATAGGTTGACCATCAAGTAAAATCGTTCCCGATTGCGGCTGATACAAACCGGTCAATAGCATGGCCAGTGTCGATTTCCCGCTACCGTTGCCGCCAATTAAAAACAGCAGTTCGCCGCGGTGAATCATCAGATTGATGGGCCCCACGGAAAACGCGTTATCCTGGTAGTGAAAAACCACGTTGCGCAGCTCCAGCGTCTTCCAGTGCGGAAAGGCTTTCGGCTGCGGAAAATCAGGCTTATACGGGGCGAGCGCGAATTTATTCAGTTTATTAAACGCCACCTGGGCGGTCAGTAGCGTTGGCAACGCCCCCACCGCAGACAGTAGCGGCGTGCGCAGGAACAGCAACGTCAGTGAATAGGTCGCCGCGACGTTGGTATCCGCCCAGCCGAGACTATTCGCCATCCAGAAGACCAGGCCTATCGCCCCCAGCATCATGATATTCGACCAGTTGACGGCGCTCAGGTGAAAAGTATCGGCACGGATAATGTGATGACGGTACTCTTTGGCGTCCGGGGTATAGCATTGCTGAAAAATCTGCTCTGCGCGCTCGCGGTTTAGCGTCAGCTCCTTGCGTCCTTCCAGCACTGTCTGATAGTCGTTGTACAGCTTATCTTCAGTCTCGCGCAGGGTCGCCATATGCTGGTAAACCCGCGCCACCAGCACGAATCCGCCCCAGATAGTGACAGCCATCCAGATAACCGTAACCAGCAGCATTTTTGTCGACAGCATCGCCAGATACGCCGCCGAACCGACGGTGAGGATAATGCCCTGCACCAGCTCAGGCAGACGCACAAAGGCGATAGTAATATTGCGAATATCGCTGGTCAGACCGGCCAGTAAAGAGGCGCTGCCCAGTTGTTCAATACGTTCAACGTGCGTATCCAGAATACGCTTGATAAATTCGCTGCGCAGGCGGTAAACGAAATGGTGTCCCAGAGTGGTTAGCGCCAGTTGGGAACCTAATGTGACGATCATTAGCAACAGGAGCAGACCGAGAAATTCCGGCAGCACCATGACTGTGGTATCCACCGTTTCAATCAGGCGCTGATTGATAAACGCGATCAGGCCAATGCCCAGCGCCGCGCTGGCGAGGCTCAGCGCCATCACGCTAATAAATGGCCAGCGGTACTGCCGCCAGACAAGAATAAGAAGTTCCATGCATACAACCCGGACCGATAATAACAGCCCGCAGTTTAACTAACTCCACCTGCACAGCAATAATAATTCTTATTTTTATTCTTTTTCAGCCGCCTGACGGAAGGTGAGATTGTAACGAAATTCACCTGTCATGGGATGAAAGCCCGCTTTAAGCGGCTGGATACCATGATAAAACAGCCGGGACTCGCCGCCCCAGACTACGATATCGCCATGCTCCAGTAAGATCCGCTGGAGCGGATCGCTGCGACGCAGGCCGCCAAACTGAAAAACGGCCGGTACCCCCAACGAAACTGAGACGATAGGCGCGCGCAGATCCGGCTCGTCTTTATCCTGATGTAAAGACAGCTTTGCGCCGGGCGCGTAGCGATTGATCAGGCAGGCGTCCGGTTGGAAGCTCTCATACCCCGCTGCGATCGCCGCCTGACGACATACGCTGGCAAACGATAACGGCAGCGCAGGCCAGGGTTTATCGGTCAACGGATCGCGCACAGAATAACAATAACCGTGATGATCGGTGGTCCACCCTAACCCGCCGCAGTTGGTCATCGCCACCGACATGGTGTAGCCGCCCGGCGTCACCATCTGACGAAACGGAGACTGACTGGCGACAAACCCGATATCGTCTAACAGCGACTGCGCCGCGCGAAAAGCAAAACGGCGCAACACCACCGCGCCAGGTGCCAGCGGCTCTTGCCAGGGCACTTCATCAGTAAATAGATCCAGCATCGCTACTCCTCTTTTTGCGCTTCTCGCTTTAATAGCTGCGCTTTTCGACGCACACCCCAGCGATAACCGGAGAGCGCGCCATCGCGGCGCACGACCCGATGACACGGGATCACCATCGCCAGTTTATTCGCGCCGCACGCGCTGGCGACCGCGCGCACTGCCGTGGGTTTGCCGATAGTCGCGGCAAGCTGTTGATAGCTCACCGTTTCACCGCAGGGAATCGCGCGTAACGCTTGCCAGACCTGCTGTTGAAACGCGGTTCCCTGGATATCCAGCGGCAACGAGAGCAGCACATCGCGTGTGTTGATAGCCGCGACAACCTGCCGCACCCGTTGCTGAAAAGGCGCGTCGGCAGGTTCGTGGCGGGCCGCCGGGAAAAGGGTGTGTAATTCAGCCAGTAGCGCATCATCGCTATCACCGGGGAGAATCGCGCAAATCCCCCGCTCGCTCTCCGCCACCAGACACCGTCCGTAAACCCAGTCCGTCAGCGCATAGCGAACGGAGACATTATCGCCACCTTTGCGAAACTGTTTTGCCGTCATGCCCAGCGTTTGGTCGGCATGACGGTAGTAGCTACTGCTATCCGGGAAGCCGGCGCGGTAAATAGCCGCCGTGACCTGCTCTCCTTTCGCCAACGCCTCACGCAGCCGACGGGCGCGCCACGCCTGCTGCCACTCTTTCGGCGTCATTCCGGTACTCGCTTTAAACAGACGGTGCAGATGAAACGGACTCATCGCCACCGTCTGCGCCAGGGATTCCAGAGTCACCGACGCCTCCTGCTCAAGTAAACGGCAGGCGCAGGCAATCTTATCCAACCGCCGTTGCTGCGCGCGCGCGTTATCCGGCTGACAGCGCTTACAGGGACGAAAACCGGCGTCCAGCGCCTGCTGCGCGTTGGCAAAAAAGCGAACATTTTTGCGTAACGCCCGTTTCGAGCGGCAAGAGGGACGGCAAAAAACGCCCGTGGTTCGCACCGCAAAAACGAAACGCCCATCCGCGCTGGCATCGCGCGCCAGCACCCGTTGCCAGCATTCATCATCGGTGAGTAACGCTTTTTTCATCATAGACTCCTTCATTAAGCATAGTGCTTGCTTACATGCAGTGTGTCCGTAAATCCGCCCACAAAAACCCGCAATCTTGCGTTTTAATTCTTATCGCTCACCAGAAACGTTTTGAACTGCGGCGACATCCAGGTTGTAAAGCCTTCGCCCTCTTTCATGATCATAAAGACCGCCAGTCCTTCCCGCCGCACGACCTCTTTCGCCTTTTTCGTACCGAGCACCATCAGGCCGGTGTCCCAGCCGTCTGCTTCCAGCGCCGTTGGCGCGATGACCGTGACCGATACCAGGTTATGTTCAATGGGGCGTCCCGTTTGCGGATCGATAACGTGTGATACGCGCTTGCCATCCAGCTCATAATAGTTGCGGTAGCTGCCGGAGGTACTGATACCATGCCCGTTGATATCCACAATCGCTTGTACCGCGTTTTCCCGGTCGGTCGGTTTCTGAATCGCGACACGCCACGGCTGCCCCTGCGCATTCATCCCGCGACTGCTTAATGCGCCGCCCACCGAGACCAGATAACGCGCGATGCCCTCCTGCTCCATCAAACGCGCCAGATGATCCGCCGCATAGCCCTCCCCGACCGTTGAGAGATCAACATAAAGATCCGGCAGATCTTTTTGCAAAAACTGATGTCCGGCCCTGTCGATAACCTGCAAATGCTGCAGGCCTGTTTTCGCTTTTGCCGCATCGATTTGCGCTTGTGCTGGGATATGCAGCGGCTGCCGATCCGGCCCAAATCCCCACAGATTGACCAACGGGCCCACGGTGATATCCATCGCGCCATCCGTCTTCGCGCCAATACGCAGCGCCGAGGTCACGATATCCGCCATGGCTTCATTGACCGGCCAGGGCGCAAGACTGCGTGAATGGTTAAAACGCATCAGCGCGGAGTCTTTTTTGTAAGTAGAGAGCAACTGATCGTCAGCATCAAGCTGAGTCTGGATTTTCGTCTGTAACTCTGCGGCGCGTTTCGCATCGATGCCAACCACGCTCACCCGCCAGACGGTGCCCATCGTTTTACCTTCCAGCACCTGAGCGGCAGGTGACGTTGTCGTCGTTTGGGGAGCCTCGTCGCAACCCATGAATAAAAAAGTGGTCGCCAGAAGCACGGCCCGGCAAAATTTCATTTTCATCGCTGATTATCCTCATTCGAATGGACGCAAGCGTATATCAAAACGTCGTATTTGTACGCCGGAATAAGGTATGAAAAAAGGGCCCGCAGGCCCTTTAGCAACATCTTTTTGCTGATTAGAACTGGTAAACCAGACCCAGCGCTACGATGTCGTCGGTGTTGATGCCCGCATCGCGGGTAAAGTCGTTTTTATCCAGCAGGTTGATTTTGTAATCAACATAGGTGGACATGTTTTTGTTGAAGTAGTAAGTCGCGCCGACATCAACGTATTTTACGATGTCCTGGTCGCCATAGCTGTCGCCGTAACCGTTGCTGATGTCCTTACCTTTAGACTGCAGGTAAGCTACGGACGGACGCAGACCAAAGTCGAACTGGTACTGAGCTACGACTTCAAAGTTCTGCGCTTTGTTGGCAAAACCGTAAGAGGTAGACGGGCTGCTGCCGTTAGAGGTACCAAAACGGGTCGCGTTATAGGTCTGAGAATACTGCGCCGCCAGATAGACGTTGTTCGCATCGTATTTCAGGCCGCCGGTGTAGACCGTAGCGCGATCGCCGTTACCATACAGGCGAGCGTTAGCGGTGTTGTTCTGATCGGCAGTACGTTTAGACGTGGTGATAGCGCCACCAACAGAGAAACCTTCGCCGATTGCATAAGTCAACGATCCGCCGTAACCGTCGCCGTTCTGGTTCAGCAGGCTGCGACCGCTGGTATTTTCACCGCTCACGCTGCCGTTTTTGCCCTGATACTGCAACGCGAAGTCCAGGCCATCCACCAGGCCGAAGAAGTCGGTGTTACGGTAGGTCGCGTAGCCGTTACCGCGCTGCTGCATAAAGTTGTCAGCACCGTAGGTGTCGCCACCGAATTCCGGCAGAACGTCGGTCCAGGAGGTCACGTCATAGGTTACGCCGTAGTTACGACCATAATCGAAAGAGCCTGCGTCAGCGAATTTCAGACCCGCAAACGCCACACGCGTCCAGGAGTCGTTGCTGCCTTCAGTCTGGTTGCCCTGAATCTGATATTCCCACTGGCCATAGCCGGTCAGCTGATCGTTAACCTGCGTTTCGCCTTTGAAGCCGATACGCATGTAGGTCTGATCACCGTCGCTGCCTTTGTCGTCAGAGAAATAGTGCAGGCCATCTACTTTGCCAAACAGATCTAATTTGTTGCCGTCTTTATTATAAATTTCAGCCGCATTCGCTGCGCCCGCCACCAGCAGAGCCGGTACCAGGAGGGACAGTACTTTAACTTTCATGTTATTAACCCTCTGTTATATGCCTTTATTGCTTTTTTATGCCACTGCTTACTGGTTAACCCTCATTAACCAGTCGGCAAGTCCATTCTCCGCAAAAATACAGAATAATCCAACACGAATATGATACTAAAACTTTTAAGATGTTACAGTTATCCACATACATGTTTCAAAATATGAATTTTACGGAACTTTTTTAAAGCAAAAATCAAGTTAAAATAAGCACAAATAGATAAAATATATTTGCAAGTCTTTTAAAATCAACAGGTTAAATTCATAAAATTCATAGCACTGAATGATAAAACAGAATCTTCATTCGCAACTAAAATAGTGACCGCTATCATCATTAACTTTATTTATTACCGTCATTCATTTCTGAATGTCTGTTTACCCCTATTTCAACCGGATGCTTCGCATTCGGTTTTTTTTACGCTTTTTTACACAAAATCGACTGTTCTATGCTACCCGCCTAAAACTATCACGGTTATTCACTACTATCTTCCCTTCAAGCTGTTATCCATTATCAAATAATTTCTTGATATTTAGTGCTAAATAATTATAAGCCATCTTTATATTTGTACCGCCCCGAGAATATTGTACGCTTTTCCCGCTACACCGACAGAGCGCGTGTTAAGTTGTCCGGCATGACGTAAGAGTCTGGAAATTCATTCATTACCCTTTATACTGCCCTTTCACCTTCAGCGTTGCTTTTACAGGTCGTAAACATAAATGAGTCAGTCTGACACAACGGTCTCTACCCGATTCTCCCTTCTACCGGGAAGCATTACCCGTTTCTTCTTATTGCTGATCATTGTGCTGCTGGTAACGATGGGCGTTATGGTACAGAGCGCCGTCAACGCCTGGTTAAAAGACAAAAGCTATCAAATTGTCGATATTACCCACGCTATTCATAAACGCGTAGATACCTGGCGGTATGTCACCTGGCAAATTTATGACAACATCGCCGCGACCACTACGCCATCGACAGGTGAAGGGCTTCAGGAAACGCGTCTGAAGCAGGATGTGTACTATCTTGAAAAGCCGCGGCGTAAAACTGAAGCGCTGATTTTCGGCTCCCATGACAGCGCCACGCTGGAAATGACGCAGCGTATGTCAACCTATCTTGATACGCTGTGGGGCGCGGAAAATGTACCGTGGTCAATGTATTACCTCAACGGACAGGATAACAGCCTGATTCTTATCTCCACCCTACCGTTGAAAGATCTCTCTTCCGGCTTTAAAGAGTCCACTATTGGCAATATCGTAGATTCCCGTCGGGCAGAGATGTTGCAGCAGGCGAATGCGCTGGATGAGCGCGAAAGTTTCTCCTCATTACGAAAACTGGCCTGGCAAAACGGTCACTATTTTACGCTGCGCACGACCTTCAATCAGCCGGGACATCTGGCAACCGTGGTGGCGTTTGATCTGCCCATTAATGATTTAATTCCGCCGGGAATGCCGCTGGACAGTTTTCGAATCGAGCCTGACGCAACCCAGGCGACGGGACGAAACAGTGAAAAGGAAGCGCCTGATAGCGTCAGTATTAGCTTTAACGGTTCAAAAATTGAGATCTCCTCAGCACTGAACTCTACCGGAATGCGCCTGATCTGGCAGGTGCCATTCGGTACGCTTTTACTTGATACGCTGCAAAATATTCTGCTGCCTTTACTGCTGAACATCGGGCTGCTGGCGTTAGCGTTATTTGGCTACGCCACGTTTCGCCATCAGCCGGGACGGACGACGGAATCAACATCCGGCAGCGCGGCGAATAACGAGCTTCGCGTCTTACGCGCCATTAATGAAGAGATCGTTTCTCTGCTGCCGCTGGGTTTGCTGGTCTACGATCAGGAAGGAAACCGCACCGTGATCAGCAATAAAATCGCCGATCATCTATTGCCGCATCTCAACCTGCAAAATATTACCAGCATGGCGGAGCAGCATCAGGGCGTGATTCAGGCGACGATTAACAACGAACTGTATGAGATCCGTCTGTTTCGTAGCCAGGTCGCTCCCCGCACGCAGATCTTTATTATTCGCGATCAGGACCGGGAAGTACTGGTGAATAAGAAGCTTAAACAGGCGCAACGTCTGTATGAGAAGAATCAGCAGGGGCGCGCCGCCTTTATGCAAAATATCAGCAACACGCTTAAAGAGCCCGTACGCCAACTGGCGGTTAACGCCGCAGCGGCCACCACGCCGGAAAGCCTGAAACTGGTGGATCAAGCGGATGTTTTGGTACGTATGATCGATGAAATCCAACTGGCGAATATGCTGGAAAATGACGCATGGAAAAGCGAAGCAACGCTGTTCTCCCTTCAGGATCTTATTGACGAAGTCGTGCCGGAAGTGCTGCCCGCCATAAAGCGTAAAGGGCTGCAACTGCTGATTAATAACCACCTTAGCGGTAACGATGAGCGCTGGGGCGATCGCGATGCCCTGCGCCGGATTTTGCTATTGTTGATTCAGTACGCCGTTACAACGACCGCTATGGGTAAGATTACGCTTGAAGTTGAGCAGGATGAATCTATCACGGAGCGTCTGACTTTCCGTATTCTGGATACGGGCGAAGGCGTAACGTTAAACGAGATTGATAATCTGCATTTCCCGTATATGAATGAAACTCAGGGCGATCGTTACGGCAAAGCGAATCCGCTCACGTTCTGGCTATGCAATCAACTGGCGCGCAAACTGGGCGGTCATCTCAACATTAAAGCGCGAGAAACGCTAGGCACGCGCTATACCGTTCATGTCAAAATGCTTCCTCACGATCAGCATACTCAGGTCGAAGAGCGCCTGCTGGACGACGTCAGCGTGATGGTCGATGTGACATCCAACGAGGTCCGCGCGATTGTGCTGCGTCAGTTAGAAAACTGGGGCGCCACCTGCATCACGCCGGATGAACGGCAGATAAGTCAAGAATATGATCTCTTTTTAACGGATAATCCGTCTAATCTTACTGCCTCCGGCTTGCTTTTAAGCGATGATGAGTCAGGCGTGCGGAAAATTGGCCCGGGCCAGTTGCGCGTCAACTTTAATATGAGCAATGCTATGCAGGAAGCTGTACTACAACTTATCGAAGAGCAACTGGCGCAGGAAGAGATTCCCGCCTCCCCGCTCGGCGGAGATGAAAATGCCGAGCTTCATGCCAGCGGTTATTATGCGCTATTTGTAGACACAGTACCGGATGATGTTAAGAGGTTGTATACTGAGGCGGCAACCAGCGATTTCGCTGCGCTGGCCCAAACGGCCCACCGCCTGAAAGGGGTGTTTGCCATGCTTAATCTGGTACCCGGCAAGCAGTTATGTGAAACGCTGGAACATCTGATTCGTGAGAAAGATGCTCCAGGTATAGAAAAATATATCAGCGACATTGACGCCTACGTCAAAAGCTTGCTGTAGCAAGGTAGCCCAATACATGAACAATATGAACGTAATTATTGCCGATGACCACCCGATTGTACTGTTCGGTATTCGCAAATCACTTGAACAAATCGAGTGGGTGAATGTTGTCGGCGAATTTGAAGATTCCACAGCATTGATCAATAACTTGCCGAAATTAGATGCGCATGTATTGATCACGGACCTCTCCATGCCGGGAGATAAATACGGCGATGGGATCACCTTGATCAAGTACATCAAGCGTCATTTTCCGAGCCTGTCTATTATCGTTCTGACCATGAACAACAATCCGGCGATTCTGAGCGCCGTGTTGGATCTCGATATTGAAGGGATTGTACTCAAACAGGGTGCGCCGACCGATCTGCCTAAGGCGCTGGCCGCGCTGCAAAAAGGCAAAAAATTCACCCCGGAAAGCGTTTCTCGTCTGCTGGAGAAAATCAGCGCAGGCGGTTACGGGGATAAACGCCTGTCGCCAAAAGAGAGCGAAGTATTACGCCTGTTCGCCGAGGGTTTCCTGGTCACCGAAATCGCCAAGAAGCTCAACCGCAGTATTAAGACCATCAGCAGCCAGAAGAAATCGGCGATGATGAAACTGGGCGTAGAGAATGATATCGCGCTGCTCAACTATCTCTCTTCCGTCACTCTGAGTCCGACAGACAAAGAATAAATCGCTTTCAGGTTACTATGCCTGATGGCGCTGTGCTTATCAGGCCTACCAATTGATGCATCTTTTGTAGGCCGGATCAGGCAACGCCGCCATCCGGCATTTTTTATACCCGCGTTTTACGTACCCGCTCGGCATATACCGCCAGCGTCTGTTTCAACACATCCAGCGTCACAGGCTTCGACAAACAGCTATCCATACCGGACTCCAGGCAACGTTGTTTCTCTTCCGCCAGCGCGTTCGCCGTCACGCCGACTACCGGCAGCGTCAGCCCAAGCTGACGGATACGCTGCGTCAGACGGTAGCCGTCCATGTTCGGCATGTTCACATCGCTCAGAACAATATCGATAGAATTTTTACTCAGCACATTCAGGGCGTCCACGCCATCATTGGCTGTCTTACACTGATACCCCAGTGATCCCAGTTGATCGGCCAGCAAACGGCGATTGATCGGATGATCGTCAACGACCAGAATCATCATGTCGTCATTTGAATCTGCGGTTTTATCCGCCGTCGGCAATGCGCTGGAAAGCGCTTCACTATCCAGCTCAATACTATAGATACGCGCCAACAGCGCGGGCAACTCATGCACCGACGCTACACTATGCACCCACTCGCCCGGCGCTCTTTCCAACGGAATCCCGATATGACGGCGGCAAAAGACGACCGCCGCCCTCCCCTGCCAGGTATGCTCCAGCGCATCATCGACAATCAAAATATCGTCCGCGGCGGGTTCTTGTCCTTCATAACGCTGCGTATGAACGCCGCTACGCGCCAGACTGGTCTCAATAAACTGGCACAAAGAAGTATTGCGCACCGCCAGCCAACAGCAGGTTCCGGCGAGTCCTTCCACGCCCTTTTTCACAGGGTATTGCGCGCCATAAAGCGGGATGCGCAGCGTAAACTGGCTTCCCATGCCAGGCTCCGAATCAACGGAAATATCGCCGTCCATCATGCTGATCAATTTTTCGCAAATCGCCAGCCCCAGACCGGTCCCCTGAAAGTTACGTTGTACGCCGGTTCCCACCTGGAAGAAGGGATCGAACAGGCGAACCACCTCTTTCGCCGGAATACCGACGCCGGTATCCCTCACGCGAATGCTGAGATAATCGCCGTCACAGCGCACATGCAGCACGATGCAGCCAATATCGGTAAACTTAATGGCGTTGCTCAACAGGTTTGAAATGACCTGCTGTAAACGCATCGGGTCGCCGTTCAGCGATACCGGCACGTCAGGCTCAATAAAACAATACAGGCCGAGCTGCTTACGCACCACCAGCGGCAGATAATTGGCGGTGATATGATTCATTACCTCTCGTGGTGAAAATTCGCGTGGCTCAATCTTTAGCTGTTCCGACTCGATTTTCGAGAAGTCGAGAATGTCGCTGATAATTTTCAACAACAGGCTGGAGGAGTTATTCATCGCCGTGACCAGACGATCCACGCCTTTTGGCAGCTCTTTGGTTTGCAGCAGATCGAGATTACCGATAATGCCGTACAGCGGCGTGCGCAATTCATGGCTGACGGTCGCAAGGAACATGGATTTAGACTGGCTTGCCTGCTCCGCCGCCTGCGCCATCTCCTGCAGCGACTCTTCCATTTTGACGCGCGTACTCACATCTACCAACACGCAAATCGCAACGTTTTCATTGCGATAGCGGGAATGTACGAAGCTAATTTGCAAATTGGTATTATTACTGGTCAATACATCAACGAAGTTGACCTGCTGGCCGCAAATGATTTGCGTCAGGCGCTGTCTGTCTTCATGCGTGAGCATGTTCAGATAGGTGTGCGCCAGTTCGTTACTCAGAATATTGACACCATCAATAGTGCGCAGAATACAGATCCCCACCGGCGCAGAGGCAACGATTTTACGGTTGAACTGTTCATGCTCTTCCAGACGCTGAGCATCGCTCTCCGCCGGAATAAAAATGCGCCGCTCATACATCCGCGCAAGCGTAAACAGCCCTGCGCCCACCAGCACGTTCAGCAGGATAGCGTTCAGGATAAGAATACGAATACGCTCCAGGACTAAATCTACCGGCACAGAATAGACAATACTCAGCGAGGATGGCGGCAGGCTTTTTTTAAGAACCAGTTCGTGAAAACCCGGCGTATAACCAAACCAGGAACGCTCCTGCATCCAGCGCGGTTCCGCTTTAATATTGCCATCAGGACCGGTCAATGAAATCAGCGAATGGCCGTTCTCATCAATAATGGTGACGCCCATCGGCAAACTGCCCGGCGTGAAAAAATTTTCCATGCGGATGGACTGCTCGACGCCCAGCAGCGCCTGCAGACGGTTGGCCAGATACACTGGCGTCAGCGCATAAAAATAGCCCACGCCCTGACGCGAACCCTGGCTTATCCAGAAAAGGTTATTCCCACTTTCTTCCTGCGGCGCGTTGCGGTATTTCATAATCCGCTCATGCAGCGCTTTTAACGCATCATCGCGCTCCACGGGCATTTCACGCAGGCCGAAATTCGCCATGCAGAGATTATCGCTGCCAATCAGGAAAACGCGGTTAAGATCATACGCCGCAGAAAAGTTGTCGCGCCAGTAACGCATAAACCAGGCCAGTGACTCCAGCGAACCGCGCCAGGCGGAGCCCATTGCCGCACAGTCAGAGTCGGCGAATAGCGGTTCAAAATCCGGCACCACCATTTTGTCATCACGCGCACGCGACGACATGACGCCGTTTTCCGCCGTTAAACGGTTCTCGGCGATATATTTGAGCTCTTTCATCACGTCCGACGTGCGCTGGATAAAACGCTGCGCCTGATCGGAGCTAAGGTTGAACTCCTGACGAATTTCAGACTCCCGCTGGTGCAGGGCATTGACGATGTAAAACACCGAAACAAAGGCGATTAAGAGCCAAATGAGTAACGCCAGCGCTCTGAATAAGTAGCGTGAGACCTTCAGCGTGGTTCGAAAGGAAGCAAGGTATTTCAAAGGGGCGAAGCTCCGCCTCAGGATGTAAATAGAGTGTGACTAAGGTAGCGGTAAATGACGTAGCCCGCAACGGCAAAGAAAAAGGGCCGGATATCCGGCCCTCGCACAGCAATAACATTACTCGTCAGCGTCATCCGCAACGTCGTCATCGCTTTCCGCTTCCGGGGCAATATCCTCATCCCCTTCCGCCACGCTGCCGTCGATGGCGTCGAGTTCTTCGTCATCTACCGGTTCAGCAACGCGTTGCAGACCCACCACGTTTTCATCTTCCGCCGTGCGGATAAGGATAACGCCCTGGGTATTACGTCCGACTACGCTGATCTCGGACACACGGGTACGCACCAGAGTACCGGCATCCGTGATCATCATGATCTGGTCGCAATCGTCTACCTGTACCGCGCCGACAACGGAACCGTTGCGCTCAGTCACTTTGATAGAGATAACGCCCTGCGTCGCACGAGACTTGGTCGGGTACTCGTCCGCTGCGGTACGCTTCCCGTAGCCGTTTTGCGTTACGGTCAGAATAGCGCCTTCGCCGCGTGGGATGATCAGAGAGACCACTTTATCGTCTCCCGCCAGCTTAATACCGCGCACACCGGTCGCAGTACGCCCCATCGCACGGACGGCGTCTTCTTTGAAGCGCACCACTTTACCCGCGGCCGAGAACAGCATGACTTCGTCAGAACCAGAAGTCAGGTCAACGCCAATCAGTTCGTCGCCGTCGTTGAGGTTCACCGCGATAATACCGGCGGAACGCGGACGGCTGAATTCGGTCAGCGCCGTTTTCTTCACTGTACCGCTGGCGGTCGCCATAAAGACGTTCACGCCTTCTTCGTACTCACGAACCGGCAGAATCGCGGTGATACGTTCGTTGGCTTCCAGCGGCAGCAGGTTGACGATCGGACGACCGCGCGCGCCACGGCTGGCTTCCGGCAACTGATAGACCTTCATCCAGTACAGACGGCCCCGGCTGGAGAAGCAGAGGATGGTGTCATGGGTGTTGGCCACCAGCAGACGGTCGATAAAGTCTTCTTCTTTAATACGCGCGGCAGATTTACCTTTCCCGCCGCGACGTTGCGCTTCGTAATCCGTCAGCGGTTGATATTTGACGTAACCCTGGTGAGACAGCGTCACGACAACATCTTCCTGGCTAATCAGATCTTCGATATTAATATCGGCGCTATTGGCGGTGATTTCGGTACGGCGCTCATCGCCGAACTGCTCGCGAATTAACTCCATCTCTTCGCGGATCACTTCCATCAGGCGATCGGCACTGCCCAGAATGTGCAGCAGTTCAGCAATCTGCTCCAGCAACTCTTTGTATTCGTCGAGCAGTTTCTCATGCTCCAGGCCGGTCAGTTTCTGCAAACGCAGATCCAGAATCGCCTGCGCCTGCTGTTCAGTCAGGTAGTACTGACCGTCACGCACGCCAAATTCTGGCTCCAGCCATTCCGGACGCGCCGCGTCATCACCGGCGCGTTCCAGCATCGCAGCGACGTTGCCCAGATCCCACGGACGCGAGATCAGCGCCGCTTTCGCTTCCGCCGGCGTTGGCGCGCGACGGATCATCTCAATGATCGGGTCGATGTTCGCCAGCGCAATCGCCAGAGCTTCAAGGATATGCGCACGGTCACGGGCTTTACGCAGTTCAAAAATAGTACGACGCGTCACCACTTCACGGCGGTGGCGCACGAACGCTGAAATGATATCTTTCAGGTTCATGATCTTCGGCTGGCCGTGATGCAGCGCCACCATGTTAATACCGAAGGAAACCTGTAGCTGGGTCTGGGAGTAGAGATTGTTAAGCACCACCTCGCCCACCGCATCGCGTTTCACTTCAATCACGATGCGCATCCCGTCTTTGTCGGATTCGTCACGCAGCGCGCTGATGCCTTCCACGCGTTTATCTTTCACCAGCTCGGCGATTTTCTCGATCAGGCGCGCTTTGTTCACCTGATAGGGAATTTCGTGCACGATGATGGTTTCACGGCCCGTTTTCGCGTCAGCTTCAACTTCCGCACGGGCGCGGATGTACACTTTACCGCGACCGGTGCGGTAGGCCTCTTCGATACCGCGACGACCGTTGATAATGGCCGCCGTCGGGAAATCTGGCCCCGGAATATGTTCCATCAGCCCTTCAATGCTGATGTCTTCGTTGTCGATATACGCCAGGCAGCCGTTAATCACTTCCGTCAGGTTGTGCGGCGGGATATTCGTCGCCATACCTACTGCGATACCGGACGAACCGTTGACCAGCAGATTCGGAATTTTGGTCGGCATGACGTCCGGAATTTTTTCCGTGCCGTCATAGTTATCCACGAAATCCACCGTCTCTTTTTCGAGATCGGCCATCAGTTCGTGGGCGATTTTCGCCAGACGGATCTCCGTATAACGCATTGCCGCCGCGGAGTCGCCGTCAATAGAACCGAAGTTACCCTGACCATCCACCAGCATGTAACGCAGCGAGAATGGCTGCGCCATACGAACGATGGTGTCATACACTGCGGAATCGCCGTGGGGATGGTATTTACCGATTACGTCACCAACGACACGGGCAGATTTTTTATAGGCTTTGTTCCAGTCATTGCCCAATACGTTCATGGCGTAAAGTACGCGACGGTGTACCGGCTTCAGGCCATCTCGGACATCCGGCAGCGCACGGCCAACAATGACCGACATCGCATAATCCAGATAGGAGCTCTTCAGCTCTTCCTCAATGTTGACCGGTGTAATTTCTCTCGCAAGGTCGCTCATCTAACCGCTATCCCTCTACTGTATCCCGGATTCAAAGGTCGCAAATTATAACACAACCGCGTTGATTGAGGTAAACCAATACCGTTTATTCGCCGGGAATGCCTGATATACTTATTCGTCTTGCTAAATAAGGAGTAGAAGCCCCTATGAATGCCGAAAAAGCGCCGGAACGCCATAACGTTGACCATGAAGAAATTGCCAAATTTGAAGCAGTCGCGTCACGCTGGTGGGATCTGGAAGGCGAATTTAAGCCGCTGCACCGCATTAACCCGCTGCGTCTGGGCTACATTGCCGAACGTTCCGGCGGCCTGTTCGGTAAAAAGGTGCTTGATGTCGGCTGCGGCGGCGGTATTCTGGCGGAGAGCATGGCGCGCGAAGGCGCTACCGTTACCGGGCTGGATATGGGCTTTGAGCCTTTGCAGGTCGCCAAACTGCATGCGCTGGAAAGCGGTATCAAGGTAGAGTACGTGCAGGAGACGGTTGAGGAGCATGCGGCAAAACACGCTCAGCAGTACGACGTCGTCACCTGTATGGAAATGCTGGAGCACGTTCCCGATCCGCAATCGGTCGTCCACGCCTGCGCCCAACTGGTTAAACCCGGCGGCGAGGTGTTTTTCTCAACGTTGAACCGCAACGGAAAATCCTGGCTGATGGCGGTCGTCGGCGCTGAGTATATTCTGCGCATGGTGCCAAAAGGCACCCACGACGTGAAGAAATTCATTAAGCCCGCTGAACTGTTAGGCTGGGTAGATGAGACCGTCCTGAAGGAGCAACATATCACCGGGCTGCACTACAACCCGATTACCAATACTTTTAAACTCGGCCCCGGGGTAGACGTTAACTACATGTTGCATACCCGCGCTAAAAAAGCGTGACGTCAAAGAATTTTCTTATGAAGGTTGCGTCAGATCATCGGGCGCAATCTTTCTCTTCGATGAAGAAATCAGCACTCGATCAAATTTTGATTTTTTTTTATGAATTGTTGACATCCTCTCCAGGCCTTATCAGACGCGCATTTAGCGATTCTTACTCTTTTGCAACCGCAATTTAACGCCAAAATCAACTCTTGTACTCAAAAGAATCCCTACTAGAATACTCACCATATAGCGTTTCATTTATCGATCACCCCCTATATATAGTATTTATCCACAGAGTTAGTCACAATGTGGCGTTGTGGATAAGCGGGGGATATTATTTCTTTCACGGACAGGTAAACAGGTAGAAAACCACATGAATCAGAGTCTGCTGGTGACAAAGCGTGACGGCCGTACTGAGCGCATCAATCTCGACAAAATTCATCGCGTTCTTGATTGGGCGGCAGAAGGACTGAACAACGTATCGGTTTCTCAGGTCGAGCTACGCTCGCATATTCAGTTTTATGATGGGATTAAGACCTCCGATATCCATGAAACTATTATTAAGGCCGCCGCAGATCTGATCTCTCGCGATGCGCCGGATTATCAATATCTGGCCGCGCGCCTGGCGATTTTCCACCTGCGTAAGAAAGCCTTCGGCCAGTTTGAGCCGCCCGCGCTTTACCACCATGTGGTAAAAATGGTTGAGCTTGGCAAATACGACAATCATCTGCTGGAAGACTACACGGAAGAAGAGTTCAAGCAGATGGATTCGTTTATCGTTCACGATCGCGATATGACCTTCTCCTATGCTGCCGTTAAGCAACTGGAAGGTAAATATCTGGTGCAGAACCGCGTGACCGGCGAAATCTATGAAAGCGCTCAGTTCCTTTATATCCTGGTGGCCGCTTGCCTGTTCTCGAACTATCCGCGTGAAACGCGTCTTGACTATGTAAAACGTTTTTATGATGCGGTCTCTACGTTCAAAATCTCGCTGCCGACGCCCATCATGTCCGGCGTGCGTACCCCGACCCGTCAGTTTAGCTCTTGCGTACTGATCGAGTGCGGCGACAGTCTGGATTCCATCAACGCCACCTCCAGCGCCATTGTGAAATATGTTTCCCAGCGTGCCGGTATCGGTATCAACGCGGGCCGCATCCGTGCGCTGGGTAGCCCGATTCGCGGCGGCGAAGCCTTCCACACCGGCTGCATCCCGTTCTACAAACACTTCCAGACGGCGGTGAAATCCTGCTCGCAGGGCGGCGTGCGCGGCGGCGCGGCGACACTGTTCTATCCGATGTGGCACCTGGAAGTGGAAAGCCTGCTGGTGCTGAAAAACAACCGCGGCGTGGAAGGCAACCGCGTACGTCACATGGATTACGGCGTACAGATCAACAAACTGATGTACACCCGTCTGCTGAAAGGCGGCGACATTACGCTGTTCAGTCCCTCCGACGTGCCTGGGCTGTACGATGCATTCTTCGCCGACCAGGAGGAGTTCGAACGCCTGTACGTGAAATATGAAAACGACGACAGCATCCGCAAACAGCGTGTGAAAGCGGTCGAACTGTTCTCGCTGATGATGCAGGAACGCGCCTCTACCGGCCGTATCTATATCCAGAACGTTGACCACTGCAATACTCACAGTCCGTTCGATCCGGTTGTCGCCCCGGTACGCCAGTCTAACCTGTGTCTGGAGATTGCCCTGCCGACTAAACCGCTACACGATGTCAACGATGAAAACGGCGAAATTGCATTGTGTACGCTGTCTGCATTCAACCTGGGTGCCATTAAAACCCTGGACGAGCTGGAAGAACTGGCTATTCTGGCAGTACGCGCTTTGGATGCGCTACTCGATTATCAGGATTACCCGATTCCGGCCGCCAAACGCGGCGCAATGGGCCGCCGTACGCTGGGCATTGGCGTGATTAACTTCGCCTACTGGCTGGCGAAAAACGGTAAACGTTATTCCGACGGTAGCGCCAATAATCTGACGCATAAAACCTTCGAAGCGATTCAGTACTATCTGCTTAAAGCGTCCAACGAACTGGCGAAAGAGCAAGGCGCCTGCCCGTGGTTCAACGAAACCACCTATGCAAAAGGCATTCTGCCGATCGACACCTATAAAAAAGATCTGGATGCGATCGTCAACGAATCGCTGCACTACGACTGGGAACAGTTGCGTGAATCGATCAAAACCCACGGTCTGCGTAACTCCACGCTATCGGCGCTAATGCCGTCGGAAACGTCCTCCCAGATCTCCAACGCCACCAACGGTATCGAACCACCGCGTGGCTACGTCAGCATCAAGGCCTCGAAAGACGGTATTTTGCGTCAGGTCGTGCCGGATTATGAGCATCTGAAAGACGCTTACGAACTGTTGTGGGAGATGCCGAACAACGACGGTTATTTGCAACTGGTGGGTATTATGCAGAAGTTTATCGACCAGTCGATTTCCGCCAATACCAACTACGATCCGTCGCGTTTCCCGTCAGGAAAAGTGCCGATGCAGCAACTGCTGAAAGATTTGCTCACCGCATATAAGTTTGGCGTGAAAACTCTGTACTATCAAAATACCCGCGACGGCGCGGAAGATGCGCAGGACGATTTGGCGCCTTCTATTCAGGACGATGGCTGCGAAAGCGGCGCTTGTAAAATCTGATGAATAGTGCCGGGTAGCGCGATGCTTACCCGGCCTACGATTGTACGGTTTGTAGGCCGGATAAGGCGCTTGCGCCGCCATCCGGCGCTCATCCCATAAAGGATTCACTTCAATGGCATACACCACTTTTTCACAGACGAAAAACGATCAGCTCAAAGAACCCATGTTCTTTGGCCAGCCGGTCAACGTTGCACGCTATGACCAGCAGAAATATGACATCTTCGAAAAACTGATCGAAAAACAGCTCTCTTTCTTCTGGCGTCCGGAGGAAGTCGACGTCTCCCGCGACCGTATCGACTATCAGGCGTTGCCGGAGCACGAAAAACATATCTTCATCAGCAACCTCAAATACCAGACGCTGCTGGATTCCATTCAGGGACGTAGCCCGAACGTAGCCCTGCTGCCGCTCATTTCTATCCCGGAGCTGGAGACGTGGGTAGAAACCTGGGCGTTTTCCGAGACGATTCACTCGCGCTCTTACACCCATATTATTCGTAATATCGTCAACGATCCGGCGGTTGTTTTTGACGATATCGTGACTAATGAGCAAATTCAGAAGCGCGCCGAAGGTATCTCTGCCTACTATGACGAACTTATCGAGATGACCAGTTACTGGCATCTGCTGGGCGAAGGCAGGCACACGGTGAACGGCAAAACCATTACCGTGAGCCTGCGTGAACTCAAGAAGAAGCTCTACCTGTGCCTGATGAGCGTCAATGCGCTGGAAGCCATCCGCTTCTACGTCAGCTTCGCCTGCTCTTTCGCATTTGCCGAGCGTGAACTGATGGAAGGTAACGCCAAAATTATCCGTCTGATCGCCCGTGACGAAGCTCTACATCTGACCGGCACGCAACACATGCTGAACCTGCTGCGTAGCGGCGTGGACGATCCGGAGATGGCGGAAATCGCCGAAGAGTGTAAACAGGAATGTTATGACCTGTTCGTACAGGCGGCGCAGCAGGAAAAAGAGTGGGCGGACTATCTGTTCCGCGACGGTTCGATGATCGGCCTGAATAAAGATATTTTGTGTCAATACGTTGAATATATTACTAACATTCGTATGCAGGCGGTGGGACTGGATCTGCCGTTCCAGACCCGCTCTAACCCAATCCCGTGGATCAATACCTGGTTGGTGTCCGATAACGTTCAGGTCGCGCCACAGGAAGTGGAAGTTAGCTCTTATCTGGTCGGACAAATCGATTCGGAAGTCGATACCGACGATCTGAGCAATTTCCAGCTCTGATGGGACGCGTCACGCTGCGCATCACTGGCACACAACTGCTGTGCCAGGATGAACACCCTTCTCTGCTGGCCGCGCTGGAATCGCATAACGTTGAGGTAGAGTATCAGTGCCGCGAAGGATATTGCGGCTCCTGTCGTACCCGACTGGTTGCCGGTCAGGTTGACTGGATTACGGAACCTTTAGCGTTTATCCAGCCGGGAGAAATTCTGCCCTGCTGCTGCAGGGCAAAAGGCGATATCGAAATCGAGATGTAACTCAGTGCAACTCGCTGGTGGAAACCAAAGGCATCGCGCCACGTTTTTTCATCTGCACGGCATACAGTGCGCCAGCGAGTATCACCAGCACCGCGCCAGCAACATAAATCATACGATAGCCAACCGGCTCAACCATCATTCCCATAATAAAGGCGCCAATCGCCATTCCGGCGTCCATCGCGTTAAAGAACAGTGAATTCGCTACACCGATTTTATGCGGTTCAACCGAGCTGATAATTTGCGTCTGGAAAACCGGCGTAACCGAACCGTAGCCGATACCGATTAAACCGCCGGAAATCATCATTATGATGCTGCCATTGGTGTAGCCCAGCGCCAGCAGGCCGATGGTAAAGACCAACAGGCATGGGTAAACAACATATTTCGGACCTTTTTTATCGCAAATATTCCCGGTGAAGGTACGGCATATCATCAGGAAAATAGCGTAGCACAGCAGGAAATTACTGGCCGCCGCCATTAAATCCAGCTCACGAGCGTACAGCGCCAGGAAAGCCGACACGCCCGCATAGGAGAAGGTCATGAAAAAGGTGACCAGCGCAAAAGGCAAGGCGGCGCGGTCAAACATCGCGGTAAAACCCAGATTCGGCCTGGAACCATCGGCATGATGGATTACCGGAGGGACCGTCACAATCAGGGAAAGCACAATCCCTAATACCGCTACAGCGGTACAGAGCCAGAATGCGGCGGTGAACGCGTTCCAGCGAGCCATATTCAAACCGATCCACGGTCCTACGACCATCGCCAGGCCCATTGCTAAAGAGAAAAAGCTGATGCCCTCTCCACGTCGGGAGGCCGGAATCAACCGCGCTGAAATAGTTCCTTTTACCGTGGTAATAACACCAAACGTAATCCCATGAAGTACGCGGATAAAGAGCAGCGACTCGATGGAATGGCAAACCGGATACAGCGCGGTAATCACCAAAAAAGCCAGAGAAGAGAGCATCAGAATCTTTTTATTCGAATATTTTCCCACCCACTGTCCGGCAAACGGCCGAATAACAATTGCCGCAGCCAGGAAACATGTCACTAATAATCCGGCCTTATCCGCAGAAGCATGCAGGCGGTCAGAAATATATATCGGTAATAGCGTCAGCAGTACGTAAAAAACAAAAAAGACAATAAAGCTGACCAGGGTTATCGCCCAAAAATCCTTCGTCCATAATTTTTCTTTCATTCTTAACGACCCGTTCAGATGGCGCACGCAGGCAACGCTCAGCTCAACTGAACACCTATCAGGTGCGTCAAAATGTGATGTATTCGATAGAATGTCAGTATAAACAAGCGCACTCTATTAGAGAAATTAATCGTTTTAATTATATTAATTAGGTTTTACTAATGACATTAACCCAAATCCACGCCCTGCTTGCCGTGCTGGAGTACGGCGGATTTACCGAGGCCAGCAAGCGGCTATACATGACGCAATCCGCCGTCAGCCAGGCTATCTCCGCGCTTGAGGAGGAACTCGGCGTTGGCATATTGATTCGTGATCGTCGCAAAGAGATTGAGCTTACCGCCGCCGGTAGCCGCATCGTCAGGCATTTACGCGCGATCCAGCGCGACGTCAACGCGGTAAAAGAGATTGCCGAACAAGAAAAAAAGAACCCGGCCCGTACGCTACGGATTGGCTGTTTTCCCAGCGCCTGCGCCTGTATTTTACCTGGCGTAATTCGCTATTTTGAAAGCCATCATCCAAATGTAAAAATTATCCCCTATGAAGAGAACAGTACGGCTATTATTGATTCGCTGCAGGACGGAAGTATTGATGCCGGTTTCGTTCCTTTTCCGGTCAACGGTATGTATTGTGTCCCCATTTACCGGGATAAATTCACCGTAGTAGTGCCTGAAAATCATCCCCTGTCGACTAACAGTACAGTAACGGTCGAAGAACTGATGGACGAACCACTAATTGTCAGTAAAGGTCGTTATGAGTTAAGCATTATGGCGTTGTTTAAAGAAAAGGGTATTGAGCCGATATTTAAATATGAATTTAACCATCCCGATACTGCGCTGAGTTTTATTCGACAGGGATTAGGCATCGCCTTATTGCCAGAGTTAACCTTAAAAGCCACGGCAGGAAAATTATGTTCCGTGGCGCTGGAACCCACCTTTTATCGACAAATTTCCCTGTTAGCAAAAGAACCGCCGGTAGAAGGAAGTCCGCTATTTTTATTGCAAAAATGTATGGAAACACTGACCGATGAGGGCTTGCTATAAAACAACACCGCCTGATGGCATTGCGTTTACCAGACCTACGCTGGCGAACGTTGCGCCAGGCCGGATGAGGCGTTTATGCCCTCATCCGGCGCTTCACTTCTACTATGGCATACCTTTAATCATTTTTTTGCAGGAACATGACCGCCTTATCCGGGAAGTCGGTGAACAGCCCGTCGACCCCCGCCTTGTTATACAGGATATCGTACAACTGATTGACATCTGTGGCATAGTCTGGCAATTGATCGGCACGCACAGTGTAAGGATGAACTACCATCTTATTCTGATGCGCGTCTTGCACCATTCCAGTCAGCTTGATGTTCCCTTTCGTCGAGCCTTCCGCAACCAACATATGGTAATCCGGACCAATACCGTCCGCATATTCCGCCACCTGCTTCATGGCGCCCGGCTTAAACATCCAGTCGTAGTTGTAATTCACCCAACGACCATCCGGCTGTTTCTGCTGTGTTTCATTCCAGTCGGTATACGCAATAAGCTGAACCAGATTGAGATCCATCCCCATTTTGGGTTCCAGTTCATTCTTAATACGTTTCAGCTCAGCGACATCAAAACACTGCAAATAGACATTATCCTGCTTGCCGGTATAACCATACTTCTTCAGCACTTCCAGCGTTTTCGCGGCAATATCTTTCCCTTCCTGATGATGGAACCACGGTGCTTTAATTTCCGGATAAATACCAATATTTTTACCGGTAGAGTGATTTAATCCCTGAACGAATTCAATTTCCTCTTCAAAGGTATGAATGCGGAAATCAGATTTTCCCATCGGGAAACGCCCCGGATAAGTTTGTACTTTTTTGCCGTTTTCAATATCAAACCCTTCGGTAAACTTCAGGGATTTAATTTCGTCCAGGGTAAAATCGATAGCGTAATAACGCCCATCTTTACGCGCCCGGTCCGGAAAACGGTCAGCGACGTCAGTCACCCGATCAAGGTAGTGGTCATGGAGGACGACCAGATGGTCGTCCTTTGTCATCACCAAATCCTGTTCCAGGTAATCTGCCCCTTGCGCATACGCCATCGCTTTCGCCGGTAGCGTATGCTCCGGCAGATAACCGCTGGCGCCACGGTGGGCAATGACGACTTTTTCAGCCGCCACGGCACCGCTTCCGATTGCCATTCCTGCCAACATCAGTGCCACGCTAAGGTTTTTCAGTGTGGTTTTCATGTTTATTAGCCTCCGTTGCGTTTTAACTGCAGCTCATCATGATGGCGTTTTTCGCCAATCATCACGACCACCAGCAGGATTACCGCCAGAATGCTGCCGCCAATCATCACCATAAAGCCGCCATCCCAACCGAAGAAGTCAACGGTATAACCCACAATGGCGCTTGCGGCGACAGAACCGCCCAGATAACCAAACAGACCAGTAAAGCCCGCCGCCGTACCCGCCGCTTTTTTCGGCGCCAGTTCCAGCGCATGAAGACCAATCAGCATCACCGGACCGTAAATCAGGAAGCCGATAACAATCATACAAATCATATCAACGGTTGGGTTGCCAGCCGGGTTCATCCAGTAAACGATGGTCGCAATAGTGACCAGGGTCATAAAGAATACGCCCGTCGCGCCACGGTTGCCGCGGAATACTTTGTCTGACATCCAGCCGCACAGCAGGGTGCCTGGAATACCGGCATATTCATAGAGGAAATATGCCCAGGAGGATTTATCCAGAGCGAAATGCTTCACTTCTTTCAGGTACGTTGGCGACCAGTCGAGGATACCGTAGCGCAGCAGGTAGACAAACACGTTGGCGATAGCGATATACCACAGTAATTTGTTCGGCAATACGTACTGCATGAAGATTTGCTTCGCGGTGAGCTCTTCTTCCGCTTTTTCGTTGTAGTCGTCAGGATAGTCGTTTTTATACTCTTCGATAGGCGGCAGACCGCAAGATTGCGGCGTATCGCGCATCATTGCGAAAGCGAACAACGCCACCACAATCGCGCCAAAGGCTGGCATATAGAGCGCCGCTTTCCAGTCGTTAAACCACGCCATCCCCAGCAGGAACAGCAGTGGTGGGATCCCGCCGCCGACGTTATGCGCGCAGTTCCAGACCGACACAATGCCGCCGCGCTCTTTCTGCGACCACCAGTGAACCATCGTTCGACCGCACGGCGGCCACCCCATCCCCTGGAACCAGCCGCAAAGGAACAACAGCACAAACATCACGGCGATGCTGGACGTCGCCCACGGCACAAAACCCATAAACAGCATGACTGCTGCGGCCAGAATCAACCCTGCCGGCAGGAAAACGCGCGGATTCGAGCGATCGGACACCGACCCCATTATAAATTTCGAAAAACCATAAGCGATGGAAATCCCGGATAGCGCAAAGCCCAGATCGCCGCGCGAAAAACCCTGCTCTACCAGATAGGGCATCGCGAGGGCAAAGTTCTTGCGCACCAGATAATACGCGGCATAGCCAAAGAATATCCCCAGGAAAATCTGCCAGCGTAACCGGCGATAGGTCGGATCAATCTCCGCCGCTGGCAAGCGCGCTTTATGCGGCGCTGGTTTAAAAATACTCAACATATTGTAGCCTCCGTGGCCCGTATTTTATTTAGAGATAAACACCGCAGTTCGTTCAAACGACCCCGCTGTTCCCAGTGTGGCCGCGATGTTAAGTAAAGATCTGTCTCATGAATGTGAATTACAGCACATATTGTTACAGATTTATGAATAATGTTCAGAAAAGCGCACGAAATCACGTTTCATTTTCGAATAATGAGCGATTATGCGCGAAATCAAACATTCCATATGATTTGTATGGCTAAATGATAAAAAACGAACTGTGAGGAAAAACAATGAAAACTCGTGACTCGCAAGCAAGTGACGTGATTATCATTGGCGGTGGAGCAACAGGCGCAGGGATCGCCCGCGACTGCGCGCTGCGCGGTTTACGTGTCATCCTGGTGGAGCGGCATGATATTGCGACCGGCGCGACCGGGCGTAACCACGGGCTGCTGCACAGCGGCGCTCGTTATGCCGTTACTGACGCGGAATCCGCGCGCGAGTGCATTAGTGAAAACCAGATCTTAAAACGGATCGCCCGCCATTGTGTCGAACCGACGGATGGTCTGTTTATTACGTTACCGGAAGATGATCTTGCGTTTCAGGCCACCTTTATTCACGCCTGTGAAGCGGCAGGCATTCGCGCTGAAGCCATCGATCCGCAGCAGGCGCGCATCATTGAGCCCTCCGTTAATCCTGCGCTCATCGGCGCGGTAAAAGTGCCGGATGGCACCGTGGACCCTTTCCGCCTTACCGCCGCCAATATGCTGGATGCCAGAGAACATGGCGCAATCGTGTTAACAGCGCATGAAGTAACCGGGCTCATTCGTGAAGGCGCAACGGTCTGCGGTGTTCATGTGCGCAGCCATCTCACTGGCGAAACCCAGACGCTTCATGCGCCGGTGGTGGTCAATGCGGCAGGTATCTGGGGACAACGGATCGCCGAATACGCCGACCTGAGTATCCGCATGTTTCCGGCAAAAGGGTCGCTGTTGATCATGGACCATCGGATCAACCAGCATGTGATTAACCGCTGCCGGAAACCATCGGATGCCGACATTCTGGTACCTGGCGATACGATTTCACTGATCGGCACCACCTCTACCCATATTGATTACAATGAGATAGACAGCAACCGCGTTACCGCAGATGAAGTAGATATCCTGCTGCGTGAAGGGGAAAAACTGGCCCCTGTCATGGCGAAGACGCGTATTCTGCGCGCGTATTCTGGCGTCCGCCCGCTGGTGGCCAGCGATGACGATCCCAGCGGTCGTAACGTCAGCCGCGGTATTGTGCTGTTCGACCACGCCGAGCGCGACGGGCTTGAAGGCTTCATTACCATTACCGGCGGGAAGCTAATGACTTACCGCCTGATGGCGGAATGGGCCACCGACGCCGTGTGCCGCAAGTTGGGCAATACACGCCCCTGCATCACGGCGGATACGCCGTTGCCTGGCTCAAAAGAGTCTACGGAACATACGCTGAAACGCATTATCTCGCTTCCCGCGCCGCTACGCGGATCGGCGGTTTATCGGCATGGCGATCGCACGCCGGGATGGCTGAGTGAAGGCCGCCAACACCGTAGCCTGGTCTGTGAATGCGAGGCCGTCACGGCCGGTGAAGTGCAGTATGCCGTCGAAAACTTAACCGTGAATAGCCTGCTGGATCTGCGTCGTCGCACCCGCGTAGGCATGGGCACTTGCCAGGGCGAACTGTGCGCCTGCCGCGCAGCCGGGCTGCTGCAGCGTTTTAATGTGACGACCGCGGCGCAATCTATTACGCAACTCTCTGAGTTTCTGAATGAACGCTGGAAGGGCGTACAACCTGTCGCCTGGGGAGACGCACTGCGCGAAAGCGAATTCACGCGCTGGGTTTATCAGGGATTATGCGGTCTGGAGAAGGAGCACCAGGATGAAATTTGATACGGTTATTATGGGCGGCGGTCTCGCCGGTTTGCTATGCGGACTGCAACTCCAGCAGCATGGATTACGTTGCGCCATTGTCACTCGCGGACAAAGCGCGCTGCATTTTTCCTCTGGCTCGTTGGATCTGCTCAGCGCCCTGCCCGACGGCCAACCGGTGACCGAGATTACCGCCGGGCTTGATGCGCTGCGCCGCCAGGCGCCTGAACATCCTTATTCGCGTTTGGGCACGCAAAAAGTCCTTACGCTGGCGCAACAGGCGCAAACGCTACTTAACGCCAGCGGCGCGCAGTTATACGGTGACGTACAGCAGGCGCACCAGCGTGTAACACCGCTTGGCACATTGCGTTCAACCTGGCTTAGCTCGCCTGAAGTGCCGGTCTGGCCGTTATCCGCACAGCGAATTTGCGTCGTCGGCGTTAGTGGATTACTGGATTTCCAGGCGCACCTTGCGGCAGCGTCGCTGCGCCAACGCGATCTCAACGTCGAAACCGCAGAAATCGACCTTCCGGAACTGGACGTACTGCGTGATAACCCGACGGAATTTCGTGCGGTCAATATCGCGCGTCTGCTTGATAACGAAGAAAAATGGCCACTGCTTTACGACGCGCTATCACCGATAGCGACAAACTGCGACATGATCATCATGCCCGCCTGTTTCGGGCTGGCGAACGATAGGCTGTGGCGCTGGCTTAACGAACGCCTGCCCTGCGCGCTCACGCTGTTGCCGACGCTGCCGCCGTCGGTGCTCGGTATACGTCTGCACAATCAGCTCCAGCGCCAGTTTGCTCGTCAGGGCGGCATCTGGATGCCAGGCGATGAAGTGAAGAAAGTCACCTGCCGTCACGGTATCGTGAGCGAAATATGGACACGAAACCATGCCGATATCCCACTGCGTCCGCGTTTTGCCGTACTTGCCAGCGGTAGCTTCTTTAGTAGCGGCCTGGTTGCTGAGCGTAAAGAGATCCGCGAACCTATTTTAGGACTCGACGTACAACAAACGGCCACCCGCGCCGAATGGTATCAACAACATTTCTTCGACCCACAGCCCTGGCAGCAGTTTGGCGTCGTGACGGATGACGCTTTCCGCCCCTCCCTTGCGGGTAACACGGTAGAAAATCTGTATGCAATAGGTTCTGTGCTGGCGGGGTTCGACCCTATAGCCCAGGGATGCGGCGGCGGCGTCTGCGCAGTCAGCGCCCTCCACGCCGCGCACCATATCGCCGAGCGTGCAGGAGAACAGCAATGAGCGACACACGTTTTGAAAGTTGTATTAAATGTACGGTGTGCACCACCGCGTGCCCGGTCAGCCGCGTTAATCCTGGCTACCCTGGTCCTAAACAGGCCGGACCGGATGGCGAGCGTCTGCGTCTGAAAGACGGTACACTGTATGATGAGGCGCTGAAATATTGCATTAACTGCAAACGTTGTGAGGTCGCCTGTCCGTCGGACGTGAAGATCGGCGATATCATCCAGCGCGCCCGCGCGAAATACGATACAACGCGCCCGTCATTGCGTAACTTTATTCTCAGCCATACCGATCTCATGGGCAGCGTTTCAACGCCGTTCGCGCCGGTGGTCAATACCGCCACCGCATTAAAGCCGGTGCGCCAGTTGCTTGATTATGCGCTAAAAATCGATCATCGCCGCACCTTACCAAAATACTCTTTCGGCACCTTCCGCCGCTGGTATCGTAGCGTGGCGGCGCAACAGGCCACATACAAAGATCAGGTCGCCTTTTTTCACGGCTGTTTTGTGAATTACAACCATCCGCAACTTGGAAAAGATCTGATTAAAGTGCTGAACGCAATGGGCACCGGCGTACAACTACTGAGTAAAGAGAAGTGCTGCGGCGTGCCGCTGATCGCTAACGGTTTTACGGATAAAGCTCGCAAACAGGCTATCAGCAATGTGGAATCGCTACGCGAGGCGATTGCCGTCAAAGGTATTCCGGTCATCGCCACGTCATCGACCTGTACGTTTGCGTTGCGCGATGAATATCCTGAAGTGCTGGACGTGGACAACGCCGGGCTACGCGAACATATCGAGCTGGCCACCCGCTGGCTATGGCGCAAACTGGATGCCGGGAAAACGCTGCCGCTTAACCCTTTGCCGCTGAAAGTGGTCTACCATACGCCGTGTCATATGGAAAAAATGGGCTGGACGCTTTACACGCTTGAACTGTTGCGTCAAATTCCGGGGCTTGAATTGACAGTACTTGATTCACAGTGCTGCGGCATTGCCGGTACGTACGGATTTAAAAAGGAAAACTATCCGACATCGCAATCCATCGGCGCACCGCTGTTCCGCCAGATTGAAGAGAGCGGCGCCGACCTTGTTGTCACCGATTGTGAAACCTGTAAGTGGCAGATTGAGATGTCTACAAGCAAACGCTGCGAACATCCCATTACGCTACTGGCAAAAGCGTTGGGTTAAAGCATTCCCGGGTGCGGCCTACGCTTATCAGCCCTGTAAAGACCACAGGCGCCGATAAGCGTAAGCTGCGTCCCGCTCTTTTGCGTATGCCCTTCCGCAAAATTGTATCTGTTGCAGTATGGCGTATTTATTTCTCATCGTTTTTCGCAAAGAAGAAATTCTGCGCATGCAACCGGCGTTTTAGGTGCGTACCGTCATGCTAACTTATGCTGCAGGTGACGGATTACCATGGCCAAATCGACCACTTCAACGCCCCATGATGCGATTTTTAAAAAAATGATATCTTATCCTGAGGTAGCACGGGATTTTCTTGATAGCCACCTTCCAGCCCCATTACGCGCAATTTGCGATTTAACCACGCTTAATCTGGAGTCAACCTCCTTTATTGAAGACGACCTTCGCGCCTATTATTCCGATATAGTGTGGTCGCTGAAAACCAATAAAGGTGAAGGATATATTTATTGTGTTATAGAGCATCAGAGCACGGCAGTACAGCATATGGCATTCCGGCTGATGCGTTATGCCACTGCCGCAATGCAATATCACCTTGATGCCGGAAATAAAACATTGCCTTTAGTCATCCCGATACTCTTTTATCATGGCGAACAAAGTCCTTATCCATTTTCGCTTAACTGGCTGGATGAATTTGACTCTCCACAGCTCGCGCGGCAACTTTATTCGCAAACCTTTCCTCTGGTGGATATTACGGTAACGCCAGACGATGAAATCATGCAACACCGACGCGTCGCGTTGCTGGAACTGATGCAAAAACATATCCGCGATCGTGACTGGATGAGTATGGTTGACAAACTCACCTCACTTTTAATTGCCGATATCGCTAATGACAGCCAGTTGCAAACGCTGTTTAATTACCTGGTACAATACGGCGATACTTCCCGGGCAAGCGATTTTATCCGTGAAGTTGCTAAACGTTCCCCCCATCACAAGGAGAGATTGATGACGATTGCAGAGAGGCTGCGGCAGGAGGGCCACCACAATGGGCTACAGGAAGGATTGCAGCAAGGACTACAGCAAGGTCGACAACAAGGAACGCGAGAAGAAGCGCTGCGTATCGCGCGCATGATGCAGGAAAAAGGTATCGATCGCGATGCGATTTTGGCCATTACCGGGCTTTCCGTCGAGGAAGCGGCTAACAACCATTGATAAATAATGTCGACATACAGGCCGGATAAGCCTTATCCGGCCTGCGATTTCGTTTTTATCGCCGACAGGCGATAAAGTCGTTATGCCGTCAATGATTCAACCACGTCTATCCAGCCATGCTCGCTGGTAATGTCCTCGCCATTAAGCCAGCGGCGCAGCATATTGAGCGCCATCATCGCACAGACTTCCTGACATATTGCCAGACTATAACGGTTAGCGCCAAAACGCACGCGTAAGGCATAGGTGCCATCCGGCGTCGCCAGCGCGAAATTAAGATGTTCGTTTTCCAGTCCCGACACGGCCAGCGCCAGACCGGCATAATGATTGCTGCGCCGTTCTGTCGTCCAGTGCGCCGTTTGCGCCAGCGTCTCTTCCTGCGAAGGAACAACTTCGCTGGCAAGAACAGGTGCCCCGGCACGGCAAAGCTGTAGCGCCAGTAAGCCGCCGGTGTATTGCTCACTCAATGTCAGGCTAAGCTGCCTTTCCTGCAGACGGCGGGCTATTTGCGCCGGCAGGTTTTCCGTACCTTCAAAAATCAGGCTCTGCCCGGCAACCCGCTTAACCTCGGGCCACAACGCCAGCATCGCCTCCCGCTGCGTAGCCGGGCCGGTCAACTTCAGTTCAATGATCGGCATTGATGAGCGATACCCCATCGTTACGCCGGACGGCAACGACAGTGAATCGAGGCGCTGCGCCAGGTCGCTTTCTGAACGTCCAAAAGTCGTTAACCGCAGACAAAGCGGCGGCTCTGGCAGCGAAAAACGTGCGCGTAACCGCGGTAAGATTTCCTGCTCCACCATAACCTTAAATTCCGATGGTACGCCGGGGGTGAAAAACATCAGGCAGCGGTTGAGCTGTAGCGCAAATCCACAGGCAGTGCCGACCGGATTATTAATAAACTCCGCGCTGGCAGGCAGTTCCGCCTGTTTACGGTTGCTCGGCACCATCACGCGACCACGCTGCTGAAAGTAGCGTTCCATTTCGGCCAGCCACGCTTCGTGCATTACCAATTCTTCGCCTTTTGCCGTTGCCGCGGCGAGCGCGCTTAAATCATCGCTGGTCGGCCCTAACCCGCCATTAACAATCAAAACATCAGCATGTTGACTGCGTTCACGCAAGATAGCGACCAGACTGTCCAGATTATCGCCCACCGTATTTCGCCGTGATAACGGAACGCCCTGATGAAAGAAAAAATCAGCCAGCCAGGCGGCATTGGTGTCAACGATTTGTCCGTGCAACACCTCATCCCCGGTGGATAGCATTTCCACATTTAGCATCGTGTTCTCCTGCTCTTATGATGAAAACACTATAACGCAAAGCCGGACAGGATATAGAAAGAAGAATGATGGGGAAAGGAGGAATATGGCGCGACGATTGCCGCGCCGTTAGCATCAGAAGCTGGCGTTGACGCCAATGTAAGGGCCATCAGCAATCGCGTTATCACGATTGCCATCTTTACCCGCCAGGTTCAGGTAACGATAACCGGCTTCAATGCTCAGCGGGCGCATAATGGTGAAGCGCGCGCCTGCGTTCGCTTCTTCATAACTGTCGATACCGCTGGACAGCGAATCCGGTGAGTAATAATACTCGCCGAACAGACGGAGGCTGTCGCCGATTTTCCATTGTAACCCACCGCCGACAGCCGCCGCATAGCCTTCATCGCTGTCTTTCGGATTGGTATAAATACCTTTACCGCCGACAGTCGCCAGCAGCGGTCCAACCGGAATGTTCAGCCCCAGACCAACGCCCGCGGCGTCGCCATCATCATCATTGTGCATCCAGTTGCCGCTTAGCGCCAGTCCCGTTGATTCCGTACCGAAACCCACGCCAATGTTGGTGTAATCTTCACCCGCCTGGCCGCTAATACTTATGGCCTGCGCCGATGCAGAAACGAACAGCATTCCGGCAAAACCTAACAATATGCTTTTTTTCATTTTTACCCTTTCCAGCAAGCACATAAAGAAAAACTCCCTAAAACGGCAGAATTGTACTGCCAGACGCTGAGGAATCAATGCACTAAAAAACCATTCCAAAAACATATTGTAACGAAATACTACTTTCGCCGTGGCGCATCACTGCGCCAACACATGGCGAGGCCTGCAACAACAAGATTAACAAAAAACGCAGTCTGCGTTATCGCTTCCATTTTTCGCAAAGAATTTCGCAGAATGATTTGTTAAGCTAATGACTTATCTGTTTAAGGAAGCGACTTATGCGTCAACGAACTATAGTTTGCCCATTGATTCAAAATGATGGCTGTTACCTGCTGTGCAAAATGGCCGACAACCGCGGCGTCTTTCCCGGTCAGTGGGCGCTGTCGGGCGGCGGGGTCGAGCCAGGCGAACGTATTGAAGAGGCGCTGCGTCGGGAAATTCGGGAGGAACTCGGCGAGCAACTGATTCTGAGCGATATTACGCCGTGGACCTTCCGCGACGATATCCGCGTTAAAACGTATGCTGATGGCAGACAGGAAGAGATTTATATGATTTATCTCATCTTCGACTGTGTTTCCGCCAATCGCGATATATGTATTAACGACGAGTTTCAGGACTACGCCTGGGTCAAGCCAGAAGAACTTGCGCTGTATGATTTGAATGTAGCAACACGCCACACGTTAACATTGAAAGGGTTATTATAATGACGACAGCCCCCCAGGCTGTCTTTACGTTTTTACCACCCCAGCTAACCGGGAACAAATTCGCCATCTAAAAAAAGTTTTCCGTTTTCCGCATGCATGACGAGAGCATTGAGATAGTCCGGTTCAAACTTTACGCCGCGCTTATTTTCTGCAATATATGTCAAACAATGATTATGGGTAAAAATAACTATATTTTTATTCTGCGACTTTTTCAGTAACGTCTTGATTGAAGCATAAATACCACTGCCGCAATCCATCATTTTTTTATCCACTGTAAGCGGCCTGCCCGCGGAAAACCAGGTTGCCGACTGGATGGTACGTACCGTATTACTGGAATAGAGATTGTAATTTTGTATATCGGCACTAAAGGCTTTACCCAGCGATCTGGCATCCTGCGCGCCGTTAACCGTAATCCCCGTACTGTCTGACAAGCAGGTGTTATCGGAGCGATCGCACCGCTCGGCATGGCGAAATAACACCACTACCGGATGCTGCTTCGCTAGCGCCGCCAGCGTTTTACCGTTAATCTGCGGCAGACCGTTACCACTCCAGGCATGTTGCGAGGTCAACCCGGCGATAATAACCAACGCCCCCGCCACGATCGCGAAATAGCGTTTGTTTTTAATAAAGCGTAGGGTAAATGCCAACACATTAACCTCTCAGGCAGACAGAGCAGCTAACTTAATAGCCATAAGATTAAAATAAAATTCCATGACGGAAGACGCAGGCCAGAAACATAAAAACAGCTTCCAGGCGCGTATAAAATGCCTTAAACTTTCGGCAAAAGCAAAGCATACCCCCATTAAAAATTATATTTTTACTTCACCTTAATTTCTTAATGTTAATTTAATCTTCATCCAGTAGGGTTCAGCTAAATGCGTTAAAAAATAAGCCCTTTTCTATTCCCCGAATATTTGAAAAGCGGCTTTCAATGGCTGAAGGAAAAATAATGTCGGACTTTTTGCCGTTCTCCCGCCCGGCGATGGGCGCGGAAGAACTCGCTGCCGTTAAGACCGTACTGGACTCAGGTTGGATAACAACCGGCCCAAAAAATCACGAACTGGAAGCGGAATTTTGTCGGCTAACAGGCAATCAATATGCCGTTGCCGTCAGTTCAGCCACCGCCGGTATGCACATCGTTTTGATGGCGCTGGGCCTTGGCAAAGGCGACGACGTCATTACACCGTCAATGACGTGGGTTTCTACGCTAAATATGATCGTTTTACTCGGCGCGAAACCCGTCATGATCGATGTTGATCGCGATACGCTGATGGTCACGCCTGAACATATCGAAGCCGCCATTACGCCACGAACCAAAGCCATTATCCCCGTCCATTACGCCGGCGCGCCTGCCGATCTGGACGCTATTTACGCTCTTGGCGAGCGTTATGGCATTCCGGTGATTGAAGACGCGGCGCACGCGACAGGAACCAGATACAAAGGTCGCCACATTGGCGCCCGGGGAACCGCGATTTTCTCCTTCCACGCCATTAAAAATATTACCTGCGCTGAAGGCGGTATCGTCGTCACGGATAACCCGCAATTGGCGGATAAACTACGCAGTCTCAAGTTTCACGGGCTTGGCGTTGATGCCTGGGATCGACAGAGCGGAGGACGCGCACCGCAGGCGGAAGTCCTGGCGCCGGGCTACAAATATAATCTGCCCGACCTCAACGCCGCTATCGCGCTTGCTCAGTTACAGAAACTGGATGCGCTTAACGCTCGTCGCGCCGCCATCGCAGCGCAGTACCACCAGGCAATGGCAGACCTGCCTTTTCAGCCTCTGAGCCTTCCTCCGTGGGAACATATCCACGCCTGGCATTTATTCATTATCCGGATCGATGAAGCCCGCTGCGGCATTACCCGGGATGCTCTGATGGCATCGCTGAAAACGAAAGGCATCGGCACAGGGCTGCATTTCCGCGCCGCGCATACGCAAAAATACTATCGCGAGCGTTTCCCAACACTCACGCTGCCTGACACCGAGTGGAACAGCGAGCGGATCTGCTCACTGCCGCTCTTCCCCGACATGACCGAGAGTGACCTTGATCGGGTCATTAGCGCCCTTCATCAGATAGCAGGACAATAAACATGTTTGACGCCGCACCGATAAAAAAAGTCTCGGTGGTTATTCCTGTCTATAACGAACAGGAAAGCCTGCCGGAACTGATAAGACGCACCACCGCCGCCTGCGAGAGTCTGGGCAAAGCGTGGGAGATTTTATTGATAGATGATGGTAGCAGCGATAGCTCGGCTGAGCTGATGGTTAAGGCGTCCCAGGAGGCCGGTAGCCATATCATCTCTATTTTACTCAACCGTAACTACGGTCAACATGCAGCGATTATGGCGGGATTTAGCCATGTGAGTGGCGATCTTATCATTACGCTGGATGCCGATCTGCAAAATCCGCCGGAAGAGATCCCGCGCCTGGTGGCAAAAGCCGATGAAGGGTTCGATGTGGTAGGTACAGTGCGCCAAAACCGACAGGACACCCTGTTTCGCAAATCGGCGTCAAAAATCATTAATCTGCTGATCCAGCGCACGACGGGCAAAGCGATGGGCGATTACGGCTGTATGTTACGCGCCTATCGCCGCCCTATTATCGATACCATGTTGCGCTGCCATGAACGCAGCACCTTTATTCCTATTCTGGCCAACATTTTCGCTCGTCGGGCTACTGAGATCCCGGTGCATCACGCTGAACGTGAATTTGGCGACTCTAAATACAGTTTTATGCGTCTCATTAACCTGATGTATGACCTGGTGACCTGCCTGACGACGACGCCGCTGCGCCTGTTAAGCCTGCTGGGAAGCGTTATCGCCATCGGCGGGTTTAGCCTGTCGGTGTTGCTCATTGTACTTCGCCTGGCGCTGGGGCCGCAGTGGGCGGCGGAAGGCGTATTTATGCTCTTTGCCGTCCTGTTTACCTTTATCGGCGCGCAATTCATCGGTATGGGGCTGCTGGGCGAATATATTGGTCGTATTTATAACGATGTCCGCGCCCGCCCCCGCTATTTTGTTCAACAGGTTATCTATCCGGAAAGCACGCCGTTTACTGAGGAAAGTCACCAATGAAAGCCGTTATTTTTGCCTATCACGATATGGGATGTCAGGGCGTGCAGGCCGTACTGGATGCCGGGTATGAGATTGCCGCGATTTTCACTCATGCCGACAATCCTGCGGAAAACACCTTTTTTGGCTCCGTCTCCCGGCTGGCGGCAGGATTAGGGATTCCTGTTTATGCGCCGGATAACGTAAATCATCCTATCTGGGTCGACCGTATCGCTGAACTTGCGCCGGATATTATTTTTTCGTTCTATTACCGCAACCTGTTAAGCGAAGAAATTCTGCAACTCGCCCCGACTGGCGCGTTCAATCTGCACGGTTCTCTATTGCCTGAATATCGGGGCTGCGCGCCGCTAAACTGGGTTCTGGTTAACGGTGAAAGCGAAACGGGCGTAACGCTGCATCGTATGGTCAAACGTGCCGACGCCGGAGAGATTGTCGCCAGTCAACGCGTCGCTATTGCGCAGGACGATGTTGCGATTACCCTGCATCATAAGCTATGCCAGGCCGCGCGCCTGTTGCTTGGTAGCATCCTGCCCACCATGAAATGTGGCGATATACCTTCTGTTCCCCAGCGTGAGTCTGACGCTACGTATTATGGTCGCCGCAGGCCGGAAGATGGTCTTATCGACTGGCACAAACCGGTTTCCACGGTGCATAACCTGGTGCGGGCAGTAGCCGCCCCCTGGCCCGGCGCGTTCAGCTATAGCGGCTCGCAAAAATTTACCATCTGGTCTTCCCGAATTTGTCCGGATGCGCAGGGCGCGCTTCCCGGCTCGGTGATTTCAGTCTCTCCGCTGCGGGTTGCCTGCGCCGATGGCGCGCTGGAGATTATTACCGGCCAGGTCGGAGACGGCATTACCGTGCAGGGCTCGCAGCTTGCACAGACGCTTGGTCTGGTGGCAGGCGCACGTTTGAACCGTCCATCAGCGGCTAGCGGTAAACGTCGCATTCGCGTTCTCATCCTCGGCGTCAACGGTTTTATCGGCAATCATTTGACCGAACGGTTACTGAATGAAGAGAATTACGACGTCTACGGTATGGATATTGGCAGCAACGCCATTAGCCGATTCCTGCTCCACCCACGCTTTCATTTCGTGGAGGGTGATATCAGCATCCACTCAGAATGGATTGAATATCATGTCAAAAAATGCGATGTAATACTGCCGCTGGTAGCGATTGCTACCCCGATTGAATATACCCGTAACCCACTGCGCGTTTTTGAACTCGATTTTGAAGAGAACCTACGGATTATCCGTTACTGCGTGAAATACCGTAAACGCGTGGTTTTCCCGTCTACCTCTGAAGTGTACGGCATGTGTACGGACGCCTCTTTTGACGAGGACAAATCGAATCTGATCGTCGGGCCGGTGAATAAGCCTCGCTGGATTTACTCCGTTTCCAAACAACTTCTCGACCGGGTGATTTGGGCTTATGGCGAAAAAGAGGGGCTGCGCTTCACGCTTTTCCGTCCCTTTAACTGGATGGGGCCGCGGCTGGATAGCCTGAACGCGGCGCGTATCGGCAGTTCACGCGCTATTACTCAGTTGATCCTGAATCTGGTGGAGGGGTCGCCGATCAAACTCATCGACGGTGGCCAGCAGAAGCGCTGTTTTACCGATATTCGCGACGGGATCGAAGCATTATTCCGCATTATTGTGAATGATGGCGATCGGTGCGATGGAAAAATCATTAATATCGGTAATCCTGACAACGAAGCCAGTATTCAGGAACTGGCAACGCTGTTGCTCGACAGTTTTGATAAACATCCGCTGCGCTGCCATTTCCCACCGTTTGCCGGTTTCCAGATCGTCGAAAGTGGCAGTTACTACGGCAAGGGTTATCAGGACGTCGCACACCGGAAACCCAGTATCAACAATGCCAAACGCTGTCTGGATTGGGAACCCTCTATTGCGATGCGGGATACGGTTGAAGAAACGCTGGACTTCTTCCTGCGCAGCGTAGATATCGCGGAACGCGCATCATGACAAAAGTCGGTTTACGCATTGACGTTGATACCTTGCGGGGAACGCGGGAAGGCGTCCCCCGGCTGCTGGCGACATTGCATCGCCACGGCGTTCAGGCCAGCTTTTTCTTCAGCGTCGGGCCGGACAATATGGGTCGTCATCTTTGGCGTCTGATAAGGCCGCGATTTTTATGGAAAATGCTACGTTCAAACGCCGCCTCGCTCTACGGTTGGGATATCCTGCTGGCCGGTACCGCCTGGCCGGGAAAAAATATCGGCAACGCCAATGCCGGGATTATTCGTGAAGCGGCAACATACCATGAGACGGGACTACATGCCTGGGATCACCATGCGTGGCAGACTCACAGCGACCACTGGAGTATCCGCCAGCTTGAAGAAGATATCGCGCGCGGCATGACGGCGCTTGAAACCATTATCGGCAAACCTGTCACCTGCTCAGCCGCAGCCGGCTGGCGAGCGGATGGGCGCGTTGTTCGCGCGAAGGAGCCGTTCAACCTGCGGTATAACAGCGATTGCCGTGGAACCACCTTATTCCGTCCGCTACTGATGCCGGGCCAGACAGGGACGCCGCAAATCCCCGTCACCTTACCCACGTGGGATGAGGTTATCGGCCCCACTGTTCAGGCGCAGTCGTTCAATACCTGGATAATCTCCCGCATGTTGCAGGACAAAGGCACGCCGGTATACACCATCCATGCGGAAGTCGAAGGCATTGTCCATCAACCGCTGTTTGAAGATCTGCTCGTTCGCGCACGCGACGCGGGGATCACCTTTTGTCCTCTGGGCGAACTGCTGCCGACATCGCCTGAGACTCTGCCACTGGGACAAATTGTACGTGCACACATTCCAGGCCGTGAAGGCTGGCTGGGGTGTCAGCAGACGGTGAGCGGCTTATGATGAAATCGATACGCTATTATCTGGCCTTCGCCGCGTTTATCGTCCTTTACTATATTATCCCTATCAACAGCCGCCTGCTCTGGCAGCCGGATGAAACGCGCTATGCCGAAATAAGTCGGGAGATGCTGGCGTCTGGCGACTGGATCGTGCCGCATTTTCTGGGATTACGTTATTTTGAAAAACCGATAGCCGGTTACTGGATAAACAGTCTGGGTCAGTGGCTTTTTGGCGCCACCAATTTTGGCGTGCGGGCTGGCGCTATTTTAACGACATTGCTGGCCGCGGCGCTGGTGGCGTGGCTGACGTTCCGCTTATGGCGGGATAAACGTACCGCGTTGCTCGCCGCCGTTATCTTTCTATCACTCTTTGCCGTTTACAGCATCGGGACGTATGCGGTGCTCGATCCGATGATCGCGCTTTGGCTTACGGCCGGTATGTGCTGTTTCTGGCAGGGGATGCAGGCCACGACCCGAACGGGCAAGATTGGGATGTTTTTGTTACTGGGCGTAACCTGCGGACTGGGGGTGCTAACCAAAGGCTTCCTCGCCCTGGCCGTACCCGTGGTGAGCGTGTTGCCATGGGTCATTGTCCAGAAACGCTGGAAAGACTTTTTGCTTTACGGCTGGCTGGCGGTATTGAGCTGCCTTGTGGTTGTCCTTCCCTGGGCGCTTGCCATTGCCCGACGCGAAGCCGATTTCTGGCATTACTTTTTCTGGGTGGAGCATATCCAGCGGTTTGCTATGAGCGATGCCCAGCATAAATCCCCTTTCTGGTACTACCTGCCGGTACTAGTCGCGGGAAGTTTACCGTGGCTGGGGTTACTGCCTGGCGCGCTTAAACTGGGCTGGCGCGAGCGAAACGGCGCATTCTATTTGCTCGGATGGACGATCATGCCGTTTCTCTTATTCAGTATTGCGAAAGGGAAACTGCCCACCTATATTCTTTCCTGTTTCGCACCGATAGCAATACTAATGGCGCGCTTCGTCCTGCATAACGTGAAAGAAGGCGTCGCCGCGCTACGTGTCAACGGCGGGATCAACCTGGTGTTTGGGTTAATCGGGATCGTCGCAACGTTTGTCGTCTCCTCATGGGGACCGCTGAAATCGCCGATCTGGACGCATATCGAAACGTATAAAGTTTTTTGCGTCTGGGGCTTCTTTACTGTTTGGGCGTTTGTGGGCTGGTATAGCCTCTGTCATAGCCAAAAATACATATTACCCGCGTTTTGTCCGCTGGGGCTGGCACTGTTGTTCGGCTTCTCCATTCCCGACAGGGTCATGGAGTCCAAACAGCCGCAGTTTTTTGTCGAAATGACCCGGGCGCCTTTGACATCAAGCCGCTATATTCTGGCCGACAGCGTCGGCGTCGCCGCTGGGCTGGCCTGGAGTCTGAAACGAGACGATATTATGCTCTACGGGAACGCGGGCGAACTCAGGTATGGTCTTAGCTATCCTGATGTACAGGATAAATTCGTTAAAGCCGACGATTTTAACGCCTGGCTCAACCAACATCGTCAGGAGGGCATTATTACGCTGGTACTTTCAATAGCCAAAGATGAAGACATCAGCACTCTTGACATTCCCCCTGCGGACAATATTGATTATCAGGGGCGTCTGGTGTTAATTCAGTATCGGCCTAAATGATCGGCGTCGTTCTGGTGCTTGCCAGTCTGCTCAGCGTTGGCGGTCAGCTCTGTCAGAAGCAAGCGACACGGCCATTGACGGCGGGCGGACGCCGCCGCCACCTGATGCTGTGGCTGGGCCTGGCGCTGATATGCATGGGCGCAGCGATGGTGTTGTGGCTGCTGGTGCTACAAACCCTGCCGGTAGGGATTGCTTACCCAATGTTAAGCCTGAATTTTGTCTGGGTCACGCTGGCGGCATGGAAAATCTGGCATGAGCAGGTTCCGCTCCGCCACTGGTTTGGCGTCGCATTGATTATCAGCGGCATTATCATTCTGGGGAGCGCGGCATAATGGGCGTAATGTGGGGACTGATAAGCGTCGCGATTGCCTCCTTCGCCCAGTTGAGTTTGGGGTTCGCCATGATGCGGCTACCATCGATAGCGCATCCACTGGCGTTTATTGCCGGGCTGGGCGCATTTAATGCCGCGACCCTGGCGCTATTCGCCGGTTTAGCGGGGTATCTGGTTTCCGTCTTCTGCTGGCATAAAACCTTACACACGCTCGCGCTAAGCAAAGCCTATGCGCTGCTGAGTCTCAGCTATGTGCTTGTTTGGGTAGCCTCAATGCTGTTACCCGGTCTGCAAGGGGCTTTCAGCCTAAAAGCGATGCTCGGCGTATTGTGCATTATGGCGGGGGTAATGCTGATTTTTCTGCCCGCCAGATCATGAGGGCTTGCGCGTCAATCGCTGCCATTCGTCGCAAGAATAACATCGAGCATCAATGATTTTTAGAGTCTGGTGTTTTTCCCGATTGATACAATACTGCGCATCTTTTAAAGGCGACAGGATATCGCCGGGACTCAGTAATATCATGGAATTCGCCTCGGCGATCATTTTTAGCGAACCGCCACTATCGCACAGCACCAGAACATGGCGAGCCCTCTTTTTGACATAATGCGATTTCTTAACCAACCATTCCATAGCGCCCCCGTTTCACGCTGATTATTCATAACACGCTACACATCAACGGGTAAACAAAACGGCAATAGCGATAGAATGGTTGTATATTAACCTAACATTAATTTTTACAGATCTCACACACCCACTGCTGGAGCGCACGGCGAGATATTTTAATCCCTCCGTTTTTCAGTTCTGCCGGCAACGTCAGCCAGCGAACCGGCTGCTGAAAACGCGCCAGCTTATCGCGAACCCATTCAGCGAGGTTCACTTCTCCAGCCTGCGATGCATACTCCACGACCGCAACGGGACGGTGACCAAACTCTTTATCCTCTACCGGCACGACGAAGGCTTGTTGCACCAGCGGATGCGCGTTAATAACGCGTTCGACTTCCTCCGGCTGAATGCCTTCGCCGCCGCTAAAGAACAGGTTATCCAACCGCCCAGCGATGGTTAACCTGCCGTGGTTCAGCTCGCCGCGATCGCGCGTGGCAAACCAGCCCTCGTCATTAACCAACGGGATCAGTTTGCCATCACGCCAGTAGCCTTCCGCCATGCAGGCGGCGCGCAGCCAGACTTCATTATCGACGATTCTGACCTCTCTGCCGGGAAGCGGCGCGCCAACGTCATCCGAACCATCAGCCTCCCTGGCGCATACCGTAGAAGCGAACTCTGTAAGCCCATACCCGCACCAGCAACGAATCCCTTGTTTGCTGGCCTGGTCGGTGAGTTCAACCGGAATCACCGCACCGCCGAGCAAAACGGCTTTCAGCGTCACCGCCGCCTGATTCGCCAGCAGCCGCCACAGTTGCGTCGGCACCAGCGAAGCATGGGTACACCCCGCCAGCATCTGCTCCAGCGGTTGCTTATCACGTACCGTCATTCGCGCCCCGGCGAAGAGCCAACGCCACATAATACCCTGCCCGGATACGTGAAACAGCGGCAGCGATAGCAGCCAGTCATCCTGGGGGCCAAACGGCATTAGCGAAAGCACGCCCTGCGCGCTGGCAAGATGTGCCTGACTCGTATGTACGGCAGCTTTTGGCAATCCTGTGGAACCCGATGTCAGCGTCATGGAAACCAGGCGCTGCGGTTGCCAGGCCACGGCATACGCCGCGGTACTTTTCCGCATCTGCAGCGCGGTTAACCCGGAAAATGCGTTTTCGCCTTCCAACGTCAGCGCAAAACGCAGCGTTAAATCCGGTACCAGCGCCTCCAGCAATGTCTGGGGCAACTGCGGGTTGACGGGCAGAACCCGCGCGCCACACTGCATCAGCGCAAGCCATGCCAACAGAGTGCGCGGCTGATTCCCGGCGCGCAGCAGGACACCGTCGCCCTCCCGTACGCCCTGCGCGGCAAACCCGCCCGCCAGCGCATCAATACGCTCACAGAGCGCACGCCAGCTTAACACCTCATCGTTCAGGCGCAGAGCGGGTGCCTGAGCGCGAACCTGACGCCAGTGGCGCCACGGCCAGTCCGTTAATGTCATAACAGTCGTTCCAGCTCATCACGCTTCAGACAAGGCAACGCGCTACCGGGCCAGAGGCGAATCTGTTGCGCCTGCATCAGATGCAAAGTATCCAGTCCGGGCAGCGTTCCCGGCGTCAGCCAGGCGGCAATCCGCGCCAGTTGCGTCAGGCCGAGGCTGGACTCGATCGAAGAGCTGATGACCGCCGTCAGTCCCAACGCATGGGCGGCAGCGACTTGCTCACGCACTTTATCAAGCGATCCGGTCAGCATAGGTTTAATCACCACGGCGCTGACGCCCGCCTGGGCCTCGAAAACAAAATCCGGCTCACGCAGGCTTTCATCCCAGGCAATCGCGATGCCGGTTTCACGGGCAAAAGCTCGGGAATCATCCCGCGTCTTACACGGCTCTTCGAGAAAGGCGATACGAGCGCGGTAGTCCGGATTAACATACTTTGCGAACTGTTGGGCTTTTAGCGGCGTCCAGGCGCGATTCGCATCCAGACGCAGATGCAGATCCGGGATCGCCTCCAGCAGCAAATTAACCACCATGCCGTCACGTACTGCTTCATAGAGACCCACTTTGACCTTGGCGATTTTCTCGCCGGGCATATCGGCAAGCCGCAGCACCAAATCGTCAGGATCGCCAGTACATAACGGCGCAGCGCGATAGTCCGCCGCCTCCGGCAATACGCCAGTCAGTTCCGCCAGCGCGCAGCTTGCGCCAAACGCGACCGAAGGCATCTCCGGTAATACCTCGCGCCCCTGAAGCCAGTCGTTCACCCATGCCAGTAGCGCAGTTTGCGCCTCTTCCCACGTTTCCTGACTGAACCCCGGAAGCGGGGAGATTTCTCCCCACCCCTCACGCTCGCCATCACGCAGACAAACATACAGCCCGTCGCGAGTTTTTAACCGCCTGTCGCGCAAAACCACCCCCGCGTCCATGGGGATCTGCCAGCGGTATATCTGCGCGCTACGCATTATGGGTTCCGTTTGAATTTGCTGAAGTCAGGCTGACGCTTCTGGTTAAAGGCGTTACGGCCTTCCTGCCCTTCTTCCGTCATGTAGAACAGCATGGTGGCGTTGCCCGCCAGCTCCTGCAGACCGGCCTGACCGTCACAATCGGCATTCAGCGCCGCTTTCAGGCAACGCAGCGCCATCGGACTGTTTTGCAACATTTCACGACACCAGCGCACGGTCTCTTTTTCCAGATCCGCCAGGGGAACGACGGTGTTAACCAGCCCCATATCCAGCGCCTGTTTCGCGTCGTACTGACGACACAGAAACCAGATTTCACGCGCTTTCTTCTGACCAACGATACGCGCCATATACGAAGCACCCCAGCCGCCATCAAAGGAGCCGACTTTCGGGCCGGTCTGGCCAAAGATGGCGTTTTCCGCCGCGATAGTCAGGTCGCACATCATGTGCAGCACGTGACCACCGCCGATGGAATAACCCGCGACCATCGCGACAACCGGTTTTGGACAGGTGCGAATCTGGCGCTGGAAGTCCAGCACGTTCAGGTGATGCACGCCGGAGTCATCCTGGTATCCGCCGTAATCGCCGCGCACCTTCTGGTCGCCGCCCGCACAAAACGCTTTATCGCCTTCGCCGGTCAGAATAATCACGCCCACGTTGTCGTCGTAACGGGCATCCGCCAGCGCCTGAATCATCTCTTTGACGGTCAACGGACGAAATGCATTGCGCACCTGCGGACGATTAATGGTAATTTTTGCAATACCGTCGGTGGATTTCTCATAACGAATGTCGGTGTAACCCTCCGAGCAGTCGTGCCATTCTACCGGTGCGTAAAGCATTGTTTCATCAGGATAGATCATAGTGTGTCCTTTAGTCAGAGACGCAGAATCTGAGCCAGACTGTCTACTACGCCAGCGGGATTTTCCCGATGCGCGTTGTGTCCGGCGTTACGAATGATATGGCATGTCGCCGCCACTTCCTGCGCCAGGGCGCGGAATTTGCTGTCGCGTTCGCCACATAAATAATAAAACGGAAATGTCAGCGCATTGAGCGCCTCGCGTAAATCCGGCTGGACGGCAAGCGATGTCGCCTCCAGCATCGCAGCCAGCGTTTCGCCGTTATTCTGGCTACGCAGCGCCGTCAGCGCCTGCCTTTGCTGCGCCGTCAGCGAGGCGAACACCGGCTGCTGATACCAGTCGTGAAAAACCGCACTCAATGGTTCATGACGAAAACGCTCTGCCCAGCGCCCGTCGGACAAGCGTCTTTCAGTGCGCGCCTGTTCATTTTGCAGCCCCGGATGACCTCCTTCGACCACCAGGCCGCACAGTCCAGGTATTCCCTGGCAGGCCGCCATCATCGCCACCCGGCCGCCAAGAGAGTATCCCACCAGCCAAAATTTTAGTATGTTGTAACTAATTAAAGTGGCGCGTAGTAATCTGATGACATCAGCAAATCCGCTGACCGGAATAGCCGCAGATTCGCCATGTCCCGGTAAGTCAATATAGAGCCGCGAACAGCCGTGAAACTGTTCACCAACCGGCTGCCATTCGCGGCAATCGCCAGAAAAACCGTGCAGGAAAACCAGCCAGGGTGCCCCAGACGGTCCGGGCATGTTCTGCGCGTGCAAAATCATAGATGGCTTACCTGCGCCAAAAGCTGCTGCAACGTCTGCGCGCCGTCCGTATCGTTTACCACCAGCTCAATCACCGTCGTCGCGGGGGTTCGCCACGCGCCAGCCAGCGCCGACTCCAGTTCTTCCCAGTTTTCCGGGCGATGGTAGCGTAGGTTAAACATGGCGGCCGCATGGTCAAAATGGACGTTTTGCGGCATCAGATAAAAACGCTCGCGTTTGCTTTGCGGCGTCGGCAGCAGGGAAAAGATCTGCCCGCCGTTATTATTGACCACAATCAACACAAACGGCGCGGATACCTGACGTAGTAATGCCAGCGCGTTAAGATCGTACAGCGCGGATAAATCACCGACGATAGCAAGCGTCGATTTGGCGCTGGCGCGTTGCACGCCCGCCGCCGTGGAAAGCAGGCCGTCAATGCCGCTCGCCCCGCGATTGCTGTATACCGGATAGCCGGCCGGCAACTGTGACAGCGCGTCGATCAGACGTACCACCAGACTATTGCCCACGAACAATTGCCCCTGCTCCGGCAGATAGTCGCGGATACGGTGCGCCAGCTGCGCTTCGCCAAAGGTGTCTCGCTGCGCGACCACCCGTTGCCACGCCAGTTCCGCCAGACGCGGAATCTCCACACACCAGGGTTTACGTTTTTCCGCCGGATGCAGTTCCAGCCAGTCGGCGATTTTCGCCACCAGTCTGCGCCCACGATGGTGCGCCGGGTCCAGACGACCTTCAATATTGTCGATTACCCAGTACTCTTCCGGCTCGCAGGTTGCCTGCCATTGCAGTAAGCGTTTTCCGGTAAGGCTGCTGCCAAGCTGGACGACAATCTGCGCCTGTTGCAGTTCGGTCACCGCTTTGGCGTTACCGAGCCACAGGTCGGCGCACGGCAGCGGCTGCCCGGTTTGCGACAATACGTCGCCAATTAATGGCCAGCCCAGAGTCTGCGCCCACTGCGCCACTTTTTTGCCTTCTTCCGCGCTCATACGCCCGGCTACAACGACGCCGCGTTTTTGTCGCCAGAAGAACCAGTCGCGCTGTTTGTCGCTTTCCCGTCGACGCGCTTCGCGCAGCCAGGGTTTTTCATCCTGCCACCAGTCGCCGAGACGCTGCTGCCAGACCAGACCGGTATCATTCATATCGCCATACAGCGGTTCGGCAAAAGGACAGTTAATGTGCAGCGCGCCCGCATGAAGCATGGCGAACGCATTGTCGATGGTCGACACCAGCCAGCGTGCCGGAATATCCTGCGTGGGACGCGGCAACGACAGCGTTTGGGAGGGGTGTGAGGCAAACATCCCCGCCTGACGGATCGCCTGGTTGGCGCCGCAGTCAATCAGCTCCGGCGGACGATCGGCGGTAAGTAAAATAAGCTTCTCGCCCGTCAGACCCGCTTCAATCAACGCCGGATAGAGGTTCGCCACGGCGGTACCCGAAGTGACAATAACGGCAACCGGCTGTTTGCTGACTTTCGCCAGACCTAACGCCAGATGACCAAGCCCACGCTCATCAAAGTGCGTATGGTGAATAAAAGCAGGATTCTCTGCCGCCGCCAACGTGAGCGGCGTGGAACGGGAACCAGGGGCGATACAAACATGCCTGACACCATGACGGGTTAAGGCTTCCAGAATGACCGACGCCCAGCGCCGGTTAAATGCACTTACTGACATGAGTTTGTCCGGTATCAATCATTGGGACTAAGTATAAAGAGCTGCAAAAATGGATTATTGATATGGGTCGGGAATATGTGACTCATTACGCATCCATCTGCAATAAGGTACGTAACCCGGCCGCTTTATTATCTATTTCCTGCCATTCCTGTTCCGGATCGGACCCCCGGACGATTCCCGCGCCGGCATACAATCGCACCACATTGGCCGTCACTTTAGCTGAACGTAACGTCACGCAAAACTCACTTTGCCGCGTGGAGAGATAGCCTGCCGACCCGGCATACCATTCACGTTCGAACGGCTCATGTTGTTCTATAAAACAACGCGCGGGTTCACGAGGGATCCCGGCAACCGCCGCGGTAGGCTGTAATTGATGCAGGCAGAGCGTGTCGTCCGCCTGATTAAGCGCCGTCCAGATACAGCGGCGCAAATGCTGTACTTTCCGCAGCCTGAGCACCTGCGGCGGCAGCACATCCAGCGAGTGGGTGCAGTTTTGCAGTCGCTGGCAGATGTCTTCGACAACCAGCATATTTTCTCGCTGGTTTTTATCGTCTTTCATTAACCATTCGCCAAGCTGCCAGGCTTTATGGTTATCCGGATGGTTCGCCACTGTCCCGGCCAGCGCTTCGGTACGCAGAGCCGTTTCACGACGCCGCCAGAGCCGTTCCGGCGATGATCCCAGAAAGGCGGTATCGGCGGAAAAGGCCATAAAAAAGTGGTAGCAGTTGAGATTTAAACGACGACTGGACGCCATCATCGCGGCGGCATTGACCGGACGGGAGAATTGTAAGTCGGTGGCCCGTGCCAGCACAACTTTATCAAACGCCTCTTGCGCAATGGTATGGGTGGCCTGCTGAATCAGCTTCACCCAACCGTCTTTATCCGGCCAGTGCTGCTCGCCCGTTAGCGAAAGGCGCAACGCCGGAACAGGCTTAATACCGACCAGAGAAGCAAGAAACGCTTTCGCCTGGCGCGCATCATCGCGTAGCGAAACGTCACTATGCAGATGTAAGCGTAAGGTCGCCGTACCACCGCTACGACGCCACTCCAGCCTCGGCAGCAATAAGTAGCCCTCTTTCGGCTCGAACGCATTCAGCCCCCAAATACGCAGGTCAGGCTGCGAGTGCTGACGTAAAAACCGTTGCGCCAGATCGAGCGATGAAAATACGGTGATTGCTCCGAGAACGGCAGCTTCTTCGTCACCATTGCGCTGTTGCCAATAAAATTGGGGAAAGGATGACTGGCTGGCCAGCCAGCTCAATGCATCAAAGGCATCGTTTAAAGGGAAAGGCGCATCGAAAACGCAAAGGCCTGGCGTCGCCGGTATCTCTTGCGATAGCTGACGCGTCAGATTTTCCAGCGCTGTAGTAATAGAATGCACGCGGACCCTCCCTGTTAAAAACCCCACATTATACGGGGTACTGCCCTAAAAAAGCAGTACCTCATTTAGGGAGGGTTGCGATTCTGTTCAGTTGGGGGGATTTAGCGCCGCGCCAGCAGCAATCCAAGCACCAGCCCTACCGCCGCGCCTACGCCAATACCCTGCCAGGGTTTTTCATGAACGTAGTCATCCGCTTTGTAAACGGCCTGCTTTGCCCGGTAATAATAGCTATCCGACGCATGGCTTACGCGGTTTTTCACCTCTTCCAGCGCTTGTTCCGCGCGGGCTTTCAGCTCAATGTATTTTTGATCGGCGGGATCGCCTGAGGAACGTAAAATCTCTTCCAGCGTTTCGCTGAGCAAAGTCAGATCATCATCAACGCGTGATTCACCAAATTGATATGACATTCTCATTCTCCGTTGTGTTAACACCTGCTCCTAACTATAGTCAACGGTTTCGGTTTATGCCTGATGAACCTCCCGCGCCATTCCCCGGTGCGGAATGCCGTCTTCGTCATAAACATCGGTGACCGGAATAAAACCAAACCGCGCATAAAAAGGTTGCAGATGCGCCTGCGCTCCCAGATATAGCGGCTTATTCGGCCAGTACCGCCCACAGGACTCCAGCGTTTTCGCCATTAATTGCTGGCCCAGTTTCGCCCCTCGCCAGGCGTCGCTGACGATCACCCGGCCAATGACAACCGGGTCTGATTCGTTATCGCTTTTCAGAATCCTCGCATACGCCACCAGCTCATCCTGATGCCAGCCCAGAATATGCCGATTGTCGCCGACTAAATCATCGCCATCCACATCCAGGTAAGGACAGCGCTGTTCTACCACAAAGACCGCGCAGCGCAATTTGAGTAACGCGTAAAGTTGAGGAACGGTAAGTTCGCTATGGTGAAGATCCTGCCAGTGAATCATGATGCGCTCCTGTGTTGTGGTAATCTTGGGTTAAACGATAACCAAACGTGTATGGACAAGATGGAATTCATTTTTTTAGGTACGTCCGCAGGCGTTCCCACGCGCTCACGCAATGTAACGGCAATTTTATTACATCTGCAACATCCAACGCAGCCGGGAGTATGGCTTTTTGATTGCGGCGAAGGGACACAGCATCAAATGCTTAATACCGCCTTTCATCCCGGTAAGCTTGAGCGCATTTTTATCAGCCATCTTCACGGAGATCATCTGTTTGGCCTGCCGGGTCTGCTATGCAGCCGGTCGATGGCGGGTAATCCCCATCCGCTCACCGTATACGGACCTCAGGGCGTGCGTGAGTTTATTGCAACCACGCTGCGCCTTAGCGGTTCATGGACCGATTTTCCGTTGCAAATTGAAGAAATTAGCGCAGGCGATATTCTTGACGACGGCCTGCGTAAAGTGACCGCGTTCAGGCTGGAGCATCCCCTGGAGTGCTACGGATATCGCGTTGTTGAACATGACAAGCCCGGCGCGCTGAATGCCAGGGCGTTAAAAGCCGCAGGCGTTACGCCCGGCCCGCTGTTTCAGGCGTTGAAGGCAGGAAAAACCGTCACGCTTGCCGATGGAAGGCAGATCAATGGCGCCGACTACCTTGCTCCCGCCGTGGCCGGGAAATCAGTGGCGATTTTCGGCGATACCGCGCCCTGCGAGGCCGCCCTCGCGTTGGCGCAGGGTGTGGATGTGATGGTACATGAAACCACGCTGGATGCGTCAATGGAGGAGAAAGCCAACGCTCGCGGACACAGCTCCACACGTCAAACCGCGACGCTGGCGCGGGAAGCCGCCGTCGGTCGACTGATCATGACCCACATTAGCTCACGCTATGACGATAAAGGCTGTCAGCGATTACTGGCGGAATGCCGCGCTATTTTCCCGGCGACGGAACTGGCTTACGATTTTTCTGTTTTCCCGGTTTAGCGCTCCATTTTTTGTCCTCATTGCCGATAACACTAAAAAAGGCAGGCTTTCATGCCGATAACACTAAAAAAGGCAGGCTTTCATAATGAGGTTAGGATGGACAATTTCCAGAAAGATATTGATGACAGGGCGAATTTAACCCTGTCCAACCGTTTTGAACTGCTGTTATTCCGTCTTGGTACATCGCTGCATGAACAGAAGTCAGAGCTGTTCGGCATCAATGTATTTAAGCTGCGCGAAATCGTACCGATGCCCGCCTTTACGCGCCCGGCAGGCATGAAAGCGCCACTGTTGGGTATGGTCAATATTCGGGATCAGGTGATTCCGGTAATTGATTTGCCTGCGGTAGCGGGCTGCAAGCCGGAAACCGGACTGAATATTTTGCTGATCACCGAATATGCGCGCAGCGTACAGGCATTTGCCGTCGAGTCGGTGGAAAATATTATGCGTCTTGACTGGAAGCAGGTGCATACCGCCGAGAAAGCCGTCAACGGACGTTATATCACCAGCATCGCCTGTCTGGACGAAGACAAAGAGACCAATAATCTGGCGCTGGTGCTTGATGTCGAACAGATCCTTTATGATATTGTGCCCTCCAGCCACGATCTTCGCGCTACTAATCTGAAAACCAATAAATTTACTATTACCCCAGGCGCGGTAGCCATTGTGGCGGAAGACTCCAAAGTCGCCCGCGCGATGCTGGAAAAAGGGCTGAATGCGATGGAAATTCCGCATCAAATGCATGTGACTGGCAAGGATGCATGGGAGAAAATCCAGCAACTGGCGCAGGAAGCGGAAACCGAAGGTAAGCCCATTAGCGAAAAAATCGCGCTGGTCCTGACAGATCTTGAGATGCCGGAGATGGATGGCTTTACGTTAACACGTAAAATTAAAACCGATGAACGGCTGAAAAAGATCCCGGTCGTTATTCACTCTTCCCTTTCCGGCAGCGCCAACGAAGATCATGTACGTAAGGTGAAGGCCGACGGCTACGTCGCAAAGTTTGAAATCAATGAACTCTCTTCAGTGATACAGGAAGTGATGGAACGCGCGGCGCAAAACATCAGCGGCCCGCTGGTGAGCCGACAGTTGCTAAGTTAAATTCCGGTCGCTAAGGCCTTACATGCCGGATGGCGGCGCAAGCGCCTTATCCGACCTACAGTCCATAGTCATTTCAAAGCATTACATCAGATAATAAAAAAACCCGCTTCGTGAAGCGGGTTTTTCGTTTTTACTTATTGCTTACATCAACGGCGTCGCTAACTGCACAAGGCTAATCAACGGCTGCGGCCAGACGCCCAGTACCAGCACCAGCAACGCGGAGATCAGCACCACGATACCGCCTGCGCTGTATTGCCAGTTTGTCGGCGCGTCGCGCCCCGGTTGCTGCGGCGCGTGCAGGTAAAGACTCACGGCAACGCGCAGGTAGTAGTACAAACCAATCGCGGAACCGACCACCACCGCGGCGACCAGCCACCACAGGCTGGCCTGAACGCCAACCGCCAGCACGTAGAATTTGCCGATAAAGCCCAACGTCATCGGGATACCTGCCAACGACAGCATCATCACCGTCATCACCGCAGCAAGAACCGGACGATGCCAGAACAGACCACGATAAGAGTACAGGGAATCGGCATCCGGGCCACGGAACGGGCTGGACATCAGGCTGACCACGCCAAACGCACCGAGGCTGCTGAACAGATAACCGGCCAGATAAACGCCTACCGCTTCCATCGACATTTCGCCGCTCTGCAGGGCAATCAGCGCCACCAGCAGATAACCGAGGTGAGAGATAGAAGAGTAACCGAGCAGACGTTTGATGTTGGTCTGGCTCAGCGCCATCAGGTTACCGAAGATGATAGAGGCAAAGGCGATAATGCCCAGCACCACACGTACCGCTTCGCTGTCGCCTACCGGCGCATACAGGAACAGACGCATCACCACGCCGAAGATAGCAATTTTGCTCGCTGTCGCCAGGAAGGTGGAAACCGGCGCAGGCGCGCCCTGGTAAACGTCTGGCGTCCACAGGTGGAACGGCACCAGAGAGAGTTTAAAGCCCAGACCGACAATCATCAGGCCAAAGCCCGCCAGCAGCAACGGCTCGTGCAGCATACCATCACCAAGGCTCTTACCGAGCGCTTCGAAAGACAAGTTGCCGGACTGCGCATAGACCAACGCCATCCCGAACAGCAGGAAAGACGAGGCGGCAGCGGAGAGGATGGTGTATTTGATACTGGCTTCCAGAGAGCGTTTCTGGCGGAAAGCATAACCAATCAGGCCAAACAGAGGCAGCGAGATCAGTTCAATACCGAGGAACAGCGCCGCCAGGTGGTTGGCGTTTGCCAGCAGAATTCCCCCCAGGCTGGCGATTAACACCAGCAGGTAGAACTCTTCCTGGTTATCGTTATAGCCTTCAAGCCACGGGTAGGCAAAGGTGCAGGTAGCGAGGCTCGCCAGCAGAACCAGCCCGGTGTAGAGCATCGCAAAGCCGTCAACGCGCATCAGCGGCGTGACGTCCATTGCCCCGGCCTGACCGACAAACCAAAGCGAAACCAGCGCAGCGTTAAGCCCAATGACCGACAGCGTGGCATTGAGGAAGTGATTGCGTCGCCACGCAATGGAGAGCATCACAACCACCACCGTCAAGCCGACGATCAGCAGCGGTAGCAGCGCAATCAGGTGTTGTGGAGTTATTGTCATGGCGATTTACGGCCTTGTAGTAGTAACGGAATTAACAAACCACTGCTGGATGTTGCTCATCGCAGAATGCGAGGTATCCAGAATCGGCTGCGGATAGAAGCCAAGCAGTACCAGAAGCACCACCAGCAACAGAATGATAAACAGCTCGCGCAGCGACATCCCTGGCAGTTCCTGGCTGGCAATTTGGCTCTTCGCTTTACCAAAGTAAGCGCGATGCAGCATCGCCAGCGAGTATACAGAAGCGAATACCAGCCCAAAGGTGGAGATAACGGTAATCACCGGCACCACCTGGTAGCTGCCGAACAGAATCATAAATTCGCCGACAAAATTACCGGTGCCCGGCATCCCGAGCGTCGCCACCGCAAAGAACATTGACAGCGCAGGCAACCATTTCATTTTGCCCCACAGGCCGCCCATCATACGCATGTCACGCGTATGCAGACGTTCGTACAACTGGCCACACAGAATAAACAGACCCGCCGCGGACAGACCGTGCGCAATCATCTGAATCACCGCGCCCTGGTACGCTAGTTGACTGCCGGTGTAGATAGCGATCAGCACGAAGCCCATGTGGGAAACGGAGGTATAAGCGATCAGGCGCTTGATGTCGTACTGGGTAAAGGCCATCCACGCGCCGTAGAAGATGCCGATGACGCCCAACCACATGGCGATGGGCGCAAACTCCGCCGACGCGTTCGGGAACAGCGGCAGGGAGAAACGCAGCAGACCGTAAGCGGCAGTTTTCAGCAAGATACCGGCCAGGTCGACGGAACCGGCTGTCGGCGCCTGGGAGTGCGCATCCGGCAGCCAGCCATGCAGCGGAACCACCGGCATTTTCACCGCAAAAGCGATGAAGAAGCCCAGCATCAGCAGGTATTCCACGCCATGAGACATCGGCGTATTCAAGAGTTCTTCGTAATTGAAGGTCCAGACGCCGGTCGCGTTGTAATGCACAAAGACCAGCGCCAGGATGGCAATCAGCATCACCAGACCACTCGCCTGGGTGTAGATGAAGAACTTGGTGGCCGCCGTGATACGCGTTTTACCGTCAGAAGCTTTGTGGCCCCACAGCGCGATCAGGAAGTACATCGGCACCAGCATCATTTCCCAGAAGAAGAAGAACAGGAACATGTCGATGGCCAGGAACACGCCGATAACGCCGCCCAGAATCCACATCAGGTTCAGGTGGAAAAAGCCCTGATATTTTTCGATTTCTCGCCAGGAGCAAAGTACCGCCAGAACGCCGAGCAGGCCGGTCAGCACCACCATTAGCAGCGACAGTCCGTCGAGCGCCAGATGGATAGAGATGCCAAAACGCGGGATCCACGGCAGGACAAATTCAGATTGCCACTGTGGAATACCGGCAGATTGCGTCAGTGAATAGCCGCCCTGCAACCACAGTTGCAGGCCGAGCGCCAGCGTCAGACCCATAGTAATCAGCGCGATCCAGCGCGGCACCTTCACGCCAAAGCGTTCGGTCTGCCAGCACAGAAAGCCGCCGATAAAGGGGATTAGTATCAACCAGGGTAATAACATAGCTAAGTATGTCCCTTATATTTACTCCTGCTCAGGCTATCTCACTTGCCAGCCCGAATCCTGCCAGTGCTCGCACAAAACGCATCGCGTTTTGAACGTCCGTAAGGACGGCCCCGTAGGGGTGAGCTTCGCGAATCATCCTCACGTACTTCAGTACGCTCCGGTTGCTGTGCGCTGGCGGTATCCGGTCTGACTTCGCCGATGACGCCTGTACTTCAGGAACAGTTACCTAAAATTTATTCTTAGTTCACAGACCCGGCGCAACGCCGGGTATATTCACTCAGCCAACAAACTCAACGCAGTACCATCAGCAGCGCCAGCACCACAACCGCGCCGATGCTCATGGATGCCACATACCAGCGCAAATAACCGTTCTCGCTCAGTACCAGGCCTTTGCCTGCAAAACGGGAAAGGATAGCCGGAATGTTCATCAACGCATTAAGCGGGTCGCGCTTCAGCAGCCAGGCGATACCGAGGAATGGCTTGACGAATACTTTGTCGTACAGCCAGTCAAAACCCCAGGCGTTATACCACCAGGTACCCAGCAGACGGCCCGGCGCGCTGTTGGCGATCGACGTCACAAGCGTGCGTTTGCCCAGCCACAGCCATGCGGCAATCAGGATGCCCGCAATCGCCACCACGCCAGAGGTAATCTCCAGGCTCAACACACGACCATGCGCCAGTTCAGTTGTCTGCGGTAGCACCCCCTGCAATGGCGGCACAATCAGCGCGCCAATGAAGGTGGACAGGATCATCAGGACAATCAGCGGCAGATGGTGGGTAATCCCCTTCCCTGCATGAGCATGAATTTGTTCTTTACCGTGGAATACGATGAAAATCATCCGGAAGGTGTACAAGGAGGTCATGAACGCGCCGACCAAACCTGCCACCATCAGATTGATATGACCGTTCGCCATGGCGCCGGCCAGGATCTCATCCTTACTGAAGAAGCCCGCAGTGACCAGCGGCAGCGCCGACAGCGCCGCGCCGCCCACCAGGAAGCAGGCATACACCAGCGGAATGGACTTACGCAGACCGCCCATCTTAAAGATGTTCTGTTCGTGATGGCAGGCCAGAATCACCGAGCCGGACGCCAGGAACAGTAGCGCTTTAAAGAAGGCGTGAGTCATCAAATGGAAAATCGCCGCATCCCACGCCTGCACGCCCAGCGCCAGGAACATGTAGCCAATCTGACTCATGGTGGAATAGGCCAGCACGCGTTTGATGTCGGTCTGCACCAGCGCGGCGAAACCCGCCATTACCAGCGTAATCGCCCCGATAATGCCCACCAGATGCAGAATTTCCGGGGTCATCAGGAACAGGCCATGAGTACGGGCGATCAGGTAAACGCCCGCAGTCACCATGGTTGCGGCGTGGATCAATGCGGAGACCGGCGTCGGACCAGCCATCGCGTCGGCAAGCCAGGTCTGCAACGGTAGCTGCGCAGACTTACCGACCGCGCCGCCCAGCAGCATCAGCGTCGCCCACATCAGCATGTTGTTGCCGTCAGCAAAGTGCGCTGGCGCCAGCTCCACCATTTCGCGGAAGTTTAGCGTGCCCAGTTCGTTGTACAGAATGAACAGCGCAAAGGCGAGGAAGACGTCGCCCACACGAGTGACGACAAACGCTTTCATCGCCGCCGCGCCGTTCTTCGGATCGCTGTAGTAGAAGCCGATCAACAGATAGGAACACAGGCCCACGCCTTCCCAGCCGAGGTACATCAACAGCAGGTTATCGGACAACACCAGAACGACCATGCTGGCGATAAACAGGTTGGTATAAGCGAAGAAGCGGGAGTAGCCCTCTTCTCCGCGCATGTACCAGGAGGCGAACATATGGATCAAGAAGCCGACACCGGTGACCACAGAGAGCATGGTCAGCGACAGACCATCCAGCACCAGGTTAAAACCGATGTTGAAGTTACCGACCGACATCCACGTCCACAGCGGCTGGCTGAACGTCTGTTTACCGTTGGCAAAGAAATCCATCCCGACAAACGCCGTCACCAGCGCCGCCAGACCAACGGAGCCCACGCCGATGGTCGCGGAGAGATTTTCCGACCAGCGTCCGCGAGAGAACGCCAGCAGTACAAAGCCAATCAATGGCAGAATAATGGTTAAGGCAAGCATGTTCATCCACGCATCTCACTTACTGAATCGATGTTCAGGTTCTGGCGACGGCGATGGAGTTGCAGCAACAGCGCAAGTCCAATACTCGCTTCCGCAGCCGCAAGGCTGATGGCGAGAATGTACATCACCTGACCATCGGTCTGGCCCCAGTAGCTCCCGGCGACCACAAAGGCCAGCGCGGAGGCGTTAATCATGATTTCCAGCCCGATCAGCATAAACAGCAGATTGCGGCGGATAACCAGACCGGTTAAACCCAGGACGAATAAAATCGCAGCGAGGATCAGTCCATGTGTTAAAGGGATCATGCGCGCTCCTCCGTTTTTCTTTTCGCACGGTCATCGGCGCGATTACTCAGCACTTCGCCCGCACGCTCTTCACGACCGACGTGGAACGCCACCACCAGGCCTGCCAGCAGCAGCATAGACGCCAGTTCGACCGCCAGAACATAGGGCCCGAACAGCGTAATGCCTACCGCTTTCGCGCTAATCGGCGTGCCGTCGATACCCTGGTCGTTAACGCCCAGAATGGCGTACACAATGACCGCCAGCATGATGGCCGACAAAATCGCCGGACCAATCCACACCTGCGGCTTCAACCACTGGCGTTCCTGTTCGATTTCGCTGCCGCCGAGGTTGAGCATCATCACCACGAAAACAAACAGCACCATGATGGCGCCTGCGTAGACGATAATTTCCAGTGCACCGGCAAAGTAAGCGCCCAGCGAAAAGAACACCCCGGAAATCGCCAGTAGCGATATCACCAGATACAACAGCGCGTGTACCGGATTGGTATGGGTGATCACTCGCAGGGTCGCGAGGATGGCTATCAGGCCACAGATATAAAAAGCGAATTCCATTGCCCTCTCCTTACGGTAACAGGCTCTTGACGTCGATAGGCTTGGCTTCGTTCTCTGCTTCGCCTTTATCTTTGCCGTCGATTGCCATACCCGCCATCCGGTAGAAGTTATATTCCGGGTATTTGCCCGGACCGGAAATCAGCAGATCCTCTTTTTCGTACACCAGATCCTGACGTTTGTATTCGCCCAGTTCGAAGTCCGGGGTCAACTGGATCGCCGTGGTCGGGCACGCTTCTTCGCACAGGCCGCAGAAGATGCAGCGTGAGAAGTTTATGCGGAAAAATTCCGGATACCAGCGGCCATCTTTGGTCTCCGCTTTTTGCAGAGAGATACAGCCTACCGGACAGGCTACCGCACACAGGTTACAGGCAACGCAGCGCTCTTCACCGTCCGGGTCGCGCGTGAGCACGATACGGCCACGGTAACGGGGCGGTAAATAGACCGGCTCTTCCGGATACATCTGCGTTTCGCGTTTCGCGAACGCATGCAGGCCGATCATCCAGATACTGCGTACCTGAGTGCCGAAACCTACTAATAATTCTTTTAAGGTCATGGTCTTTGTGTCCCTTATTGCGCCTGCCACAGAATGACAGCCGCCGTTACCAGCAAGTTGATGAGCGTCAGCGGCAAGCAGACTTTCCAGCCGAAGGACATTACCTGGTCATAACGCGGACGCGGTAACGACGCACGAATCAAAATGAACATCATCATAAAGAACGCGGTTTTCAGCGCGAACCAGACGAATGGCGGTAAGAACGGGCCATGCCAGCCACCGAAGAACAACGTTACCATCAGCGCGGAAACGGTGACGATGCCGATGTACTCCCCCACGAAGAACAGACCGAATTTCATACCGGAATACTCGATGTGGTAACCGTCCGCCAGTTCCTGCTCGGCTTCCGGCTGGTCAAACGGGTGACGGTGACAGACCGCTACGCCCGCGATGGCAAAAGTAACAAACCCAAAGAATTGTGGAATCACGTTCCACAGATGTGCCTGGTTATTGACGATGTCGGTCATATTAAATGAACCGGCCTGCGCCACCACGCCCATCAGGGAAAGACCAAGGAACACTTCGTAGCTCACCGTCTGGGCAGACGCGCGCATCGCGCCCAGCAGCGAGTATTTGTTGTTGCTCGACCAACCGGCGAATAGCACCGCGTACACCGCCAGACCCGCCATCATCAGGAAAAACAGAATCCCGATGTTTAAATCGGCCACCACCCAGTTGGGGCTAACCGGCACAATGGCGAAGGAGAGCAGCAGCGAAGTAAACGCGATCATCGGCGCCAGGGTAAAGATGACGCGATCCGAGAATTTCGGCACCCAGTCTTCTTTAAAGAACATCTTGATCATGTCCGCGACTAACTGGAGCGAGCCGCCCCAGCCAACGCGGTTTGGTCCATAACGGTTCTGGAACAGACCCAGCAGACGACGTTCGCCAAAGCTCATGAAGGCCCCGCAGGTGACGACCACCAGCAGAATCACCACCGCTTTGAGAATGCTCAGCAGGATCTCAATCAGATCCGGTGTAATCCAACTCATTGTTGCGCCTCCCGCAGATCCTCAAGACGCGCGCCAGCCAGAACCGGCGCGATGCCAGGCATACCCATCGGCAGCCCTACCTGCCCTGCCGCTAACCCTTCAGAGATTTCAACCGGCAGCGTCACCGTATTGCCATCGTAGCTAAAGGAGACGCACGTCCCGGCATTAACCCCCAACTTCGCGGCATCCGCCGGGTTAAGTTTGATATACGGCTGCGGCATACGGCTCTGGAAGACCGGAGAACGCTGAGACAATTCGTCGCTGCCAAACAGGTGGTAGTACGGCGCAATACGCCACTGACCGTCCTGCGCCTGGAAGCTTGCCGGAACGGTAGTGAAATAATCCAGACCGCCCTCAGTCGCTTCAATCAAACGCACGCCCGGATCGCCGTGACGCAGTTTGCCGCCCACTTCATCCTGGAATTTGTTCCACGCCTGCGGGGAGTTCCAGCCCGGCGCCCAGGCGAACGGAATTTCAGATCGCGGAGCAGTCGGTTGGTTATTCCCTTCCATGGAGAAGGCAAACATGGTGTCTTTATCCTGCGGCTGACGTGGTTCGTGCACGCTGATATTGGCACGCATCGCCGTACGACCGCTGTAACGATGCGGTTCGCGCGCCAGCTTCTGCCCACGAATGCGGAATGTCGCATCCGGCGCGGCGTCTTTAATGCCGGCAAATTGCGGCATGGCGGCAATGACCGCATCGATCACGTGGTCAAGCTGCGTCCAGTCCACTTCGCGGTTTTCGACGGTGCTGTGCAGCGAATGCAGCCAGCGCCAGCTTTCCAGCATAATCGTCTTGTTATCGTAGTAGGCCGGATCATAAACCTGGAAGAAGCGCTGCGCGCGGCCTTCGTTGTTGATAACCGTACCATCGCTTTCAGCAAAGCTCGCCGCGGAAAGCACCAGATGAGCGTTTTCCATAATCGCCGTGCGCTGATGGTCAACCACCATCACCAGCGGCGCTTTGGAGAGCGCAGCGTTCACGCGGGCGGCGGAAGCATGACGATGGAGATCGTTTTCCAGCACCACCACCGCGTCCGCCCTGCCGGTTTCCAGCTCGGTCAGCGCATCGTCAAGCGAACCGCCGCCCATCATGCCCAGGCCCATACTGTTCACGGAACGGGCAATCATAGTTATACCGACGTCGGCGCCACGGCCTTTCAGCGCTTTCGCCACGTTGGCGGCCGCCTGAATCACCTCACTGCTACCGGCGTTAGTGCCGGAGATAATCAGCGGTTTTTTCGCGCCGGCCAACGCCTGAACAATGACATCAATTTTGTTTTGCAGATCGCTGTCGATGCCGTCAACCGCAGGCGCGGTATTGTCCAGCGCATGGGCAATCGCAAACCCCAGGCGCGCCTGATTTTCAACCGGCGCGCGATAGGTCCAGGCAGCGATATCGTCCAGACGGGTGCTGTCGACGTTGCTGACAAACAGCGGATGCTTTGCACGCTGACCAATGTTAAGGATGGCCGCAATCTGCCAGTCGGCCACTTTCTGCGCCGCCGCCATTTCACGCGCTTTACCTTTCACCGCCTGGCGTACCGCCAGCGCAACGCGCGCGCCGGTCTGAGTGACATCTTCACCCAATACCAGTACCGCGTCATAAGATTCGATCTCACGCAACGCCGGGGTGTAAATTCCGCCTTCTCGCAGCACTTTCAGCGCCAGTTGCAGACGTTCCTGCTCGCCCTGGGCGATACCGGTGTAGAAATTCTCAGCGCCGACCAGCTCGCGTAGCGCAAAGTTACTCTCAATGCTGGCGCGTGGCGAACCGATACCGATCACTTTCTTCGACTGGCGCAGGATATCCGCCGCGCCCTGCATCGCCTGCTCGGCGTTGAGAGTAATAAAGTCATCGCCGCGGCGCTGAACTGGCTGACGCGGACGGTCTTTCAGGTTCACATAGCCATAGCCGAAACGACCGCGGTCACAGAGAAAGTAGTGGTTAACGGTGCCGTTGTAACGGTTTTCGATGCGGCGCAATTCGCCATAGCGCTCGCCCGGGCTGATGTTACAACCGATGGAACACTGCTGGCAGATGCTTGGCGCAAACTGCATGTCCCATTTACGGTTGTAACGCTCGGAGTGCGTTTTATCGGTGAAGACGCCGGTCGGGCAAATTTCTACCAGGTTACCGGAGAATTCGCTTTCCAGCACGCCGTCTTCCGGGCGCCCGAAGTAGACGTTGTCGTGCGCGCCATAGACGCCCAAATCGGTGCCGTCGGCATAATCTTTGTAGTAACGCACGCAACGGTAGCAGGCGATGCAGCGGTTCATTTCGTGAGAGATGAACGGCCCCAGATCCTGGTTGCGATGGGTACGTTTGGTGAAACGGTAGCGGCGGAAGCTGTGACCCGTCATCACAGTCATATCCTGAAGGTGGCAGTTACCACCCTCTTCACAGACCGGACAGTCGTGCGGGTGGTTGGTCATCAGCCACTCCACCACGCTTTCACGGAACTGTTTCGCTTCTTCGTCGTCAATAGAGATAAAAGTACCGTCGGTGGCTGGCGTCATACAGGACATCACCAGGCGACCACGCGTATCTTCCGCGTTTTGGTATTGCTTCACCGCACACTGGCGGCAAGCACCGACGCTTCCCAGCGCCGGGTGCCAGCAAAAATACGGAATATCAAGGCCGAGGGACAGACATGCCTGTAGCAGGTTGTCCGCGCCGTTGACCTCGTATTCTTTGCCGTCTACATGAATCGTAGCCATTAGCATGCTTCCAAATTAAAAATCGTTAACTCACCAGCGCTCTTTGAGCAGGTTCGGCTGAATACCATTGATTAAATGGGTATTGCTGAACGGCTGCTTGATGCCAGCTTCGAATTCTTCGCGGAAATACTTAATTGCGCTTTGCAGTGGCTCAACCGCGCCCGGCGCATGTGCGCAAAAGGTTTTACCCGGTCCGAGGAAACGACACAGTTGCTCAAGTGTCTCGATATCCCCCGGCTGGCCTTCGCCGCGCTCCAGCGCGCGCAGAATTTTCACGCTCCACGGCAGCCCGTCGCGGCATGGCGTACACCAGCCGCAAGATTCGCGGGCAAAGAACTCTTCCAGGTTACGCACCAGCGATACCATGCCGATTTCGTGGTCTACCGCCATCGCCAGCGCGGTCCCCAGACGGCTCCCCGCTTTACCGATGCTTTCGAATTCCATCGGCAGGTCAAGATGCGCCTCGGTCAGGAAGTCGGTTCCCGCCCCGCCCGGTTGCCAGGCTTTGAATTTCAGGCCATCGCGCATACCGCCCGCGTAATCTTCGAGGATCTCGCGCGCGGTAGTGCCGAACGGTAATTCCCAGAGGCCCGGATTCTTCACGCGGCCCGAGAAGCCCATCAGCTTGGTACCCGCATCTTTGCTTTTCGAGATGTTCTGGTACCACTCCACACCGTTGGCGAGGATTGCCGGGACGTTGCACAACGTTTCGACGTTGTTCACACAGGTCGGCTTGCCCCATACGCCGGAGGTCGCCGGGAAGGGCGGCTTGGAGCGCGGGTTCGCGCGGCGGCCTTCGAGGGAGTTGATAAGCGCAGTTTCTTCACCGCAGATGTAACGCCCTGCCCCGGTGTGGACAAACAGTTCGAAGTCGAACCCGGTGCCCATGATATTTTTGCCAAGCAGCCCGGCCTCGGTTGCTTCAGCAATCGCACGGCGCAGATGTACAGCCGCTTCGATATATTCGCCGCGCAGGAAGATGTAACCGCGATACGCTTTCAGTGCGAACGCGGAGATCAGCATCCCCTCCACCAGCAGGTGCGGCAGTTGTTCCATCAGCAGACGGTCTTTATAAGTGCCCGGCTCCATTTCATCAGCGTTACACAGCAGGTAACGGATGTTCATGGATTCGTCTTTCGGCATCAGACTCCACTTGAGACCGGTGGAAAAGCCCGCGCCGCCGCGTCCTTTCAGACCAGCGTCTTTTACCTGGCTGACGATTTCATCCGGAGACAGGCCGGTCAACGCTTTACGCGCGCCTTCGTAGCCGTTTTTGCTACGATATTCGTCCAGCCAGACCGGCTGTTTGTCATCGCGCAGACGCCAGGTCAGCGGATGGGTTTCGGGAGTACGGATAACGTTTTTCATTTATACCGCTCCAGTAGTTCAGGAATGGCTTCCGGAGTCAGATGGCTGTGAGTATCCTCATCAATCATCATGTTCGGCCCTTTATCGCAATTCCCCAGGCAGCAGGTCGGCAGCAGCGTAAAGCGACCATCAAAGGTCGTCTGCCCCGGTTTGATGTTGAGATTTTTTTCCAGCGCGGCCTGAATCCCTTGATAGCCGGTGATATGGCACACCACGCTGTCGCAGTAGCGAATCACGTGGCGACCGACCGGCTGACGGAAGATCTGGCTGTAGAATGTGGCGACGCCTTCGACGTCGCTCGCCGGAATACCCAGCACATCGGCAATAGCGTAGATCGCGCCGTCCGGCACCCAGCCACGCTGCTTCTGAACGATTTTCAGCGCTTCAATGGACGCCGCACGCGGGTCTTCGTAGTGGTGCTTCTCGTGCTCTATCGCTTCACGCTCTGCCGCACTCAGCTCAAAAGCCTCGGTTTGTGGTTGTTGATTCTCGTGCATAATTAGCGGTCCACATCTGACATAACAAAATCGATACTACCCAGATAGACAATCAGGTCGGAGACCAGGCTACCGCGGATCGCCGAGGGAATCTGCTGCAGGTGCGCAAAGCTCGGCGTGCGCACGCGGGTACGGTAGCTCATAGTGCTGCCGTCGCTGGTCAGGTAGTAACTGTTAATCCCTTTAGTCGCTTCCACCATCTGGAAGGACTCCTGCGCCGGCATCACCGGGCCCCAGGAGACCTGCAGGAAGTGGGTGATCAGGGTTTCGATATGTTGCAGCGTGCGCTCTTTCGGCGGCGGCGTGGTCAGCGGGTGATCCGCTTTGAACGGGCCTTCCGGCATGTTATCAAGGCACTGCTGAAGAATGCGCAGACTCTGGCGCAGCTCTTCCACTTTCAGCATCACGCGGGTATAGCAGTCGGAAACGCCGCCGCCCACCGGCACTTCAAAGTCAAAGTTTTCATAACCAGAGTATGGACGCCATTTACGTACGTCGAAGTCGATCCCGGTCGCGCGCAGCCCTGCGCCGGTGGTGCCCCACTCCAGCGCCTCTTTCGCGCCGTAAGCGGCAACGCCCTGCGAACGCCCTTTCAGAATGGTGTTACGCAGCGCGGCTTTCTCGTAAGAATCCAGACGCTTCGGCATCCACTCAAGGAACTCTCGCAGCAGGCGATCCCAACCGCGCGGCAAGTCGTGCGCGACGCCGCCGATACGGAACCAGGCCGGGTGCATACGGAAACCGGTGATCGCCTCCACCAGGTCATAAATCTTCTGCCGGTCGGTAAACGCAAAGAAGACTGGCGTCATCGCGCCGACGTCCTGAATAAAGGTCGAGATGTACAGTAGATGACTGTTAATGCGGAACAGCTCGGAGAGCATCACGCGGATGACGTTAACGCGATCCGGGACGGTGATCCCTGCCAGTTTTTCCACCGCCAGCACGTACGGCATTTCATTGACGCAGCCGCCAAGGTATTCGATACGGTCGGTATAGGGAATGTAGCTATGCCAGGACTGGCGCTCGCCCATTTTTTCGGCGCCGCGATGGTGATAGCCGATATCCGGCACGCAGTCGACGATTTCTTCGCCGTCAAGTTGCAGGATAATACGGAACGCACCGTGTGCAGACGGGTGGTTCGGGCCGAGGTTGAGGAACATAAAGTCCTCGTTGTCAGTCCCGCGCTTCATCCCCCAGTCTTCCGGCTTAAAGGTCAGCGCTTCCATCTCCAGATCCTGCTTGGCTTTGGTCAGCTCAAACGGGTCGAATTCGGTCGCGCGCGCCGGATAATCTTTACGCAGCGGATGGCCTTCCCAGGTTTGCGGCATCATGATGCGCGTCAGATGCGGGTGACCTTCGATATCAATACCAAACATCTCCCAGGTCTCACGCTCATACCAGTTGGCGTTAGGGAAAAGTTTGGTGAAGGTCGGCACGCGCAGGTCGTTTTCAGACAACGCCACCTTGAGCATGATATCGCGATTACGCTCAATAGAAATCAGGTGGTAGAAAACGGAAAAATCCGCGGCGGGTAACCCGTCACGGTGCGTACGCAGGCGTTCATCCATGCCGTGTAAGTCAAACAGCATGACGTAAGGTTTCGGCAGTTTCTTTAAGAAATCGCCAACCTCCAGTAATTGTTCACGCTTGACCCAAACAACGGGGACACCGGTGCGGGTCGCCTGAACGGTAAAGGCATCCGGCCCAAAACGGTTGCGCAGTTCGCCGATAACCGGATCATCAAGATGATCGCGGGTACTCCATGCAGCGTCTTGCGCGGTTAAGTCGGTCATATTGTTCACCATTGCAAATGGTCCGTGGTGGTCGGCAGTGCTTCGCGCTATTAAAATAGTGGTTAGCGAAGTGAAGTGCTGCTGCCGACAGGCGCAAATTAAATCTCGTCCGGGGTACGCAGGTTCGTGACGGCAATACGCTCGCCGCGTTTACGTTCGCGTTCTGGCTGCATATTGGCGCGATATACGCCCTGATCGCCTACCACCCATGAGAGCGGACGGCGCTCTTTGCCAATCGATTCTTGCAGCAGCATCAACGCCTGCATATATGCTTCCGGACGCGGCGGACAGCCTGGGATATATACATCCACCGGGATAAATTTATCAACGCCCTGCACTACCGAATAAATATCGTACATGCCGCCGGAGTTAGCGCAGGCACCCATAGAAATTACCCATTTAGGCTCCAGCATTTGGTCATACAGACGCTGAATAACCGGGGCCATTTTGGTAAAGCAGGTACCGGCCACCACCATCAGGTCAGCCTGACGTGGCGACGCACGCAACACTTCCGCACCGAAACGGGCAACGTCATGTACTGCGGTAAAAGAAGTCACCATCTCTACATAGCAGCAAGAAAGGCCGAAGTTGTAGGGCCAAATTGAGTTTTTACGGCCCCAGTTAACCATGTCATGCAGCTTGCCCATAAACACGTTTTTGTTAACTTCCTGCTCCAGGGGGTCAGTTACGATCTCCTGTTTTTGCAGGGGGTAACGGTCATTCTCACCGTTAGGATCTATGCGGGTGAGCGTATAATCCATCTTAATGCCTCGCGGTTAGCGTTGACGATTAGCGATACTGTTCGTTTCCGGGTTCATACGCTCGCGGCGTGAACGCGCGGGCGTCCAGTCCAACGCGCCAATACGCGCCAGATAAACCAGACCAGCCAGTAACACAAAAATAAAAATTGCAGCTTCCACAAAGCCAACCCAGCCGCTTTCGCGGATAGAAGTCGACCATGCGAACAGATACAGCGCTTCAACGTCGAAGATAACGAAGAACATGGCTACCAGGTAAAACTTGGCAGACAGGCGTAAGCGGGCGGTGCCGACCGAGTCGATACCTGATTCAAACGGAATGTTTTTGTGCCTCGCGCGTGCGCGACCGCCTAAAAACCAACCGCCTACCAGCATCAGGCAGCACAGGCCAATGGCAACGATAAGAAAGATAGCGAATGCCCAGTGATGAGCGATGACTTCAGTGGATGTTGACATACTCATTGCTTACTCATCAAAAGTAGCGCCAGTTTCACTGCTCTTTACGGCAGATGGACGCCACATCGATTCATGGGGAGGAATAAAAAAAACCCTACAATTACTGTAGAAAATGGTAAAAACAGCTAATTGATGTGGTTTTTTACTCCTTTCTATAACCTTTTGTCAACTTTAACAAAAGTTCCTTCACATTAGTTTACATCAATTCATTGTCATTAACATTAAATGCCACCCTGGAGAAAATGCCTACCCGACCACGGGGATTTTATGTTGTTGAATCGTGTCCGTTGTGAAGATAAAGAGATAACACCCACCTATTTTGACAGGAATTTGTGAAGATGCCTCCCCCTAAATGGGAGTATTTTCTTGATCTGTGACACGCTTTTGTTAATTCACCCCGTAAAACAGCAACAATTTCTCTAGTTTTTTAACATACAAATTCATAAAATGGCTGTTCCGGTTATTATTTACCCACAGTAAACAGCGAATCGCTACTGGCTGATTTACCGTGTCTTTTACAATTTGTGCTATTAAGATAGTACAGATAGACGCAAAAAAAGAGCCACTGGGCGTTTTTTCATCGCCAGCGGCTCTTTTTTACATTTACGGCTTAGCGCAATTTCCCTGCGATCTATTCAAAACCGCCCTCAACCATCAGCGAATCATCTCCGCCTTCTGCAGAAAACTGATTATAATGCCACGGGTTTTGATAGCTTTCCATCGCATGGAAAATCACCATCGCCAGCTCATTCTGACTATCAGGATCGCGGCACAATAGATATTCCGTATCCGGCAAAGGCGGTAATCCGTCTGCGGCGCCCAACACGCGTAGGTCGGGACTCATCATCTCGACAGGTCGAGCCGTTACGCCAAGACCGGCTTTAACGGCCGCACGTACCGCCGGTAATGTCGACGCCACGTAGGCCAGCCGCCAGGAAATACCCGCTGCATTTAACGTCTCCAGCACCATATCGCGGAATGGGCTGGGATCGTCCAGCAGCACTAATGGTATAGGTTCTCCCCTTTGCAAAACATATTCAGCCGCACAATACCAATGGGTAGGCGATGTCCGCAGATTGAGACAGTCCAGCGAGTGAGGTTGGTTAGTCGTCACCACCAAATCCACTTCCTGCGATTTAACCATGTCCACCATATAGGCGTTGCGTTTTACCCGTACATCAAGTGCGAGCTTCGGATAAACCGAGCTAATTCGGCTAAGCAAAAAAGGCAGGATAGTGTCAGCTGATTCATCAGAAGCGCCGATTGTTAACACCCCCTGAAGATTACTAAACATTAATGATGAACACGCTTCATCATTAAAACGCAGGATTTTTCTGGCGTACCCCAGAAGCTGGATACCGTGTTCGGTCAAAAGTTTGTTACGACCATGGCGGGCGAACAATTCCTTTCCCACGAGTTGCTCAAGACGCTGCATTTGCTGACTGACCGCAGACTGAGTACGACATACCGCAGCAGCCGCCGCGGCGAAGGTGTTCAGATCGGCAACAGCCACGAACGTTCTCAGCAGATCGAGATCGAGGTTAATTATCGGACGATTTGCATTTATCATAATTTTTCACTTACTGGCGGGTCATATCGGGCTGACCTGGTTAATGCTGTGCATTCAGAAACAAGCAATTCCATTTGTAATGTGCATCCTTCGCAGTACCACCTGGTTACCCAGGTAAATGTTAGAATGTAATTGAAAATACGACCAAAACACTTCTCTTACTTGCCGATATAATACCGAATGCAACCTATCGGGATATATCGAAGAGAATGTGTCATACCTTTAGGCGTCTACAGATTTCTGCTAATGATGGACGTGTAAATTTTGTAACAGCGTCAAATAGTTTACTGACATGCAATGATACAAAAACAATATATTGAACAATAGGTTATGTATAAACTCGCGTCATAAAAATTAGCAGACAACGCAGACTACGCCCCCGTTTCGGATCATTATCTTAACCTAAAACCGCTATATTTATAAGTATTATTACGAATAATCTTAATCTGGGATATGTTATACTAATCGGACCAGCAAGATATTATTACGGCTTTAGTAAATGCTTTTTAAATATTAAATAATAATTAATTAAGATTTCCACCATTCATTAATTATACTTAACAATAGTTTCACACCGCCTAGCGCCGGAAAGGTCTAACCTTCTCATTTCACCGTTAATGCTCAGTATTTCCGAAATAGCCGACGCTACACTAATGATGAATGCTTATCTCTCATAAAACAGACAACTTTCAGCAAAATAAAACACCACATCACAAGCAATAAAGCAGAATAAAAAACCACATGTATGAATAAAAACAGAAAATAAACCTGTAAAAATGATTTTGTAGAGTTTTAAACAACGAGAAAGCGCGTTAAAAATAAACAAATTCTTCTTCTGCCAACTCTTCAAAACTCACCGTCGTGGGAGTACATTGTTTCGTGCTGACTTCCACGGCAGGGAGTGGCAATAACAGCTAAAAGGTCAAGATTCATGTCCCCCATTGAAAAATCCAGCAAACTCGAAAATGTCTGTTATGACATTCGTGGTCCCGTTCTGAAAGAAGCGAAACGCCTTGAAGAAGAAGGTAATAAAGTTCTTAAACTGAATATCGGCAACCCTGCCCCCTTCGGATTCGAAGCGCCGGACGAAATTCTGGTCGATGTCATTCGTAATTTGCCGACGGCGCAAGGATATTGCGACTCGAAAGGGCTTTATTCCGCCCGTAAAGCGATTATGCAGCATTATCAGGCCCGTGGAATGCGCGATGTGACCGTGGAAGATATCTATATCGGTAACGGCGTTTCCGAACTGATCGTTCAGGCGATGCAGGCATTGCTTAACAGTGGCGATGAAATGCTGGTTCCCGCGCCCGACTATCCATTATGGACGGCGGCAGTATCGCTTTCCAGCGGCAAGGCGGTACATTATCTTTGCGATGAATCTTCCGACTGGTTCCCGGATCTTGACGATATCCGCGCCAAAATCACCCCACGTACGCGCGGCATTGTCATTATTAATCCAAACAACCCTACTGGCGCCGTCTATTCTAAAGAATTGTTGATGGAAATTGTCACCATTGCGCGCGAGCATAATCTCATCATCTTCGCCGATGAAATTTATGACAAGATTCTCTATGACGATGCCGAACATCACTCTATCGCCGCACTGGCGCCTGACCTGCTAACTATCACCTTTAACGGTCTGTCTAAAACCTATCGCGTCGCCGGATTCCGTCAGGGCTGGATGGTATTGAACGGGCCGAAAAAACATGCGAAGGGCTATATTGAAGGGCTGGAGATGTTAGCCTCAATGCGGTTGTGTGCCAACGTCCCGGCGCAACACGCCATTCAGACCGCGCTCGGCGGCTATCAAAGCATTAGCGAATTTATCCTGCCGGGCGGTCGTCTGTATGAACAACGTAACCGCGCCTGGGAGTTGATTAACGATATCCCCGGCGTTTCCTGCGTGAAACCGCGCGGCGCGTTGTACATGTTCCCCAGGATCGACGCTAAACGTTTTAATATTCACGACGACCAGAAGATGGTGCTGGACTTCCTGCTACAGGAAAAGGTGCTGCTGGTGCAAGGGACCGCCTTTAACTGGCCGTGGCCGGATCACTTCCGTATTGTGACGCTACCACGTGAAGATGACCTGGAGATGGCCATCAACCGCTTTGGGCGCTTCCTCTCAGGCTACCATCAATAATATTAAATTCAGGCTACTTTGGTAGCCTGAATTGCATCTTCATCTCCCTCCCCGCACAATGAAGTCTGCCGCAGTGAAAACAAAAGGTAATCTATGAAGCAGAGCCATTTTTTCGCCCATCTCTCCCGCATGAAGTTGATTAACCGCTGGCCGCTGATGCGTAACGTGCGTACGGAAAACGTCTCCGAACATAGCCTGCAGGTGGCGATGGTCGCCCATGCGTTGGCGGCGATAAAAAACCGTAAATTTGGCGGTCAGCTCAATGCTGAACGTATCGCGCTTCTGGCGATGTATCACGATGCCTCGGAAGTACTGACCGGCGATCTGCCAACGCCGGTAAAATATTTTAATTCCCAGATAGCCCAGGAATATAAAGCGATCGAAAAAATCGCCCAGCAAAAGCTGGTTGATATGGCACCGGATGAATTACGCGATATTTTCGCACCGCTTATTGATGAGAATGCCTGGAGCGAAGAAGAACAGGCAATCGTGAAACAGGCCGATGCGCTTTGCGCCTACCTGAAATGTCTGGAAGAGTTATCGGCGGGGAATAATGAGTTTTTGCTGGCGAAAACGCGGCTGGAAAAAACGCTGGAATCACGTCGTAGCCAGGAGATGGACTATTTTATGGCGGTGTTCGTGCCAAGTTTCCATCTTTCTCTTGACGAGATAAGCCAGGATTCACCGCTTTAGTTGCCGGATGGCGGCTGTGCCTTATCCGGCGTGGCGCAACGTTCACCAGCGTAGGCCTGATAAGCGTAGCGCCATCAGGCATTTTCCAGCCTATGGTTAAAACGGGAACAACATCGGAATCATCACAATACAGACCGCCATCACAATAAGCGTGAACGGCACGCCAAGCTTCACAAAATCGCTAAAGCTATAGTTTCCCGGCCCCAGAACCAGCGTATTGACCGGCGATGAAACCGGCGTCATAAAGGCGGCGGATGCCGCCATCGCCACCGCCATCGCAAACGGATAGGGCGATACGCCCATTGACTTCGCCGCCGCCAGCGCAATCGGCGCCATCAGCACCGCCGTTGCCGTGTTAGAAATAAACAACCCTATGGCGGCGCACAGCACGAACAGGCATCCCAGCATCATATACGGCCCATAGCCGCCGCCGATATCCATTAACCCTTTCACCACCAGAGAGACGCCGCCGGTTTTTTGCAACGCCAGCGCAAACGGCATCATACCCACAATCAAAATAATACTCGGCCAGTGGATCGCTTTATAGGCGCTTTCAGCATCAATACAGCGAAATTTCCCCATCAGCAGGCAGGCGATAATCGCCGCGATCGGGTTGGGAATTTCATCGGTTAACATCAGCGCCACCATAAGTACCAGGCAGAAAATGGCGTGCGGCGCCTGGCTGTGCGCTGGAGAGGCTTCGCTGACCTCGACCGGCATATTCAGCACCACAAAGTCGCGACCTTTTTGCCCAAGCTGGCTGATTAACTTCCAGTTCCCCACAACCAGAATGATATCGCCCATCAATAACGGCTCATCGGCCAGCGATCCTTCCAGCGCGACGCCGTCGCGTTTCAGGCCGACCACATTCAGCCCGTAACGTGTACGGAAGGCGATTTCCCGCACCGACTTGCCTATCAGTTCAGACTCCGGAATAAGCGAAATTTCCGCCATTCCGACATCTAACGCCTGATCGGAAAAATATTCTCCACGCAATACCATCGGTTCCAGCAGTTGTTCGGCGCAAAACTCTCTGAGGTCAACCTCCGCCGCCGACATATCAATCAGCAGAACGTCGCGAGCACGAAACTCCGATACGCCGTTCACATTGACGATAACCCGCCGAAAGCGCCGCCAGCGTTCAACGCCGATAACATTGGCGCCGTAACGTTCGCGCAGTTTAAGGTCGTCCAGCCGCTGTCCCACCATCGGCGAACCGGGGCGAATCGCCAGACGGCGAGCGCGTCCCGTCAGGCGGTAATCACGGATAAGATCGCGGAAAGTGCGCCGCTTACCGGCCTGTTGTCCGGGCGTATCGCCTTTTAGCATGAAGCGCATCACCAGCATATAAACAATGCCGAGCGCCAGCACCACTACCCCCAGCGGCGTCACGCTAAAAAAGCTGAACCCGTGCAGGCCTTCACGCAGCAGTTCACTGTTAACCACCAGGTTCGGCGGCGTCGCCACCAGCGTCATCATTCCGCTGATAAGCCCGGCAAAGCTAAGCGGCATCATCAGGCGCGAAGGCGAGGTCTGCATATGCATAGAAACGCTAAGAACAACGGGGATAAAAATCGCCACCACGCCGGTTGAACTCATGAAAGCGCCAAGCCCGGCGACAGTGATCATCAGTAAAACCAGCATCTTGATTTCACTGCTGCCCGCCATTTTAACCAGCCAGGTACCGACCACCGTAGCAACGCCGGTACGCACAAGACCGTCGCCAATAATAAATAAGGCGGCGATAAGAATGACATTCGGATCGCTGAAGCCGGAAAAGGCTTCCGGAAGGGTCAAGGTACCACTAAGGACAAAAGCAACAATGACGAATAAAGCCACCGCATCCATACGTACTTTGCCCGTCGCAAACAGCACAACGGCAACCGCCAGTAAAGAGAGAACCCAAATCAATTCACCGTTCACAACATATCCTTGTCAGATGAGAAGATAATGCGATTCTGCCATAAATATGCCCCGCCAGGGCGGGGCGATATCATGATCAGGTCTTTCTTAACACCACCACATCACCGTTTGGTTGTTTAGCGACCGACAATTGCGTCAGGCTATCCAACACAAAATCAACATCCGCCAGACGCGGCGTGTCGACCGGCGCATTGACCGCAATGACATGGCAGCCCGCAGCCAGCCCGGACAGCACGCCAGCCGGGGCATCTTCCACTACGGCGCACTCCTGAGGGGCCAGGCCAAGCAGTTGTGCGCCGAGCAAATACGCATCCGGCTCCGGTTTGCCGCGTTTGACTCGTTCGGCGGTGACAAACACCTCTGGCGCGGGAAGGCCCGCGACCTGATGGCGCGCACGCGCGACCGGCATTGAACCGGAGGTAACGATAGCCCACGGAATGCCCGCTTTATTCAGGTGATTAAGTAAATCGGCTGCCCCCGGCAACGCGGTGATCCCTGCGGTTTCAGTGGCTTCTATTTGCTCCAGGCGCGTAAACTCAGCGGCAATTTCCGCCTCCGATTTACCCGCCATAAAATGCCGCAACGAGGTCATCGCCTGTTTGCCATGAATAAAGCCCAGCACCTCATCATGAGCAAGGTTAAAGCGATCGGCCCAGTTACACCACGCGCGTTCAACGGCAGGTAATGAGTCAACCAACGTTCCATCCAGATCAAACAGAAAGCCTTTACACTGCACGCGAACCTCCTCAGGCATTAATGATTTGATTGATTTCATTCGCGCTCAGGTGGTACTGACGCGGACAGGCGTGCCAGACATTCAACATCCGCTGGTATTTTTCCCACATCGGCGTCTGGGCATTAAAGCCGTGCGTCCCGGCGTCAAAGTGAGTGTAGCGCCCTTCTATATTCACCATAAAACGGACATAGCCGAGGTAGCGCGCTTCCGTCGCGGCGTCAAACCCCAGGAAGGTGACGCGACGTTCGTCGATGGCTTGCGTATCTTTGAGGTTGGTCCAGGAGACGTGCAGCGCATGGTACATCTCCATAATATCGATGATGGTACGACAGGTCTCTTCCGTTAGCTCGCCAAACTCGCGATCCAGCTCGCGCATCTGCAGGCCGTAGCCACGTTCAATAATTGTTTGTAAGCGACGGTAACGCTCGGCGTTGGTGGGATCGAGCATCGTCATCATTTTGTACTGGTTAGACAAAATCAGACGTTGCGCGTTGGTCATTTCCATTTTGAACTCCTGTATCACGCTATGGCGATGAAAAAAAGAAGGCATTGGTATGCCTTCTTTTATATGCGTAATCCGGGGTCAATTACAAATCATCCAGGAAAGTTTTATCCAGTTGTTTGAAGGCGCGCTTAAGCGTGTCAGCTAATGCCTGGTAATCCGGCTTTCCTTCTACCGGCGCCAGCGCTTGTCCGGCTTCCTGCAATTTGCCGCGAACTTCGTAAAACCAGTTGAGGATTGAAGGCGGCAATGGCGTCACGGAACGTTTCCCTAACCACCATAATCCCTGCATGGGCAAGCTCAGGGCGAACAGGGCGGTCGCCACGGCCGGACCTAACTGACCGCCCAGCGCTATCTGCCAGCATAACGTAAAGACCGCGACAGGCGGCATAAATCGTATGGCATAGCGAGTCATACGAATTACGCGGTTTTCGACGAAAACGGGTGCCAGCCGCTTTTCCATCGGCCACGTCTTCGCGTAGTGCTGCCCCCGGCGGAATAAGCTAAAAAAATTTACGGAGCGATTATCCGGTGTCGACATGGCCTACCTCAACTTCACATATAAAATTTAAAAAATTTGTGCAAAACAGCAACTGCGAGGGACAACGTTCAAAACATTTTGTCTTCGATACCCACTATCAGGTATCCTGTGTCGGCCTGTCAAAGGCCGGTAGTTTAAAAGCATTGAGTCGTCAATATTATACATAGTATGCCATTGGCTGAAAAATACGCAAAATGGCATAGACTCAAAGGTATTTCTTCCATCATGCCCAAAAAAACTCCTGCGCATGATGTTAATCATAAATGTCAGGGCTATCATGCGCTACGCTCTATGGCTCACTGACGTTTTTTTAGCCACGTATCATAAATAGGTACTTCCATGTCGAGTAAGTTAGTACTGGTTCTGAACTGCGGTAGTTCTTCACTGAAATTTGCAATTATTGATGCAGTTAACGGTGATGAATACCTTTCTGGTTTAGCCGAATGTTTCCATCTGCCAGAAGCACGCATCAAATGGAAAATGGACGGCAGTAAACAAGAAGCGGCTTTAGGTGCAGGCGCCGCTCACAGTGAAGCGCTAAACTTTATCGTTAACACTATTCTGGCACAAAAACCAGAACTGTCTGCGCAGTTAACTGCAATTGGTCACCGTATCGTACACGGCGGCGAGAAGTATACCCGCTCCGTCGTCATTGATGAGTCCGTCATTCAGGGCATCAAAGATTCCGCCTCTTTCGCACCGCTGCATAACCCGGCTCACCTGATTGGTATCGCCGAAGCGCTGAAATCTTTCCCGCAGCTGAAAGATAAAAACGTTGCAGTATTCGACACTGCCTTCCATCAGACCATGCCAGAAGAGTCTTACCTGTATGCCCTGCCGTACAGCCTGTATAAAGAACACGGCGTTCGTCGCTATGGCGCACACGGCACCAGCCACTTCTATGTGACTCAGGAAGCGGCAAAAATTCTGAACAAGCCGGTAGAAGAACTGAACATTATCACCTGCCACCTGGGCAACGGCGGTTCTGTTTCCGCTATCCGTAACGGTAAATGCGTGGATACCTCTATGGGTCTGACCCCGCTGGAAGGCCTGGTCATGGGTACCCGTTCCGGCGATATCGACCCTGCGATTATCTTCCACCTGCACGACACTCTGGGCATGAGCGTGGATCAGATCAACAAAATGCTGACCAAAGAGTCCGGTCTGCTGGGTCTGACTGAAGTGACCAGCGACTGCCGTTATGTTGAAGACAACTACGCCACCAAAGAAGACGCAAAACGTGCGATGGACGTTTACTGCCACCGCCTGGCGAAATACATCGGTTCTTACACCGCTCTGATGGACGGTCGTCTGGATGCAGTCGTGTTCACCGGCGGTATCGGTGAAAACGCCGCGATGGTTCGTGAACTGTCTCTGGGTAAACTCGGCGTGCTGGGCTTTGAAGTCGACCACGAACGTAACCTGGCAGCCCGCTTCGGCAAATCTGGTTTCATCAACAAAGAAGGCACTCGCCCTGCGGTGGTGATCCCAACCAACGAAGAACTGGTCATCGCGCAAGACGCGAGCCGTCTGACTGCCTGATTTTACACCGCCAGCCTAGCTGGCGGTGCTGTTTTGTATCCCGCCTGAGCCTGGCGGTAACGAAAGAGGATAAACCGTGTCCCGTATTATTATGCTGATCCCTACCGGAACCAGCGTCGGCCTGACCAGCGTCAGCCTCGGCGTCATCCGTGCTATGGAACGCAAAGGCGTTCGTCTGAGCGTCTTTAAGCCTATCGCCCAGCCTCGCGCTGGCGGCGATGCGCCTGACCAGACCACCACTATCGTTCGCGCGAACTCTACCCTGCCCGCGGCTGAACCGCTGAAGATGAGCCACGTTGAATCTCTGCTCTCCAGCAACCAGAAAGACGTGCTGATGGAAGAGATCATCGCAAACTACCACGCGAATACCAAAGACGCGGAAGTGGTGCTGGTTGAAGGTCTGGTTCCGACCCGTAAACATCAGTTCGCTCAGTCTCTGAACTATGAAATCGCGAAAACGCTGAATGCGGAAATCGTTTTTGTCATGTCTCAGGGTACCGACACGCCAGAACAGCTGAACGAACGTATCGAACTGACGCGCAGCAGCTTCGGCGGCGCGAAAAACACCAACATCACCGGCGTTATCGTCAACAAACTGAATGCGCCGGTTGATGAACAAGGCCGTACTCGCCCGGATCTGTCGGAGATCTTTGACGACTCTTCCAAAGCCCAGGTGATCAAAATCGATCCTGCTAAACTGCAGGAATCCAGCCCGCTGCCGGTTCTGGGCGCGGTGCCGTGGAGCTTCGACCTGATTGCGACCCGCGCTATCGATATGGCGCGTCACCTGAACGCAACCATCATTAACGAAGGCGATATCAAAACCCGCCGCGTTAAATCCGTCACGTTCTGCGCGCGTAGTATTCCGCATATGCTGGAACATTTCCGCGCAGGGTCGTTGTTAGTGACCTCCGCTGACCGTCCGGACGTCCTGGTCGCTGCTTGCCTGGCCGCGATGAACGGCGTAGAAATCGGCGCCCTGCTGCTGACCGGCGGCTATGAAATGGACGCGCGCATTTCTAAACTGTGCGAACGCGCATTCGCCACTGGCCTGCCGGTCTTTATGGTGAACACCAACACCTGGCAGACCTCGCTGAGCCTGCAAAGCTTCAATCTGGAAGTCCCGGTTGATGACCACGAACGCATCGAGAAAGTTCAGGAATATGTCGCGAACTACGTTAACGCTGACTGGATCGAGTCGCTGACCGCCACTTCCGAACGTAGCCGTCGTCTCTCTCCGCCAGCGTTCCGCTACCAACTGACTGAGCTGGCGCGTAAAGCCGGTAAACGCGTAGTGCTGCCGGAAGGCGACGAACCGCGTACCGTCAAAGCGGCGGCAATCTGCGCTGAACGCGGCATCGCCACTTGCGTACTGCTTGGCAACCCGGATGAAATCAACCGCGTCGCGGCATCCCAGGGCGTTGAGCTGGGCGCAGGCATTGAAATCGTCGATCCGGAAGTGGTGCGTGAAAGCTATGTCGCCCGCCTGGTTGAGCTGCGTAAGAGCAAAGGCATGACCGAACCGGTTGCCCGTGAGCAGCTGGAAGACAACGTGGTGCTCGGCACGCTGATGCTGGAGCAGGACGAAGTCGACGGTCTGGTTTCCGGCGCGGTTCATACCACCGCCAACACCATCCGTCCGCCGCTGCAGCTTATTAAAACGGCGCCGGGCAGTTCTCTGGTCTCTTCTGTGTTCTTCATGTTGCTGCCGGAACAGGTTTACGTTTACGGCGACTGCGCAATCAACCCAGACCCGACTGCTGAACAACTGGCAGAAATCGCGATTCAGTCTGCGGATTCCGCTATTGCCTTCGGTATCGAACCGCGTGTCGCGATGCTCTCCTACTCCACCGGCACCTCTGGCGCGGGCAGCGACGTAGAGAAAGTACGCGAAGCGACGCGTCTGGCGCAGGAAAAACGTCCTGACCTGATGATCGACGGTCCGTTGCAGTACGACGCCGCGGTTATGGCTGACGTAGCGAAATCCAAAGCGCCGAACTCGCCGGTTGCTGGTCGCGCTACCGTGTTCATCTTCCCGGATCTGAACACCGGTAATACCACCTACAAAGCGGTACAGCGTTCTGCCGACCTGATCTCCATCGGGCCGATGTTGCAGGGTATGCGCAAGCCGGTGAACGACCTGTCCCGTGGCGCGCTGGTTGACGATATCGTCTACACCATCGCCCTGACGGCGATCCAGGCTTCTCAACAGCAGCAGTAACAGTAAAAGCCAATGCCGGATGGTGGCGTGAACGCCTTGTCCGGCCTACAGATGAGATACCGTTGTAGGCCGGATAAGACGCGTTAGCATCGCCATTCGGCATTCTGCTATTTACCATGCAAACCCGGAATTTTTTGCTTAACTGCGCTGCATCAATGAATAACTATTCCCTTCTTCTCATACTTAGCCTCTTTGCTTTGCAACAGGGATAGTCCGTCATGTCTGTCGTTACAGAATCAAAACCAGCCAGAAAATGGGCGATGCCCGATACGCTGGTCATCATCTTTTTTGTCGCCATTTTAACCAGTATCGCCACTTGGGTCGTGCCCGTTGGGATGTTTGATAGCCAGGAAGTGCAGTATCAGGTCGATGGTCAGACAAAAACCCGCAAAGTCGTCGATCCGCACTCTTTTCGCATTGTGACCAATGAGGCCGGGGAAGCGCAGTATCATCGCGTACAATTTTTCACCACTGGCGATGAGAGACCGGGGCTGATGAATTTTCCGTTTGAAGGGTTAACATCCGGATCGAAATTTGGCACTGCCGTCGGCATCATTATGTTTATGTTGGTGATTGGCGGCGCATTCGGCATCGTGATGCGTACCGGCACCGTGGATAACGGCATTCTGGCGCTGATTCGCCACACGCGGGGCAACGAAGTCCTGTTTATTCCGGTGCTATTTGTCCTCTTTTCATTAGGGGGCGCCGTATTTGGCATGGGCGAAGAAGCGGTCGCCTTTGCGATTATCATTGCCCCGCTGATGGTCAGGCTGGGCTATGACAGCATTACCACTGTCCTGGTGACCTATATCGCCACCCAAATTGGCTTTGCCAGTTCGTGGATGAATCCCTTCTGCGTGGTCGTCGCCCAGGGGATTGCCGGCGTACCGGTACTTTCCGGCTCCGGGCTGCGTATTGTGGTCTGGGTTGTCGCCACGCTGATTGGGCTGGTTTTTACCCTGGTCTACGCCTCACGCGTGAAAAAGAATCCGCAGCTTTCCCGCGTCCACGAATCCGATCGCTATTTCCGCGAACAGCAGGATGAAGTCGTCCAGCGCCCTTTCACCTTCGGTGACTGGCTGGTACTGCTGGTCCTGACCGGCGTAATGATTTGGGTCGTCTGGGGCGTGATTGTCCACGCCTGGTTTATTCCGGAAATCGCCAGCCAGTTTTTCACCATGGGCGTGGTGATCGGCCTCATCGGCGTTATCTTCCGCCTCAACGGCATGACGGTCAACGTAATGGCGTCCTCATTCACCGAAGGGGCGAGAATGATGATCGCGCCCGCGTTACTGGTGGGTTTTGCCAAAGGCATTCTGCTGCTGGTCGGCAATGGCGAAGCCGGGGAACCCAGCGTGCTTAATACGCTGCTTAATAGTATCGCGCATGGCATCAGCGGGCTTAATAATGCTATCGCCGCCTGGTTTATGCTGCTCTTCCAGGCGGTATTTAATTTCTTTGTAACGTCCGGTTCGGGTCAGGCGGCGTTAACCATGCCATTGCTGGCGCCGCTCGGCGATCTGGTCGGCGTTAACCGTCAGGTGACTGTCCTGGCCTTCCAGTTTGGTGATGGCTTCAGCCATATTATCTATCCGACATCGGCCTCGCTGATGGCCACGCTGGGCGTGTGCCGGGTCGATTTTCGCAACTGGCTTAAAGTGGGGGCGTCGCTGCTGGGACTGCTGTTTATTATGTCCAGTGTAGTCGTCATTGGCGCGCAGATGATGGGATATCATTGATCCAAAATGCCGGATGAGCATCAGCGTCATCCGGCAATATCTCCATGATTAAAGCATTGATTTCGCTGCTTCTACAATCGCGGCGGCGGTGAGTCCGTACTCTTTTTGTAAGAAATCCTGCGTTCCTACCTGCCCATAACGCTCTTTGACGCCAACACGGCGCATCGGCACCGGGCAATTTTCCACCAGTACTTCCGCCACCGCTGACCCTAGTCCATTATGGATGCTGTGGTTTTCACAAGTGACGATACGCCGCGTTTTTTCCGCGTAGTTTTTCACCAACATGCGATCGATAGGCTTTAAGGTGAACATATCAATGACCGCAGCGCTCACGCCTTCCTGCTCCAGTTGGCGCGCCGCCTCCAGCGCCTCAGCCACCATAATGCCGTTAGCGATAAGCGTAATATCATCGCCTTCGCGCAGTACGTTGCCCTTGCCAATGGTAAAGGTAGAGCCTGGCGCATAGATACTCGGCGCCTGCTTACGGATGGTACGCAGCCAGTAAAAACCGTCCAGGTCCATTAGCTGGCGTAAAATATCCGCGAACATCACCGCATCCGTCACCTCCAGTACTACGGAGTGCGCCAGCCCGCGAACAATCCCCATATCTTCAAAAGACATATGGGTGCCACCGTTATGGCACGCCGTCACTCCGGCATCGGAGGCGATCACTTTGACGTTGTTACGCTGATAATCCAGCGCCATAAAGAGCTGGTCAAAACAGCGACGGCTGGCAAAAGCGGTAAAGGTATGCACAAACGGTTTGCGACCGGTCAGCGCCAGTCCCGCCGCCGTGCCAATCACATTCGCCTCCATAATACCGCAGTTAATGACATGCTGCGGGTAGTCACGCGCCACGCTGTCCATCGCCATCGAGCTCATTAAATCAGCCTCAAGCGCAATAATTGGGCTTCCGGCCTCAATCTGCCTGGCGACAAAACCGGCGTAAACTTTGCGCATTTCGATATCGTCTTTAAGCCCTGCGGGCGCAAGCTTAATCATGCGTGACCTCCAGTTGATGAATGGCCTCATTGAGCGTCTGCTTCATGTCATCCGTCAGGCGTAAATGGTGAGAATTCGTTAACTGCTCCAGGCATGGCACCCCCTGCCCTTTAATGCTGTCAAGGATCACTACCCGTGGTTGGGCATCGGCGGGCGGCACTGGCTGAACGACCGCCAGTAGCCCGGCGATATCATCGCCTTTGACGGTGACGACATCGAAACCAAACGCGCGGAATTTCCCTTCCAGATCGAACGGATTGATAATCTCCTCCAGCTCGCCATCAAGCTGCTGTTTGTTCCAGTCAATGAAAACGGTCAGATTATTCAGGCGGTGGTGGGCAATAAACTGAAACGCCTCCCAGCACTGCCCTTCATTCAACTCCCCATCGCCGACAATGCAAAATACCCGGTTGGGTCGCCGCGCCAGTTTATGCGACAGCGCCATACCGCCCGCAATAGAGATACCCTGTCCCAGTGAGCCGGTCGTGGCGTCCACGCCGCGCGTTTTTAGCCGATCCGGATGGCTGGGCAGACGGGTGCCGTTCTGGTTAAGCGTATTCAGCTCTTCGCGCGGGAAATAGCCTTTAATCGCCAGGGTACTGTACAAGGCGGGGCCCGCATGGCCTTTCGACAGCACGAAGTAATCACGCTCCGGCCAGTCCGGGTCGGCAGGGTCGATTTTCATCACCGCGCCGTACAGAACCGCCAGAGTTTCTACTACCGACATGCTGCCGCCATAGTGACCAAAGCCAAGATGGGTTAAGGATTTGAGCGTGGCGACGCGAATCTCGCGCGCCAGTTGGGTGATTTCGGTTACGTTCATTCTTTCGCTCCGCTATTTTCCTGCACTTCGGCATTCGCTTTTTTGTTTTTGGCCAACACGTTGTACGCCACCAGTAGCGCAAATAGCGCCACCACCAGCCCCGTGATAGCCATCGGCGACAGATAACGCGCCAGGTTGCCCAGCAAAATACCGATTGCGCCAAAGTCAGCATCCGAGAACGTGGTATTGGCGAAGCCGATCGCGCCGAGAACCGGCAGTAACAGCACTGGCAGGAAAGTGATTAATAACCCATTAGCAAATGCGCCGATCATCGCGCCACGACGACCGCCGGTGGCATTGCCAAAGACGCCTGCGGTCGCGCCGGTAAAGAAGTGCGGCACTACGCCAGGCAGGATCAGCACAAGCTTCATCTGTCCGAGCAGGAAAAGTCCCACCAGTCCACCGAGGAAGCTGAACAGGAAGCCAATCAGCACCGCGTTAGGGGCATAGGGATACACCACCGGACAGTCCAACGCCGGTCGTGCGTTTGGCACCAGTTTTTCTGAAAAACCGGTAAAGGCCGGAACAATTTCCGCCAGAATCAGACGAACGCCTTGTAGAATGATGAACACGCCGGCGGCGAAGGTGATCGCCATGATGATGGCGTACACCAGATAGTTTTGCCCACCGCTAAACGTCGCTTCGACATAGTCACGCCCTGCGCTGACTGCCATGATCAGATAGATAATCATCATGGTCAGCGAAATTGAGATAGAACTGTCGCGCAAAAAACTGAGGTTTTTCGGCAGGTTCATCTCTTCCGTAGAGCGGGAGCCTTTACCACACAGGCTGCCAATCCAGCCGGAAAGCACATATCCCAGGGTACCAAAGTGACCAAACGCAATGTCATCGGTGCCGGTAATCCGCCTCATATAGCGCTGGGCCAACGCCGGGAAGAAGGCCATCACCAGTCCCAGGATCAGCGATCCGGTGAATACCAGCCCTACGCCCTCGAAACCCGCCACGGTCAGGATTACGCCAATCATACAGGCCATGTAAAAGGTGTGATGCCCGGTCAAAAAGATATATTTAAGACGCGTAAAGCGCGCCACGACAATATTGGCCACCATACCAAATGCCATAATTAACGCCGTGGACGCGCCATATTTCTCCAGCGCGATTGAGACTATCGCTTCATTATTAGGAATTATGCCCTGAATATTAAAAGCGTGTTCAAACATACCACCCAGCGGGTTTAATGAACCCACCAGTACGGTTGCGCCGCCGCCAAGCACAATAAAACCTAAAATAGTTTTAATCGTGCCTTTTACCACATCGGAAAACGCTTTTTTTTGCGCCACCAGACCAATAAGAGCAATTAACCCTACAAGCACCGATGGCACTTTTAAAATATCAACAACAAAATTCAGCGTTTCAAGGATAAACATATCCACCTCGCCAGCAAAAATTATTGTTTAGCGAACCATGCGCGCAGTTGCGTTTCCAGTTCGTTGATGTCGATGATGTTATTGATCACCACCAGTTGGCTTTCCGGTACGCTGGCGCTGGCCGCGATATCTTTGGCCATTACAAAAAGATCGGCGGCCCCGGGCGTGGCCGATGAGAGATCGGAGTGTTCCACCTCGGCGTCAATATTGAGTTTCTTTAATACTTTTTTAATGTTCATTTCTACCATAAAACTACTACCCAGGCCGGAACCGCAAATTGCCATGATTTTCATTATTGTCACCTTTTAAAAGTAGAGTCGGTCTGCATCACGCACGGGCGCAATGTTATTTACAGCAAAAGAAATGTAATAAAATCAGAAACGGTCAATAATCGTTTTAATGTCCTCCAGGTTTTTTGCCTGATGTAATTTTTCCATATCTACATCACTGGAAAATAATTCCGCCAGCGCCGATATCATTTCGATATGACTGTGCTTATCAGGCGCCGCCAGCATAATAATGATGTCAACCGGATCGAACTCGTCTGCGCCAAATGAAACGCCGCGCTGTAGTTTCAGTAACGATAAACCTAACCCTTTCGCCCCCTCTTCCGGCCTCGCATGCGGCATCGCTAACCCCGGCGCTAATACATAATACGGCCCAAGCTTTTGGTGCTGCTGAACAATCGCCGTAATGTATTCCGGTGCGATAACGCCTGCGTCCAGCAGGGGTTTGCCGCAAATTTCCAGCGCCTGCGGCCACGTTTCCACGCTCTCCTGAAGCGTGATGGTTGCGTCAGATAACCAGGTTCCCAGCATGTTATTCGCCCCCACGGTGTATCAAATTATGAACAAACTTTATTCAAGCCATTCGATATTAGCTGCGATCGTTATCACAAAGATAGCGCTACCAGAGACTATTACTCAGAATTGTGATAGCGCTATCAAATTAAAATCATCGTGTGAAATCACAGCAAAAAAAAGGATTTAAGGCGTATACTGCCAGTCATGCGAAGCAAAGAACGACAATAAAAAAGCATCTCAACATGTTGTAATGACGCAGGAATTTGTATGTCGATACCCCGTAAACGGCGTAGTACTGGTAAAGTGACTATCGCCGATGTAGCCCAACTTGCCGGTGTAGGCACGATGACCGTATCACGAGCCTTACGTACGCCGGAACAGGTCTCTGATAAACTCCGGGAAAAAATCGAAGCGGCAGTGCATGAGCTGGGCTATATGCCTAATCTCGCCGCCAGCGCACTGGCGTCTGCCTCCTCGCACACCATCGCGATGGTCGTACCGAACCTTGCGGAAGCGGGGTGTTCTGAAATGTTTGCCGGGCTGCAACAGATTTTACAGCCCGCAGGCTACCAGATTATGCTGGCGGAATCGCAGCATCGCGTAGAGCAAGAGGAGAAGCTGCTCGAAACGCTGCTGGCTTCCAACATTGCCGCGGCGATTCTGCTTAGCGTCGAACATAGCGATACCGTGCGCCAGTGGCTGAAAAATGCCTCTATCCCGGTGATGGAGATGGGCGCGATTCGCAGCGATCCTATTGATATGAATATCGGCATTGATAACGTTGCGGCAATGTATGAGCTGACGGAAATGCTGATTCAGCGCGGTTATCAGAATATCGGACTGCTGTGCGCCAATCAGGAGCAGTGGATTTTTCAGCAACATCTGCATGGCTGGTACAAAGCGATGCTGCGCCACCATATGTCGCCCAACCGGGTAATTAATGCCGCCTTGCCGCCCAATTTTTCTACCGGCGCATCGCAACTGCCGGAGTTTTTACTGGCGTGGCCGGAGCTGGACGCGCTGGTATGCGTATCGGATGAGCTGGCCTGCGGCGCGTTATACGAGTGCCAACGACGGCGTATCAAAGTTCCGGACGATTTAGCGGTTGTCGGGTTTGGCGATAGCGATGTCAGCCGGGTCTGCCAGCCGCCGTTAACAACAATGGCCGTACCGCATCGTAAGATTGGCAGCGAAGCCGGGCGGGCGCTACTGGAAAGGTTAAATCAGGGAAACTGGAGCGATCGAAAATCCATCGCCTCCAGTTTATGTATGCGGGAAAGCTGCTAAGATGCTTATTCCGTCTCTTCCGGTTTCTCCTGAAGCGCGGCTTCGTTTTTGGCGTTGCGGGTCATCCACAGCGCCAGCGCTTTCAGCGAGTCCGGCGTAAATTCATCACAGCGCGCGGTGATCTCCTCCGGGGTCAGCCAACAAACTTCGCTGACTTCATCTTCCTGAAGCGCAAAAGGCCCGTGGGAAACGCAGCTAAACAGCGCGCCCCAGACCCGACAATGTTGGTCTTCAAAGTAAAACAGACCGTGTTCGGCAAACGGCACGCCTGCAATACCCAACTCTTCTTCCGCTTCGCGGCGGGCAGATTCCAGTAGCTGCTCATCAGCCTGGACCACGCCGCCTGCGGTAGCATCTAACATACCGGGCAAAAAATCTTTTGTTTCGGTACGACGCTGCACCAGAATTTTACCCATACCATCGTGAACGACGATATACGTCGCACGATGCCGTAAGCGTTGCGCACGCATCTGTTCCCGGCTGGACTGTGCAATGACTTCATTATCTTCATTCACAATATCCACCCATTCCGTACTTGCCAAACGACGCTGTTCCACCATCAGGAAACCTTCTTATTTCTGGCGCTCTTACGGCGCATTTACGTTTGTGAGGTAAATTACGAGTTAATTGCGACCTGCGCAATGATACTTTGATCATTGAGTGCGATTACGCTCAACACATTATCATCCAGAATGCCGTAGCTTGCCGCATACCCGCCTTTCGGGATGCTCACCGACCCAGGATTAAAGTGATACAGCCCTTCCTGCTGTTGCGCCACCGGCAGATGCGTATGACCATAAACCAACACATCGCCAGCATGCAGAGCGGGCAGATTCGTCGGCCCGAAGAGATGCCCATGCGTTAAAAATAGCCGCCTCTCTTGCGTCAATATTTGCTGCCACGGCGCAGTTATCGGGAAATGCAGTAGCATCTGATCCACTTCGCTATCGCAGTTGCCACGCACGGCAATAATCTGCGTCGCCACCGCATTCAGGCGTTCGGCAACCTCGGCGGGCGCATAGCCTTCAGGCAGCGCATTTCGCGGGCCGTGGTTAAGGACGTCGCCCAATATCACCAGCCAACGCGCGCCGCTTTGCGCGAACCGCTCAAGCACGCGTTCCGTGGCGGGTAAAGAACCATGAATGTCCGATGCGAACATCAGTTTCATCGCTCACTCCTCGTTGTGAAAAACGGCGTTATGATACTGGAATATGAACAGATTTTCAGCCTGAACGCTTCGAGGAAAGCGCAATAAAACGCTGTACGGAAGCACGTTGCCACTGGAACGTCGCATACGCCGCCAGCGACGCCGGCACGTCATCGCCATGCAGCGCCAGACGATTGATCATCAATGCCAGATCGGTATCGGCAATGCACCATTCGCCAAATAAATTTTGCGTTCCCTGCCCCAATAGCGCTTCAGCCGTCGCAAACAGTTTTGCCGCGCTGGCTTTTCCAGCCTCGCTTAGCGGCGCTTTTTTCGCCCCGGCAAACACCACGTCGGTAGGCCGTTCTTCGCGAAGCGGCAGTAAATCGCTGCGTAGCCACGCCTGAATCTGTCGCGCGCGGGCGCGTTTTTGTAAATCGTGCGGGTAGATACGCTCCCACTGCGGCGGCGCGAAACGCTCCTCCAGGTATTCCGCAATAGCGGACGACTCGCTGAGCTCAAAATCGTCTGTCTCAAGCACTGGTACGCGCTGCGTCAGCGCATATCCCCGCCAGCCAGGTTGCAGATGTTCTCCCTTGCCCAGATCGCGGGTTTTCAGCGTAAAGGAAAGCCCTTTTTCTTGTAACTCCACCCAGGCGGACAATACGTAGGGAGAGAAAAAGTTCGCATCCGACCACAGCACAATAACAGGCTTACTCATAATGTCCTCTTGAGGGCGTATTAGATTTCTCCCCAAAATATAGCGTCTTTCGCCTGCTGTCACCTGATGAAAACTCACACACGTCAGGAGGCTTTCTATACTTAATTCAGCCCAGACTATTTACGCACATGCAGGAGCCAAAATGATTGACCTTTACTACGCCCCCACGCCCAACGGGCATAAAATAACGCTGTTTCTGGAAGAGGCGGAGCTGGCGTATCGTTTGCTAAAAGTGGATATCAGCAAGGGCAATCAGTTTCGCCCCGATTTTTTGGCTATCTCTCCCAATAATAAAATTCCTGCCATCGTCGATCACGCCCCGACAGACGGCGGTCAACCGCTTAGTCTTTTTGAATCCGGTGAAATTCTTCTCTACCTGGCGGAAAAAAGCGGCAAACTGCTTAGCGGGGAGCTGCGTGAACGCCATACCACGCTGCAATGGTTGTTCTGGCAGGTCGGCGGGTTGGGGCCAATGCTGGGCCAAAACCATCACTTTAACCACTTTGCGCCGCAGGCAATCCCCTATGCGATTGAACGCTATCAGGTTGAAACGCAACGCTTATACAACGTTCTGAATAAACGCCTGGAAGCCTCCCCATGGTTGGGCGGTGACCACTACAGTATTGCGGATATCGCCAGTTGGCCGTGGGTTAACGCGCATCAGCGTCAGCGAATCGATCTTGATACATACCCGGCGGTGTATAACTGGTTTGAACGCATTCGCACGCGTCCTGCGACAGCGCGCGCTATGTTACAAGCGCAACTGCACTGTAACAGTACGAAAGAGTAACGCGGCACTATTCTCATGTATGATGTGGAGGTTGATACACGGAACAAGCCTGCAATGGCACAGCCTGACGCCATTATTCGTATTAAAAACCTGACATTAGGGAAGAGGTAATCCTCCCTACTCTGGAGGTCATATGCAGATTCTGATTACCGGCGGTACGGGCCTGATTGGGCGTCACCTTATTCCTCGGCTATTAACACTGGGGCATCAGGTGACGGTCGTTACGCGCAATCCCGATAACGCGCGTCAGATTCTTGATTCCAGAGTGACATTATGGAAAGGGCTGGCGGAACGTGAGCACCTCAATGAGATTGATGCCATCATCAATCTGGCGGGCGAACCGATTGCCGACAAGCGCTGGACGTCGCAACAAAAAGAACGGTTGTGCCAAAGCCGCTGGGCTATCACGCAAAAGTTGGTGGATTTAATTCATGCCAGCGCAACGCCGCCCGCGGTGTTGATATCCGGCTCCGCCACGGGCTATTACGGCGATCTGGGCGACGTTGTCGTCACTGAAGACGAACCGCCGCACAATGAATTTACGCATAAACTTTGCGCCCTCTGGGAACAGATTGCCTGTCGCGCGCAGAACGACCAGACCCGCGTCTGTCTGCTGCGTACCGGCGTCGTCCTGGCGCCGCAAGGCGGGATTCTGGGGAAAATGGTTCCGCCGTTCCGCCTCGGTCTCGGCGGTCCGGTGGGTAATGGTCGGCAATACCTGGCCTGGATTCACATTGACGATATGGTCAACGGCATCCTGTGGCTGCTGGATAACGATCTTCGCGGTCCCTTCAATATGGTCTCGCCGTATCCCGTCCATAATGAGCAGTTTGCTCATGCGCTGGGTCGCGCGCTGCGCCGCCCGGCGATTATTCGCATTCCGGCGACGGCAATTCGCTTATTGATGGGAGAGTCGTCAGTGCTGGTACTGGGCGGACAGCGGGCGCTGCCAAAACGGCTTGAAGCCGCCGGATTCGCATTTCGCTGGTATGATTTAGAAGAGGCGCTGGCGGATGTGATTCGCTAGTTCCCAAAGCGCCTTATCCTACCCGGTAAGCGACGCGCCGCCGGGTTTCTTTTATTTCAGCGAGCCTTTCAGGAACTGCTGTAAACGCGGGCTTTGCGGATTGCCGAACACCTGCTCCGGATCGCCCTCTTCTTCAATTTTCCCCTGATGCAGAAAAATAACGTGCGAAGAGACATGGCGGGCGAAGCCCATTTCATGCGTGACCACCACCATCGTTTTGCCTTCTTCCGCCAGTTGTTGCATGATGCGCAACACTTCGCCGACCAGTTCAGGATCGAGCGCCGAAGTAGGTTCATCGAACAGTAAAACGTCAGGTTCCATCGCCAGCGCGCGCGCAATAGAAACGCGCTGCTGTTGGCCGCCGGAAAGATGGACAGGATATTTTCCCTGAGCGCGCTCATCAATCCCCACCTTCGCCAGATATTTCAGCGCCCGCTCGCGCGCGTCGTGCTTGCTTAATCCCAGTACCTGAATCGGCGCTTCCATCACATTTTCCAGCACCGTCATGTGGCTCCAGAGGTTAAAGTGCTGAAACACCATCGTCAGGCGGGTACGCAACAAGCGTAGCTGATTTTTATCCGCCACTTTGAGCTGTCCGTCTTTGTCACGCACCAGATTAATGTTCTGACCGTTCACGATAATCGCGCCTTCGCTCGGTTTTTCGAGGAAGTTAATGCAGCGCAAAAAAGTGCTTTTACCGGAGCCGGACGAGCCGATGATGCTAATCACATCTCCGGCGCTGGCCTGCAGCGATACCCCTTTCAGCACTTCATGACCGCCGTAGCGTTTGTGCAAATCGATAACGTTTAATTTATTTTCTGACATCATGTTACTCGAATTATTTAGAGGACACGTGCTGCAACCAGCGTCTTTCCGCCCGGCGGAACAGGCTTATCAGGACATACGAAATGAGTAAATACAACACGGCGGCAATGCCAAACGCGGTAAACGGCTGGTAAGTCGCTGAGTTAATATCGCGGGCGATTTTCAACAAATCCGGCACCGTCGCGGTAAACGCCAGCGCCGTAGAGTGCAGCATTAAAATCACTTCGTTGCTATAGGCAGGCAAGGCGATACGTAATGCCGACGGCAAAATAATGCAGCGATACATTTTAAATGACGAGAAGCCATAGGCCCGTGCCGCTTCAATTTCACCGTGCGGCACCGAGCGAATCGCCCCGGCGAAAATCTCCGTGGTGTACGCGCAGGTATTCAGTGTCAGCGCCAGTACGGTACAGTTCAGTCCGCTGCGAAAAAACGCATTAAGAAGGTCAGTGCCTTTAACTATCTCCAGCGTATACATCCCCGAATAGAACACCAGTAGCTGTACGTACAGCGGCGTGCCGCGAAAAATATACGTAAACAGCCAGATGGGAAAACGGATGAATTTATTACTGGAAACGCGGCCCACCGCCAGAATCACCGCCAGAAGACCGCCCATCACCACCGATGAAATTAACAACCACAGCGTAATCGCCACACCGGTAAAACGATAGCCATCCGTCCACAGCAGGGATTTCCAGTACTCCTGAATAATCTCAATCACAGATCGGCCCTCTTCACGCCCACGGAATAGCGACGCTCAAGTAAGAGCAGCACACCATTGGAGACGGTGGTAAATACCAGGTAGATAAGTCCACAGACCACGGCGAAATAGAAAGGCTCCCAGGTACTTTTACCGGCAAGCTGCGTGGCTTTGACGACATCTTCCAGGCCCAGCAGCGACACCAGCGCCGTCGCTTTGAGTATCACCTGCCAGTTATTGCCGATCCCCGGCAGGGCGTAACGCATCATCGCCGGGAACATAATCCGCCGGAAGGTTTTCCCGTGGGTAAAACCAAAGGCCGTCGCCGCTTCGATATGGCCTTTCGGCACCGCCATAAATGCGCCGCGAAAGGTTTCGGTAAAATAGGCGCCGTAGATAAAACCGAGGGTGATAATACCGGCTACCATCGGATCAATATCTATCTGGTCGATACCCAGCGAATCGGTCACCACGTTAAGCGCGATTTGCAATCCGTAAAATATCAGCAGCATTAATACCAGATCCGGCACCCCGCGAATCAGGGTGGTGTACCCTTCAAAAATAAGCCCCGTTACCCGGTTTTGCGAAAGCTTCGCCCCCGCGCCGACGAGACCGATAAGCACGGCCAGCACCACGGAACTGAGCGCCAGTTCCAGCGTGACGATCGCGCCTTGTAAAATTACGCCTGAAAACCCGTACAACATGCAGCCTGTCCTGTTGTGTGTGGTGAAGTAAGAAGCCTCTTTTGCATTTTTGCCTCACATCACGCCGGATGGCGGCTGTGCTTGTCAGGCCTACGACGCTCCCCGTAGGCCTGACAAGCACAGCGCCATCAGGCAATGCAGACGATCAACATTCTCTGGGCTTTATCTGCACCGACGGTGATTAACCGCCATAAACATCAAAATCAAAGTACTTTTTCGCCAGCTTTTCGTAAGTACCGTCAGCACGCATTTCAGCAAACGCGTTGTTCAGCGCTTCACGCAGCTCGTTATCCTCTTTGCGCAGCCCCATACCGGTTCCTACGCCGAACAACTTCTCATCTTTCACCGATGGACCGCCGAATTTGTAGTCTTTTCCGACGGGCTGTTTAAGGAAACCTTCGCTAGCGGCGACCTCGTCCTGGAACGCCGCATCAATACGACCAGCCGTCAAATCGGAATAAATGTTGTCCTGCCCCTGATAAGAGACGATCTCAATCCCTTTCGGCGCCCAGTGCTCGTTGCCGAAGGTCTCCTGCGTTGTCCCCTGTAGCACGCCGACGCGCTTGCCTTTCAGCGACGCGATGGTCGGCTGGATATCCGAGCTCTTCGCCACCACCAAACGGGAATCGGCGGCGTAAAGCTTGTCGGTAAACGCGATCTCCTGCTGGCGCTTTTCAGTGATGGACAGCGAGGACATGATGGCATCAATTTTCTTCGCTTTTAAAGATGGAATCAGCGCATCCAGCGGGTTTTCCACGAACGTACACTGTGTGTTGATACGTTTGCACAGTTCTTTGGCCAGATCGATATCAAAGCCGACCAATTCACCCTGTGCATTTTTGGATTCAAACGGCGCGTAAGTCGGATCGGTACCGATACGAATCTTTTGTGGAATAGCGGCAAATGCTGCGGTAGCGCTGGAAAATGCCAACACCAGAGAAAGGGATAACGCCAGTTTTTTCATAACTATCCTCAACAGACTGTCTTTATAGGAGATCTTTACAGATCCGATGCGGCTATCGTGCCATTAATCAGGCCGACAAGGCAAAGCATTCTACCTTGTCAGCCGGTTTATTTTGCATAAAAATCGATTAAGTATGCATTTATGCGCCTGTTCCGCAACGGCTTATGCACCAAAATGGTGCAAGGCATCTATTTTGCACCGTGATAGTTCCCCAACGCGGTGCGCTATCCCTTCTCTCAATCGCCGTAGACATTAAAATCGAAGTACTTTTTGGCCATTTTGTCGTAAGTTCCGTCCTGGCGCAGTTCCGCGAGCGCTTTATCAAACGCAGCTTTTAGCTCGGTATCGTCTTTGCGCAGCCCAACCCCCGTCCCGTCACCAAAATATTTTTTATCCTTCACGGAAGGGCCGGCAAACGCATATTCTTTACCCGCTGCCTGCTTCAGAAATCCTTCGCTGGCGGCGACTTCATCCTGCAATGCGGCATCCAGACGACCCGCGGTCAAATCGGAATAGATAAGATCCTGGTTGGCATAAGCCACCACATCCACGCCTTTAGTTCGCCAGTTATCATTGGCGTAAGCCTCTTGCGTGGACCCTTGCAGCACGCCGACATGCTTGCCTTTCAGTGCTTCCAGCGTCGGCTGAATGGGGGAACCTTTTGCCGCAATCAGGCGTGAATCCGCCGCGTAAAGTTTGTCGGAAAACGCGATTTCTTGCTGACGTTTATCGGTGATAGAGAGCGATGAAATAATGGCATCGATTTTTTTCGCTTTTAGTGAGGGAATGAGCGCATCAAAATCGCTGGCAACCCAGATACATTTCACCTGCATACGCTTGCACATTTCATTACCGAGATCGATATCAAAGCCAATAAAGTCGCCTTTAGCATCTTTCGATGAGAAAGGCGCGTAGGTGGTATCCGTTCCAATACGAACCGTTTGCGGGAGCGCGGCGTAGCTGGCCGCCGCCGCGCCCAGACCTATCAGCAAAGACAAAGCGAGAACGGTCTTCTTCATACATACCCCTCAAGTGGCGTCATTTTCTTATGTTTTACGTGGTGTTGTGTGTTTGCAGACTTTTTCATGCAGGTCTTATGCCATTTTCACGTCAGCAAAACTATTTGACGTTAAATTTGTTAATAAAACGTTGCAATATTGTCCTGATGTTGAAGATAGCAGGTATGGCGGTTGAACCGCAGCGTTTCGGCGGCTTTTAACGAATTAAATGTTGAGGATATGATCGCGGTTACAAAATTGCCCTGAAACAGGGCAACAGGGACAATAATGCACGCTAAACAGACAACGCTATGCGCCCTGCCAGCGAACAAAAAGATCGTGCGGAAGGGGGATGTCAAACTGATCCAGAACTCGGTTAACCGTTTGATTTATAACATCATCTAACGTCTGTGGAAGATGATAAAAAGCCGGAACTGGCGGCATAATCACCGCGCCTATCTCAGCGGCCTGGGTCATTAAACGCAAATGCCCGATATGCAGCGGTGTTTCGCGCACGCACAACACCAGAGGTCGCCGCTCTTTCAATATCACATCCGCCGCGCGGGTAAGCAGTCCGTCAGTATAACTGTGGACAATCCCCGACAGCGTTTTAATCGAACAGGGCAAGATAACCATTCCCGCCGTCGGGTAAGAGCCCGAGGAAATACTGGCGGCAATGTCGCGCGCATCGTGCGTCACATCGGCCAGCGCCTGCACCTCGCGCAGCGAAAAATGGGTCTCCAGCGCCAGCGTTTGCCGGGCCGCCTGGCTCATCACCAGATGCGTTTCCACGCTATCGACATCGCGCAAAATTTGTAATAAGCGCACGCCATAAATCGCTCCGCTGGCGCCGCTAATTCCTACAATGAGTCGTTTCATGTTCTCTTACCGTTTACGAGCGCCGTTCATCCCACTGTGTTACGTAATCGGTTCAAAGTGGGTTTGAAGAGATACCATGACAAAAGAATCCCTATCATAAAAGCCAGCTCAACCAACATTATCACTACCCCCTGCTCACTAAACCAGGTGCCGACCATAATGGCAAAATTGGTGATAATGACAAATCGGGCCGTCCAGGGGAAAAGCGGCGATCGATAGCGTAGCAAATCGCTGGCGTACGTTCCATTACGCACCGATTGCCGGAAGCGATACTGGCACCATCCGATGGTTATCCATGCAAGGCAACCCACCTGCCCGGTACTGGCGATCAGATATAAATAAAATTGCTGCGCGGGAATATAGCGGGTCAGCAACGACACCAACGCCAGCAAAGCCGTGATTAAAATAGCATACACCGGCACGCCGCCGCCGTTCGTTTTACCAAAGCAGGCTGGCGCAAAGCGATCGCCCGCCATAGACCATAACATACGCGAACTGGCGTAAATGGCCGAGTTGGCGGCAGAAACCGCGGCGGAAAAGATCACCAGCGTCATCAGCGTATCCGCCCCCGGAATGCCCGCGTGGGAGAATACCCATACAAAGGGACTTTGTCCATTTGGCGTCAGTTCATGCGGATAGACCAGCGCCAGCACCGCAATCGCCAGGCCGTAAAACAAAATGATTCTGAGACCAATCCCCAGGATCACTTTCGGTAAAATAATGTGCGGCGATTCGGTCTCCCCTGCCGCATTTCCTACCAGTTCCACCCCCTGGAAGGAGTAAATCACGATCGTCATACAGACCACAATTTGCTCCCAACCGTGGGGAAACCACATTCCGTCTGTTTTTAACGTCGGGTGCCAGTCGCTATGGCCCATTAGCGAGTAGATCATGACCCCGCCCGCGCAGATAAACAGCACGATCGCGAAGACCTTAATGGCCGAAAGCCAGTATTCGCATTCGCCAAAACTTTTTGCGGAGGTGAGATTGATGGCCGTCAGGATGAGCAGAATCGCCAGGCAGAACATATATACCGGAACCGCGGGGAAAAACTGGTGAGCAATAAACCCTGCGGCAGTGAGGTCGGCCGCAAGGGAAAATACCCAGCTAAACCAGTAAAGCCAGCCAATGGTATAGCTCCAGCCAGGTGACGGCATAAACATCAGCGCGTAATGTTGAAATGAGCCAGAGTGAGGAAAGGCGCATGATAATTCGCCAAGACACATCATCGTCGCCAGCATAATGGTTCCGGCAAACAGATAGGCCAGTAAGGTTCCCGCCGGCCCGACACTGCTTAAAGGTTCGGCAATGCCAATAAATAAACCAGTGCCAATCGTGCCGCCCAACGACATCATCAGCAGATGCCGCTTTTTCAGGTTACGCCGCAGACCGCCTTCAGGCTCTGCTGGCGGTGATTGTTGCAGGGTATCCATCGTTACTCCCTGTCTTTCGTGAGGTCAAAGATGCCGCCGCGACATAGCCGCGGCGGTTATGCGTTAACGCGTAAACCTCCAGGCGACGCCTTTGGTCTGGCAGGCCATTAACAGGCCCGTATAATCCAGCTCAAAGCGAACCACATCGCCTACTTTTAGCGACTGACGACAATCTTCAATATCCACCAGCGTATGATCGCTGGTTTGTCCTAAGATAGTGATAGCGTCGTCGCATGGCACACAGTTATCCGACGGCACATCCTGACGACCAAACGCCAGCAATGCGCGTCGGCGTATGCCACGATCGACAAAGGTTTTACTTTGCAAAAAGGCATCGACGCCCAGCTCCCCGACCGGGACGGTCGGTTTACGGTTCAGTTCGATGATTTCCGCTTCCAGGATATACATATCGGAACAGGCTTTATCGACCGATTTTGCGGAGTGGTGAAATTCATTCAGGTATTTCATGTCCACATATTCAATACCGAATTCATGCAGTCCGCCGATGCGCAGATGATTCAGCCCCTGCGGCCAGATACCTTTATCCAGCAGGTGATAGCTGGTGCAGTTTCCCGCAGAAAGCCGCCGGACAGGAATACCGCTGTCGGCTTCCAGCCGGGCGGCCAGCGCCAGAAAATCCTCGCCATTTTTTACCGTTGGCAACACGGTGCCGTAACAATTAAAGTTGGTGCCCAGTCCATATAATTCCAGACCGGGCAGACCAGTAATCAGAGTCACGGTCTCAAGAATGCGTTGATATTCACCAAACCAGATACCCTCGCGTAAATCGCCCATATCCACCATCAGTAATACCTGATGCGTTTTCCCCTGGCGTTGGGCTTCTTGCGATAATGCCCGTAATACCACCGGCTCGCTATTTAAACTAATATCCGCGTAGCGCACCACATCTTCGATTTCACTCAGACACGGGCTGCGTAACAGGCAGGTCGTACATCCTGTCTCGCGTATTTTTTTCAAATTATAGGTTCGTGATTCAGCAATAACGGTAATTCCGCCGTTGAACACCGCCTGCGCGGTTTCCACGCAGCCGTCAAAAACTTTATTGACAGCCATCACGTCAATACCGCTGCTTGCCAGCAGAGCTTTTTCCGTGCGGGCGTTTTCTTCCAGCTTGCGTAGATTTATTTCCAGAACTGGCATATACATTTTATTTTCCTCCCGCCATGCTTAAACGGGCATTACGTTTCTGCGCCCGATGGTAAATGTACTCCGCGACGACAACCGCCAGCACGGCTCCGCCAATAATTTTCCCGGCGTACTGGAAATATCCGCCCATATCAATTTGAGAAGGCGGAATAAATAACAGCGCAACGGCAAAGGCGATAGAAAGAAAGCCCAGCGCGGGTAAAATAGCCGGTAAAACCTTGCCCGGAATTTTAAAACTTCTTGGCGTATCCGGCTGAGTCTTACGTAAACGCCAGAACGCCGGGAACATCACCAGATAAGGAATAAAATAGGTGATGGTCGTTAGCGCCGTTAACATCCAGTAAGCCGCCGCAACGCTTGGCGAAATAAAAGTCGAAAAACACAGGACCGTGACAATAATCGCCTGTACAGTCAAGGCAAAGGCGGGAGTTTTCCACACCGGATGTAATTTGCCGATTCGGTCCCCCAGCAGATTATCTTCACGCGAGGCTTCCTGGAGCATATAAATCGGCCCCACCAGCCAGGAGTTAATCTGCCCGAGAGCGCCAAAAAACATACAGATGGCCATAACAGGAATTAACCACGGCATATGCAGCGTGTCCGCAGCAGCATGCATAGCCTGCATGACGCCTGCCACGATGTCTGTTTTCCCGGCGGGTAAAAGCGTATTTAGCGCCCAGGTGCCGACCATATAGATCCCAACGATAACGGCGGCGGAGACGGCCATCGCTCGCGGAAAATCACGCTGTGGATTACGGGTACGCCCGGCAATCATCGGGGCGACCTCCAGTCCGGCAAACGCAAACATCATGCTGGATAAGAAAACGATCGTATCCCAGTGTCCGAGATCCGGAATCCAGTTTTTCGCTGTAGCGTAGTCTGTCTGCATCTGGTGTCCGGTACATAGCCATACCACCGCCAGCAAAATGAGGATGGCGGAGGGAATAAATACGCCGCACCAGGCGCTGATGCTATTAATAATTTTTGTCCATTCCATCCCGCGGATATTCATCAGCGTTAATAGCCAGAAAATCACCGCGGAACCAATACCGATAAACGCTTTATTTTCCGCCAGGCCGCCGCCGATCATATAGCCCAGCGCGGTAAAGCCGAATTGCAACATTAATGGGAAAAACAGTACGCAGGAAAAGAGAAAACAAACCACTACAATCCATGCAATACGTTTACCAAATGCCTCTTTAATCCAGACAAATATCCCGCCATCTTTCGGCCAGCCGGTTGACAGCTCGCCGCATACCATCGCTAAAGGAAAAAACAAACAGAATGCGGCTATCACCCATAACAACATGGCCGATGCCCCGTAAGGCGCCACGTTAGGGATTTGCCGCAAACTCAGAATAGCGATGACATTCATAAAGACAATGTCTTTGATGCCAAGTAAGCCAGAATTCGTGTTACTCATGGCCATCTCCTGTTATGCATTCAGGCATCACTGCCCTCTTCTTATCATCTGACGACGGGCTTCAGCATGAAACTGAAGCCCAAAACAGTATTAATAAATGTCGTACTTGACCATATCTTCGTAACTGTCTTCCCGACGAATCAGACGCGTCTCACCATTTTTATCGATCATCACCACGCCCGTGCGCGGACGGTTGTTATAAACAGTTTGACTTTCAATGGTGTATGCCCCGGCGTCAAGAAACGCGACAATATCGCCAACATGAGTCTCCTTCGGCAGTAAAAACTCTTCGCCTTTCACTCCCATGTGGAAATAATCTCCGCCATCACACAGCGGCCCGGCTAATTTTATCCAGGCGTCGTGCGCTGCCGTCATGCGAGAGGCGTTATAGACATAAAAGAACCAGTCAAAATGCTGGCTGTCAGAGAGTACGCTGTAACCAGCGTCGACAAATTTCCATTCAACGTGGCATTCCACATTGCCGTTAAGATCGTAATTTGTTTTACGTTTTTCGCAGGAGACTTCCGTCAGTAAAACCGCCGCCGACCCGGTCACTTTACGTCCCGGTTCAATACATATTTCCACATCGGTACGCCATTTATGCACTTCGCGAATGACCGCATCGGCAAAATCCTGAGCGGTAATACCGGCATACATATTATCTTTTAACGGGTCGCCATTCTCGTCGTCATATTTATAGGGAACCGGAATTCCGCCGCCCACGTTGATCAAATCAAATTTAATACCGAGCACTTCTTCCAGGCGACGGGATTCATCCACCAGCACTTTGGTCGCTTTTGCGAAAGGCTCTGACTCCGGCACCTGATCGCCCACATGCATATGCAAACCGCGTAAATGTACATAAGGCATTGCCAGAATGCGGCGGCAGGTTTCTTCCGCCTGTTCCAGGTCGAGACCCGACTTCGCATGGAAAGCGGTAACCAATTCCGCATGCGTCGCCGAGGGAACATTCGGCTCTACGCGGACGCAAACATTGGCGATTTTCTTCAGCTTGCGAGAGATGGCATCAATATGTTCCAGCTCATACAGGCTATCAACATTAATAAGATACAGATCGTTAGCGATGGCATATTCCAGATCGGCAGGCTTTTTCACCACGCCGTTGAAGACGATCTGATCGCCGCGAAAGCCTATCTCCAGACACTTGCGAACCTCATATTGTGAGTTTGCCTCCGCGCAAATTCCGGCGTCACGAATGGCTTTCAACACGCCCATGACCGAGCAGGTTTTTGACGCAAAGAAGGTTTTGGTATTCTTATGCGCCGCAAATGCCTGCTGGATTTCATGAATGTTACGAATAATCTCCGGCTCAGAAAACACATAAAATGGCGTGGGATACTGGCGCGCCAGAGCGTCCAGATCGACCCCTTCAAAACACAAATGACCGTCTTTGTGCTGGAAACGGCGATCGCCGTTGATTACCTGCTCACGTAGCTGGTTGTAATTCTGCATAATCGAGTCAGTCATAACGCCCTCTGCTTAATGTTTATGGTAAAAATCCGCATTCTTTACAGGGATAAAGCAAAAGGCATGCCACTATTTTTTATCAAAATAATCAATAGGTTATGAAAATAACCTTTTTCTCATTTTCGTCATTGAGTTTGCTATTCATCACAACGACGAAAATTCGTCACTTTTATAATGGCAACATGAGCAATAGATATGAGGAATGCGCGTATGGCATCCACCAATCAGGAACTGGCCTCGGCGCTCAGGATGTTTTCCCGCTTTTTCGATTTGATTCATCAGCCGTTAGCCGTCATTAATGAGCGTGGTGAATACGTTTACTACAATCAGGAAAGCGCGGATCTGGACGGCTACAGCATTGAACGGGCAATGGGAAAACATATGCTGGATGTCTATCCGGGCATGAAAGAGACGCAAAGTACGATGCTTTCATCGTTAAAAAAAGGCGTGGAATACATTGGTCATTATCAAATTTATTACAATGCGCGAGGCCAGGCCGTTGACTATCAGCACACCACCGCGCCGCTCTATGCAAGCGATGGCGGTATGGTCGGCGTTATCGAAATCGGCAGGAATATGTCTGGCGTCAGACGGCTCCAGGAACAGGTGGTAGAACTGAACCAACTGCTGTATGCCGATCACCATGAGAAGCACCACGCCATTATTACCGAAAACCCGGAAATGCTCAGTAATATCGCCAAAGCCAAACGGCTGGCCGCCAGTAATATTCCGGTGACGATTGTCGGGGAGACGGGAACGGGTAAGGAACTATTTTCCCGCCTGATACATCAATGCAGCAAGCGGGCGAATAAACCGTTCATCGCCCTGAACTGCGGCGCTCTACCGCCTACGCTTATCGAAAGTACGCTTTTCGGCACCGTGCGCGGCGCCTATACCGGCGCGGAAAATAGCCAGGGCTATCTGGAGCTGGCAAACGGGGGAACGCTCTTTCTTGATGAGCTGAACGCCATGCCGATAGAGATGCAAAGTAAGCTGCTGCGATTCTTGCAGGATAAAACCTTCTGGCGGCTCGGCGGACAACAGCAACTCCACTCTGACGTCAGGATCGTTGCCGCCATGAACGAAGCGCCCGTCAAATTAATTCAACAAGAACGCCTGCGGGCAGATCTTTTTTATCGGTTGAGCGTCGGAATGTTGACGCTACCGCCGCTGCGCGCCCGCCCGGAAGATATTCCCTTACTGGCGAATTATTTTATTGATAAATACCGTAATGACGTGCCGCAGGATATTCACGGATTAAGCGAGACGGCGCGTAATGACCTGCTCAATCACGCCTGGCCGGGTAATGTCAGGATGCTGGAAAACGCGATTGTACGCAGCATGATCATGCAGGAAAAAGACGGGCTGCTCAAACACATCATTTTTGAACAGGACGAGTTAAATTTAGGCGTACCGGAAACCGCGCCGGAAAATCCCCTTCCCTCGTCACCCGATCCGCAGTATGAAGGGTCTCTGGAGGTACGGGTTGCCAACTACGAAAGGCATTTAATAGAAACCGCGCTGGATACGCATCAGGGAAACATCGCCGCCGCGGCCCGCAGCCTTAACGTATCCCGCACCACGTTACAGTACAAAGTACAAAAATACGCTATCCGCTTCGGCGTGGTGCGTAATTGACATCGGCCAGCGGCATCGCGCCGCTGGCAAAGCCATTAGCCTTCGTTATGCATTTCCAGGTTTTCCATTTCGTTCTGGAACAACACCGCTTTGGCGTCGTCATTACGTAATGAATCCAGGAAGTCGAGGTACTGCTGGTCTACGTCTTTGGTGACATATACCCCGTTAAATACCGAACATTCAAACTGCTGGATATCCGGATTTTCCGCGCGTACGGCTTCGATCAGATCGTTCAGATCCTGGAAGATAAGCCCGTCTGCGCCGATGATCTGACGAATCTCATCCACCTCGCGGCCATGCGCGATCAGCTCATTGGCCGTCGGCATATCAATGCCATAAACGTTGGGGAAACGAATTTCCGGCGCGGCAGACGCCAAGTACACCTTCTTCGCGCCTGCTTCCCGGGCCATTTCGATGATCTGCTCTGATGTGGTGCCACGCACGATGGAATCATCCACCAGCAGGACGTTCTTATCGCGGAATTCCGCGCGATTAGCATTGAGCTTACGGCGCACGGATTTACGGCGTAGCTGTTGGCCTGGCATGATAAAGGTACGTCCCACGTAGCGATTTTTGACAAATCCCTGGCGGTACGGCTTGCCGAGAATACGGGCAATTTCCAGCGCGATATCGCAGGAGGTTTCCGGGATAGGGATCACAACGTCGATGTCCAGCTCTTCCCATTCACGAGCGATTTTTTCGCCAAGTTTGGTACCCATATTCACACGAGCGCTGTAGACGGAGATTTTGTCGATAAAGGAGTCCGGACGAGCAAAGTAAACGTACTCGAACAGACAGGGGTTACTGACCGGATTATCCGCGCACTGGCGCGTGAACAGTTGCCCCTTTTCGGTAATATAGATAGCTTCGCCCGGCGCGACATCGCGCAGAAATTCAAAGCCCAGCGTATCCAGCGCCACGCTTTCAGAAGCGACCATATACTCCGTACGACCATCGCCAACGTCACGCTTACCCAGCACCAACGGGCGAATGCCGTGCGGATCGCGAAAAGCCACCATGCCGTGGCCGATAATCATCGCCACGCATGCATAGGCGCCGCGGATTTGACGGTTAGTCGCGGCAATCGCGGCAAAAATATTGTCGGCTTCCAGCGGGTAGTGACGGAAGTTGTCGAGCTCGCTGGCGAAAATATTGAGCAGGATTTCGGAATCGGAGGTGGTGTTGATATGACGGCGCTTTTCTTCAAACAGCTTTTTACGTAGCTCGTGCGCATTAGTCAGATTGCCATTATGGGCCAACGTGATGCCATACGGCGAGTTGACGTAAAAAGGTTGCGCTTCGGAAGCGCTGGAGCTGCCTGCGGTAGGGTAACGCACATGGCCGATCCCCATGTTGCCCTGCAAACGCTGCATGTGGCGAGCTTCAAAAATATCGTTCACCAGCCCGTTTGCCTTACGCAAGCGGAAGCAGTTATTCGCATCAATGGTGATGATGCCGGCAGCATCCTGACCACGATGCTGGAGCACTGTTAACGCGTCATAAATCGACTGGTTGACCGGCATAACACCGGCGATACCGACAATACCGCACATACGTCATTTTCCTCGTTAAGCCACATCTCAGAACCTATTACGTCCTGGGCAAGAAACTCGACGAGCTTTGCAGATAGTCAAAGAACCATCTGATGATGAAGCTGAACTGCGGGATGAGCTGCGATTTGCTCCAGTCTTCGCTTTTCGACAAGCCGGTAAAGGTATCGAGGAAGAACAGAATGGCGGCGACAATCAGCGCGCCTCGCAATGCGCCGAAACAGATCCCCAACACCCGGTCAGTCCCCGACAGGCCGGTCTTTTCTACTAGCTGACCTATCACAAAATTCACGATAGCGCCGACGATAAGCGTCGCAATAAACAGTACCGCGATAGCAATCCCATTACGAACCAGTTCGTCTTCAAAGCCCGTAAACCAGACAGACAGGTAAGTGTAGTAGTGACTGGCGACAAAGAAAGCACAACCCCACGTCACCAGCGATAACGCTTCACGAACAAAGCCGCGGATCAGGCTAACCAGACAGGAAAAAGCAATCACCGCGATAATGGCGTAATCAATCCAGACCATAGATGTCCCACGATTTTACGCCCTGTCGTCCTGTTCGGGGCGCATTCTAACAGAAAAAGAAAACGTTTGCGTAGGGATTTCCTTCCCGCGCGTAAATAAAAATGGCGCTGAAAAAATATTCAACGCCATCACACTTTTTATCTCTTCGGGCACGACCAGAAGAGCCGCCATCGGCCTGATAAGCGCAGGGCATCAGGTTCATTCCTTCTGCCGGATGACGGCGTAAACGCCTTATCCGGCCTACAGAACTTCAGGCATTACCGGATGAATCATCGTAGGCCTTAACGCTGCACGCCATCAGGCAAAACGCGGCTTAGTTCGGGCTATACCCCATCACCACGCCGCTTAACCCGGAAATCTGCTTGAGCTCGCCAAGCGATCCTTTCATCTTATCTTTCGATGCATCCGGCCCGACGAGAATACGGGTTATTTTACCCTGTACCGGCGTTGAGGGGGAAGTATAAACCCGGAACCCGGCGGAACGAAGCTTGCCGACTATCTCGTTGACTTTATCCGCATTTTTCAGCGCGCCCAACTGTACGACATAGGCTTTGCCGGTCGGCGCAGGTTTATCGTCGGCGGCCGGTTTCGGCGCGGGCGTCGGCGTGGAAGCGGCGACAACCGGCTGTTGCGGTTTAGGCGTCTCCACCGGTATCGGATCAAGCTCGACATTGTTAGACGCCATGCGCGACGGGTCCAGCGACGGCGCTGCCGCATCTCCCGCCCGCACCTCTTCAGCCGCCCCTTCCGGCGGCTGTGTCGGCAGCGCCTGCGTTGCGGCAGGCATCATATCCGGCTCATCACGGTCGCCAGGCTTCGGTACCAGTGGAATCGCAGCAAATTCATCCTGATAATGCTTTTTCTGTCCGTCCAGCAGACCGGGAAGCACAATAACCCCCAGCGCGACTAACACAATCGTGCCGACTAAACGATTCTGAAACTTACTCGCCACCGATTCTCCCCGCGTCTATCACTTGCATAACATGTGCGACGGTGTGGAATGATCCGCACACCAGCACGGTATCTTCTGGCTGCGCCGCGTCGATGGCGGCCTGCCATGCCTGCGCGACGCTATCATAGACATTCCCTTTCCCCAGATGTTCCAGAAGTTGTTCCGCCGTCGCGCCGCGCGGCCCCTCTAACGGAGCACAATACCAGTCGTCAACCACGCTTTTCAACCAGGCTAACGTTCCGGCGATATCTTTATCATGCAGCATACCAATCACCGCAAGCACACGCCCGCGTTTCGGCAACGTTTTCAGACGACCCGTCAGGTATTCCGCCGCGTGGGGATTATGGGCGACATCAAAGATAACGCGTGGCGACTCACTCACAATTTGAAAACGTCCCGGCAAGGTAGCCTGTGCAATACCGTCGCGAATCGCCTGTTCGTCAATGTTCAACCCGCTGGCGCGCAGCGCGGCCAGAGCGGTGGCGGCATTCGGCTGGGGAACCTGCGGCAACGGCAATCCGGCAAGCGTGCCGTCGCCATCGGTAAACGCCCAGTGGGTCGCTGTCGCCTCATAACACCAGTCAACACCGCGACGCCGCAGCAGCGCGTCGGTCTCCTGCGCAACATCCGCGATGGTTGCCGGCATTTCCGGTTCGCCGACAATAGCGGGTTTTTCCGCACGAAAAATCCCGGCCTTCTCGCGGCCGATACTTTCGCGATCCGGCCCCAGCCAGTCAGTGTGGTCAAGCGCGATGCTGGTAATTACCGCCACATCGGCATCCACAATGTTCGTGGCGTCCAGGCGCCCGCCCAACCCCACCTCCAGGATCACCACGTCAAGGTTAGCCTGTTTAAACAGCCACAATGCCGACAACGTACCATATTCAAAATAGGTCAATGAAATATCGCCGCGCGCCGCTTCTATTTCCGCAAAGGACGCGGTATGCGCGGATTCCGCTAATTCTTTCCCCTGCACGCGCACGCGCTCGGTGTAACGTACCAGATGAGGCGAACTATAGACGCCCACACGATATCCCGCCGCTATTAACACTGACTCCAGCGTTCGACAGGTCGTACCTTTGCCGTTGGTTCCCGCAACGGTAAAAACGAATGGCGCAGGTTTGAGGATGTCCAGACGCGCTGCCACCTGGCTTACGCGTTCAAGGCCTAAATCGATACTCTTGCTGTGCAGGTTTTCCAGATAAGAAAGCCACGAGGCCAGGGGCGACGCAGCTTGAGGTATAGATTTGTTTTTCATTGATTCCGCTGCTTCTTTACGGTGAAAAGCAAAAGGGCAGAGCCTGCGGCCCTGCCCTTTTCAGTTATCAGGCCTCAGACTCCTGATCCGGCGCCGGAGGCACCACCACGCCTTCACGCGGGGCGTCCGGGTTCGGCGCAGGCAGATTCATCAGCTTCGCCAGAATGCTCGCCAGCTTCAGGCGCATTTCCGGACGGCGGACGATCATATCGATCGCGCCTTTTTCGATCAGGAACTCACTGCGCTGGAATCCCGGCGGGAGCTTTTCACGGACGGTTTGTTCGATAACACGCGGACCGGCGAAGCCAATGAGGGCTTTTGGCTCGGCGATGTTGAGATCGCCCAGCATTGCAAAACTGGCGGAAACGCCGCCCATTGTCGGATCGGTCAACACTGAGATGTAGGGCAGACCACGTTCCTGCATTTTAGCCAGCGCCGCCGAGGTTTTCGCCATCTGCATCAGAGACATCAGCGCTTCTTGCATACGCGCGCCGCCGGAAGCAGAGAAACACACTAACGGACAGTTGTCTTCCAGCGCCTGTTCAACAGCGCGAACGAAGCGTGCGCCAACGACAGACCCCATTGATCCGCCCATGAACGCGAATTCAAACGCGGCGGCGACAATCGGCATACCGTGAAGCGTCCCTTTCATGACCACCAGCGCGTCTTTCTCGCCGGTTTCTTTCTGCGCGGACGCCAGTCTGTCTTTATATTTTTTGGAATCGCGGAACTTGAGCACGTCTTTAGGCTCCAGCTCGCTACCCAACTCCACAAGGGAACCTTCATCTAACAGGCTATGCAGGCGATTGCGCGCCGACATGCGCATATGATGGTCACACTTAGGACAGACCTCAAGATTACGTTCCAGCTCAGCGCGGTATAAAACCTGACCGCAGCTATCACACTTGGTCCACACCCCTTCAGGAATGCTTGCCTTGCGGGTGGGAGTAATGTTGCTTTTAATTCGTTCAATCCAGCTCATTGGTGACCTTTCTGCCTGAACCTTAGTCAGCTTTATTATAAGGGGCGCATAATGCCATTTTTGCCCCCAACAGACCATGAATGTTGCACATTAAAACATAACAGCCCGAAACTTTGGATAAAAAAGTGGTCGAACCGCTGAGTTACTTTCTATTTTGCGGCACGCGACGCAGCGCGCTTATGCCGAACAATCTCAATGACGCCTGGTAATATCGAAACCACGATAATCCCGACAATCAGCAGCTTAAGGTTATCCTGAATCAACGGTATCGTACCGAAGAAATAACCAGCGTAGGTAAAGAGCAGCACCCACAGCAGCGCGCCGATGACGTTATAGGCGGCAAAATGCCGATAGGACATGTGCCCCATCCCTGCCACAAACGGCGCAAAGGTTCTGACGATCGGCACAAAGCGAGCGAGAATGATCGTTTTACCGCCGTGTTTTTCATAAAACTGATGGGTTTTATCCAGGTAGCTGCGGCGGAAAATTTTTGAATTCGGATTACTGAACAGTTTTTCGCCGAACAGTCGACCAATGGTGTAATTCACCGCATCGCCAACAATCGCGGCGATCAGCATTAACGCCACCATGATATGCACATTGAGATCGTTGGTTTCCAGCGAAGCCAGCGCCCCGGCGACAAACAGCAGCGAGTCGCCCGGCAGGAACGGCGTGACGACCAGGCCGGTTTCACAGAACAAAATCAAAAACAAAATGGCGTACACCCAGACGCCGTACTCCGCGACCAGTTCCGCCAGATGCACATCGATGTGCAGGATAAAATCAATAATAAAGTAGATCAGGTCCATATTTGCCTTTGCCTTTCTACCCAACACGTTTCGGGTATGCGATTCGGATTAGTCCGCCAGAAATAGCGGGCCCATTGGCGGTTTTGGAAGGTCAAACCGGTCAGGGTAATCCACCGCAACCAAATATAGGCCTTCCGCCTTCGCCGTTGCCGCCGCCAGCGTTCTGTCCTTCGCTGCTAACAGCTCTGCGATCCAGCTCTCCGGCTGGTTGTGAGCGCCTACTTCCAGCAGGCTGCCGACAATATTCCTGACCATATGATGGACAAAGGCATTCGCTTTGATATCGACCACCACATAAGGGCCGTGGCGGGTAACGTTAATGTGCATCACATTACGCCACGGCGTACGCGACTGGCACTGCACCGCGCGAAACGAGGTAAAATCATTTTCGCCAAGCAGACACTGCGCCGCGCGATGCATCCGCGCTGCATCCAGCGGCTCATAGTAATGCGTCACGCCTTTTGCTAACACCGCAGGACGCAGTCGATGATTGTAGATGATATAGCGATAACGGCGAGCCGTAGCGCTAAAACGCGCGTGAAAATCATCCGGAACAGTTTTCACCCAGCGCACGGCAATGTCACCAGGCAAATTCGCATTTACCCCCAGCGTCCACGCCGCATCTTTGCGCAATGCAGTCGTTTCGAAATGGACAACCTGCCCGGTGCCGTGAACGCCGGCATCGGTACGCCCGGCGCAGAACACGTTAATAGGTTCATTCGCCACCTGCGAGAGCGCTTTTTCCAGCTTTTCCTGCACGCTGCGCACTTCATTCTGACGCTGCCAGCCATAATACTTACTGCCATCGTACTCAATGCCCAGCGCAATTTTATAGACCGGCGATGATTGCTGCCCGGACATCAGTACAGATACTCCTGCACCAGCTTCTCCGCAATTTTAACGGTCATCAGCGCGCCGCCGAAACGCACGTTGTCCGCCACTGACCAGAACTGAATTTGTTCCGGCATACCGTAATCATTATGTACACAGCCAACAGAAAGCTGTGGATTGCCGGAAGCGTCGCCCACCTGCGTCGGGTAATCCGTTTCTTCTGACAGTACGATATCTTCGCCGCGGGAAAATGCCTCGCGCGCCTCTTCCGCCGCCAGCGGACGAAGCGCTTCAAAGCTCACCATCTGCGCATGGCCATAGAACACCGGTGACTGCACGACACTGGCGGAGATCATCACGCCATCATCCTGCAAAATTTTACGCACTTCATCGACGATACGACGTTCCTGGCGCACGCTTCCTTCACGATCCGGCAGCAGCGGCAACATATTGAACGCCAACTGGCGACCAAAGAAATCATCCTCATCAATCGGCATGCCGTTAAGCAGCTTCGCACTCTGTCCGGCCAGCGCATCGACCGCTTTTTTCCCCTGCGCGGACGCTGATAACATACTGGTGACGGCGATGCGCGACAGTCCCCCCTGATCGATTAACGGCTTGAGCGCCGCCAGCAGTTGGCTGGTCAGGCTATCGGCGACCGCAATCACGTTACGGTTACGGTAATCTGCCAGTACATGCGGGTTTACTTCCGGCACGACCAGCGGCACATCAGGCTCAAGCGCGAACAGACCGCTTGAATCTATGACCAGGCAACCTGCGTTGGTCGCGTCGTCTACCCAGGCAGCCGATGCCTCTGCGCCAGCAACGAAAAACGCCAACTGCGCCTGCGTCCAGTCAAAGTCCGCCGCATCCTGAACAATGACCGACTTGCCACCAAAACGGAGGTGCTCGCCCGCGCTTTCATGACGCGCCAACGCATAAATTTCACCGACCGGGAACTGGCGTTCAGCCAGTGTTTCAAGCAGGGCTTCGCCTACGGCGCCCGTCGCGCCCAGAACGGCAATATTCCAGCCTTCAGACATGGTGGTTTACTCCAGAAAAGCGTAAGCTCCCCGCTCAAGCAGGGAGCGATAAAAAAGAGATTAACGAGCCGGGTGATGGACCGCGTTAAAACCAAGCTTTTGCAATAAAGCGGCGGCGCTGGCGTCATCACACATGACATACAACGACGACCATTCGCGGCGCTCAAGGTAGTTTTTACGCAGCTTATCGAACTCGCCCGGTATTCCGGCGACCTTACGCAGCGGCGCATCATCGCGGCGCACATCATACACCAAATGCGCCAGTCTTTTCAGCGTCGGTTGATCCAGCGGACCGTGAAGCGTAATACGCCCAAACTCAGGCGCAGGCAGTAATGTCTCCAGCGCGACATGCTGCTCGCGACCGATAAATGCGCTGTACGCCTCAAAGACCTGGGTGGTGCCGCGCGCTTTGCCTTCCAGCGTATAGCCGGCTATATGCGACGTGCCGATATCCACGGCTTCCAGTAGCGCGACGTTAAGATCCGGTTCACCCTCCCACACATCAAGCACCACACTGAGCGGCTGCCCGACATTGAGTCTTGCCAGTAGCGCGGCGTTATCCACCACCGGGCCGCGGCAGGCGTTAATGAGAATAGCGCCGGGTTTCAGTCGGCGGATCAACGCCTCATCGGCCAGATGCAGCGTTTTGTACGGACCGTCTTTATAGAGTGGCGTATGGAAAGTCAGGACATCCGCTTCCCGCACCACCTCATCCAGCGTACGAAAATCCCCCTCGTCCCCGCGTGCGGCGCGTGGCGGATCGCACAGCAACGTGCGGATACCCAACGCTTCAAGCCTTGTCTGTAGCCGGCTTCCGACGTTACCCACGCCGACAATCCCTACTGTGCGATCGCGTAATGAAAAGCCGTCACGTTCGGCCAGCATCAACAGCGCTGAAAACACATACTCCACCACCGCAATAGCATTACAGCCGGGCGCGGCTGTAAAACCGATGCCCGCCTGCTTCAGCCATGCCTCATCTACATGATCGGTGCCTGCCGTAGCAGTACCGACGAAGTTAATCGACGTACCACTCAGCAGCGATTCATTCACTTTCGTGACCGAACGCACCATTAACGCATCGGCATGGTTTAATTCTTCAACGGGGATCGGGCGACCCGGCACCGCGTTTACCTCACCCAGGCGGCTAAATAATTCGCGGGCGTAAGGCATATTTTCATCAACGAGAATTTTCACGACTGTCGTACCTGTTTGAGAACGAGAGTTAACCGGACAAGTGTGCCATAATCTGGCCGCCAGGAATATATTGCTCAGATTTATGGTTAAAGGATAATTAATTATGCATCCCATCTCCGGTGCCCCCGCTCAGCCTCCAGGCGAAGGGCAGAGTCCTCTTTCCGCTGCGGGCGAGCAGCCGCTTTCCATGCAACAGCGTACGGTGCTGGAAAGGCTGATAACGCGCCTGATTTCACTGACCCAGCAGCAAAGCGCGGAGGTATGGGCCGGAATGAAACACGATCTGGGGATAAAAAATGACGCGCCGCTACTGTCGCGCCACTTCCCCGCCGCTGAACAGAATCTCACCCAGCGTCTGGGCGTAGCGCAGCAAAATCACGCCAATCGTCAGGTGCTTTCACAGCTAACGGAGCTGCTTGGCGTCGGGAATAATCGTCAGGCCGTCAGCGATTTTATCCGTCAGCAATACGGCCAAACCGCGCTTAGCCAGCTTACGCCCGATCAACTCAAAAACGTGCTGACGCTCCTGCAACAGGGGCAGCTTTCCATTCCGCAGCCGCAGCAACGTCCGGCAACGGATCGGCCATTATTGCCTGCTGAACATAATACGTTGAATCAGTTGGTGACGAAGCTGGCGGCCGCGACCGGCGAGTCAAGTAAACTTATCTGGCAATCGATGCTGGAACTCTCCGGCGTGAAAAGCGGCGAACTCATTCCGGCAAAGCAGTTTACCCATCTGGCGACGTGGCTACAGGCGCGGCAAACGCTGTCGCTACAACACGCGCCTACGCTGCATACGCTTCAGGCAGCGTTAAAACAACCGCTGGAGCCGGACGAGCTCACGGCGATCAAAGAGTATGCGCAGCACACTTATCAAATTCAGCCGCAAACGGTGCTGACAACCGCCCAGGTGCAGGATTTACTTAACCATATTTTCCTGCGTCGCGTAGAGCGGGAGGCTGATGAGCTGGAACCGCTCTCCATTCAACCCATCTACCGCCCGTTCGCGCCGATGATTGAAACCGTGAAAAATCTGTCAGCGCGACCAGGCCTGTTGTTTATTGCGCTGTTGATTGTACTGGCGCTTTTCTGGCTGGTTTCTTAGCCGCGCCGGAACGATAAAATCGTCACCAGAATACCAACCACCGCGGAGATCGCTCCCGCCAGGAATACGGAAGGATAGCCGCATGACGTGGCCAGCACGCCCGCCAGCGGGCCGGTAACGCCATAGGAGATATCCTGAAACGCGGCGTAGCCGCCGAGCGCCGTACCGCGAACCTGGGAAGGTACGCGTTTCACGACCTCCACGCCCAGCGCCGGGAAAATCAATGAGCACCCAGCCCCGGTGAGCGCCGCGCCTACCAGCGCTATCCAGGCCGTCGGCGCCAGCCACAAGAGCAGCAGTCCTGCCGTCTCAACCAGTAAAGAGACAAGCGCCACGTTAACGCCGCCAAAGCGGTCCGGCATCCAACCGAACAGTACACGCATCAGTACAAACGCACCGCCAAAAGCGGTTAACGTAAACCCTGCCATCGCCCAACCGTTACTGGCGAAGTAAAGTGAAATAAAAGTGCCGATAACGGCAAACCCTACCCCCTGTAGCGCCAGGCCAAGCCCCGGTTTCCAGATAAGCCCGACGACGCTCCACAGCGACGGGCGCTCACCCGCATGAGCAGGCACTTTGCGCACCGTGCCGTTAAACGCCCACGCCAGCAGCGGCAACGCCATGCTCGCCCCCGCCAGAGCGGCAAAACCGAAATAGCTATGAATCAATAATCCCAGCGGCGCACCGGCCGCCAGCGCGCCGTAAATCGCCATTCCATTCCATGACATCACCTTCCCGGAGCGTGCCGGTCCCACCAGCCCCATCCCCCAGGTTAATGTGCCAGTCAGTAACTGACTTTCGCCGAAACCGAGAATTAAGCGCCCGACAATAAGCAGCGCGAATTTTACCGGCTCGGAAACCGGCAACAGCGCAGCCAGCAGCCATGCGGCGCCCGCCAGTCCACAGGCGAGCATCCCCTGTAGCGCCGATCGTTTAGCGCCATATTGATCCGCCAGCCGTCCGGCATAGCCGCGCGTCAATACCGTCGCCAAAAACTGAATGCCCACGGCGATACCAACCATCGTATTGCTATAGCCCAGTTCGTGATGGACAAAAAGCGGAATGACCGGTAACGGCAGGCCGACCGTCATATAGGTCAGAAAAACCGCAAAGGCGATGCGAAACAGCGAAAAATTCGCAGACGGGGTCGTTGTTTTTTGGCTTACTGCTGTCATGCATTACTCCAGAATGCAGAGTAAGGCGGGGAAATGCCACGCCCCCTCTACCTGAGCGTCAGGATTAAGGTGCGTTGGATAACGTTAAACGCTTACGCATTATCAGAAGGATAATGTAGAGCGTGAAGTCTGCCTGTGAGACGCGAAACTTGTCAACCTTGAAATTGCAGCCAGGGTATCAACGTGGCGGCGTATCATCAAACAGAAAGGGAAAGACGGCTTTCATCCCTTTCACCCTAAACCGTCCGGTCACCTGCTTGCGCTGTTCTGGCGTCAGTAACCTGAACATCATCTCCCAGATATCTTTAGGCTCCGCCTCCTGTAAGGAAATGGGCTCTGGCGTCGGTTCCTCTCCGCTGTCGTCCAGATAACGATGAACATAGAGAGGGAGAACAGAGATATGGAACTCCTCGGCCTTTGATTTAACACGCTTACGCCTGACGCCCTCTTTCCCTTCGCTGTACTTATACAAACGTTCGCGAACCGCAGGCTCGCTTCCCGGGAATCCCGGTAAGCCAAGACATTCCTTAACCGTGAACCATTCCTTTGCCATCGGTTTCTTTCCTTTCCCCTGATAAAATAAAAATATTTCTTCTTTTGCGCGAAATTTCGCTTTCTTTCTGGCACTATTCTTAGGGTGAAAAAGAAAGTAACTTTCTTTTTCACACGCTAATTTTCATCTTAAAAATATCGGCGCCGATAACACATCTTCTTAGGATTACAGAATGGAACCAAAAAGCCAAGACTGGCATCGTGCAGATATTAAAAGCGCACTGGAAAAAAGAGGTATTACGCTCAGAGATCTTTCCCGTCAGGCCGGTTTATCACCTGATTCACTGCGCAATGTCTTTACCCGCTCATGGCCGAGAGCCGAACGAATTATTGCGGACGCGCTTGGCGTCACTCCGCAGGAGATCTGGCCGTCGCGCTATGGCGATATGCCGATAAAAAATAATGCTGATACCGCAGAATGATATTTAATGTTGAATGAATTGGTCTTGATTTATCAATCTCACTAATTAATAAATATTTAAATTTATTATATTGAAAATAGTAATAGCACTATCTGTCATGCTTCCCAAATCAAATACTGTTAAAGCATTACGTAATTGCTATTACGTATTTTATTAACAGGAATCATTATGAGCTGGGATAAAAGGATGGCGGTTAATTATGCCAAAGCGCATGCAGGCTCTCATTCTCAAGGTCGGTGTGCGGAATTTACCCGAAAGGCAATTCAGGCAGGCGGTATCACGCTGGGGCATACCTATCATGCGAAAGATTATGGCCCAATGTTAAGAAGCGCCGGATTTACCACTATTGGTACCTATGAAACGCCGCGCGAGGGTGATGTCATCATTATTCAACCTTACGCTGGCGGAAACCCGAGCGGTCACATGGCGATATACGATGGTGCAGAGTGGTATTCGGATTTTAAACAACGCGATATGTGGGCCGGCCCGGGCTACCGGGCAGCCAGGCCCTCATATACCATCTACAGGAAGAATTAATGAAAACGTTCTCCCTTGTTGCGCTAATTCTCTTGCTTTGCAGTTGCTCTACGCCTCATCGCGACAGCAAGCAGACCGTGAAGCAGTTCTACACCTCATGGATGACGACATTTACGAACGATCTGGATACCCGTGACGACTCGAACGCCTTAATGCAACACTACGTTGCTAAAGAAGTTATTCATCGCCTGGCGCTGATTCAGTCTCTTTATGAGCAGGAGATTGTGGAGGCAGATTATTTTATGTATGCGCAGGACTATGCGCCTGAGTGGATTCCACAGTTACGGGTTGGGCAGCCGCACCCTTTCCTCGGCGGCGAAAAAGTGGATGTTCAGTTGGGTACAGAGTCAACCCCCATCCATCTGGAAGTTTATACCCGTTGGGAGGAGGGACGCTGGAAAATTTACCGCGTTCGGGATGCAGACAATGGCTATGAGCAACCGATTTATGACGCAGGCGTCATTACCCGGGCAGAAGCCTGGTCAGCAAAAATCGCGCCGGCATATAAGAAGCATTAAAAAAGGGAACCGACAGGCTCCCTCGTAGATTAATCAGGTACTTACGCCGCCATCCGGCGATATACAAGCGTTATGCTTTCAGTTTACGCATGACCAGTGTGGCGTTAGTACCGCCGAAACCGAAGCTGTTAGACATGACGGTGGTCAGCTTACGCTCGGTCATTTCGGTCACAATATTCAAACCCGCGGCCTGTTCGTCCATCTCTTCAATGTTGATACTCGGCGCGATAAAACCGTGCTCCAGCATCAGCAGTGAGTAGATAGCTTCTTGCACGCCCGCCGCGCCCAGCGAGTGACCAGTCATCGCTTTAGTCGCGGAGATGGCCGGGCTCTTATTACCAAACACTTCGCGAATAGCGCCCAGTTCTTTCACATCGCCTACCGGCGTGGACGTACCGTGGGAGTTCAGGTAATCGATCGGCGTGTTAACGCCATGCATTGCCATTTGCATACAGCGAACCGCGCCTTCGCCTGACGGGGCAACCATATCGGCGCCATCAGAGGTCGCGCCATAGCCGACGATTTCCGCATAGATATGCGCACCGCGCGCCAGAGCGTGTTCCAGCTCTTCAACAACGACCATACCGCCGCCGCCCGCGATGACAAACCCATCACGGTGCGCGTCATAGGTACGGGACGCTTTTTCAGGCGTATCGTTATATTTGGTGGACAGTGCGCCCATCGCGTCGAACTCACAGGCCATTTCCCAGCATAGCTCTTCGCCGCCGCCAGCAAAAACGATGTCCTGCTTGCCCAGTTGGATCTGCTCAACCGCATTGCCGATACAGTGTGCGGAGGTCGCACAAGCGGAGCTAATGGAGTAGTTCACGCCATAAATTTTAAACGGCGTAGCGAGGCAGGCGGAAACGCCGGATGCCATTGCTTTCGTAACCACATAAGGTCCTACCGCTTTCAGACCACGCTGGCTACGCATGGCGTCCGCGCCAAAGACCTGAAATTTCGGGGAGCCGCCGCCGGAGCCTGCAATCAGGCCGACACGCGGGTTATTCTGATAGACTTCCGGCGCCAGACCGGCGTCGGCCACTGCCTGCTCCATAGACAGATAAGCATAGATGGAGGCGTCGCTCATGAAGCGCACGACTTTGCGGTCAATGAGGCCAGTGGTATCCAGTTTTACGTTGCCCCATACCTGGCTACGCATGCCGGCGTCCTTCAGCTCCTGAGAGAAAGTGATCCCTGAACGTCCTTCACGCAGAGATGCCAGGACTTCCTGCTGGTTATTACCGATGCTGGAAACGATGCCCAGGCCAGTAATCACTGCACGTTTCATTCAATACCTCTGTAATTCGCACTATTTTTAAGTTTCGATTGGCACAATAGCGTACACTTGTACGCCGAACAAGTCCGATCAGCCATTTAGTACGGAAATTTGCGCCGTCAGGCACACATCGTTAAGATCGCGACACCGCCCGTCAGACGAGTAACTTACGTGAAACAATACGCCATACAACCCGCCACACTCGAATTTAACGCTGAGGGTACACCTGTTTCCCGAGATTTTGATGATGTCTATTTTTCTAATGACAATGGACTCGAAGAGACACGCTACGTTTTTCTTGGCGGCAATCGTTTTGCGGAGCGATTTCCCGTACATTCACATCCATTATTTATAGTCGCGGAAAGCGGTTTTGGCACCGGACTCAACTTCCTGACGCTGTGGCAGGCGTTTGACGGCTTTCGTTCTGATCATCCGCAGGCGACGCTGCAAAGGTTACATTTCATCAGCTTTGAGAAATTCCCGTTAACGCGCGACGATCTGGCGCTGGCGCACCAACACTGGCCGGAGCTCGCGCCCTGGGCAGAGCAGCTTCAGGCGCAATGGCCGCTGCCGCTCGCGGGATGCCACCGCCTATTGCTGGATCGGGGCTGGGTGACGCTGGATTTGTGGTTTGGCGATATTAATGAATTGACCGACCAACTGGACGCCACGCTAAATCAAACAGTAGACGCCTGGTTCCTCGACGGTTTTGCTCCGGCGAAAAATCCGGATATGTGGACGCCAAACCTGTTTAACGCGATGGCGCGGCTGGCGCGGCCCGGCGCAACGCTGGCGACATTTACCTCGGCAGGTTTCGTCCGTCGGGGATTACAGGAAGCCGGTTTTACCATGCAAAAACGCAAAGGCTTCGGACGTAAACGCGAGATGCTTTGCGGAGTGATGGAACAACACCTCATGCCAACCCTTTCCGCTCCCTGGTTTTACCGCAGCGGAAGCGAAAAACGTGAAACGGCGATCATTGGCGGCGGCATCGCCAGTGCGCTGTTATCACTGGCGTTACTGCGTCGCGGCTGGCAGGTTACACTCTATTGCGCGGACGACCAACCCGCCCAGGGCGCTTCCGGTAATCGACAGGGCGCGCTTTATCCGCTCCTTAGTAAACATGACGCCGCCATTAATCGCTTTTTCCCGACCGCATTCACCTTTGCGCGTCGCCTGTATGACGCCCTGCCCGCCTCTTTTGATCATGACTGGTGCGGCGTGACGCAGCTCGGATGGAATGAGAAAAGCCAGCAAAAAATTGCCCAGATGCTGTCCCTGGCGCTCCCCGCCGGACTGGCCTCGGCGCTTAATGCCGAAGAGGCGGAACAGGCGGTTGGCGTCACGACACGCTGCGGGGGAATTACCTATCCGGCAGGCGGCTGGCTGTGCCCGGAACAATTAACCCGCGCAGTCATCGCACTGGCGACCGAACAGGGTTTACAAACGCGCTTTCGCCATACGCTCACGTCGCTCGTTGCGCAGGAGTCGCACTGGCAACTGCGCTTTACGTCAGGTGAAACCGCCAGCCATGAGACCGTCGTCCTGGCGAACGGTCATCAGATTAACCGTTTTGATCAGACCCAGCCGCTGCCGGTTTATGCCGTCGGGGGGCAGGTCAGTCATATTCCCACTACCCCCGCCCTCTCCGCGTTGCGTCAGGTGTTATGTTACGACGGCTATCTGACGCCGCAGAACCCGCATAATCGGCAGCACTGTATTGGCGCCAGCTATCGCCGGGGCGACGAAAGCACCGTCTGGCGCAAAGAAGATCAGCGTCAGAACCGACAGCGTCTGCTTGACTGTTTTCCAAATGCGGACTGGGCCACAGAGGTTGACGTCAGCGGCAACAGCGCTCGTTGTGGCGTGCGTTGCGCCACCCGCGACCATCTGCCTATGGTGGGCAATGTCCCGGATTACCACGCTACGCTGACGCGCTATGCCGATCTAGCCGATAATAAAACGTCGGCGGCGCCTGCGCCTGTATATCCGGGGTTATTTATGCTCGGGGCGCTGGGATCGCGCGGTTTGTGCTCAGCGCCATTATGCGCAGAAATTCTGGCGGCGCAGATGAGTAACGAACCTATTCCACTGGATTCCAGTACACTGGCAGCGTTAAATCCGAATCGGTTATGGGTGAGAAAGTTATTGAAGGGAAAAGCGGTGAAGTAATGGGACAATAGCGGAAGGCGGCGAGCGTCGCCTTCCGGCCCACGGCGTTATTGTTTTGCCTTGTCGAACAAATTGTCCCACATCGCTTTGACTAACGCCTGATCGCGCGGCGACAGTTCGCCGGCGCCGATCGCTTTTTCCAGACTTTGGCTAACGTTGGCATAGACCGCCTCGACAGAGTGGTCATCACCGCTCTCCAGCTCGGCAATGGCTAACGTCAGGTGGCCACGCAGGTATCCACTGGCAAAAAGCTCATCGTCGCTGGCGTGCTCTACCATATCGTCAATTAATGCCAGAATGCGTGATTCAAACTCCGCGATCATCTTCTTTCCTCATTGTAAACGTGGCGCTGGCTTTAGTTGAGCGCTTCCGGCCACGGGAACTGTTCCGCCTTAAGTTCGGGCGTGTGATAATAATTCTGTAGCGCTTTGATAAAGCGGGCCGGACGTTCAGGAATGCCCTGCTCCAGATACGCTATTACTTGCGCATGAACCCGGCGCTGAAACGCCACGCGATCCGGCTCAATGTCGCCTTCCAGATTGTCGCAACTGACGTTAAAGGGATACCCCGCGGCCACGCAAAACAACCAGTCGAAAGCCTGTGGCTTTACCTCAACGTCTTCAAATTGACTTTGGGTCTGCGCGTCGCGTCCATCCGGGCAGTACCAGTAACCAAAGTCGACCAGTTCGCGGCGCGCCTTACCGGCGATGCACCAGTGTGAAATCTCATGCAGCGCGCTGGCGTAAAACCCATGCGCAAAGACGATGCGGTGGTACGGTACCTGCGCGTCAGCAGGAAGATAGATCGGCTCGTCGTCGCCTTTAATCAGACGGGTATTAAACTCTTCGGCAAAGCAGCCGTTAAAAATCTCAATTAACTGTTCGTAATGATGCGTACTGTTCATTAATTCATCCCCAACCAGTGGAGGATCTCCTGTCCGTGGCTATCATAAAGTAACTTGGCGCTCATCACCGCCGAGACAATAACGATCATCGGTCTGATAAGTTTTTGGCCTTTACTCAACACCAGACGCGACCCCATTCGCGCCCCTAAAAACTGACCAACCAGCATCACAAAGCCCGTCGCCCAGATCACTTTGCCGCCGATGATAAATAACAGCAGGCCGCCAACGTTGGAGGTAGCGTTAAGCACTTTGGCATGCGCTGTGGATTTCGCCAGGTTGTAGCCACATAAGGTGACAAACGCCAGAGCGTAAAACGACCCGGCGGCAGGCCCGAAAAAGCCATCGTAAAACCCGACGCATCCCCCGGCTATCAACGCGAACGGTAATCCATACAGGCGGCGCTGGCGATCTTCCTCGCCCAGCTTCGGCATCAATAAAAAATAGAGGCCGATGAAAATCACCAGGATGGGCAAGATCTGGCGCAAAATATCCGCCTGCACGTGCTGCACCAGCAGAGCGCCGCTCATAGAGCCAATGAACGTCATCAGAATATTGAGCTTTTGCTCGGCCAGGTTTACCACTTTACGGCGAATAAAATAGAGCGAAGATGAGAGGGAGCCGCCGCACGCCTGTAATTTATTAGTCGCCAGCGCGTTTGCCGGCGACATCCCGGCGGCCATCAGCGCAGGAATAGTGAGCAGCCCTCCGCCCCCGGCAATAGAGTCGATAAATCCCGCCAGTACGGCGACAAAAAACAGCACCACCAGCAGCAGCGGGGAGACCATAAACAGATCATAAAAATTGTCCATCAGAGTACATGCTCATCCAGTAGCGCCTGGCAGGAAGGCGGCAACGGCGGCGGTGTCTTCTTCTCAGGCTTTGTGGTGCCAGGTTTTGGCGGTTCGAACCAGCTTTGCAGTTCAGCGCCGCATCCATCGCCCGGCGGGGGTAACGGTTGATCTTCGCACTCCAGGCTGTCGGCAGGGCAGCGTAAACGCACGTGCATATGCGCGCGATGCTGGAACCAGGGGCGCACTTTACGTAGCCAGTCACGATCGCTTCCGGCATCGAGACAAAGCTGTTGTTTAATAGCCGGATTGACGAAAATACGGGTGACGTCATTGTCTTGTGCCGCCAATTTGATCAGACTGGCGATATCCGACGACCAGCGCGACGGCACGACATGTTTACCGTCGCGGGACACCAGATCCAACGCCTGCGGGCGCAATAGCTGCGCCTGGCTCCAGCGCGTTTTCGGCAACTGCAAGAAAATATCCACATCAAGCCCGGTCTGATGACTGGCGTGTCCGCCGTTAAAGCGGCCCCCGGCAGGCATCCCCATGTCGCCTATCAGGACGGTTCCAAGCCCCCGTTGATGCGCCTGATGACTCAACCGCTGGATAAACATGACCAGATCCGGGTGGCCGAAATAACGGCGCTGATCGGTGCGCATCACCTGATAATTGTCGGACTGTACCGGCAATGTGTCGGCACCGATGATGCATCCGTTGGCAAAACTACCAACAGACTGCGCGGAGCCGGGGACAGGATGGGTTATTTTCTGCCACGGCGTCGCTGCCAGGCTGGCGCTACTGACAAACCATGCCAGCAACGCAATCGCGGTTTTTTTCATTTCTTACCAGCGTGGAATCTCTGACTTTACGTCCGCATTCTGTGCCCGATGACGTAGCAGGTGATCCATCAGCACGATCGCCAGCATGGCTTCTGCGATCGGCACTGCACGAATCCCCACACACGGATCGTGACGTCCTTTGGTGATCATCTCCACTTCTTCACCCATCCGGTTAATCGTACGTCCCGGCACGGTAATGCTGGACGTAGGTTTCAGCGCCATATGCGCCACAATGTGTTGCCCGCTACTGATACCACCGAGGATGCCGCCCGCGTGGTTGCTCTGAAAACCCTGTGCCGTGATTTCATCGCGATTCTGGCTGCCGCGCAGCGCCACCACGTTAAATCCTTCGCCGATCTCCACGCCTTTCACCGCATTGATGCTCATCAGCGCATGGGCGATGTCCGCGTCCAGTCGGTCAAATACTGGTTCGCCAAGACCTGCCGGCACGCCGCTTGCCATCACCGTCACTTTCGCACCGATGGAGTCACCCTCTTTTTTCAGCGCGCGCATCAGTTCGTCCAGCGCGTCAAGTTTGTCCGCATCGGGGCAAAAGAACGGATTAAGTTCAACCTGACGCCAGTCTTTAATCTCCAGCGGAATGTCGCCCATCTGGGTCAGGCAGCCACGGATTTCGATACCGAACTTTTTCGCCAGGTATTTCTTGGCGATCGCCCCTGCCGCTACGCGCATCGCGGTTTCACGCGCGGAAGAACGTCCACCGCCACGGTAATCGCGCAGGCCGTATTTCTGCTCATAGGTGTAATCCGCGTGTCCCGGACGAAAAACATCCTTAATCGCGCTGTAATCCTGCGAGCGCTGATCGGTATTTTCAATCAGCAGGCCAATGCTGGTGCCGGTCGTCACGCCGTCAAACACGCCGGAGAGAATTTTTACCTGGTCCGGTTCGCGGCGCTGAGTAGTATAGCGCGAGGTGCCGGGGCGGCGTCTGTCGAGATCGTGCTGCAGATCGGCCTCCGTCAACGGGATGCCAGGCGGCACGCCATCGACGATACACCCAAGCGCCAGCCCGTGCGATTCGCCGAAAGTGGTTACGCGAAAGAGTTGTCCAATTGTGTTTCCTGCCATCACGACTCCGTTATCGTTGTTGTCATTTGCGTGTTTTAATCTTTATAAATGCTGAAATGTTCACGGGCCGCGAGCAACTGCGCTTTGGTCAACATAAAGACGCCATCGCCGCCGTTGTCAAACTCCAGCCAGGTGAACGGCACATCCGGGTATTGCTCCATCAGATGTACCATGCTGTTTCCGACTTCACAAATCAGAACGCCGTCATCGGACAGATAATCCGGCGCGTTCCCCAGGATACGGCGGGTCAATTTGAGGCCGTCAGTGCCAGACGCCAGCCCCAACTCAGGTTCGTGGCGATATTCGTTCGGCAGATCGGACATATCTTCCGCATCGACATAGGGCGGGTTAGTGACAATCAGATCGTACTGAACTTTCGGCAGATCGCGGAACAGATCGGAACGGATTGGCGTCACGTGATGGATAAGACCGTGTTCTTCAATGTTATGCTCGGCGACAGCCAGCGCATCCGGCGAAATATCGACCGCATCAACCTCCGCTTCCGGGAAAGCGTAAGCACAGGCGATGGCGATACAGCCGCTACCGGTACACATATCCAGAATATATTTCGGCTGTTGGCTAATAAGGCCGGCAAAGTGGTTATTAATCAGCTCGCCAATGGGCGAACGCGGCACCAGCACGCGCTCATCGACATAAAATTCGTGGCCGCAGAACCAGGCTTTATTGGTCAGATAGGCTACCGGGATACGCTCGTTAACGCGACGAATCACCCGCTCGACAATGCGGTGTTTTTCGCTGGACGTCAGCCGCGCGGTCCGCATATCTTCCGGAATATCCAGCGGCAGATAAAGAGACGGCAACACCAGTTGCACCGCTTCATCCCACGGGTTATCGGTGCCGTGTCCATACCAGATATTCGCCGCGCTAAAACGGCTTACCGCCCAGCGCAACATGTCCTGAATAGTATGCAGTTCACTCACTGCTTCATCGACGAAAATTTTATCCACGTATTCCTCCAGGGCATGCTCGCATTAAATTCGGCGGCTAGTTTGCCACGAAGACAGGGATAAATCAGCATTGACGCGGCGGGAGAATACGAAAAATCCGTTTTGACCGTTCGGATATCCTCCGGGTCGGGTAAACTAAGGCAAAAGATCAGACGAGGCCCACGAATGAAAAAGAAAGCATCGCTCAGCGAGGAGGACCAGGCGCTGTTCCGTCAGCTGATGGTCGGCACCCGACAGATTAAACAGGATACTATCGTCCATCGGCCACTACGCAAAAAAATCACGGAAGTCCCTACCCGAAGGTTAATTCAGGAACAGGCGGACGCCAGCCACTATTTTTCTGATGAGTTCCAGCCGCTGCTCAATACGGAAGGGCCGGTAAAGTATGTCCGTGAAGATGTCAGCCATTTCGAGCTAAAAAAAATGCGCCGCGGCGACTATTCGCCGGAACTGTTTCTGGATTTACACGGTTTAACGCAGCTTCAGGCCAAGCAGGAACTGGGGGCGCTGATTGCCGCCTGCCGCCGGGAACATATTTTTTGCGCCTGCGTCATGCATGGACACGGTAAACATATTCTGAAACAGCAAACGCCATTATGGCTGGCGCAGCATCCGCATGTAATGGCCTTTCATCAGGCGCCGAAAGAGTACGGCGGCGACGCCGCGGTGCTGGTGTTGATTGAAGTGGAAGAGTGGCAACCGCCCGAATTACCCTGATGCGAAATTGCTGGATGGCGGCGCAAGCGCCTTATCCAGCCTACGAACAGTCAGCGCTGTCGTAGGCCTGAGAAGCGAAGCGCCATCAGGCAGCAAAGATTAAATCGCTTTCGCCATTTTCAGATTGCAGGGACTCATTTGCCAGTTGAATGTCCCCTTGCCGCTTTCATCAAGCGTAACGTTGGCAATTGCGGACGTCGTGAACATCGGCGGCGTTTCGCCAGGACAAAGCTCAGATACCAGGTATCCGACCAGAGGTAAGTGAGAGATCACCAGCACCGATCCGATCTCTTCATTGGCCAGCGCCTGAAGGTAGGCGCTGACCAGACCGACATCGCCGCAGGGCGTTAGCTCCGGCAGGACATCCACCTGAGCCGGCAGATTCATACAATCGCCGACCACATCTAACGTTTGTTCGGCCCGAAGAAACGGACTCACCAGAACACGTTCGATATCCACTTTTTGACCTTTCAGCCAGTTCGCCATCAGGCGAGACTCGTCACACCCACAAGAGGTCAAGGGACGAACCGAATCACTGGCGGCATCGAGGGCTGCGTCGCCGTGACGCATGATAAAAACTTGCATATTGCACCGCTTTTGTTAACCAGTTTCACCAGCACGCTTACCACATGCCCCTATTGGCTGTGGCAAAAATGCGGTGGCCGGCATTGTGCCTTATCCATTCACCGAATGAAACGCTGTTTTTTACCTCAATGGCGTAAGTATAGTCAATCCTTGATTATTATTTCGCCAACAAGGAGGCATTCAGTGCGGATTCATATTCTCTTTGACCTCAATTTCCCTGGTCAGTTTCCCCATTCGTCCAGAAATACTCTCTGCGCTCCGCCATGCGCACTAATTGTTCACAAGGCGCGTAACGAGGACCGTAAAGTGCGGCCAGGCGCTGTAATGTCGCCACCATTTCACCCGGCCCGAGAGCATCCATATAGCGGAACGGGCCGCCGAGAAACGGCGGAAAACCGATACCAAACACGGCGCCAATATCGCCATCGCGCGCGCTGCGAATCACTTTTTCGTCGAAACAGCGCGCCGCTTCGTTAAGCATTAACATGACACAGCGCTCTGCCACCTGCTGCGCAGACAGTCGACTCTGCCCTTGCACGCCAATAAGCTTATAAATAGCAGGGTCAACCTGTTTTTTGCTTTTACGCCCTTTTTCGCCATAAAGATAGAAACCGCGACCATTTTTTCTACCTTTGCGATCGTCATTCAAAATTGAAGCAACAACATTTGCAGGCGCGCTAAAACGTTCTCCATACGCCGCCTCAAGCACAGGGATAATTTTAGTACCCGTGTCGATTCCTACCTCATCCAAAAGTTGGATTGGTCCCACCGGAAAACCAAATTTTACCAGGGCAGCATCAATATGTTCGACGCGTTCGCCTTCAGTCAGCATCCGAATCGCCTCATTAATATACGGCGCGAGAATTCGGTTAACATAAAACCCGGCTTTATCGCTGACGACTATCGGGGTTTTACCCTGTTTTTTCGCCAGTTTAACGGTCGTAGCGATGGTCTGCGTGGAAGTAGACGCATGAGGAATAACCTCAACCAGCGGCATTTTTTCGACCGGGCTAAAAAAGTGCAATCCAATCACCTGTTCCGGTCTGGCCGCATTCGCCGCAATATCGCCAATCGGCAGGGAAGAAGTATTGGACGCGAAAATGGTGTGGGCGGCGCAATTTTGCTCCACTTCCGCCACCATCTGTTGTTTTAACGACAGATCTTCAAACACCGCTTCAATGACCAGATCACGATGACTGAAACCAAGGTAATCAGTCGAACCTGATATCAACGCCAACTGTTTATCGCGTTCGCTGGCTTTGATATGGCGGCGGCGTACTTTTGTTTCAAGCTGGTTCCAACTGTACTTCAGAGCATGATTGATTCCCTGAGTATTTATATCCTTAATTCGTACTGGCAAGCCGCCTTTACAGGCCGTAGCCCAGGCGATACCGCCGCCCATTAACCCGCCGCCTAAGATGCCCACGCTGTTCAGCGGGCCGGGCGGCGCATCGCTACCGGGATCTTTTTTCACCTCGGTACTGGCAAAGAAAATAGCGCGCAGCGCCTGCGATTGAGGCGTCATCGCCAGCTCGCCGAAAGCGCGCGCTTCCGCGTCATAGCCACTACTGCTGCCCTGCGCCAGCCCGGTTTCAATCACATCAATGATCCGCTCCGTCGCCGGATAATTGCCCTGCGTTTTTTGCGCCGTCTTTTTACGCACCAGGCGAAATAACAGCGCGCGCCCCAGCGGCCCCGCCAGGATACGTTCACGGACCGGTAATGTCCGCTGCGCCAGGCGTTCTTTTTTAGCCAGCTCGACAGCCGCTTCCAGTAAAATAGTTTGCGGCACCACGTCATCAACCAGCCCGGCTTTAAGCGCCTGTCTGGCGCGAAGCTGTTTACCTGTCAGGATCATATCCAGCGCGGTACTGATCCCCACCAGCCGCGGAAGACGCTGCGTTCCGCCCGATCCCGGTAAAAGCCCTAACTGTACCTCCGGCAGTCCGAGAACGGTTTTAACGTCATCGGTACAGATACGCCGATGGCAGGCCAGCGCCATTTCAAGACCGCCGCCCAGGCAGGCGCCATGAATGGCGGCGATGACCGGAACAGGCAGCGCCTGGATCTCCGCCATCAGTTGCTGCCCCTGACGCGCCAACGTTTCCGCTTCCTGCGCGTTTTGGCAGTGGCCTATCATGTTGATATCAGCGCCAGCAATAAAGTTATCTGCTTTGGCTGAGATAAAAACAACGCCCTGCAACGCTTTATTTTCCCGGATCTGATTCAGGATGGCGCGTACCTGCGCGGCAAACTCCGCTTTCAGGGTGTTCACCTTTTCACCAGGGACATCAATAGCGACAACCGCGACATTATCCAGACGCACGTTAAGCATAAAAGCTGATGTGGTAGCCATTATTCCGCCTCCAGAACCATAGCCGCGCCAAGGCCGCCAGCCGCGCAGGCCGTGACCAGGCCAAAACCTCCGCCCCGACGCCGTAATTCATGCAACGTTTGGGTTATCATCCGCGCGCCCGTTGCGGCAAAAGGATGCCCGTAGGCGATTGAGCCGCCGAGCACGTTGAATTTATCGTCATCCACCTCCCCTGTCGCCTGCGCACGACCAAGCACCTCACGGGCAAATCGTTCGCTGCCCAGCAGTTGTAAATTCGCCAGAGTCTGAGCGGCAAACGCTTCATGCATGTCAAAAAGTGTCAGATCGGCCATCGTCAACCCGGCCCGCTCCAGCGCCAGCGGCGTTGACCAGGCCGGCCCCAATAGCATGTCCTGCCAGACATCAATGGCGGTAAACGCGTAGCTGCGCAGATAACCAAGCGGGTGCAGCCCCAGCTCTTTAGCGCGGGATTCGGTCATCAGGATAACGGCGGCAGCGCCGTCGGTCAGCGGCGTACTATTGGCGGCGGTCACGGAGCCATGTTTTCTGTCAAAAGCGGGACGCAGTCTGGCGTAGTCTGCCAGCGTGGAGGTGCCGCGAATGTTGTTGTCTTCTGCAAAGGGATTTTTATACGGCGGCGCATAGGTCGTCATCACTTCTTCCGCCAGTTTGCCCTCCGTCCATGCCTGTGCGGCGCGCTGGTGCGAACGATGCGCCAGCGCGTCCTGTTGCTCACGCGTAATACCATACGTTTTCGCCATCTGTTCGGCGGTATCGCCCATGCGTAGGCCAGTGGAATACTCAGCAACAGCGGGAGGAACGGGCAACAGGTCGCGTAAGCGCAGACGAGAAAAAAGCGTTAGCCGTTGGCGGGTCGTACGGGCTTTATTGACATCAACCAGTACCCGCGCCAGGGCTTTACTCACGCCTATTGGCAGTACCGACGACGAATCTGCGCCGCCAGCGATACCCGCGCGTATCGTGCCGGCCATCAGGCTTTCCGCCACATTCGCTACCGCCTGAAAACTGGTGGCGCAGGCTCGGCTTACGCTATATGCATCGGTATGAACATTCATCCCCGTACCCAGCACAATTTCGCGCGCAATGTTGGGCGCTTCCGGCATTTGTACTACCTGACCAAAAACCAGTTGCTCAATGGCATCGGCAGGGATTTCACTGCGGGCCAGCAGCTCGCCTACCACCATCTTGCCGAGATCAACAGCGGGAATACCATGAAATGCAGTGGCCTGACGAGCAAAGGGGGTTCGCAACCCACTGACAATAGCAATGCGATCGCCCTGACGGGTGACCAACGGTAAAGCCTGACGCATAATACTCCCCTGTAAAAAAATAAATTAGTGGTCTGACCTGATCACAGTCTTAACCAATTTTTTACATTTAGCCAAGCAGAGAGAAAAGAAAGTGGGAGCTATGGCACAGTGAAGGGAAGTGATAAAAAAAGAAAACGCCTCCGCCAGATGATGACGGAGGCGTCGTTAATGAACGGATTAACGCAGGCCGAGCTGGAAGATAAGCGTTTCTGCTTCACAAGCGAAAACAAAATCAATATCCAGCCGAACGCCGTCAGATTCCTCGGTAAAGGTTGGCGTAATTTGGCAAGGCTCAGACTCCACGCTACGCGCTTTTTCGGTTAACGCTGCCAGCGTCTCTTCAGCCTCTGCGCGGGTAGCGAATACGCGGCTGTATGACGCGGTGCAATCGGAGTTATCCATGATGGTTCCAACGTCCATACAGCAGCAAACCGGGGTTTCATCAGCACTGCATTTACTCATTGTAGATTTCCTCTGTATTTGCACCCAGGGTGCCAGATAAACGATGGGGATATTTTACGCTCCCGGCATTCGCCTCTCCAGTCGTTAATGGAGGGAAACGCGTTAAGTGACCGAAATCACACTTAAAAATGATCTAAAACAAAAATCGCGCGATCGGGTGACCGTTAAGCCCGCCGATTTTGCCAACCAGATCTCGTTTCTAAGATCACAATTGAAAAAACTTATAAACATACTTGCAACATTCTAGCTGGTCAGACCTATACTCTCGCCACTGGTCTGATTTCTAAGTCGTACCGCAGACCCTACACTTCGCGCTCCTGTTACAGCATGTAACATAGTTTGTATAAAAATAATCAATGAGGTTATGGTCATGAGCCAGAAAACCCTGTTTACAAAGTCTGCTATCGCAGTCGCAGTGGCAATCATCTCCACCCAGGCCTGGTCTGCAGGCTTTCAGTTAAACGAATTTTCTTCCTCTGGCCTTGGCCGGGCCTATTCGGGAGAAGGCGCAATCGCAGATGATGCGGGTAACGTTAGCCGCAACCCGGCGTTAATTACCATGTTTGACCGCCCAACATTTTCAGCGGGCGCGGTTTATATTGATCCCGATGTTAATATTAGCGGGACGTCACCATCTCGTCGGACGTTAGATGCAGATAACATCGCGCCGACGGCTTGGGTGCCAAATGTCCATTTTGTCGCCCCGATTAACGATCAGTTTGGCTGGGGGGCTTCTATTACCTCTAACTATGGTCTGGCGACAGAGTTTAACGATACATATGCCGGCGGCTCGGTTGGCGGTACGACAGATCTTCAAACCATGAACCTGAATTTAAGCGGCGCTTATCGCTTAAATGAGGCCTGGAGCTTCGGTCTCGGTTTTGATGCGGTATACGCGCGCGCGAAAATCGAACGTTATGCAGGCGATTTAGGCCAGTTGGTCGCGGCGCAGAATCCGGCGCTGGCGCCGGTCGCAAGTCAGATTACCAGCGACACCAAGATTGCCCACCTGAACGGTAATCAGTGGGGCTTTGGCTGGAATGCCGGTATCCTTTATGAACTGGATAAAAATAACCGCTACGCTCTGACCTACCGCTCGGAAGTCAAAATTGACTTTAAAGGCAACTACAGCAGCGATCTTCCCATTGGTATTAACCGATATAACCTGCCCATCCCAACGGCAACCGGCGGCGCGACGCAGTCAGGCTACCTGACGCTCAATCTACCGGAAATGTGGGAAGTCTCCGGTTATAACCGCGTGGCGCCGCAATGGGCGATTCACTACAGCCTCGCCTATACCAGCTGGAGTCAGTTCCAGGAACTGAAGGCCAAGTCAACCAGCGGCCAGACGTTATTCGAGAAGCATGAAGGCTTCAAGGATGCTTACCGTATCGCTTTGGGCACCACCTATTACTACGACGACAACTGGACGTTCCGTACCGGTATCGCCTTCGATGACAGCCCGGTACCAGCGCAAAACCGTTCTATCTCTATTCCGGACCAGGACCGTTTCTGGCTGAGCGCCGGTACGACTTACGCCTTTAATAAAGATGCGTCTGTCGACGTTGGCGTCTCTTATATGCATGGTCAGAGTGTGAAAATTAATGAAGGCCCTTATCAGTTTGAATCTGAAGGGAAAGCCTGGCTATTCGGTACTAACTTTAACTACGCGTTCTAATCTCTTCCTGAAACGGATCAAAAAGGTGAGCATTGCGCTCACCTTTTTATTTGCAGCCGTTTATTCCGAGTCGATCTCTTTGAGTTCGTCCTGAATCGCCTGCGCGTTCGGGTTTTCCTGCGGCTTGAGTTTTCCGCCATTGGCGATAAAGTCATGACGCTGGAAGTACGCCTCGCGCACCATAATATAAGGATCGGAAGACTGGCGCAGCAAACCATCGGAATCCAGCAACTGCGCGCGGGTTTCTATCCCTTCGATAGTCCATTTTCCTATGGACATTGGCCAGGTCAACCACGAGAGCACCGGATACAAGGTATCCGCCATATCCCCGCCATCTTCACGCAGCGTAAAGCTACCGTAGAACGGAAGTTGCACATAAGGCCCATACCCCACGCCATAATGGCCCAGCGTACTGCCAAAGCGATGCGGTTCAACGCGCTGCAGTTTAGGATTCGCCATTCCCGCGACGTCAATAAAGCCGCCCATCCCTAATAAGGTGTTCAGGAAGAAACGGGTGAAATGCACCATACCCTGATAAGGATCGCCCTGCAGGAAATAGTTCACCATGATCGCCGGTTCTTCGAGGTTGCCGGTGAAATTACTTAAACCGTTACGCGCAGGCTGTGGAACATAATCACGCCAGGCAACCGCGACCGGCCGAACAACATACGGGTCCAGCACATTAAAGTTGAAGTTGTACATGGTGCGGTTAAACCCTTCAAATGGGTCTGAACGCCCCTGCTGTTCTGTACCGGAACTCGCACACCCGATCAGCAGTGTGGTTCCCAGCGCCAGCGCCGACAGGCGAAGCTTCATAGATGTCTCCCTGTGAATTATGGCTATCGCTGATTGCCATCCATGACGGAACGCTACCGTATCCGCCTGTTTAGGTGTGAGCGATTTTAACAGCACGTCAAACGATGTCTATATGCGCGATCTCATTGCTCTGAGCATAGCCTGGTAACGTCAACAACGTGACGGTCCCATTCTAACGAAACAGATAAAAACGGGCGTGATCATTTTTATTTTTTCGGAGAATGTCCCGGCTTGGGTAAATGAAAAACCGCTACGCTTTATTAATACGTGTTAATCATCAGGGATCATCATGGATAGCCTTAACGACGATAAAATTAACCAGCACAGCAGTGATTTGGAAGTTGAAAGCGAAGAAAAACAAAGCGGTAAAGAGATTGAAGTGGATGAAGATCGTCTTCCTTCCCGCGCCATGGCGATTCATGAACATATTCGCCAGGATGGTGAAAAAGAGATGGAACGAGATGCGATGGCTTTGCTGTGGTCAGCCATTGCCGCAGGACTTTCTATGGGGGCATCACTACTGGCGAAAGGAATTTTCCACGTGCAGCTTGAAGGCGTTCCCGGCGGTTTTTTACTGGAAAATCTCGGCTACACTTTTGGTTTTATCATTGTCATCATGGCCCGCCAGCAATTATTCACTGAAAATACCGTTACCGCCGTATTGCCGGTAATGCAAAATCCCACCCTGAGTAACGTTGGCCTGCTGATGCGCTTATGGGGCGTAGTCTTATTGGGCAACCTTATAGGCACCGGGGTTGCGGCGTGGGCTTTTGAATATATGCCTATATTTGATGAAGAGACCCGCGACGCCTTTGTCAAAATTGGAATGGAGGTCATGAAAAATAGCCCAACGGAGATGTTTGCCAACGCAATTATCTCTGGCTGGATCATCGCCACAATGGTATGGATGTTTCCTGCTGCAGGCGGGGCAAAGATTGTGGTCATTATTTTGATGACCTGGCTTATCGCGCTGGGCGATACCACCCATATTGTCGTCGGTTCCGTTGAAATTTTGTATTTAGTTTTCAACGGCACGCTGCCCTGGAGCGACTTTCTCTGGCCCTTCGCCCTCCCCACACTTGCCGGAAATATCTGCGGTGGCACCTTTATTTTCGCATTGATGAGCCACGCGCAGATTCGCAACGATATGAGCAATAAGCGTAAGGAAGAAGCGAGGCTGCGCGGTGAACGCCTGGAGCGGGAGCGGAAAAAAGCGGAAAAATAGCGCTGAGTGGCGACGGTTTAACCAGTCAGGCGGCGCTACACTTACTCCGGCGAATAAAAAACGCTATACTGGCGCCGCGTTGTCCCCTTAGTTAAATGGATATAACGAGCCCCTCCTAAGGGCTAGTTGCAGGTTCGATTCCTGCAGGGGACGCCATTGATGTCCAGGGGATTTTCTTATTGCTGCATAACGTTTCGAGCAGTTCTCCTCTCATGTTACTTTTATTGCCCCATGTAATGTCACCGGACATGCCATATATTCAGCAAAAAGTCGTCATCGGCCTGTTTTGACCGATGACCTCCCGATGTGGTCTAGAAGCGGTACTGCAGCCCCGCGGTAACCGTATAGTTATTATTAGCGATACCTGCGGCATCGCCACCAAAATACGCCGTATCACCGCTAGTTTTATCTATGATTTGTGTACCGCCCTTGCCTACTTCATATTTACTATAAGCGAACTCGGCAAAGATTTTTGCATTACTGGTAATATAATATCCGGCGTTTATAGAGGCGCCATAATATCGTGAATTCTCCGTTTTTTCACGGAAAGTAAGTTTGCGCATGTAGTGTTCATCATTATCATGCGCATGTACCCAGTCGCTGTATTTAAACAGTACATTACACTCGAATTCATTAATACGATAATTACCCGCCAGCCCGATATAGGGCATTTCGAAACGCTGGCTATAACCTATTCCGCGCTCGCCACGAGGAAAGTTACCAATATATCGACCATTATCATAAATATAAGACCCGCCTCTTGCCGTCCAGCTAAAACGGGTTTCCTGATAGCCCGCTGTTACACCCGCCTTATAGTTATCGCCCTGCAATAACCAACCTTTCGCGTTCAAATCGTATTCATTGGCATGGTTGACGCTGGTGTCCGGATGAATTGAACGATCGGTCCAGCCTGACTGCTCGCTGCTCATCCAGTCATGGTCAACCATATGACCTGACCCCGATGCCAAAGACGTCCAGCCGCGGGCGTCCAGCGTCATGAACGAATAGGGTTCCCATGATAAATCCCCCTGTAGAATGGCGACATTTTTTATTTTCCAGTCCAGTTGACTTAGCTTCCGCCCGGTGTCGGTATCATAAACCAGCTCCCTGGATTTACCATTTAACACTCCCGCGGAAAGGGATGTCGTGACGCTATCAGGAGAGAAGTCCGGAATAAATAAAGTAGACTCCGCATAAGCCGACTCAGAAAATATGGCGATCATCATTACTGCAATAACATGTTTTTTCATTTCTCTTGTCCTCATATTCAGATGTAATCTGGAGAGGTGATGAAGTTTTCATCTTGTCAAATCGTTGGACAAGAGTACATTTGTTCCGCCAGAGAACTTGACGCATTTTTACCTTATATTGAAGTTAAGAAATAGAATTCGATGCTCAGGTGAATAATAAGGAATCTATAATAACGATGGGATGACTTAGCAGTACGGTGATGCAGCGTTATCTGGCTAACGACATCGCTGCTGATGTTGCCAGTCAGATTAAACGCAACTGTGTTGTCAGAATTTATAATGTTCTTTACTTAGACCATATTTTTTCATGCGCAGATAAAGTTTTTTACGGGGAATTTGCAGGTATTCAGCTACTTCATTAATTCGTCCCTGATGAATATTTAACGCTTCGGTAATAATTTGTCGCTCATACTCTTCAACGCGCCGGTCAAGCGGGGTCGGCTCCTGAAGAAGCAACTTCGGATTGATCGTTTCCGCCAGTGGCAGCACGCCGACAGCAAAAAGCTCCGCCGCATTGGCCAGTTCGCGCACATTGCTTGGCCAGGCGCGTCGCATTATTCCTTTCAGTAATTCCCCCGCGATTTCCGGCACTGGATGATTGAGTCGCAGACAGGCTTTTCGAAGATAATGGCGAAATAACGGCTCGATATCATCCGGTCGCTGAGAAAGAGACTGGCAGGCGATTTGGGTCATGGCGAAACAGTAATAAAGCTCGGCCGCAATCTGGTTAGCTGCCGCCTGCTCCACCAGCGAAGCGCTGCCAACGCCCACCAGACGAAAAGGCCGATGTTCCAGGCTTTGTAAACGCGCCAGATGGTGCTGCTGTTCTCGCGTCAGATATTCAGGATGACTCAACACCAGCGTACCTCCTTGCGCCTGGTCAATGAATGTCTCCAACTGCGCGGCATTCTCCGGCGTGAGTTCATAGCGCACAAACGGACCTTCCGCGTTACGCCCCAGTTGATGGAGATAACGGGCGCCAGTCATACGTCCAGTACCATGCTCACCGTAAAACCATACGGCAATGTCTGTTTCCGCCAACTGTTGTAACCGTTGTCGAAACTGATTCATCCACTCGCTGCGCCCAATCAGTTCAACCTGTAACGTCTGCTGGCAATATTGCCGCCGTGCAATGACTGACCGACGCTGGCGTAGCGCGTCTTCAATTAATATCAACAGCTTGCCCGGATCGACGGGTTTTTGCAGAAAATCCCAGGCGCCCTTTTTCACCGCATCAACCGCCATCGGTACATCGCCATGCCCGGTAATCAATAAGATTGGCAGTTGATCGTCATCCTGATGAAACAGCGTCATAAGATCGATACCGGAACAACCCGGCATACACACATCGCTCAAAACGATCCCCTCCCAATCTGCTTTTACCCACTCTTTGGCCTCGAAAGGATGGGTAAAGCCACGCACGCGGTAGCCTGCCTGTTCAAGCATTTGGGTATAGGCGTCAAGCACATCAACGTCATCATCAATCAGCAAAATAGAACATTCATCATTCAACATCATCGACATCCGTTACTGAGAATTGCAGCACCACGCAAGCGTTACGCGTCAGCGTCGACGCCAGACGCAGGTCGCCCTTCATTTGCGCCATCAGCGACACGCTAATCGACAGTCCAATACCCAACCCGACATCTTTACTGGTGGTAAATGGCTTGAGTAAAGAGGGCAACAGCGCCACAGGCCAGCCTGGGCCATTATCTGCAATATAAACCTCCAGCGCATCTTCCTGCGTTTGCCACGTCACCGCGATCGCCGCATCATGCGGACAGGCATCAAGCGCATTCGCCAGCACATTCACCAGAACCTGCTGAATACGCACTTCATCGCCGCTAACCCATACGGTATCTGTTGGCAGCGAAAGCGCTCCCTGCCGGGACTGGTGGCGCATGGCTAATAACTCCCATGCCGCCGCAAAGGTTTGGCGCAGCTCAACCGGATACAACGGCGTCTCCAGCTCCGCCCGGCGGCTAAACTGCCGCAACGAACGGATAATGGCGTCAATCCGGTTAATTAGCCCTTCCGCTTTGGTGAGCGTATTTCTCGCCTGTCCGCTCTGACCTTGTTCAATCGCGCGTCCCGCCGTAAATAAATACATTGAAAGCGCATTCAGCGGCTGGTTAATTTCATGCGCCAGCGTGGTCATGGTCTGGCCGACTACCGCCAGTTTCGCCGTCTGAATCAATTCATCCTGCATGGCGCGCAGGTCGGCTTCTATCTCTTTGCGCTCGGCGACCTCTTGTTCAAGCTGCCTGCGTTGCGCATTGAGCTGGCCCAGCGTATGGCGTAGCAGACGAGCTATCCGCCCTAACTCATCGCGCCCGTAAACCGGGATAGTCGAGTCGATTCTCCCCAGCCCTATCTGTACCACAGCCTGGTTAAGCGCGGTAAAACGCTTTACCAGCCGGGAACGGATAAAATAGTGGTTCAGTCCCCAGGCGAGTAGCAACGCCAGGAGCGTCGCTACTAAAATAAGCCCGCCGCTAACGCGGACAATCTGCTCCAGGCGTTGATTGAACGTCTGCATTTGCTGGTGACTACTGCCCAACTGCGCCTCAAGCAGCGTGCGAAAGCGCCCTAGCGTAGCCTCTCTGGCGCGGCTGGCGTCCAGTAATGCTTTTTGCGCCGCAACATAATCGCGCATGGTATCGGGCATCTTATTTTTTACCATCCCGATTTCCAATAGTTCGTCGATGGTTTGCCGCAGCGTGATCGTACTGGGCCAGTCATCCAGCGCGCGAATATTCTCATCCGCCGTTTTTTTTAGATTTTCCAGATAGCGAATATGGGTCTCCACCAGCACCCCGTCATTATTGCCGGACTTGAGCTCATTCAATCTGTCGCGTAGGTCATCAACAATCTGATTTTCAATTCGCGCCAGGGTATATACCTGCTGCTGCTCGTTCTGCACCTCGCGCGAACGTTGCAAGTACTGCGCTGCGTCGCCCTGATTCGCTTCAATTTGATCGAGCAGCGTCCCTTGCTGCCAGGTAAAATCCTGCACCAGCGAATTTAGCTCCGTGGTGAAATCATCATGGAGCCAGTCAATGCGAGCGGAAAGCTCACTGACTTTCTCCCGCACCAAAAACATGTTGTAGAGAGCGTTGTCCAGCTCCGCCAGCAAGGTCCGGCTATCCTGTAAAATGACGGCCAGTTGCCGACGCTCAGCGGGCTGAAGCCCCTGACTGAGACGGTCAATCTTGTCCAGATGCTGAATAATCTGAGTACGCAACTGCAAACGTACCGTCGTGTTCGGCGCCAACAAAAATTCATTGAGTTGATCCACGGCCAGATTCAGGTTCCCCTCAATTAAAAACGCGGAATGGATGCGAGGAAAATATTCATCAAGCGAATAACGAACCTGCGAACTTTGCTCATGCCAGGAGTAAAGGCTGACCATACTGACAATCAGCGTTAGTAATGCGCCAATTAAAAACGCGCCCCGTAAACTGTTGCTGATACTGAGCTGACGAAGCCGTTGGAACAATCTCCCCTTCATTTCAGCTCTTCCAGTTTGTGAATCGCCAGCCGCTGATTGTTCAGAAACCAGATCTGCCATTCCATCATCTGTTGTTCGGCAAAGCTTTTATTATCGAACTGCGCCAGCCAGATTTCATCTTCACTGCTTGCCGCATCTACCGGGATGCTGGTCAATAAGGCTCTGATTTCAGGTAAGGGGCGTTTAAGCCGCGTTTCTGCGCTGTGCAACGCTCGCCATGCATCTTTAAGCTGCGCAAGACGAAAACTGATCGCTGTATCAAACATGCGTTGTACCAGTTGCTGACGCTTCAGGATCAGACGGTAGTTCAGCGGCGGTTGGGCCATCAAACGCTGTTGTTGCGCGGCGCGAGGATTCTCGGCGCTAAGCGGTGTGACTGGATACTTACCGGTATTCGCGTCAGCCAGTATCCTTTGCCCTTTTGGGCTTAATAAGTAATGAATAAAAGCACGCGCTTCGTTTGCGTGACGGCTGTTTTTCAGCACCGCGACGTAAGTGGGCGACACCGCAGAATGCGGGAAATAGGTAAAAGCGAGATTAGGGTCGTTGAGTAGCAAATTAGCATAGTTATCAATGACCGGCCCGGCAACGCCAAGCCCGCTTTTGATTTTATCCGCTACGCCGAAACTGCGGGAGGAAATCGTGACCAGATTGCCCGAGATTGCCAGCAGCGTCGCCCATCCTACCGTCCAACCTTTTTGCTGCAACAGCGACTCTACCATCAAATGATTTGTGTCTGAGCGCGACGGACTGCTCATTAATAGAGCGCCCTGGTAACTGGGCAGGCTCATATCCTGCCAGTCAGCAGGCGGCGGAAGATGGCGCGCAGCGAGCGCTGAACGGTTGAGCAATAGTCCAAAACCGGACACCGCTACCGCCACTGAAGTTGAGCGGATAGAACGCGGCACCAGCTTCTGGCTGGCGGCAGGAGCGCTATCAAATAGCGCCAGCTTTTGGTGCTCCTGAAGGTGTTGCAACAGCATGGGGGATGACGTCAGGATCAGATCGACATTTTCCGCATTCGCCGTATCAAGTAATTGTTCTAAAGAACCGCTGGTGCGGTTGAGCGTACGAATCATGACGGAACCCGGCTCCGTCTGCCAACGCTGGATAATCCAGGCGGTCGCGCTGGGTGAAAAGGTCGTTGCCATCACCAGCTCGCGGCTGTGCGCCTGGCAAGAACCGAACATCGCCGCCAGCCACAGCGTAAAACCACCCACTCTGGCGAAACAACCACAGCATGAGAAAAGTCGATTTGTGATCCCGTTCATAAATATCGATATCACATAAAGAAAACGTTGAGACAAAACTTACCCTTTTATTTCTGTTGGCATTCAGAACAGCGTTATTTGAATAATAACGGGGCCGTTACCCAAAAACATCAATAAAGCGTATCAGATAACTGGCAGCAAATTTGTTAATATCCGCACAGGATAACGATTAAAGCGGTTATGCCGATAATTAAAGTATCACCTCACTCTTTAAGATGGGTCAAAAATAACCTTTAAATTCACTTAATTGAGTCAATTTTGACACATTTTCTCGACTTGAATTTTATTGTCATTCCTTTCACTCTACCGACAAAACCTCCTGATGTTCATCTCACTATAAAATACAGGTGACTCCATGTTAACAATATTAAAAACAGGACAATCGGCGCATAAAGTCCCACCGGAAAAAGTCCAGGCTACGTATGGTCGATATCGTATGCAGGCATTGTTAAGCGTATTTCTGGGATATCTTGCTTACTATATAGTCAGAAACAATTTCACATTATCGACGCCTTATTTAAAAGAGCAACTGGATCTTAGCGCTACGCAAATTGGCCTGCTAAGTAGCTGTATGCTTATTGCTTACGGAATCAGTAAAGGCGTGATGAGCAGTCTGGCGGATAAAGCCAGCCCGAAAGTCTTCATGGCGTGCGGTCTGGTACTCTGCGCGATTGTTAACGTCGGACTGGGGTTCAGTAGCGCATTCTGGATATTTGCCGCTCTGGTGGTCTTCAATGGCCTTTTTCAGGGCATGGGCGTCGGCCCCTCTTTTATTACCATTGCAAACTGGTTCCCTCGTCGGGAGCGCGGACGCGTAGGCGCCTTCTGGAATATCTCGCATAACGTTGGCGGCGGGATCGTCGCGCCTATCGTCGGTGCGGCTTTTGCGATATTGGGCAACGAACACTGGCAAAGCGCCAGTTATATCGTTCCGGCCTGCGTCGCCGTCGTTTTTGCCTTAATTGTTCTGGTATTGGGAAAAGGTTCGCCGCGCGAAGAAGGTCTTCCCTCACTGGAACAGATGATGCCGGAAGAAAAAGTCGTACTGAAAACGAAGAATACGACGAAAGCGCCGGAAAATATGAGCGCATGGCAAATCTTCTGTACTTATGTGCTGCGCAATAAAAATGCCTGGTATATTTCGCTAGTGGATGTCTTCGTCTATATGGTGCGGTTTGGCATGATTAGCTGGCTGCCTATCTATCTGTTAACGGTAAAACATTTTTCGAAAGAACAGATGAGCGTCGCGTTTCTCTTTTTCGAGTGGGCGGCGATTCCCTCCACGCTACTGGCGGGTTGGCTGTCAGATAAACTGTTTAAAGGCCGCAGAATGCCATTAGCCATGATTTGCATGGCGCTGATTTTTGTCTGTCTGATCGGATACTGGAAAAGTGAATCTTTGCTGATGGTAACGATTTTCGCCGCCATTGTAGGTTGCCTGATTTACGTCCCGCAGTTCCTCGCGTCCGTACAGACGATGGAGATAGTCCCCAGCTTTGCCGTAGGTTCCGCCGTCGGATTACGTGGGTTCATGAGCTATATTTTCGGCGCCTCGTTGGGCACCAGCCTGTTTGGCGTGATGGTGGACAGGCTTGGCTGGTACGGCGGATTTTACCTTCTGATGGGCGGTATCGTATGCTGCATTCTATTCTGTTATCTTTCCCATCGCGGTGCGCTGGAACTGGAACGGCAGCGCCAGAATGCGTTACATAATCAGGACTCGCTGCAGCTTGCGGACGCACAATAAACGATTAGCCTTCCCGGGGAAAGAGGCGCCGACGTTATCGGCGCTATCTATTCACTGACACTATGTATGCTAACGCTTGCCGTATCCCACCATAAAGCGAATGATTAACCCACATGCCGGTGCGAGAAAGAGCAATAGTCCGCTAACGATTTCATCGCCATCTTGCAGCCATACATTGAGTAAATAAATCAGTGCGGCAAGGATAACCATTCCAGTAAAAGAAGAAACCGCAGAAAAAGCCCCCATCACCTGACCAATATAGCAACTCACGGCAAGTATACTTATAGCAAGAAATGTCCATAAATAGATCATCTATAATACCTCCTGTCTGTGGCAAGGCTTCCCTATAGCCTTACGGTCCCTATCATTCCTCCTAAGATAAACCTTATTAGCAAGTCATTTCCATAACATTTATCTCACATTTTATTTTTCTAATCATTTTCAATAACCTTCGTCCGAAATAAAATTAGTACTTTAAAAACAAATAATTAAAAATGGTTATCCGCTTTTTTTTGTTACCGGAGAAATATTTACGCTTCTTGATAAAGAATTGCTGGGCGACAGCAAATATCTGATGGTACATTAACCAGCCTGGCGTTCATGCCCTCGTGGTTTAGTACTGACTTAGTTTTACACTCCTTACGGGAACCATTGTCGTACATGATGGCCTAACTATACACAAAATCATTCAAGTTGCGGCAAGCGAACCCATCCCGATGAGCTTACTCAAGTAAGTGATTCAGGTGGGCGACAAATCTATCGGAACAGATTTGAACGTCACACAGCGACGGCCCTTAAAGGCGAGTCTCATGGATGAGACGAGTGACTCAGCAGCCAACACAGTGGCAGCTTGAAAGATGACGTGTATTTCAGAGTGTACCGCTGTGGATAATGACTCTTCTGCGATACATTGTTTTCGTATCTACAGAAGGTATTTTATGTTTCCTCAAAGCAAATTTTCACGCGCGTTTTTGCATCCGCGCTACTGGCTGACGTGGTTTGGCCTCGCTGTCCTCTGGTTACTGGTGCAACTTCCCTACCCGGTTTTGCGTTTTCTGGGCACCCGCACCGGTAAGCTGGCGCGCCCCTTCCTGAAGCGGCGTGAGTCGATCGCCCAGAAAAATATTGAACTCTGTTTTCCGACACTCTCCCGGGAAGAAAGGGAAAAACTGATCGCCGAGAATTTCCACTCGCTTGGCATGGCGTTGCTTGAAACGGGCATGGCCTGGTTCTGGCCTGACAGCCGGGTTCGAAAATGGTTTGACGTGGACGGGCTGGACAACCTTACCCGCGCGCAGGCGCAAAATCGCGGCGTAATGGTCGTTGGCGTGCATTTTATGTCGCTGGAGTTGGGAGGCCGGGTGATGGGTCTCTGTCAACCGATGATGGCCACCTATCGTCCGCATAACAATCCGCTCATGGAGTGGGTGCAGACGCGCGGTCGTATGCGCTCAAATAAAGCGATGATCGGCAGAAACAACCTGCGCGGCATTGTGGGCGCGCTGAAAAAAGGGGAAGCCGTTTGGTTTGCTCCCGACCAGGACTACGGTCCTAAAGGTAGCTCCTTTGCGCCGTTTTTCGCGGTTGAAAACGTCGCCACCACCAACGGCACCTATGTACTGTCAAGGCTGTCTGGCGCCGCCATGTTGACCGTTACAATGGTGAGAAAAACCGATAACTCGGGTTATCGTCTGTATATTACCCCTGAAATGGAAGGTTACCCGGCAGATGAAAACCAGGCCGCTGCCTATATGAATAAAATTATTGAGAAAGAGATCATGCGCGCCCCGGAGCAATATCTCTGGATCCATCGCCGTTTCAAGACTCGCCCGCGAGGAGAAGCGTCACTCTATATCTGAAAAAGGCCGCAAGGCCTTTTATTTTGTCATTTCGCATTGCCATAATATTCATTCCGTAAATTATTCATTCCTGCTTTTAGCGATAAGCCTCCTGTTTACAGGAGGTTTTTTAATGTGTTGGCAGCTTCGCTCAATAGCGATTTATCACTGTCAGAAATCAAACTGTCGCCGATTCACGACACCTGTAAGTTACTAAAAGTAAATAAGAAAATGCCTCTTGTCTCACCTCATTTTTAGGCGTACATTAGCGCCGTCTGGAGCGATGGCGCGCAGAATTCTGAGGTGATGCAGGCAGTCGAAACACGAATAATTCTCAATTTCGTATTGTCCGGTGTCAACTCTCTATAATCAGGTAAGTGTAAGTTCATTTAGGCGTACGACAGGTACGCGGAGAGATGAAACGTGAAATATTTCTTTATGGGCATTTCATTTATGGTCATCGTTTGGGCCGGTACTTTCGCCCTGATGATTTAAAAGTACAATGCAGAGAAAAACAGGAGCCATGAGGCTCCTGTTTGCGTTTCTACTCCGTACGCGCTTCAACAGGCTTCGGATGTACCGACAGCACACTATCGGCGCGGAACATCGCTTTAATCCCTCTGACGGCCTGGCGAATACGATCGCGATTCTCTATTAATGCGAAGCGTACATGGGTGTCGCCATAATCACCAAAGCCTATCCCTGGAGAAACGCAAACCTTCGCCTCATTCAGCAGCTTCTTGGCAAATTCAAGCGACCCCATCGCCGCATATTGCTCCGGGATTTTCGCCCAGACGTACATTGAGGCTTTCGGCATTTCAACCATCCAGCCCGCTTCATGCAGTCCCTTCACCAGCACATCGCGACGACGTTTATACTGCTCGGCGATATCGCGCACGCACTGCTGATCGCCTTCCAGAGCGGCGATAGCCGCTACCTGAAGCGGGGTAAAGGTACCATAATCGTGATAACTTTTTATGCGCGCCAGCGCGCTGACCAGGGTTTTATTGCCCACCATAAACCCAATACGCCAGCCCGCCATATTATAGCTTTTCGACAGAGTGAAAAATTCGACCGCCACGTCGCGCGCGCCGGGCACCTGCATAATCGATGGCGCTTTCCAGCCGTCGTATACGATATCGGCATACGCCAGATCGTGCACTACCAGCACATCATAACGTTTGGCCAGAGCAACTACTTTTTCAAAAAATTCCAGTTCGACGCACTGGGCCGTAGGGTTAGACGGAAAACCCAAAATCATCATTTTCGGTTTCGGATAACTTTCGCGGATAGCGCGCTCCAGCTCGTTGAAGAAATCCACTCCCTCTACCAACGGAACCGAACGCACCTGCGCCCCGGCGATAACGGCGCCATAAATATGAATCGGATAACTGGGGTTCGGCACCAGTACCGTATCGCCATGATCCAGCGTCGCCAGCATTAAATGCGCCAGTCCCTCTTTGGAACCAATGGTCACAATCGCTTCAGTTTCCGGATCGATATCGACATCATAACGTTCCTGATACCAGTGAGAAATCGCGCGGCGTAAACGCGGTATGCCGCGAGACGTTGAATAACCGTGCGTATCCGGACGCTGCGCGACGGTGCAAAGTTTTTCGACAATATGGGGAGGGGTTGCGCCATCAGGATTGCCCATACTGAAATCAATAATATCTTCGCCGCGCCGACGCGCAGCCATTTTGAGTTCAGCGGTGATGTTAAAAACATAGGGCGGAAGGCGATCGATACGCGTAAAGCGACGTTCAGGGCGGAAGTCAGCCATAATATCCTCAGATTAACGTTAGCGCCCGGACCGTCCGAGCGACGCGGCCACGATGGTGGCTCCTTTAGAAAATAGCCTGAAAATTTTCTTCCTGTCGAGAGGATAATGAAAATATTTTTTAGCGGCGCAAAAGAGGAACAACAATAAAAATTCATCTTTTTAGCTTGTCAGTTATAGCACTCAACAAACCATTTTATTAACAAACTGATATCACAGGAGTTACCTGATGCGATGTAGCCGACGAGAATTTCCCGTTAATAAACCTTATCTTCAATAATCCCCTTTTGATTTTATGGTTTTTCCTCTTTAATCACATCTCTTATTAACAATAATGTTATTCAATCATGCCGTATTGCAGCGTTTTTCAGGTACATTTACCGGAAAATAGGGAGCATTTCCGGCAATCTGACGCGGTGAAACCGTAAATAAGGCAGCGAACCGGGTACGTACAGTAAAATAAATCCCTGTTTTCGCCTCGATGATCGCCATGACGTTATGACTCAACGCGCTGGTGTTTGCTCTTTCGCTCAGCAAGCGTAAAGTGAAATAATTCAGACAGTTGAAGTATTCATGCACAGGAACGGCAATGAAAAAAACAGACTTACCGGCAGACCAACAGTTTTTTGCCGATCTGTTTAGCGGTCTGGTACTTAACCCACACCGATTAGGACGCGTATGGTTTGCCAGCCAACCACCCTCCTTGCCCTCCGGCAGCTTATGTATCGACCTGCCCCGGCTGGATATCGTGCTGCGCGGAGAATATGGCAATCAACTGGAAAAAACGCAGCGTTGGCTGACGGAAGGCGAAATGTTGTTTATCCCTGCCCGTGCGGCGAACCTGGCGGTTAGCGACAAACCGGTAATGCTGCTTAGTCTGGTATTCGCGCCCTCCTGGCTGGGTTTATCGTTTTATGAAAATCGTACAGCATCGCTTTTACGTCCGACGCGCCGTATCGAATTGCCGCACCTGCAACGCGGCGAAGGCGAGGCAATGCTGACCGCGCTTACCCATTTAAGCCGTTCGCCTCAGGAGCAAAATATTATTCAGCCGCTGGTGCTCAGCCTCCTGCATTTGTGCCGGAACGTGGTGAATACGCGCCCCGATATCTGCCGTCCACGCACTGAGTTTCTCTATCACAGTATCTGTAATTGGGTACAGGATAACTACGCCCAGCCGTTAAGTAGAGAAAGCGTTGCACAGTTCTTTAATATCACCGCCAACCACCTGTCCAGGCTATTTACTCAACATGGCACAATGAGTTTTGTGGAGTATGTTCGCTGGGTGCGAATGGCGAAAGCGCGTATTATGTTGCAGAAATACCACTTGCCAATTAACGAAGTCGCGCTGCGTTGCGGGTATCAGGATAGCGATTATTTTTGCCGTCTGTTCCGACGTCAGTTTGGCCTGACACCAGGGGATTACAGCGCGCGGTTTCAGTAACAAACCGCTCGCCCGATGGCGAGCGTAAACGCCTTATCCGGCCTACCATCACCCGCGGCGTAGGCCTGATAAGCGCAGCGCCATCAGGCGGTTACCCCATGCCCATGCTAAAACGTTAACTCCGCCTCCAGCAACGCCAGAATACTGTCGGCATCATTGGCGGCAAACAGCGACTGACGGAAGTTTTTATTCACCAGCTTACGGGCGAGCTGTGAAAAAACCTTCACATGATTTATCCCTTCATCCGCCCCAAGCGTCAGCATAATCACCAACTCTACGTCACCCATCTCCGACTGCCAGTCTACGGGCTGTGCGAGACGCGCAATACTGATCGACGAGTGGCGAATCCATTGCGATTTGGTATGGGGGATCGCCACGCCAAAACCGACGGCGGTGGTTACAATCTCTTCACGCTGCCAGACATCCTCTTCCAGTTCAAACGGATGTTCGGTACGCCCGTTAACGCCAAGATTACCGCACAGAAACTGGATAACCTGTTCCTTATTACTGAGCGGCTCGCCGACAAAGATATTTTCCAGCGCCAACAGCGGACGCACCTCTTTTTCCGGCGCGAACTGATTCAGTAGCGCTTCTATCTCCTGGGCGCTGCGGCACTCGCAAGCCTGACTTGCCAGCGCCTGACACGCCAGGCTGTCCAGATGACGTAGCTGACTTTTCACCGCCGGGATACGTGGACTGCTCATACTTAGCTCATCCAGCCCCAGTCCCAAAAGTAGTGGTAAATAGCGGCTTTCTCCGCCCAGTTCGCCGCAAATGCCGACCCATTTACCTCGCTCATGGGCAACATGGATAATCTGCCGCAGCATGCGTAAAAACGATGGCGTAATGGGGTTATACAGCGGCGAGACGCGCGGATTATTACGATCGACCGCGTACAGATATTGCGTCATATCGTTCGAACCGATGCTAAAGAAATCCACCTCATCGCAGAAATGATCGATGATGTAACAGACCGATGGCACCTCAACCATAATCCCCAACGGAATATCCTGCGCGTGACGTAGCCTTTCCCCTTTCAGCTCCGCAATCGCCTTTTTCAGCTCACTTTTTACCCATAAAATCTGGTCAAGACTATGCACCATCGGAATCATCAACTGCGCATGACCGAAAACAGCGGCCCGCAAAATTGCGCGAAGCTGGGTGCGAAAAAGTCCGGCAAACTCAGGGTAGATGCGCACCGCACGGTAGCCAAGAAAAGGGTTCTCTTCCTGCGGAATATTGAGGTAGCGGATATTTTTATCGCCGCCAATATCCATGGTGCGGAAAATCACAGGCTTTTCGTCCGCCGCCAGCAAAACCTGTTGGTAGGCTTCAAACTGCTCCTGCTCATCCGGTGCGCTGTCGCGATCCATAAACAGCATTTCGGTACGAAACAGGCCAATGCCTTCCGCGCCGTTGGAAAACGCGCCTGGGGCCTCCAGCGCGGTGCCAATATTCGCCGCAATATCGATACGCTGGTTGTCCTGTGTACAGGCAAGCAACGCCGCATCGCACGCCTGCCGCTGTTGCCGTTTATCTGCCAGCTTCTGCGCCACGGCATAATAGCCGCGCACCGAGGTATCCGGACTAATCGCCAGTACGCCGCACTGCGCGTCCAGCACCGCAGGCCGGGTCGCATAACGACCAATGGCCTCGGCAGAGAGCCCGCTAAGCACCGGGATCGCGGAGGCGCGCGCCAGAATCAAAGTATGTGACGTCCGCCCGGTCTTTTCCAGGATCATGCCGGACAGATACTGTAAATCGAGGCTTAAAAACTGGCTGGGCGTTAAGTCTTCCGCCACCAGAATGGTAGGACGCGTTAGCACCAGCGCATTACGCGGCTGTTTTTCAGGCCAGGTAATGTGCAACAACCGCTCGGTGATATCGCGAATATCGCTCACCCGCTCGCGCAGATAATCGCTTGCCGAGGCCGAAAGCTGGCTACAAACCTGCTCCATATTAGCAATAATCGCCGCTCCCAGCGCCAGATGGCGTTCAACCATTAAGCGGCGAATGTTACCCACAAACTCATCATCCTGAATCAGCGACAGATGAGCGCTTAAAATGGTCTTACTCTCGCCGTCACGCTCGCGAAGCTGTTGATTAAGCTGTTCCGCCAGCGTCGCCAGGCTATTTTCAAGACGGGTAAGATCTTCAGCGCTCGCAGGAATAGTACGGTAGCCCTCCAGATTATCGCTCTGCCACGGCGTCAGAATCCCCTCGCCCACGCCGCTTGCCAGCACATCGCCGTACAGCAAATCCGGGTTCAGGCGAAGCAGAGATCGCGGCAGCGGATGCGTCGCCAGTTCAGCAGGCCCCGGCTGAACGCTATCGCTGTCGATAAAATGGTGCGCAAGCCAGGCCTCCAGCGATCGCTTAGCCTGTTCTTCGTCACGCCCGCTAATATTCAGAACGCAGCTATCATTGAACAGCGTACTGGTGCCAATAAGCGCCAGCGAACTTTTCGCATCCGCCCGCGTATTCTGGCGATGATTAATAAAAGTGATGTCACTTTGCCACTGGCTGCACTGTTCTTTCAGCTCCCACGCGGGACGCGCATGAATACCGTTAGGTAGCGGGCAGAGAAATTCAATCGTTAACATAACTACTCCTTTAGCGCGAAATCAGCACCTGAAATCCATCAGGTGAGCCACAGTATCGCGCGTAAAACCGGTAATCAGCGCCGACAGCAACTGCTGCGTTTGCAGAATGTCGCGACAGTCGGCAATCGAGGCGGCGCAATGTCCGTGGCGGGTTGCCGGACCAAGCACCACCGTCGGGATGCCCGTTCCGCTAAGATGCACCGCCCCGCCGTCCGTTCCGCCGTTGCTGAACATATCCAACTGTAGCGGTATTCCCGCTTGCGCTGCGATGCTCTCAATCCAGGCGGTTAGTTTTGACGGCGCAATCAGCGATTTATCGCTCAGCACCAGCATCGGTCCCTTACCGATTTGCCGATGATTTGCCGCGCCATAATCAAAATTTTTCGCCCAACAGGCGGTATCCAGTACGATGGCTAAATCCGGCGCAACGACGCGGGCCGCCGTTTGACCTCCGCGTAATCCCACCTCTTCGCTGGAGCTGGCCGCCAGCCAGATTTCCGTCGGTAATTCCACATCGTGCCATTCACGCAGCAACGCTATCAACAGATAGCAACCGAGCCGATCATCAAAGGCTTTACCCATCACCCGCTGATGCGGCAACACCTGAAACGCGCTATCAAAGGTCACGCGATCGCCGGGACGAATCCCCGCCTGTATCACCTCGTCATAAGAACGCGCGCCGATATCGACCCGCAGTCCGCTCACCTCATTACCGCTGCGCTCGCCGTCAAGCAGGCCGGGGATTTTGCACTCTTCCCGCGTGGTGATGCGCACCGGCTGGAGCTGACGCGCCGCCATCCGTACATTGCCCACCGGCAGTACGTCAATTGCCCCTTCGCCGGAGATACTGCGCACCATAAATCCCACTTCATCCATGTGCGCGCAGATCATGACTTTCGGGCCATCCGAGGCATTAAGCCGGATCAATACCGATCCTAAGCCATCGAAGCGCACCTCTTTATGCAGGCGATCCGCTTCGTCGAGTAAGATCTGGCGAACCTCCTGTTCTGACGCGGCGATCGCATCCGCCTCGCACAGCGCTTTCAGTAGCGATAAATCCATCATGCGGCTCCTGTCAGTAATACGGTTTTCGGCATGGAATAGAGCACTTCCGCGCCTTCCGGCGTGACCAGTACAACATCTTCGATGCGTACCCCGCCCTGCTCCGGCAGATAAATGCCCGGCTCCACGGTCAGTAACATTCCCGGTGCGAGTACTGTGTGGTCATCAGGCGAAAAGCGTGGATCTTCATGTACCTCAATGCCGATAGAATGGCCGGTGTTATGGACGAAAAACTCGCCATATCCCGCCCGGTCGATAACGTCGCGCGCGGCGGCATCCACCGTCAGACAGCGCGCGCCAGGACGAATAGCCGCAATGGCGGCAAGCTGCGCCTCAAGGACAATGTGATAGACGGGAAACAGCGGATGCTCCTGCGGCGCGCCCGCGCCGGGCACCAGAAAAGTTCGGGTCATATCGGAACAATATCCCTGATACAGCGCGCCGAAATCGAGAGTTATCCATTCCCCCGCCGCCACGATTTTATCGCTGGCTTTACCGTGCGGCAGCGCGCCGCGCCAGCCGCTGGCAATAATCGTATCGAAGGAGGCTTTCTCCGCGCCGCGCTGGCGCATAAACCACTCCAGTTCAGCGGCGATTTCCCGCTCGCTCTGGCCTGGCGCGATAAAGCGGCGAATGTGTTCCGCCCCCGCATCAGCAATGCGACACGCTTCACGAATACGGTCGATTTCCATCGCCGTTTTAATACGCCGCAGCACGTCAATGGAGACGCTGATCATGGTTGCCCGCTGTTCCGTCTGCCAGCGACGCGCCGTCTCCCAACTGACCTGCGCGCCTTCAAAGCCGACCGTTTGCAGATTTTCCGCAGCGATAATCTGATTCACCAGTGACGTCAGCGTCTGTTGCCCGCCGAGCAGATGTATGCAATATCCGTTTGCACGCGCTTTCACATCGGCGTAATAACGGGCATCAACCATAATATGCGCATGTTGGCGGCTGATCAGGACAAATCCTGAGCTGCTGGAAATGCCCAGATACGGCTGCTTGTTCGGGCGTGAGGAGATCAGTACCGCATCTAATTGGCGCTCGGTGAGCCATTGGCGAAGCGATGTCAGTCGCGTCATGTTATCGGTCCTTATTTCACAGGCTTTCAATCAGCAATTTACCCCGGCGGTACATCATATGGCGCAAGAAGACCACCATCAGCGCCGTAATGACCGCGCCCAGTAAAATGCCCGCGATATAGACGCCGAGATGGCTTACCAGCGGCCACGCCCAGATTGCCGACTCAGGGAACCATTGCACCGCGCCCAGCCAGACGGCGAACGTCGAACCCACGATGGCGCCGACCATGTAAGACGGGATGGCGGTGATCGGGCTTTCCAGCGCAAATGGAATCGCCCCTTCGCTGATCCCCATAAATGCCAGGAACATCGCCGTTTTACCCTGCGGATAAAGCTGCGCGCTGAACAGACGTTTACCGGTCAGACGACGGTCGAGCAGTGTCGCCAGCCCCAGACCAATCGGCGGGATGACAATCGCGATGGAACGCGCCGTCACCGGCAACACATGGTCAGTGGTAAAACTGAAGGCAACAAATCCTGCGGCTTTGTTAATAGGGCCGCCGAGGTCGATGGCAGTCGCGGCGGCGATTCCCATCGCGTACATTAATGCCCCCTTTTCACCCGCCGCGGTGAGTAACGTGCGAATTCCGCCATTGATCCAGCCGCCAAAGGGCGTAATCACGTAGTACATCGCCAGCATCACAAAAATGGCGGAGAGAATCGGCAGCAAAAAGGTGGTCTTAAAGGCCAGCAGAAAGTCAGGCAACTGGATTTTTTGGTTCATCCACTTCACCAGATATCCCGCGACGATAGAAATAATCAGCGCGCCGATAAAGGTTGACGGGACTGGCGCGGCAGTCACCCAATGCAGGCTGGCCGGATCAAAATTCAGCACCTGCGTTGGCTGAGTGGACATCAAACCGCCGATAAAACCGGCCGGAAACGCCAGTTTGCCGCCGATAGAGTTCGCCACAAAAGCGGCGAACATGGGGATGGCGAAACCAAACAACACGCCGCCGAAAGATTGCGATAGCCAGGCAAACTTCAATAAGGAGAGGTTAAAACCAGCGAATTTACCGCTGTTCAACGCGTCCAGGATGCCGGTATCGGCGGGAATTTCCAGCCAGCTATAGGCAATCAACTGCGAGAAAGCGAGGATCACCCCGCCCATAATTAACGTCGGCACCATACGCGAAATACCGGACATGATGTGCTGCGGTAACTCGCCCCAAAAACTGTTGCGGGAGGCCTCGGTTTTTTTAATTGTCGCTGCCGCACCGGATGCGCCGGGCACAACAGTCGCACTGCGTTTTTTAATGGCCATATCAGTATCCCTATCGAGCATTACCGTTGATCGGCGGCAATCATCGCTTCAATTTCTTTGATAATGCCCGCGGCATTTTTAATGGCATCCTGAAGCGTTATCTCGTATACGTCGCGAGATTCAAAACGCTCGTTATCTTCCGGCGTTATTGCTACGGAATGGATAATTAACGTCGCTTCGGCAATGTCCTGCGCCGTGAGACGGTTTTGAATACCATCAGCGCCCTGGGTTTCGATTTTGACTTCGTATCCCGCTTCTACCGCGGCCTCTTCCAGCGCCTGCGCCGCCATAAAGGTGTGAGCCAGCCCCATCGGACACGCGCAAACGGCAATCAGTTTTTTAGTCATAACGTTTTCCTCGTAATAGTTAACGAGTGAAATTATGACGGTGAGAAGCCTACGATTGTTACCAGATGAATAATGCTTTTACTGGATAAATAATTCCGCTAAGCAGAAATGTGACGCGTGTCGGCATGGCATGTAACAGGCGAAAAAAAACCGCGTGAGAAACGCGGTTTGGAGACTGATAATAGAATTCTTAATTGCTTGATGGCGCTGCGCTTATCAGGCCTACAGATGACACGCTTTTGTAGGCCAGATAAGGCGGTTACGCCGCCATCCGGCGAGACCCATCAGGCTTATAGAATATGGCCTAGTGTCTGACGCAGATGCGCGCCGGAGCCTAACAAGCCGGGATTATCATGGACAATCAGATAGACCGGAATACCGTGTACATAATCTTTAAAGCGGCCTTTATCTTCAAAACCACCACGGAAGCCAGACGCTTTAAAAAACTCCAGGAAACGCGGGACAATGCCGCCAGCGATATAAACGCCGCCAAATGTCCCCATGGTTAACGCCAGATCGCCGCCAAATCGTCCCATAATGACGCAAAAGAGCGACAACGCGCGGCGACAATCGATACAACTATCCGCCAGGGCGCGCGCGGTAATATCTTTCGGGCGCAAATTTTCCGGCAGACGGTTATCGGACTTAACAATCGCCCGGTAAAGATTCACCAGCCCCGGGCCAGACAACACGCGCTCGGCGGAAACGTGACCAATTTCGGCGCGCAGTATTTCCAGAATCATGGCTTCTTCTTCGCTGTTAGGCGCAAAATCGACATGCCCGCCTTCGCCCGGAAGGCTAATCCAGCGCTTATCCACATGTACCAGATGCGCCACGCCCAGCCCGGTTCCCGCGCCATACACCGCAATGGGTTTGCCGTCTATCGGTTCGCCGCCGCCGAACTGAATTAAATGCTCTTTTTTCAGCATCGGGATCGCCATCGACACGGCGGTGAAATCGTTGATGATTTCCAGATGACTAAAGCCGAGATTTTTTTTCATTTCCGCAATAGAAAAAGCCCAGGTATGGTTTGTCATCGCCACCCAGTCGCCGGTAATCGGACAGGCTATGGCGATACAACCATCTTCCACGCTGACGCTATGCTCATCGAGGTAAACGCGCACCACAACCTCAAGGCTGGGATAGTCCAGACCGGAATACGTTTTGGCCTGCGAGATTTCTCCACTGGCGATATCACACAGGGCAAGACGCGCATTCGTGCCGCCTACATCTCCTACTAAAGCATACTTTGTCATTCTTCTACTGCTCCGCTAAAGTCAAAATAAGTCTTTGTCACACTGTAAATTCATGGGGGCATAACAACAACGGCCATCAGGCTGACTGCCTATAAATATAGATCTTCATCACAGAATTACTTTCTTGTTTCAGCACCAATTGCAGCAATGCCGTCGGGCAGGCTGTGCAAAATAGGTATACGACCCCGTGTAAGGAAGAGATTATGTTCCACCCGCGTGCCCGAACGATGCTGCTGCTGTCGCTCCCTGCACTGATTATTGGCGTAGCGTCAAGCCTGGTTTTAATCGCCGCGATGAAAGTCGCGTCAGTTTTTCAGCAATTTCTTTGGCAACGGCTGCCCGCCAGCATCGGAATCGCTTATGATTCGCCGTTCTGGATAGTGGGTATGCTCACGCTAACCGGGATCGTGGTGGGTTTGATTATCCGTTATAGTCCAGGACACGCTGGCCCCGATCCGGCCATTGAGCCGTTAATCAGTATGCCGATCTCGCCATCTGCGCTGCCCGGATTGCTTCTCGCCTTAATCATCGGCCTTGCCGGTGGCGTAAGCCTGGGGCCGGAGCATCCGATAATGACAATAAATATCGCGCTGGCGGTGGCTTTCGGCTCCCGCCTGTTTCCGCGTATCACGGCGTTAGACTGGACGATTCTGGCCTCGGCCGGTACCATCGGCGCGCTGTTCGGCACGCCCGTCGCCGCGGCGCTGATTTTTTCGCAAACGCTTAGCGGCTCTAACGATGTTCCCATGTGGGATCGCCTGTTTGCGCCGTTAATGGCGGCAGCGGCGGGGTCACTCACTACCAGCCTGTTCTTTCATCCGCATTTTTCGTTACCCATCGCCCATTACACGCAGATGCGACTGATGGACATTGCCAGCGGAGCGATCGTCGCGGCGATCGCCATTGCCGCAGGGATGGTCGCCGTCTGGTGCCTTCCGCGTCTGCATGAGTTACTGCACCGGCTGAAAAATCCGGTCCTGATTCTCGGTATTGGCGGTTTTATACTGGGTATCCTGGGCGTTATTGGCGGGCCGCTTACCCTGTTTAAAGGACTGGACGAAATGCAACAAATGGCGTTTAGCCAGACGCTGGGCGCGGGAGATTATTTTACCTTAGCCATTGTCAAACTCGCCGCGCTGGTCATCGCGGCGGCGAGCGGCTTTCGCGGCGGGCGCATTTTTCCGGCCGTGTTTATCGGCGCGGCGCTGGGACTCATGCTCCATGCCCATGTTGAGACCGTGCCCGCGGCGATTACCGTCTCCTGTGCGATTCTTGGCTTAGTGCTGGTGGTGACGCGCGACGGCTGGCTCAGTCTGTTTATGGCTGCTGTCGTCGTACCAGATACCAATCTACTGCCGCTGCTCTGCATTGTGATGCTCCCCGCCTGGCTATTGCTGGCGGGAAAACCGTTGCTGGCCGCCAACCGTCACGACCCCTAATCCGGCGCAGCGGGGGCCATTATCCCCCGTTGCGGGCTTCCAGCGCCCGGGTCACGGTACGCAGTAATTCCGGCAGATCGGCTTTTGGCAACATCACTTCAATAAATGACAAACGTTGTGGGCGCACCAGCCGTTCGAGGACCTCTGCCAGTTGAATAGCCTGCGTCACCCGCCAGCACTCCGCCTGTTGCGCCGCGTTTAGCGCCTGTGGTATCTGCGTCCAGTTCCAGCTCGCGATGTCATTATACCGCTGGGCCGCGCCGTGAATGGCGCGCTCTACGGTATAGCCGTCATTGTTGAGCAGCAGGATGAGTGGCGTCTGCCCGTCGCGTAACATCGAGCCCATCTCCTGAATCGTGAGCTGCGCCGCGCCATCGCCGATAATCAGAATCACCCGCCGATCGGGGCAGGCGGTTTGTGCGCCAAACGCGGCGGGCAAGGAATAGCCGATAGATCCCCACAGCGGCTGTACCACAACTTCCGCACCATCCGGAAGCGACAGCGCGGCAGCGCCAAAGGCAGCGGTGCCCTGGTCAACAAGGAGAATATCGCCAGGTTTGAGATACTGCTGTAAGGTTTGCCAGAAGTTTTCCTGGGTCAGTTCTCCCTTATCAATCCGCACAGGCTGTCCGGCGGAACGCGGCGTCGGCGGTGCAAAAGCGCATTCAAGGCACAGTTCGCGCAGCGTAGACACCGCCTGCACCATCGGGAGGTTGAACCAGGTTTCGCCGATGCGCGACGCGTAAGGCTGAATCTCCAGCGTGCGTTCCGCCGGCAATTGTTGGGTAAATCCGGCAGTAAGGGTATCGACAAAACGGGTGCCGACGCAGATAACCCTGTCGGCGTCCTCTATGGCCTGACGCACCTCTTTGCTGCTGGCGCCAGCGCTGTAGGTGCCAACGAAGTTCGGGTGCTGTTCATCAAAAAGCCCTTTCCCCATCAGTAGTGTCGCATGGGCGATGGGCGTTTCCGCCATCCAGCGCTGCAACAGAGGCCGTAAACCAAAGCGCCCGGCAAGAAAGTCGGCCAATAGCGCAATGCGCCGACTGTTCATCAGGCACTGACGGGCGTGGTAACGAAATGCCGTCTCCACGCCACTTTGCGTTTCATGCGCGGGCAACGTCAGCGCCTCCGTAGGCGGGGTGGCCGTTTTTTTCGCCACGTCGGCGGGCAACATGATGTATCCAGGCCTGCGTGCGGCAAGCATTTCACCCAATACGCGGTCAATCTCGAAACAGGCATTCTGCTCATCCAATATTGCGCTGGCGGCAGATATCGCCTGACTCATGCGATAAAAATGACGAAAATCGCCGTCACCGAGGGTGTGGTGCATCAATTCGCCACGCTGCTGCGCAGCGCTACAGGGCGCGCCGACAATATGCAAGACCGGTACATATTCCGCGTAACTGCCCGCGATACCGTTAATAGCGCTAAGTTCTCCCACGCCAAAGGTGGTGAGTAGCGCACCAGCGCCCGACATGCGCGCATAACCGTCCGCAGCATAAGCGGCGTTCAGCTCATTGGCGCATCCCACCCAACGCAGGGTCGGGTGGTCAATCACATGGTCAAGAAACTGCAAGTTATAATCGCCCGGTACGCCAAAAAGATGGCCAATGCCGCATCCTGCCAGTCTGTCCAGCAAATAGTCGGCCACGGTGTAGGGGTTTTGCATGACAGCGTTCCTTTTGACGTTAACATTATGTTGAGTATTAAGGAACGCTGATGGCTGTCCAGCACGACGGGCATGAAAGTCTGGAAAACAATGTTTACAGTAGCGAACAGTAAAATCCGAATACCTCCTGGCGAGTGTAACCGTATACACTATTTATTCACGTCACAGGGGGAAAGGTCATGGTTTATCAGCCCGATGAGAATCGTTATCACACAATGGAATATCGTCGCTGCGGACGCAGTGGCGTCAAACTTCCCGCCATTTCGCTGGGGTTATGGCACAACTTCGGCGATGCGACACGGGTAGAAAACAGCCGGGCGCTGCTGCAATGTGCGTTCGATCTGGGCATTACCCATTTTGATCTCGCCAATAATTATGGCCCGCCGCCGGGCTCCGCAGAATGTAATTTTGGCCGCATTCTGCAGGAAGATTTTTTACCGTGGCGCGATGAATTGGTCATCTCCACCAAAGCGGGCTACACCATGTGGGATGGCCCTTATGGTGACTGGGGCTCACGGAAGTATCTTATCGCCAGCCTCGATCAAAGCCTGAAACGTATGGGGCTGGAGTATGTCGATATCTTTTATCACCATCGCCCCGATCCCGAAACGCCGCTTAAAGAGACGATGAAAGCGTTGGATCACCTTGTCCGCCAGGGCAAAGCGTTGTACGTGGGGATCTCTAACTATCCTGCCGATCTGGCGAGACAAGCTATCGATATTCTCGAGGATCTCGGCACGCCTTGCCTGATTCATCAACCTAAATATTCGCTTTTTGAGCGTTGGGTGGAGGACGGATTACTGGCGCTGTTACAGGAAAAGGGCGTCGGCAGTATTGCGTTCTCGCCGCTGGCGGGCGGACAGCTCACTGACCGTTATCTGAATGGCATTCCGGAAGATTCCCGCGCGGCGAGCGGAAGCCGTTTCCTTAAACCAGAACAGATTACCGCCGACAAGCTGGAAAAAGTTCGCCAGTTGAATGAACTGGCTGCGCGACGGGGCCAAAAATTGTCTCAGATGGCGCTCGCCTGGGTACTGCGTAACGATAACGTTACCTCGGTGCTGATTGGCGCCAGCAAACCGTCACAAATCGAAGATGCCGTAGGAATGCTGGCAAATCGCCGTTTTTCAGCAACGGAATGTGCAGAAATTGACGCTATCCTGAACACGCGACTTTAGCAAAAAATGCTCTCCTTCATGATTTAAGAGTTAAGGCGATGAAACAAAGCTTTACTGCTTCGTAATATTGCATTAACAGGCCGGCTACGGCTCGATCGTGAAGGAGAGAAAGTATGTTCAGGTCACTGATTCTGGCGGCAGCCTTGTTGGCTTTTACACCGCTTGCCGCGAATGCGGGCGAAATCACCCTGTTGCCCTCAATAAAATTACAAATTGGCGATCGCGATGATTACGGTAACTACTGGGACGGCGGTCGCTGGCGCGACCGGGATTACTGGCACAACCATTATGAATGGCGTAAAAATCGCTGGTGGCGCCATGACAACGGCTATCATCGCGGCTGGGATAAGCGTAAAGCGTATGAACGCGGTTATCGGGAAGGCTGGCGCGATCGCGACGATCATCGCGGGCGAGGCCGGGGTCACAAGCATCACCACTAAGCCTCCTGCTGAATGACAGCCCGATGACGCCAACGCATCGGGCCTGCTATCTTTTGATCTCCTATGACAACCCCATCACCGTTCCAACCAGCAACCAGATATTCAGGGCGACGACCAGCACGACAATCATCCAGCCAATCTGTTTTACCCGCCGCGTATTCACCAGCTCGCCCATTAGCGTGGGGTTACTGGTGAAAATCAGTAGCGGCACCAGCGCCAGCGCAATACCAAAACTCAGCAGCACCTGGCTCATCACCAGAATTCGGGTAGGGTCAAGCCCCATCAAAATCACAATAAATGAGGGCAGCATGGTAATAAAACGCCGTACCCACAGCGGAATGTGAAAACGGACAAACCCTTGCATCACCACCTGCCCCGCCAGAGTTCCTACCACGGTGGAGGAAAGCCCTGCCGCTACCAGACTAAGACCAAACACCGTTGCCGCCGCATGGCTAAGCAACGGTTCCAGCGTCAGGTATGCCTGATCGAGATCGGCGATGCCGGTGTGCCCGCTAAAATGAAACGCCGCAGCGGCGGTTGCCATCATTGCCAGATTGACAAAACCGGCAATCGTCATGGCTATAGCAACATCCCATTTCGTTGCTGAATATCGCTGTTGCCGCGTTCCGCCATGCAGATGCTGCGTTAATGAAGAGTGCAAATAAATCACGTGCGGCATAATCGTCGCGCCAAGCACGCCGGCGGCTAAGAATACGGCTTCCGAATTCGGTAGCGCCGGGATAACCATTCCTTTGCCGAGCTGCGCCATATCAGGCTGAGAGAAAAACAGCTCCACTATGTAAGCGGCGGCGACAAAAAGCAGTAAACCGCCGATGACTTTTTCAAGCGGTTTTTGACCGCGGCGCTGTAACATTAAAATCAGAAACGTCGCGATACCCGTCAATACCGCGCCCTGTAATAAAGAGACGCCCAGGATCAGCTTAAAACCAATTGCCGCGCCGATAAACTCAGCTAAATCGGTGGCCATCGCGATGATTTCCGCCTGCACCCAGTAAAACCAGACCACCGGGCGCGGATAATGGTCGCGAATTTGCTCCGCCAGATTCTTGCCCGTGGCGATCCCGAGCTTTGCCGAGAGGATTTGAATCAGCATTGCCATCAGGTTCGCCCAAACCACCACCCAGAGTAGCTGATAGCCAAAGCTGGCACCAGCCTGAATATTGGTCGCGAAGTTACCGGGATCGATATAACCAATCGCGGCAATGAACGCAGGTCCCATTAATGCGAGCCTTAGCTTGCGCGCCGCCCGTCCGCTGCTATTCTCTACGCGATTGTCAGTCATCTTTTGCCTCAAAAACATAGCCTTTGCTATGTTTCATGCTATGTTCATTGATAATGATTATCAAGTGCATTTCAATGGGTACGGGTGATTACTTTGATAGTGTGAAACGATAGACCGATACGATGACGACCTGTATCAGAACACTTTGGCTTAACATTACAAGATTAGCACACTGATATAACTTTTCATTTTCATATTCAGCACAGTAAAAGTGTATTACAGATCACTAATTTTGAATCTCGTCACAGGTCCTTATTATAGTGTGTGTTGGATCTCGTTTTCTTTACGGCTGTTGCATAGAATGTGCACGAAAATTAAACCTGCCTCATATTTGGAGCAAATATGGACCGCGTCCTTCATTTTGTCCTGGCGCTTGCCGTTGTTGCGGTACTCGCACTGCTGGTTAGCAGCGACCGTAAAAAGATTCGCATTCGTTACGTCATTCAGTTACTCGTTATCGAAGTGTTACTGGCCTGGTTCTTCCTGAACTCTGATGTTGGCCTTGGCTTCGTAAAAGGTTTCTCCGAGATGTTTGAAAAACTGCTCGGATTTGCCAACGAAGGGACAAACTTCGTCTTCGGCAGTATGAACGATCAAGGTTTGGCGTTTTTCTTCCTGAAAGTATTGTGCCCGATCGTCTTTATTTCCGCGTTGATCGGTATTCTCCAGCATATCCGCGTTCTGCCAGTGGTCATCCGCGCTATTGGTTTCCTGTTGTCCAAAGTAAACGGTATGGGCAAACTGGAGTCTTTTAACGCCGTCAGCTCGCTGATCCTGGGCCAGTCCGAGAACTTTATCGCTTATAAAGATATCCTCAGCAAAATGTCCCGTAACCGCATGTACACCATGGCGGCGACCGCAATGTCTACCGTTTCCATGTCTATTGTGGGCGCGTACATGACGATGCTGGCCCCTAAATATGTGGTCGCTGCGCTGGTTCTGAACATGTTCAGCACCTTTATCGTTCTGTCGCTGATCAACCCGTACCGCGTGGATGCCAGCGAAGAAAATATTCAGATGTCGAACCTGCATGAAGGCCAAAGTTTCTTCGAAATGCTGGGCGAGTACATTCTGGCAGGTTTTAAAGTGGCGATTATCGTCGCAGCGATGCTGATCGGCTTTATCGCGCTGATCGCGGCGCTGAACGCGCTGTTCGCAACGGTTACCGGTTGGTTCGGCTATAGCATCTCCTTCCAGGGCATTCTGGGCTACATCTTCTACCCGGTCGCGTGGGTGATGGGCGTACCTTCCAGTGAAGCGCTGCAGGTAGGAAGTATCATGGCGACCAAACTGGTTTCCAACGAATTCGTGGCGATGATGGATCTGCAAAAAATCGCCTCCACCCTCTCTCCGCGCGCTGAAGGCATTATCTCTGTCTTCCTGGTATCCTTCGCGAACTTCTCTTCCATCGGTATTATCGCGGGCGCGATTAAAGGCCTGAACGAAGAGCAAGGCAACGTGGTTTCCCGTTTTGGTCTGAAACTGGTTTACGGTTCTACGCTGGTGAGCGTACTGTCCGCCTCTATCGCGGCGCTGGTACTGTAAGCTTTAGCTTTTTAATTCAGAAACCGGGGAGCTATCCCCGGTTTTTTTATGCCGCTTATTTGCCTAACGGGCGCGGGCGGCCAATCAGATATCCCTGCAAACTGTGTACACCAAGCCGCAATAGCAGATCGCGCTGCGCAGGCGTTTCAACAAACTCAGCCACGACGCTCAACGATTTCGCTTTCGCTAAATCAGTAATTGATTTCACGATCATCGCATCCAGGGAGTCCGTCAGAATATCTTTTACGAAACAACCGTCGATTTTAATGATGTCCGCCTTGAGGCGTTTTAGCCGTTCATAGTTTGCATAACCGGTGCCGAAATCATCAATTGCGATTTTTAGGCCAAACTTACGCAGTTGGTTGATATTGTGCATACTGATTTCGGAATGAGAGAAGGCCTGTTCTTCAGTAATTTCGATGATGACCGAAGCAGGCGGGACGCCATAGCGTTTAAAGCACTGAATAATGCGCGGCGCCGTCTCTTTTTGCAGCAGCGTCAGCGGCATCAGATTAACTGAGAAACGCGCTCCCTGCTCCGCCGACGGATGCGTGGACAGCCATTGCAGAAGCGCTTCCATCACCTGCATATCAAACCGCACGCTCAGGTTAAACTGGGCGATAAGCGGAATAAACTGATTCGGCATCATGATACCGTCGTCGCATCTGAGCCGCGTCAGAATCTCGTCATACCCTTTTCCCTGCGCGTCGCGGATAGGCTGAGCATACAAAACAAGCGCGCCGCGCTCCAGCGCCTGACGGATTTTCTGCAACCGCAGCACCCGTTCCGTCGTCTGACCGGAAGCGGCTTCAATACTATGGGTCAGTGCAAGCACCCGACGATGCGAACAGGATTGCTCCGCCAGCCAGCTTAGCTGTCCTAACAACGGTTGTAAGGTTTCCTGGCGACCATCGAATGTTCCCCACGATGCGCCGTATTCCATTTCCAGGCCGGTATTGTTCCAGTAAATTTTGCGATTATTAAGCACATTGAGCATATATTGCAGGCGGGCTTCAGTCTCCGGTCCCGTCAGTACCAGCAATAACTCACTGCCCGGCAGATGGAAAATTTTCTCCTTTTCCAGCAGCAGCGGCTGCAACGCGCGAAACACCTCGCGTTCGCAATGAACGCGCATCAGCATACCGTAATGACGGCTCAGAAATTCCAGGTTTTCCATGCGTAAATAACACACGCTTTGCCCGGCATCCTGTAAAAGAAACTGCTCCAGCGCGCGCAGGTTAGGCAGTTGCGTCAACGGATCGGTCAATGCCTGCGAGTGCCATTGTCGATTCAACCATTCGCTGCGCTGGTTAATCCGCGCCATGTATAACAAACAAATACTAAAAGAAATGAGAACCGAAAGAATAAATGCCAGCGAATATTCTGATCCTACGCCCTGCAGAAAATTGCGGTTGTAGCTAAGCAGGAATAGCGCAGTGATAGCCCAGCTAAAATTCAATAGCGCATAACTGATTTTCCCCACGCCGAGGGTAAATCCAATGAACAGGACTGGCACCAGATAGCCAGCAATATACTTTGTCTCGAAAGGCGTACACAGCACCGCTAATAGCGTCGCCAGAGTTGCAAACCAGAGAAGCGTAAACAAGCGTTTTTCTTTGGCGAGATAAGGAGCGACATCCCTCCGCCAGAAAATACGAATATAGTGCGGACTGACTATCATCCGCAGCGGATAATAGAAAAAGAGGGTAAAAATAAGCGCGGCAGAAATCAGACTCAATAAATCGACAATCGAGAAAATAGCGGTGCCGATGCCAAAGAAGGTAGATATGGTCACCGGGAAAGCCAGGTAGTGCCCCGCCAGATACATACTGATTTTTATGCCGAGCGGCGTCATTAGCCCTAACCAGAAAACGCGTAGCCAGATGCCTTTGTTGGGTATTCCGTAGCGCCAGCGTGCGCCCAACTGCCAGCGTACGATAGCGCAAAACAGCAACACGGGAAACGTTTGGCAAAATAGCAGCACCAGCGCCTGTGGCAGAGGTAAATGAAAATTCCATTCATTGGTCAACATCATTCCGCCTACTATCGGCGCGACGCCGCGGCGGCCAAATAAGAACAGAACGGCAAACATGACGCAGAGCGGTAGCCAGGCCAGAAAAATATAGTTGGAATCAATTATGGCGCGGGGAGAAATGAGACGGGATACCAGAATAGCCGGAACGGTCAGGCAGAGAGCCAGTAAAAATATTTTTATATTTTTTAGTACATTATACTTATCCGGCATTGGTTTAATGCTCACATCATTATATAAGGCGCATGAATAATAAGTATATTCGTATCGTGAAGCAATCTAACAAAAGCTCATATTGACAGCAAAAGCAGTGGCAAACAAACGCACGTGAAGAACAGATCAGGCACCATAAATTCTGTGACAAAAAACAAAAACCCCCGCTTTGCAGCGAGGGTTTGAATGTTGGTGGAGCTAAGCGGGATCGAACCGCTGACCTCTTGCATGCCATGCAAGCGCTCTCCCAGCTGAGCTATAGCCCCATAGTGCTTTTACGTATACGCCAAATTTATTGGGAGTAAATTTGGTGGAGCTAAGCGGGATCGAACCGCTGACCTCTTGCATGCCATGCAAGCGCTCTCCCAGCTGAGCTATAGCCCCACTACGTAAAGCTTGTCGAGTTGACGGGCGGCATCATATGAATTCCCTTCGCATGTGTCAACGGCAAAATGAACTTGCCGAATTCAATCGCTGAAAAAGCATTCAAATAAAAGACATTGCGGCACAACTCGCATTCAGTAGTTAAACGCGTCACGGTTTCGACTAAAATGGTGCTATAAAATGAACCACTAATTAACCCCACGACTATTCAGGGAATCGTTATGTTCAAGGAACGGATGACGCCAGAAGAACTCGCTAATCTCACCGGTTACAGCCGACAAACCATCAATAAATGGGTACGGAAAGAAGGCTGGGCGACATCGCCCAAACCCGGCGTCCAGGGCGGTAAAGCCCGTCTGGTTCATGTAAACGAACAGGTTCGTGAATATATCCGCAGCGCTGAGCGTTCGGTTGACCACCACGCAGACACATTCACGCCTGCCAGCGACGCATCGCTTGAAGCGCTGCTCATGACGCTCGCTAAAGAGATGACCTCATCCGAGCAGAAACAGTTTACCTCTCTCCTCGTTCGCGAAGGGATTACCGGTTTGTTACAACGCTTAGGGATACGCGATAGCAAATAATATGAAAAGATTACGCAGTAAAATGACCACTGAAGAGCTGGCTGAATGCCTCGGTGTGGCCAGACAAACCGTCAATCGCTGGATCAGAGAACAAAACTGGAAAACCGAAAAATTTCCCGGCGTCAAAGGCGGACGCGCAAGACTCATCCATATTGATGCCAGCGTGCGGGAATTTATTCTCAATATTCCGGCTTTTCGCAAACTGCCTGCGTTTTATCAGGCGGAAGAGGCTTTCGCAGAATATGCGAACGCGGCGCACAGTCACGCTTATCGACAAATTATTGATGCAGTTGAAAATATGTCTGCTCAGGAACAGGAAAAACTGGCGCTGTTTTTATCGCGGGAAGGTATTCGCGGATTTCTGACGCGTTTAGGTATCAATGAGGCGGACTAACAAATAAAAAACGGCAGGCGTCTTCCCTGCCGTTCATTCCGTTTCAGCTCGCGTTACTGCTGGCTTTCACGCTCGGCGATAAAGCCCAGCGCTTTGTTGATACGCTCAATGCTGCGGGTTTTGCCAATCGCGTGTACGGTAACATCCAGCGCAGGAGACTGCCCGGCGCCGGTCACGGCCACACGCAGCGGCATCCCCACTTTACCCATCCCCACTTCCAGCTCATCCGCCGTGGCCTGAATCGCGTGGTGGATGTTTTCTGCTGACCAGTCCGTAATCGCCGACAGCTTGTCGCGTACCACTTCCAGCGGCTGACGCGCCACCGGGCGAAGGTGTTTTTTCGCCGCATCGGCGTCAAACTCGCTGAAGTCTTCATAGAAATAGCGGCAGCTCTGCGCCATTTCTTTCAGAGTTTTGCAGCGTTCTCCCAACAACTTCACCAATTCAGCAAGCTGCGGGCCGTTACGGGTATCGATATTTTCCTGCTCGATATGCCATTGCAAATGCGTCGCCACATATTCCGGCGCCAGCGTATTGATGTAGTGGTGGTTCAGCCATAGCAGTTTATCAGTGTTGAATGCACTAGCCGATTTACTGACTGCATTCAGGGAGAACAGTTTGATCATCTCTTCACGGGTGAAGATCTCCTGATCGCCGCTGGACCAGCCCAGACGCACCAGGTAGTTCAGTAGCGCCTCCGGCAGGTAGCCATCGTCGCGATACTGCATGACGCTAACCGCGCCATGACGTTTAGACAGTTTTTTACCGTCGTCGCCGTTAATCATCGACACGTGCGCGTACATCGGCACCGGCGCGTTTAACGCTTTCAGGATGTTGATCTGGCGCGGAGTATTGTTGATATGGTCTTCGCCACGAATCACATGGGTAATTTCCATATCCCAGTCGTCAACCACCACACAGAAGTTGTAGGTCGGCGAACCGTCGGTACGGCGAATGATCAAATCGTCCAGCTCCTGGTTGCTGAATTCGATCGGCCCACGGATCTGGTCATCAAAAATAACGGAACCGTCCTGCGGGTTGGCAAAGCGCACCACGCATGGCTCATCGTCGGCATGATGCTCGTGGCTATGACGGCAATGCCCGTCATAACGCGGCTTCTCGCCTTTCGCCATCTGATCTTCACGAAGCTGATCCAGACGCTCTTTGGAGCAGTAGCATTTATAGGCCGTTCCCGCCTCCAGCATCTCGTCAATAACCGCGTTATAGCGATCAAAACGTTTGGTCTGGAAATACGGGCCTTCGTCCCATTCCAGGTTCAGCCAGTTCATACCATCCATGATGGCTTCGATGGCTTCCGGCGTGGAACGCTCAAGATCGGTGTCTTCAATACGCAGCACAAACTCACCGCCGTGGTGACGTGCGAAAAGCCAGGAATAAAGAGCAGTACGCGCGCCGCCGACATGCAGATAACCTGTCGGGCTAGGCGCGAAGCGAGTTTTGATTTTCATGAAATGGCCTTACGTTTATAAAGATGCCGACAACCGGCAAATCCTGGAAAGATGAATAGCCTTGTATTCTATCACTGTGGCTTGATTCCTCAATGTTGATCCGGTCAGAACGCTGCGCTTTACTATTTCCGTATAGAAATCATGCAGCGTGGGGTGATTCACGATCGTTTTGTTTAATTTTACGACGAACAAACAAAAACTTTAGAAAATGCGTTGACTCATTTTCAACTCTCCCTATAATGCGACTCCACACAGCGGGGGTGATTAGCTCAGCTGGGAGAGCACCTCCCTTACAAGGAGGGGGTCGGCGGTTCGATCCCGTCATCACCCACCAACTACTTTATGTAGTCTCCGCCGTGTAGATAAGAAATTGAGAAATGGGTGATTAGCTCAGCTGGGAGAGCACCTCCCTTACAAGGAGGGGGTCGGCGGTTCGATCCCGTCATCACCCACCACTTTCTCGCCAGCTAAATTTCTTATTGTGAAGTACCGAAGTGGGTGATTAGCTCAGCTGGGAGAGCACCTCCCTTACAAGGAGGGGGTCGGCGGTTCGATCCCGTCATCACCCACCACTTCGGGTCGTTAGCTCAGTTGGTAGAGCAGTTGACTTTTAATCAATTGGTCGCAGGTTCGAATCCTGCACGACCCACCAATGTAAAAAGGCGCCCTAAAGGCGCTTTTTTGCTATCTGCGATATAAACGATTCGAACCTGCGGCAGGTTCGTGTCGAACGCAGTGAGACAACGGAGCCGCTTGCGGCGAGGGCCCGAAGGGCGAGCGAAGCGAGTCATCCTGCACGACCCACCAATGTAAAAAGGCGCCCTAAAGGCGCTTTTTTGCTATCTGCGATATAACCTGCGCCAGGCGTTACGTTTATCGGGCCTACGCGGCGAATGTAGGCCGGGTAAGGCGAAGCCGCCACCCGGCATAAATACCGCAGCAACGCTACCGGCTCGCTTACCGTCTATATCTGATACAGCGGATCTTTCGCCCTCGCTGCGGTTAATTCGCTGGCCTGGGTGCGTACTACATCCCATAATGCCTGCGCCGCCGTGGAGAGCGATCGGTTTTTTCGCCGCGCCAGCATGAGCTGTCTTTCAACTACGGGCGTCAGCCGTTTAACCAGCAAGTGGCTGTCCTGCGGGAGCGGTAACGCCAGCGCAGGCAGTACGCTGATGCCGATTCCCGCTTCCACCATTGGAAAGAGCGTGGCGGGATGGCCAATCTCCTGCACGATATCCGCCTCAATAGCAAAATGGGCAAGCGCCGCATCAATCAGCGGTCGGCTACCGGAAGCATAATCCTGTAAGACCAGCGGCGCCTGTTTAAGATCCTGCCAGCTCACCCATTCCTGATGCGCCAGCGGATGATCCTGGCGACACAACAGTAAAAAAGGCTCTGATAAGATAGCTTCACACTGTAAATCCACCGCTGCGCCGGGATCGATAACGATCCCAAAATCCACTTCCCCCTGACGAATGCTCTCCAGCACCCACTGCTGCGGACGATCGTGCAGTACAAAATCAATAGCGGGATAAAGTGAATTACTTTGGGCAATACATTGCGGAATAAGATGCGCAGAAATGGTCTGGCTGGCAGCAACGCGCACGGTGCCAGTTAATTGTGTCCCTACTCTGCCTGCATCGCGCAGTATACTGTTCAGTTCATCAAGCACCCGCTCCAGACGCGTCGCCAGTTGTTGCCCCGCCTCGGTCAGCACCACCTCACGCGTAGTGCGATCCAGCAGTCTGGCGCCGATTTGCCGCTCCAGCTCTTTTACGCTATGACTGACTGCAGGCTGGCTTAGTCCAATCATATCCCCTGCCCGACTAAAACTTTTTGCCTGGGCGACGGTAATAAAAATACGCAGTTGACGCAGTGAATAATTCATCGACTAAATTCATATATAGATGCAATAAATCAATTTTATTTCTCAAAGCGAAAAACGCAAAATGGCTGCACCGACTTTCAGGAGTTTTTATGAAACTTTTTCGTATCCTTGACCCTTTCACGCTGACGCTTATCACCGTGGTACTACTGGCCTCTTTTTTCCCGGCGGAAGGCGGCTTTGTGCCTGTCGTTGAAGGCATCACGACAGCGGCCATCGCTCTGCTGTTTTTTATGCATGGTGCGAAGCTTTCGCGTGAAGCGATCATCGCTGGCGGCAGCCACTGGCGGTTGCATCTGTGGGTCATGTGCAGCACTTTTGTGCTCTTTCCTGTCCTCGGCGTACTGTTTGCCTGGTGGGCGCCTGTCAATGTCGACCCTATGCTCTACAGCGGTTTTCTATATCTGTGTATTTTGCCCGCCACCGTGCAGTCTGCGATTGCGTTTACTTCACTCGCGGGCGGTAACGTCGCGGCTGCGGTGTGCTCAGCGTCTGCGTCCAGCCTGCTGGGCATTTTCCTGTCGCCGCTGCTGGTCGGTCTGGTAATGAATATTCATGGCGCGCAGGGCAGTCTGGAAGAGGTGGGCAAAATTATGCTGCAACTGCTACTGCCTTTCGTGCTGGGACACCTGTCTCGCCCGTGGATTGGCAACTGGGTCGCGCGCAACAAAAAGTGGATCGCGAAGACAGACCAGACCTCTATTTTGCTGGTGGTCTACTCAGCGTTCAGCGAAGCGGTGGTCAACGGCATTTGGCACAAAGTCGGCTGGGGATCGCTGCTGTTTATCGTCGTGGTTAGCCTCGTACTGCTGGCGATCGTCATAGCCATTAACGTCTTTGTCGCCCGTAAATGCGGCTTCAACAAAGCCGACGAAATCACTATCGTCTTCTGCGGTTCGAAAAAGAGCCTGGCCAACGGGATTCCGATGGCCAATATTCTGTTTCCGACGTCAGTGCTGGGTATGATGGTATTACCGCTGATGATCTTCCACCAGATCCAACTGATGGTCTGCGCAGGGCTGGCGCGGCGCTACAAACGCCAGACCGAGAAGTTACAGGCGCAGCAGGAAAGCCACGCCGCGAAAGCTTAAAGCGGGCGTTTCAGGGGCTGCACCAGTTGCGTCAGCCCCTCGGTTTTAATCAGCAGCGTGATTTGCATCAGCTCCCCCAGCTTACCCGTCGGAAATTGATCTTTACGGGCAAACCACAGCAAATACTCTTCCGGAAGGTCGATCAATCGACGCCCCTGATATTTGCCGAACGGCATCAGCGTATTAGCGATGGCGATCAACTGCTCTTTCTCCATATCAGATACCCAGCAAACGAAGCATTTCCGCTTCATCAATGACATTGATGCCCAGTTCCTGCGCTTTGGCAAGTTTGGAACCCGCCGCTTCACCCGCAATCACCAGATCGGTTTTCTTCGATACGCTGCCTGCCACTTTCGCGCCCAGCTCCACTAAACGCGCTTTAGCGTCATCGCGGGACATCTGGCTCAGGCTACCGGTTAGTACCACGGTTTTACCGGCAAACGGGCTGTCGATCTCTTGCGCATTAATGACAACCGGCGCGGGCCAGTGAACCCCTTCCGCCAGTAGCTGTCCGATCACGTCACGATTGCTCTCTTCGGCAAAAAAGTTAAAGACGTGCGTAGCGACCACAATCCCCACGTCAGGCACTTTTTGCAACTCGTCAGTGGAAGCGGCCTGCAGTGCCTCCAGCGTACCGAAATAAGCCGCCAGCCCCGCCGCCGTCGCTTCACCGACTTCACGAATGCCCAGCGCATAGAGAAAACGCGCAAAGGTCGTCGCTTTGGCTTTTTCCAGCGCGTTAACGACATTTTGTGCGGATTTTGGTCCCATTCGGTCCAGGCCGGTCAGTTTACCCGCCGTCAGACGGAACAGATCCGCTGGCGTATGGACATACTCTCTTTCCACCAGTTGGTCGATGATCTTATCGCCCATCCCGTCCACATCCATCGCCCGGCGCGACACAAAATGTTTGAGCGACTCTTTACGCTGCGCGCCACAAATCAATCCACCGGTACAACGGGTAACGGCTTCGCCTTCGACTCGCTCTACGTCCGATCCGCACACCGGACAGTGCGTTGGAAACACAATCGGACACGTCTCTTCAGGGCGTTCGGACAGTACCACATTTACCACCTGAGGGATCACATCGCCTGCCCGACGGATAACCACCTTATCGCCAATGCGCAAGCCAAGACGCTCAATTTCATCGGCATTATGCAACGTGGCATTGCTGACCAGTACACCAGCCACCTGAACCGGTTCCAGACGCGCCACCGGCGTAATTGCCCCGGTGCGCCCTACCTGAAATTCAACATCGCGCACAAAAGTCATCTGCTCCTGAGCAGGAAATTTAAACGCCACCGCCCAGCGCGGCGCGCGAGCCACAAAGCCTAGCTGTTCCTGCAAAACCAGCGAGTTGACCTTAATCACCACGCCGTCGATATCAAAACCGAGCGTGGGACGATCTTCTTCGACGTTGTGATAAAAATCCAGTACCGCCTGGGGAGAATCGCACAGCGTCACGCGATCGCTGACCGGTAGCCCCCATGCTTTAAATTGCAGCAAACGTCCCAGATGCGTATCCGGCAACTCACCACCTTCCAGAATACCGACGCCGTAGCAGAAGAATGTTAGCGGTCGCTTCGCCGTAATACGCGGATCGAGCTGACGCAACGAGCCTGCCGCCGCGTTACGCGGGTTAGCAAACACTTTGCCGCCAGTGCGGCGCGCTTCTTCATTGATCTTTTCAAACCCGGCCTGCGGTAAAAATACCTCTCCGCGAACTTCAAGACGCGCCGGAATGTTATCGCCGTGCAGCTTTAACGGAATGGCGCGAATCGTGCGCACGTTAGAAGTGATATCTTCACCGGTGGTGCCGTCGCCACGCGTCGCGGCGCTTACCAGCACGCCGTTTTCATACAGAATGCTGACCGCCAAACCATCCAGCTTTAGCTCGCAGCACCAGGTGACATTTTCCGTGCTTTTTAGACGATCCTGCACCCGCTTGTTAAACGCCAGGAAGCTTTCTTCATCAAATACGTTATCGAGCGACAGCATCGGCACTTCATGGCGAATCTGGTTAAATGCCGTCAGCGGCGCCGCGCCAACGCGCTGCGTGGGCGAATCCGGCGTGATGAGATCCGGGCGTTGCGCCTCCAGTTTCCGCAATTCCCGCATCAGGCGGTCATATTCGGCGTCAGGAATCTCCGGCGCATCCATCACATGATACAGATATTCATGATGGCGAAGCGTGGTTCGCAGTTCTGTCAGTTGTTGTTCGATTGGTTCCATATCACACCATCAATGATAAAAAACCCCCGACAGGCGGGGGTTACGTTAAAAATGTCACACCTGCGTTAACCTCAGGCGTTAGCGTCCATCACCTCGCGGATGCGGTCCTGATATTCGCGCAGTTTTTGCGGCGTCATCATCCGACGCTGGTCATCCAGCACGACGCCGCCGACCTCATCAGCGATATGCTGCGCGGATTGCAGCATCAGCTTAAAGTTCTGCAGCGCATCGCCATAAGACGGCACCTGCATAAAGATAGTGACGCCAGGCGTAGTGAAGTCCGTCATTTCAGGATCGAACGTTCCCGGATTGACCATATTGGCGAGACTGAACAAGGCCGGGCCGCTGCCATCCGGGCTCAAATGACGATGGAAAATATTCATATCGCCAAATTTAAAGCCTGACTGCTGAATACTGTTCAGTAACACTTCACCATTAAGCTCGCTGCCATGATGGGCCGCGACGTTCATAATGATAACCGCCTCTTTACGCTGCGGTTTTTCCACAACCGGCGCTTCTTCCACCACCGGTTCCGCCTCAACCACAGGTTCCGCAGGCTGGAAGGTTTGCGGTGCGGGCTGCGCAACAGGCTGCGGCGCTTGCGACGGCGGTGCAGGCTGCTGTTGCGACGGCTGTACCGGCGGCGCAGATGGCTGAGCCTGCTGAGGCTGCGGCACAGGTTGGGGCGGTTGCTGAACCGGCGGTTGCATCGGCGCTTGCGGCTGCGGTGGTGCCGCTGGACGCGGTTGCGCAGACGCATAAGGCGGCTGGTACTGGTGTTGCGGCGACTGGCGAGGGGCATCATGCTCCTGCGGCTGGCCGGGGGCATGATTCACGCGGTGAACACGAACTTCACCCACGCCTTCGTCTTCTTCGACATCGTCGTCATACGAGTCGTCGTCGCGTTTTGATTTCATGCGTTTTAGTGGACGATCGCGGAACATAGAAGATCGTTCTTTACGGCTGGTCCAGAAACCATGTACCAGTAAAGCGATTATGGCGATCGCGCCAACAATGATTAATATCAGACGCAAATCCTGCATCATTATATTCTCTGTTGTTCTAACACCTTGCCACCACGGCAAACATTTACTCACTAAGAGTATTTGCCGATTACGTCAAGTGCAAGTGTACTGTTGGCTTTCGCAGCATAAAGATGAAGGAAAATGTGTTTTTTGCTGTTTTTTCGAACATTTCCGAACTATCCACCGTCTGATAACCGGGTAAGATATCCACGTTTACCCAGGGCTTTAAGAAAAGGAGTATGTCCTGAATATGGTTTCATCATCCACAACCGTACCACGTAGCGGCGTCTATTATTTCTCGCAAGGATGGAAATTAGTTACCCTACCGGGAATCCGCCGCTTTGTTATTTTACCTTTGCTGGTCAACATTGTGCTGATGGGCGGCGCATTTTGGTGGCTGTTTACGCAGCTTGACGCCTGGATACCTTCGTTGATGAGTCATGTACCGGACTGGCTGCAATGGCTGAGCTATCTGCTGTGGCCGATTGCGGTTATCTCTGTTCTGCTGGTCTTTGGCTATTTTTTCTCTACCCTCGCCAACTGGATCGCCGCGCCGTTTAACGGTCTTTTAGCCGAACAGCTTGAGGCGCGGTTAACCGGCGCCACGCCGCCAGATACCGGCGTACTCGGCATCATGAAAGATGTACCGCGCATTATGAAACGCGAATGGCAAAAGCTGGCGTGGTATCTGCCGCGCGCTATTGTACTGCTGGTTCTCTATTTTATTCCTGGCATTGGCCAAACCATCGCGCCGGTGCTGTGGTTTTTGTTCAGCGCCTGGATGCTGGCGATTCAGTATTGCGACTACCCGTTTGATAACCACAAAGTGCCGTTTAAAACGATGCGCGCCGCGTTGCGCACGCAGAAAGTCGCGAACATGCAATTTGGCGCGCTCACCAGCCTTTTTACGATGATTCCGGTGCTTAACCTTTTCATTATGCCTGTCGCCGTCTGTGGCGCAACGGCAATGTGGGTAGATTGCTGGCGTGCTAAGCACGCGTTATGGAAATAAAGTAAAAATGTATAAATAAGGGATGGCTTATGCTGTCTCTTATTCCATACTGATAACCATTATTTCCCATCAGCATATAGATATGCGAAATCCTTACTTCCCCATATCTGGCTGGAAGGTATGCTGGGAAGGTATCCCAATTTCATACAGTTAAGGACAGGCCATGAGTAAGATTTATGAAGATAACTCGCTGACTATCGGTCATACGCCGCTGGTTCGACTGAACCGTATCGGTAACGGACGCATTCTGGCGAAGGTGGAGTCACGCAACCCGAGCTTTAGCGTCAAGTGCCGTATCGGCGCCAATATGATTTGGGATGCCGAAAAGCGCGGCGTGCTGAAACCTGGCGTGGAACTGGTGGAGCCTACCAGCGGCAATACCGGTATTGCGCTGGCGTATGTCGCCGCCGCACGCGGTTACAAACTCACCCTGACCATGCCGGAGACCATGAGCATCGAACGCCGCAAGCTACTCAAAGCATTAGGCGCGAATCTGGTGCTGACCGAAGGAGCGAAAGGGATGAAAGGCGCTATTCAGAAAGCTGAAGAGATTGTCGCCAGCGATCCGCAAAAATATCTCCTGCTTCAACAGTTCAGCAACCCTGCCAACCCGGAAATCCATGAAAAAACCACCGGCCCGGAAATCTGGGAAGACACCGATGGTCAGGTGGATGTGTTTATCTCCGGCGTCGGTACTGGCGGTACGTTGACCGGCGTCACGCGTTATATCAAAGGGACGAAGGGTAAAACCGATCTTATCACCGTCGCGGTAGAGCCCACTGACTCCCCGGTTATCGCCCAGGCGCTGGCTGGTGAAGAGATCAAACCGGGCCCGCATAAAATTCAGGGCATCGGCGCAGGCTTCATCCCAGGCAACCTGGATCTGAAGCTGATTGATAAAGTGGTTGGCATCACCAATGAAGACGCCATTTCTACCGCGCGCCGTCTGATGGAAGAGGAAGGTATTCTGGCGGGAATTTCTTCCGGCGCAGCGGTCGCTGCAGCGCTTAAGCTACAGGAAGATGAAAGCTTTACCAATAAGAATATTGTGGTTATCCTACCCTCATCAGGTGAGCGTTATCTGAGCACCGCGTTGTTCGCCGATCTCTTTACTGAGAAAGAACTGCAACAGTGATGCCAGCATGTTAAAAACGCGTAAAAAAGCACCTTTTTGGGTGCTTTTTTGTGGCCTGCTTCAAACTTTCACCTCACCTGGCATTGATTCACCCTGCCGGAACTGGTATTTAACCAGACTAATTATTTTGATGCGCGAAATTAATCGTTACAGGAAAAGCGTTAGCTGAATCGATTTTATGATTTGGTTCAAATCTTCCTTTCGCGGCATAATGTTTAATGACGAGCGAAACGTCAGCGGCCATAAGTTGCCAGCAACGGATTGCGTAGAACACCTTTTGTGTCGCGTCCCGTTTACGCCAGCGCTAACAATACAGGCTAAAGTTGAGCCGCCAGGCTAGACTTTAGTTCCACAACACTAAACCTATAAGTTGGGGAAATACAATGTTCCAGCAAGAAGTTACCATTACCGCTCCGAACGGTCTGCACACCCGCCCTGCTGCTCAGTTTGTTAAAGAAGCAAAAGGCTTTACTTCTGAGATTACTGTGACTTCCAACGGCAAAAGCGCCAGCGCGAAAAGCCTGTTTAAACTGCAGACTCTGGGCCTGACTCAAGGCACCATCGTCACCATCTCCGCAGAAGGTGAAGATGAGCAGAAAGCGGTTGAACATCTGGTCAAACTGATGGCGGAACTCGAGTAAGTTTTTTCCGGGTTCTTTTAAAAATCAGTCACAAGTAAGGTAGGGTTATGATTTCAGGCATTTTAGCATCCCCGGGTATCGCTTTCGGCAAAGCACTGCTGCTGAAAGAAGACGAAATCGTCATTGACCGGAAAAAAATTTCTGCCGACAAGGTTGATCAGGAAGTTGAACGTTTTCTGAGCGGTCGTGCCAAGGCATCTGCGCAACTGGAAGCGATCAAGACAAAAGCTGGTGAAACGTTCGGTGAAGAAAAAGAAGCCATCTTTGAAGGGCATATTATGCTGCTCGAAGATGAGGAGCTGGAGCAGGAAATCATAGCCCTGATTAAAGATAAGCACATGACGGCTGACGCAGCCGCACATGAAGTTATCGAAGGTCAGGCCACTGCCCTGGAAGAACTGGATGACGAATACCTGAAAGAGCGTGCGGCTGACGTACGTGATATCGGTAAGCGCCTGCTGCGCAACATCCTGGGTCTGGCCATTATCGATCTGAGCGCAATTCAGGAAGAAGTTATCCTGGTAGCCGCCGATCTTACGCCGTCAGAAACCGCGCAGTTGAACCTGCAGAAAGTGCTGGGTTTCATCACCGATGCGGGCGGACGCACGTCTCATACCTCCATCATGGCACGTTCTCTGGAACTGCCGGCGATCGTAGGTACCGGTAGCGTCACCTCTCAGGTGAAAAACGGCGACTATCTGATTCTGGATGCCGTAAACAACCAGGTTTACGTCAACCCGACCAACGATGTTATTGAGCAACTGCGCGCCGTTCAGGAGCAGGTTGCGACCGAGAAAGCGGAACTCGCAAAACTGAAAGATCTGCCGGCAATCACGCTGGATGGACATCAGGTTGAAGTTTGCGCCAACATCGGTACCGTTCGTGACGTTGAAGGCGCTGAGCGTAACGGCGCGGAAGGCGTTGGTCTGTATCGTACTGAATTCCTGTTCATGGATCGCGACGCGCTGCCGACGGAAGAAGAGCAGTTTGCCGCATATAAAGCGGTCGCTGAAGCGTGCGGCTCGCAGGCGGTTATCGTCCGTACCATGGACATTGGCGGCGACAAAGAGCTGCCGTACATGAACTTCCCGAAAGAAGAAAACCCATTCCTGGGCTGGCGCGCCGTGCGTATCGCCATGGATCGCAAAGAGATCCTGCGTGACCAGGTTCGTGCGATTCTGCGCGCTTCCGCTTTCGGTAAATTGCGCATTATGTTCCCGATGATCATCTCAGTTGAAGAAGTTCGCGCGCTGCGCAAAGAGATTGAAATCTACAAACAGGAACTGCGTGACGAAGGTAAAGCATTTGACGAAAGCATTGAGATTGGCGTGATGGTGGAAACACCGGCTGCGGCGACAATTGCACGTCATTTAGCCAAAGAAGTTGATTTCTTTAGTATCGGCACCAATGATTTAACACAGTACACCCTGGCAGTTGACCGTGGTAATGATATGATTTCACACCTTTACCAGCCAATGTCACCGTCCGTACTGAACTTGATCAAGCAAGTTATTGATGCTTCTCATGCAGAAGGTAAATGGACTGGCATGTGTGGTGAGCTTGCAGGCGATGAACGTGCTACACTTCTGTTGCTGGGGATGGGTCTGGACGAATTCTCTATGAGCGCCATTTCTATCCCGCGCATTAAGAAGATTATCCGTAACACGAACTTCGAAGATGCGAAGGTGTTAGCAGAGCAGGCTCTTGCTCAACCGACAACGGACGAGTTAATGACGCTGGTTAACAAGTTCATTGAAGAAAAAACAATCTGCTAATCCACGAGATGCGGCCCAATTTACTGCTTAGGAGAAGATCATGGGTTTGTTCGATAAACTAAAATCTCTGGTTTCTGATGATAAGAAAGACACCGGAACTATTGAGATTGTTGCCCCGCTCTCTGGCGAGATCGTCAACATCGAAGACGTGCCGGATGTAGTTTTTGCTGAAAAAATCGTTGGTGATGGCATCGCTATCAAACCAACTGGTAACAAAATGGTCGCCCCTGTTGACGGTACCATCGGCAAAATCTTTGAAACCAACCATGCGTTCTCTATCGAATCCGATAGCGGCATTGAGCTGTTCGTTCACTTCGGTATCGACACCGTTGAGCTGAAAGGCGAAGGCTTCAAGCGTATTGCTGAAGAAGGTCAGCGCGTGAAAGTTGGCGATCCGGTCATTGAGTTCGATCTGCCGTTGCTGGAAGAAAAAGCCAAGTCTACCCTGACTCCGGTTGTTATCTCCAACATGGATGAAATCAAAGAACTGATCAAACTGTCCGGTAGCGTGACCGTGGGTGAAACTCCGGTTATCCGCATTAAGAAGTAATTCTTACCGCAGTGAAGAATGGCGCCTTTGGGCGCCATTTTTTTGTCTGCATACAGTGTAGGTCAGGATACAGGCGTTTACGTTGTCATCTGGCATCACAGCGCCGAGGTCACCGGTCGGTAACATTTCTCGCGCATCAGGATTTTCATCCCCTCCGGCCCGCTCTCCAACATCCGCCGCTCTGAGTCGGATACCAGTAGTTCGCACTGATACCCGCCAGCCATACTAAACATCGCTCGCGCCACACAGATATCTTCCAGCGCGTCCAGCCCGCTCGTTTCAAAATGCCCCACGATACGTCCCTGCTGGCGAACCACCAGCCGATAACTCTTCATCGCGCCTCCCCTGCCGGCGGCAGAATTAACTCATCACAGCCACACTGCTGTGTCCAGGTCATCACCTCCAGCACGCGCTGCGCTGCATCTTTTGCCGCGGTCGTCAGTTTTTTTCCCTGCACAATACCGCTAACCAGCTCGGCGCAGAAGAGATCTCCCGTCCCTTTTAACTCCGTCGCCACCCGCGGATGGGCAAAGACCTCCACGACCTGCGCGGTAACAACGGCAACCGTTATGGTCTCCAGAGATTCGCCCGGCGCGCTGGTGATAACCACCCATTTCAGCGTATCGGAAAGCAGCGATTGCGCCGCCGCCACCGCCTCTTCCAGCGTGCGGCACGGTTTACCGCTCAGCATCTCCAGCTCAAATACGTTCGGCGTTAGCCCCTGCGCCTGCGGCAGTAAATGCGTGCGATAGGCCTGCGGAATTTCCGCCTGCACATACATTCCACTGTCGGTATCGCCAATGACCGGATCGACAAGAATACAGACCTCCGGATGCGAAGCCCGAATCGCCATTAGCCACTTCGAAAGCAATACAATTTGGTCTGCGCTGCCCATGTAACCGGTGGTAATCGCTTTTAATTCGCGTAACGCATCACGCTCATTCAACGCCGTAAGGTAGCCTGCAAACCACTCGGCGGGAATAATGCCGCCATAAAACGTTTTATAGTGCGGCGTATTGCTGAACAGCACCGTCGGGACCGCCGTCACCTGTAAACCCTGCGCTTTTATCGCCGGTACGGCAATACTGTTGCCGACGCTGCCGTACACGACCTGTGACTGAACGGCGACAATGTCGGTCTGTAACGCCCGATGGTTGTCGTCGAAGAGTACTGACTGGATATCACTCTCTTGCCCCATAAAATTTTCCTCTCGCTGGACAGCAGACTATCGCCTCATTATTATCGTCATATGCTAAAATTCATTTTGTCATAGGTCAATAATGATCGACGGAAAAACCGCCAGCGAAATTTTTAACAGTATTCGTCAGCACATTTCCGCTGGCACGTTACGGGCGGAGGACTCGCTCCCGCCGGTACGGGAGCTGGCAAGCGCATTAAAGGTGAACCGCAATACCGTCGCAGCAGCGTATAAAAGGCTGATAACGGCGGGACTGGCGCAAAGTTTAGGCCGCAATGGAACGGTGATTAAAGGCAGTCCGTCTCCGGTAGCGCTGGAAGGCGGCGATCCGCATACACCTCTGCACGACCTTTCCGGCGGCAATCCTGATCCGCAGCGTCTGCCCGACCTCAGCCGTTATTTTGCCCGCCTCAACCGCACGCCGCATCTCTACGGCGATGCGCCCGTTTCGCCTGAACTGCATGCCTGGGCGGTGCGCTGGCTACGGGATGCCACACCCGTCGCAGGCGAAATTGATATCACCAGCGGAGCTATCGACGCTATCGAAAGGCTGCTTAGCGCGCATCTGTTACCGGGCGACAGCGTCGCGGTGGAAGATCCCTGTTTTTTAAGCAGTATCAATATGCTGCGCTATGCCGGTTTTAGCGCCAGTCCGGTCAGCGTGGATAGCGAAGGAATGCAGCCTGAAAAGCTGGAGCAAGCGCTAAACCAGGGCGCGCGGGCGGTGATCTTAACGCCGCGTGCGCACAACCCTACTGGCTGTAGCCTGAGCGCTCGCCGCGCCGCCGCGCTGCAAAATATGCTGGCACGTTACCCTCAGGTACTGGTCATTATCGACGATCACTTCGCTCTTCTTTCTTCGTCACCCTGGCAGCCGGTTATTGCGCAGACAACGCAACACTGGGCGGTGATACGCTCCGTTTCCAAAACCCTCGGCCCCGATTTACGTCTCGCTATTGTCGCCAGCGACAGCGCGACCTCGGCAAAACTTCGGCTGCGGCTAAATGCCGGTAGCCAGTGGGTCAGCCATCTGTTACAGGATCTGGTCTGCGCCTGCCTGACCGACCCTGAGTATCAGCACAAGCTGGCGCAAACGCGGCTGTTTTACGCCGACCGGCAACAAAAACTGGCCCGCGCCCTACAGCAGCATCGCATCGCCATTTCTCCCGGTGACGGCCTGAATACCTGGCTCCCGCTGGAAACCCATAGCCAGGCCACCGCGTTTACGCTGGCAAAATCCGGCTGGCTGGTACGTGAGGGAGAAGCCTTTGGCGTAAGCGCGCCATCTCACGGTCTACGTATCACGTTGTCAACATTAAATGACAGCGAGATCAACACGCTGGCGGCTGATATCCATCAGGCGCTAAATCGCTAACAGGAGAAAATAACGTGCGAGTTCATTTTGTTGTCCATGAGTCGTTTGAATCCGCTGGCGCTTATTTGAAATGGGCTGAAGATCGCAGTTATGCCATTTCATGGTCGCGCGTCTATGCCGGAGAAGCGCTACCGCGCAATGCCGATGAGTTCGATATGCTCGTTGTATTTGGCGGTCCGCAGTCGCCGCGCACCACCCGCGAAGCGTGCCCGTACTTTGACTCTTGCGCCGAGCAGCACTTAATTAATCAGGCGATTACGGCCCGGCGAATAGTTATCGGCATCTGTCTTGGTTCGCAGCTCATTGGCGAGGCGCTGGGCGCCGCTGTGTGTCAAAGCCCGGAAAAAGAGATTGGTCACTACCCTATTACGCTCACTGAAGCCGGTCTGCGGCATCCGCTTATCGCCCATTTTGGCTCTCCGTTAACCGTCGGCCACTGGCACAACGATATGCCGGGACTCACCGATCAGGCGATTGTGCTGGCGGAAAGCGAAGGCTGTCCACGTCAGATAGTGCAGTATGGCAATTTTGTCTATGGCTTCCAGTGTCATATGGAATTTACCGTCGAGGCGGTTGAAGAATTAATCCAACATTCGCAGCAGGAGCTGGCCGACGCGCAAGGGAAGCGTTTTATCCGCTCAGTCGCCGAGATGCGCGCATGGGATTACCAGCGGATGCATGAAAAACTGTGGCTATTCCTTGATAAGCTGGTGGAAAAACGTAACGATTAAACATCGTAGGCCGGATAAGACGCTTTGCGTCGTCATCCGGCGATCGTGCCGTAATTTGCCTGATGGCGCTATGCTTATCAGGCCTACACGCTAAATCCCTGCCCCCTGGCTGAAATGCTCTTCGCCAAACACACCAGTAGACAAGTAACGGTCGCCGCGATCGCAGATAATCGCCACCACTAGCGCGCCAGGGTTAGCCTTCGCCATTCGAATCGCACCGGCTACCGCGCCGCCGGAACTCACGCCGCAAAAAATACCTTCACGCACCGCCAGCTCACGCATGGTGTTTTCCGCCTCCTGCTGATGAATATCCAGTACCTCATCTACCAGCGACGCACTGAAAATACCGGGCATATATTCCGCGGGCCAGCGCCGAATCCCCGGAATACTGCTCCCCTCTTGCGGCTGCAAACCGACAATCGTCACCGGCTTTTCCTGCTCACGCAGAAAACGCGAAACGCCGGTAATCGTACCGGTCGTGCCCATACTGGAAACAAAATGGGTGATTCGCCCTGCGGTTTGACGCCAGATTTCCGGGCCGGTGGTCGTGTAGTGGGCGTATGGATTATCAGGATTATTAAACTGATCGAGCAGTTTGCCCTCGCCGCGTTCAGCCAGGGACAGCGCCAGATCGCGCGCGCCCTCCATTCCCTGTTCTTTGGTGACCAGGATCAGTTCCGCGCCATACGCCCGCATTGCCGCCCGACGCTCCTGACTCATGTTGTCTGGCATCAACAGCTTCATGCGGTAACCTTTCAGCGCGGCGATCATCGCCAGCGCAATCCCGGTGTTACCGCTGGTCGCTTCAATCAGGACATCGCCCGGTTTAATTTCCCCGCGCTTTTCCGCCTCGACGATCATCGACAGCGCCGCGCGATCCTTAACCGATCCTGCCGGATTATTGCCTTCCAGCTTGAGCCAAATTTCACTGCCATTATCCGGCGTCATCCGCTGTAATTTTATCAACGGCGTATTACCGATTGTGTGTTCTAATGTGTTCACGTTTTCAGCTCGTAAAAAAGCCCGGTATGCGTAGCGCCACCGGGCGATAACTATACAAATTAACCTATCAGGCCGATTGCGCCAGTGCAAGTTCCTCTTCACGCGTTTCAATACGCTGGTCGCCGTTATACAGACGCGCTTTTTGCAGTCCAACAAACAGCCGCTCACCGCGACTCGGGGACTCATCGCCCTGCATGATGACCGTCAGCGGTTCGTTATACCACCCGAGGGGTTGTACAACTAATTGGGTGTAGTGTCCTTTCGGACTGGCTTCCAGCACCTGCACTGGCAACGGCGAATCCAGGCTGGTACGGCGGCTCACGTCCACTTCCCATGGCCGTAGGAACAGATCGACCGGCCCCTGGTACGCGGGCGTATAACCCAGCGGCCAGCGATGCGCGCCAACGTGAAACTGCCCTCCGCGAACGGTGCCTTTCAGGCGGTTCACCTCGCCCATAAACTCCAGTACGAAGCGGGTAGCCGGTTCACGCCACACCCGATCCGGCGCATCAGCCTGTTCGATATTGCCCTGACTCATCACCACCACCCGATCCGCCACTTCCGTCGCTTCTTCCTGATCGTGGGTGACAAAGACGCTGGTGAATTTCAGTTCTTCATGTAGCTGCCGCAACCAGCGACGTAATTCTTTACGTACCTGGGCATCCAGCGCGCCAAACGGTTCATCCAGCAGTAGAATTTGTGGTTCCACGGCAAGCGCGCGCGCCAGCGCCACGCGCTGTTTTTGTCCGCCGGAAAGCTGGGCGGGAAAGCGATCCGCGAGGTGCGCCAGTTGCACCATCTCCAGCAATTGCGTCACTTTCGTTTTAATCGCCGCCGCAGTTGGGCGGTCGCGTCGCGGCAGCACCGTCAGGCCAAAAGCGATGTTGTCAAACACCGTCATATGGCGAAACAGCGCATAGTGCTGAAACACAAAACCGACTTTACGCTCACGCGCGTGCAGGCGACTAACGTCCGTACCGTGGAAACGAATATGGCCGCTGGACTGATGTTCCAGCCCGGCAATAATGCGCAGCAACGTCGTTTTGCCGGAACCAGACGGCCCCAACAAGGCAACCATCTGGCCGGAAGGAATATCCAGCGAGATATCATTCAGTACCAGAGTACGACCAAACGATTTCTTAATTCTGGCGATCTCAATGCTCATGATTTTTCTCCTGTTGCGCGCGTTTTTCCTGATTCTCCAGACGCCATTGCAACATGCTCTTCAAAAACAGGGTAATAATCGCCATTAGCGTCAACAATGCGGCGGCGGTAAAGGAGCCGACGGTATTGTAGTCCTGCTCCAGTAATTCAATCTGTAACGGTAGCGATAACGTTTCGCCGCGAATCGAGCCGGACACCACCGACACCGCGCCAAACTCGCCAATCGCACGGGCATTGGTTAATACCACGCCGTAGAGTAGCGCCCAGCGAATATTCGGCAACGTCACGCGGCGGAACATTTGCCAGCCGGACGCGCCCAGTAAAATCGCCGCCTCATCTTCCTGGCTGCCCTGACTGAGCATCACCGGCACCAGTTCGCGCACCACAAACGGACAGGTGACGAAAATAGTGACCAGCACCATCCCCGGCCAGGAGAACATAATTTGCAGATTATGCTCATCCAGCCAGCCGCCTAACGGGCCGTTGGAGCCGTAAAACAGCAGATAGACCAGACCGGCCACCACCGGCGAGACGGCGAAAGGAATATCCAGCAGGGTCAGCAGTAGCTGACGTCCGGGAAAGTTAAAGCGCGTCACCAGCCACGCCAGCAGAATGCCGAACACCAGATTCACCGGTACTGCGATCAAGGCGATCAACACCGTCAGCCAGATGGCGTGCAGCATGTCCGGATCGGCCAGATTTTGCAGTACCGGCATTAACCCTTTGCTGAACGCCTGCACGAAGATGTAAATCATCGGCACCAGCAGGATAAACGCCGAGACCAGCATCCCGACGCCAATCAGAAACCATTTTCCCCAGTTAATGCGGGGGACGTTGTATCGCTTCAATTGAGCAACGATCGCCATTAATGACCTACCACACGTCGACCAAAGCGACTTTGCAAGGTATTGATAGAGAACAGCAGCAGCAAGGATGCCGCAAGGATCACCGAAGCAATGGCGCTGGCGGCCGGGTAATCAAACTCCTGCAAACGCACAAAAATCATCAGCGAGGTCACTTCTGTTTTCCAGGCGATATTCCCGGCGATAAAAATCACCGCGCCAAACTCGCCCAGGCTACGGGTAAAAGAGAGCGCCACGCCGGCAATCAGCGCAGGCGACAGCTCAGGCAGCACCACTTTTCGAAAACTTTGCAGGCGGGTAGCCCCCAGTGTTTGTGCCGCTTCTTCATATTCCGGCCCCAGCTCTTCCAGTACCGGCTGGACGGTGCGCACCACAAATGGAATGCTGGTAAAGGCCATCGCCACCGCAATACCGAGCCAGGTATAGGTCACTTTGATATCAAACTGCGCAAGAAACTGACCGTAGAAACCGTTCACTGAGAACAGCGAGGCCAGCGTTAACCCCGCAACCGCCGTCGGCAGCGCAAACGGCAGATCCATCAGCGCATCCAGCAACGTGCGCCCTGGAAAACGGTAGCGGGTTAAAATCCACGCCATCAGCAGACCAAACACACCGTTAAAAATCGACGCCACAAATGCCGCCAGCAGCGTCACTTTATAGGCAGCCACCACCTGTGGGTTGGTCACGACATCCCAGTATTGCGCCCAGCTCATCTGTGAGAGCTGCATCACCAGCGCGCTCAACGGCAACAGCAGGATCAGGCAGACAAACAGCAAACTGGTGCCGAGGCTTAACGTAAAGCCGGGCAGCACGCGTCGGGAAGAAATGGCAAGCATTACTTACGCCCCGCCGCCAACAGTTTGTCCAGCTCGCCGCCGCTGGCAAAGTGCGTTTTCATCACTTCCGGCCAGGAACCAAATTTTTCTTCCACGCGGAACAGTTCGGTCTGCGGGAATTTATCTGTCTGCTTGCCCATGATTTCCGGGTTATTCACGCGGTAGTAGTAATGGGTGATGATGGTCTGCGCCTGCGGGCTATACAGCCAGTTCAGGTAAGCTTTGGCGGCTTTTTCGGTGCCGTTGGCCTTAACATTTTTATCCACCCAGGCGACCGGGAATTCAGCAAGAATGTTAGTTTTCGGGATCACCACTTCAAATCCCTGGGCTTCATATTGTTTGCGGATATTGTTCACTTCCGATTCAAAACTAATCAGCACATCGCCCAGACCACGCTCCGCAAAGGTGGTCGTAGCGCCGCGCCCGCCGGTATCAAACACTTCGACGTTTTTCAGGAACTGGGTCATAAACTGTTCGGTTTTGGCTTTATCGCCGCCGTCCGCGTTATCCGCCGCGCCCCATGCCGCCAGATACGTGTAACGGGCGTTGCCGGAGGTTTTCGGGTTCGGGAAAATCAGCTTCACGTCTGAACGTACAAGGTCGCTCCAGTCGTGAATATTTTTCGGGTTCCCCTTGCGCACCAGGAAGCCCATCGTGGAGTAGAACGGCGAACTATTGTTCGGCAGACGGCTTTGCCAGTCGGCAGGGATCAGTTTGCCTTTATCATGGAGAATTTGTACGTCGGTCACCTGATTGTAGGTCACAACGTCTGCCTTCAGTCCCTGCAAAATCGCCAGCGCCTGTTTTGATGACCCGGCATGAGACTGCTTAATCGTCAGCTTATCACCGCCGTTATCTTTCGCCCATTGCTGCTCAAAAGGTGGATTGAGGGCGGCAAACAGCTCGCGGGAGACGTCGTAAGAGCTGTTCAGCAGTTCCGTCGCCTGTACCTGACCGACCAGTAACAGAGACGCCGCCAGCGTCAGAGCATTTTTTTTCAGGAAGTTAACGGCCATTACACACCCTTATAAATTTAATGACTTTCTATTAGTCATCATATTTATAACGAGTACAAAAGGAGTAACGGTTTTATATACCGTTTGTTGATTTGAAAGTCGAAAAGGGAATAAGAGAATCCCTCCCCACGCGGCGTGAGGAGGAGACCGGCATCAATCAGACGCCTACGCTCACGCTTTCAGGCAGGGTACTACCGCCATCAATGACGTTTTGCGTTCCGGTAAGATAGCTGGACTCATCGGAAGCCAGAAATGCCGCCAGTTCCCCTACTTCCAGCGGATCGGCAAGACGGCGTAGCGGAATGGCTTTTGCCATTTCAGTTAATACCAATTCCGGATCGTCAGGGTTAGACTGACGGGCAATGCTTTCCGCCATTGGCGTTCTTACATAACCGGGGCAGATGGCATTCACGCGAATACCGGACTGCGCATACTCTACCGCCAGCGATTTGGTTAAACCGACAATGGCGGCTTTTGACAGCGCATAGGCCGTTTCACCCGGGTCTGCCACCATATCCCCCGTGACGGAAGACATCATCACAATGCGGCCATCTTTACGTTTGATCATCTCTGGCAGAACGGCTTTGGTCACGTTCCAGACACCTTTAATATTAATATCAATGTGAAAATCGCGATCTTCTTCACTCATATCAAGGAAGTTGCCCAGACGGCACACGCCAGCGTTATTCACCAAAATATCAATTCTACCTTCAGTCTCTTTAGCGCGCGCAACCGCCGCCTGCACCGAAGCAAAATCTCTGACGTCAGCCTTAACGGCAGTACAACGATGCCCGCGCCCGCCCAGTTCATCCGCCAGCTTTTCAATCTCATCGGAGATATCCAGCAAGATTAAGTTCGCGCCGTGGCGTGCGAATACGCGGGCAATCCCTTCGCCGATGCCCTGCGATGCGCCCGTAATCAATGCTGTCTTGCCCGTGAGTTTACCCATTTTCAATGTCTCCTTTTGAATATGGAGTCTTACACTCCATTAACACTGAAAATACAGTAATAACAAATAAGTACTGAGGAATAGCTCACTAATTCAGGTAAATCTTAGGTAAAAAAATCCCCGCGGAGGCGGGGATGAGCATTTTTATGCTACTTCGCCTTACAGCGTCAGCAGACGATCCAGCGACGGCGCAAAATAGTAGCCGCCGGTCACCGGTTTGGTGAAGCGCAGCATCGCGTCGCGTTTACCGTCGGTATCGCCGAACATACTCAGAAGCTGCTGTTCGATATTATGCAGACGTGCACAGTAAGCGCAGAAATAGAGACCATGAGTACCGCTGGCGGTACCGTATGGCAGGCTCTGGCGCACAATCTTCAGCCCTTTGCCATCTTCTTTCAGATCCACGCGGCTCAGGTGAGACGTTGCCGGACGCGCATCGCCGTCAATCTCTTCATTAGCCTCTTTGGTACGACCGATCATCATCTCCTGATCCTGAATACTCATCCGGTTAAGTTGCTTGAGATTGTGTTCCCAACGCTGCACGAAAACATAACTGCCGCCGGCATCCACACCATCTTTGATCACCGCCACTTCACGGCGCGTCTCTTCGCCCGCCGGGTTTTCTGTCCCGTCGACAAAGCCGCTCAGATCGCGTTCTTCCACCCAACGGAAGCCGTGAACTTCTTCTTTCACGTCGATACAATCGCCGAAGGCTTCCATCGCCGCCTGGGCAACAGAAAAATTCACATCGTGGCGCAGGGAAAGGATGTGGATCAGCACGTCATACTGCGTGGCCGGCGCCAGCCCTTTACCATAAGGAATAAAATCTTTCAGTTCTTCCGCCCCGACACCGCCGCTCAGGGCGCGCCAGGTGTTGTTGCCAAACGCCACAACGGCCCCAAGATGGGCGTCCGGAAATTTGACTTCGAAGGTCGCCAGTTTATCGGCAAATGTTCTGCTGGCCGCGCGCAGGGCGTCCAGGTTGCCTTTCACATTGGCTTCAATCCAAATTGCCGCACGGCAATGTTCCGGCAAAATGCCGCTTTGAACCTGAGACATGATTCCTCCTGAAAATGAGAATGCCACGCAGTCGTGGCATTAATGGCGGCTATTTTACCTTGTTTTTAAGCGAAGCGGTTTGTTCAGACGCAAATTAACGACGCCAGATAATTTTACGCACGCCCCAGTTTTTTAAGGCGTCATCAGGAGGCATTAAACCTTCCGGTCCGCTCCACTCACCGGAGAAAACATAGCTAATATGCTGACTTCCCTCGGCTTTACATTCGACGCTGGTATGGTTATCGCTGGAAACCGGCTCGCAGTGACCAAAGGCTTTGCTGTAAAGGTCGCTAAACGGTGTACCGATTTTGACACCCGCGGCGGATGGGATATCGCTGTCCAGCACCTCAATACGGCTCACGGTTCCCTGCTCGCCGTTGATCACCATCGCGACGTTGTCGCCCTTCATCGCTTCGAAAAAGCGCACCACGTTGCCGTTATCGGTTTTCATACCGCTACGCAGGCGATAATCGCCATCTAATGCCTTTGCAATAGCCTGCTCTTCCAGCGGCGTGGTGGCGGTCAGTTCTCCCACGCCTTGCTCAGTGACTTCTGTCGATGAACCAAACCAGTTCCACGGATTTGCGGCAGACCAGTTGACCGATGAGAGCGTCGAACAGCCGGTCAGCGCCAGCGGCAGTGCGAGTAAAGTCAAACGCAGCGATTTCATCTCACTTCCTTTCTTTTATTAATTAACGTTGGTTGGAGTGCGGGCTCGCCAAAAAGTGCCGTTATTCTTTCTCAAAGGGAAAACAGGCACGCAAACGTTGATTGGTTAACAGCCAGATCAGCGCGACGATGTCCGCCAGCAGCAGCGCCAGCCCGACGCCGTCGACCGGGTCGCCTCCCAGCCACATAATCGGCTGCCAGCACAGCAACACCAGTTGAGCGAGGATCAGGAATCCGCGTAGCCAGCGCCACACACCAGGAAACGCTTCACGCCGCCCGCTAAGCAAAAACGCCACTACCGCCGGAACGCCGGGCAACAGCCCCAGCCAAAAATTATTATGGTCGGGATAAAAAAAGTTTAACAAAGTATTACCCTGTTCACGGGATGAACCGGCAATTACAAAGAGTATCCAGGCGCGCGCCTGAAGTAACAGTACGCACCAGAAGAGAAACGGCAGGCGTAAACGTCCGTGTACATCATAATCGGCTGGATGAAACTCAGTACTCTTCATCTTCAATCAGGCGTTTACCCAAACTCAGGGCGTCAGAATGCTCATACCCCAGACGTTCATACATGCCCAGCACAACGTCGTTATCATCACGCACCATAATTTGGATTTTTGGACAACCACGGGCGATGAGTTTTTTTTCCAGTCGGTTAAGCAGCGCATTCGCAATACCGCGCCCGCGGAACTCCGGGTGAACGCCCAGATAATACGCCGAGCCGCGATGCCCGTCATAACCGCCCATTACCGTACCGACCACTTCGCCGCTAACTTCGGCAACGAGGAACAAACTGACATCGTGAGTTACCTTGCGTTCAATATCCATTTCAGGATCGTTCCATGGACGCAGCAGGTCGCAACGCTCCCAGAGGGTGATCACCTCTTCGAAATCTTCCTGGCGAAAAACGCGTATTTCCATGGTATTCGTTGCCTTTTCGGGTGGAAAAACCAAGATTATGGCGCAAACATCTGATTCAGCCAATATCTGACGCGGTGTTGCGGAAAAAATGGCATAATGGCAATGTGTCACGTATTGAAATGAAAAGTAAAACAATTCTCATCACCAACCGTCGTAACGGATTACGCGATACGATATAACATCTTGAACTTAATTTTCACAACTCAGGCCGTATGAGCACTTTTAAACTCCTAAAAACTCTCACATCGCGCCGCCAGGTACTCAAAACAGGTCTGGCGGTCCTGACGCTGTCAGGTATGTCACCTGCATTAGCCAAAGAAGACACGCTAAAAACCAGTAATGGGCACAGCAAACCCAAAACCAAAAAAACCGGCAGTAAACGGCTGGTGATGCTCGATCCCGGACACGGCGGCATCGATACCGGCGCGATTGGCCGCAACGGTTCTCAGGAAAAACACGTCGTGCTGGCCATTGCCAAAAACGTACGCGCTATTTTGCGAAATCACGGAATCGATGCGCGTTTAACCCGGACAGGGGATACCTTTATTCCGCTGTACGATCGGGTAGAAATCGCCCATAAGCACGGCGCGGATCTGTTTATGTCTATTCATGCCGATGGTTTTACCAACCCGAAAGCGGCGGGCGCTTCCGTTTTTGCGCTTTCCAACCGCGGGGCCAGTAGCGCCATGGCGAAGTATCTCTCCGAGCGCGAAAACCGCGCGGACGAAGTAGCGGGTAAAAAAGCCACTGACCGGGATCATCTATTACAACAAGTTTTGTTTGATCTGGTACAAACCGATACGATTAAAAACAGTCTGACGCTGGGTTCGCATATTCTCAAGAAAATCAAACCCATACACAAATTACACAGTCGCACTACCGAACAAGCGGCTTTCGTAGTGCTAAAATCACCGTCAATTCCATCGGTGCTGGTCGAAACCTCGTTTATTACCAATCCGGAAGAAGAACGCCTGCTGGGCACGACGGCGTTTCGCCAGAAAATCGCTACGGCGATCGCCAACGGCATCATCAGTTATTTTCACTGGTTTGATAACCAGAAAGCACACACGAAGAAACGGTAATCATGAAACCCGATGCACATCACGTAAAACAGTTTCTGCTACGCCTGCAGGATGATATTTGCCAAACGTTATCCGCTGTGGATGGCGCAAACTTTATCGAAGATAGCTGGCGACGCGAAGCGGGCGGCGGCGGACGCAGCCGGGTATTACGCAACGGCGGCATTTTCGAACAGGCGGGCGTTAACTTCTCTCACATTCACGGTGATGCGATGCCCGCGTCCGCCACCGCGCATCGGCCGGAGCTGGCCGGGCGTAGCTTTGAAGCGATGGGCGTGTCGCTGGTGGTGCATCCGCACAATCCGTATATTCCCACCAGCCACGCTAACGTGCGCTTTTTTATTGCCGAAAAACCGGGCGCCGATCCGGTGTGGTGGTTTGGCGGCGGGTTCGATTTAACGCCCTACTACGGCTTTGAAGAGGATGCCATTCACTGGCACCGTACCGCCCGCGACCTGTGTCAGCCGTTTGGCGACGATGTGTATCCGCGTTATAAAAAGTGGTGCGACGACTATTTCTACCTCAAACACCGCAACGAACAGCGCGGCGTTGGCGGACTGTTTTTTGACGATTTGAATACGCCGGATTTCGACCACTGTTTTGCTTTTATGCAGGCGGTAGGTAATGGCTACATCGGGGCATATTTACCGATTGTCGAACAACGCAAAGCGATGGTCTGGGGAGAGCGGGAGCGTAATTTTCAGCTTTATCGCCGCGGTCGCTACGTGGAGTTCAATCTGGTATGGGACAGAGGCACCCTGTTTGGTCTGCAAACTGGCGGGCGCACCGAATCCATTCTGATGTCGATGCCGCCGTTAGTGCGCTGGGAATACGACTATCAGCCCGAGGAAGGCAGTCCGGAAGCGGCATTGCGCGAGTTTATACAGGTACGCGACTGGGTGTCGTTACCTGATAATAATTCCGTTTCGTAGGCCGGATAAGACGCAACGCCTCGTCATCCGGCATGGGTATCATCTCATTGCCTGATGGCGGCTTGCGCCTTATCAGGCCTACCGACACCAGCTATACATCATGCCCATTGCCGCATCCGCTGATGCAACGTCAACGACGGTTTTTCGGCAAATAATTGCTGATAATCGGTGGCAAATTGCCCCAAATGCCAGAATCCCCACTGCATAGCGGCATCTTTCACCGTCGTGCTTTGCGACCAGGGGCTTATCAGTTCCCGGCGTACCGCGTTTAAGCGAATACGTTTCAGCCACGCATTGGGACCAATGCCCAAAATCGCGTGAAACGCATTTTGCAGCGTGCGACGACTCACGTGCAGTTGATTACATAAATCGAGCACCGTCAGCGGCTCCGACATATTTTCCAGCACATATTCCCGCGCCCGCGACAGTAGCCTGCGGTATCCCTGATGGCTGATACTTTCGGCGCTATGAATCGGCTTCGCCTCTTCCAGCATCGTGCCCATCGCCAGCAACAAATTATCACTTAATACCTTTCGCACCGCAGGTTGATGAAGGGTTTCAGGACTCTCGCTGAAGGTGGCCAGCGCCTGCTGCACAAAGCCCCACAGCGCCGCTTTATACTGCTCTTTTACCTCCAGCGCTAACTGGTTACGCAACATATGCAGCACCCTTTCCGGATTATGCAAAAACGTGGCCTGGCGGGAAATAACATCTTCCGAGATAACGACGCCCAGAATGGTGTAATCATCCGGCGTACTCAGTTCAAATTCGGTGCCTCCCGGTCGGGTGGCAATCTCAGCGCTGCCGAGCCCCTGCGAGCCGATAAATCCCTGTTCGCCGCGCGTCGCCGGAATACCAAACCAGAAAGAGTTTGGCCAAACCAGACACGACTGACGCAGCGCCAGGCCGGTGTATTCACGGAACACCTGAATTTCATCAAGCAGGATTTCCGTGAACTCGCCATGAAATTTGCCCGGGTGTAGCTGATCGTAGATCTGCTGCCAGGCGGTAATGGTCAGGGCATGTTCATAGACATCCGTCGTCCGTCGCTGATGAACATTGTCCACCTCGACTCTGGGCGTAAGTTTAACGTCTTCGGGTAACGCTTCATGATAAAGATGGTGCAAATTCGCTGTACGGGTCTTTTTCATGATCTTCTATGCCGGACGCCCGCCAGGACGCCCGGCCCTCCGACAGATTAATTTTTGATGCGATAGCGACTACTGCGTTTACGCAACGCTCCGTCAGAAAAGAGTTGCTCCAGCACGTTTCTGGCCTGCTCCAGCGGCCAGCCAAAATGCGCGGCAACCTCTCCCGCCGTCATTCCCTGACGGACTGATGCCAACAGCGCCAGCAACGCTTCAGCGAACTCAGGCGTTGCGGGTACCTCGGGCGCTTTCTCAGTCGGCGTCGGTGCACGCGCAAACCCGCCAATCAGCCACTGGGTGTCCTCTTCCGGGCGACCAATTTCTTTGCGGCTAATCACACGGCCTGTGCGCTGCGCGGCGGCGCTTCCGGCATCCAGCGCCGCACGACACGCCGCCAGATCGCCCTCCACCACCAGCGTTAGCCTGCCAGGGTCGAGCACTTGATGACTGAGCAAGCGCACGTTGGCCGCTTTCAGCATGGCATCCGCCGCATCGACGGCGGCGACCATCCCGTCCACTTCCAGTAATCCCAGGGCATTGATCATTGGCAACCTCCGTTACGCACGCTGTACAGGGTTACGAGCGATATCCAGCACGGCGTCGGTAAAGGCGTTGCAGGCGGCTTTACACGCGGCCTGGCTTCCCGTTAAGAACGCAGCCGAATAGTTGGTTTCCGACGGCGGCGGCACGTAAGTCACCAGTTGAACGTCAGCGGACTTCATCGCCGCGTCAATGCCGAATGTCGCTTCCAGCGGCGGTGCCACCAGATAGGCCATTGGATCGCCCAGCGCGATACCTGCGGTAGACGAGAGATACGAGCCGGTACGCGAAACCACATGCGCCAGGAACGCCGTATTTTCCGCATCGTTCGCCCACTGGAACGCCGCGCCGTTTTCAATGCTGGCGACCATCGCATCCAGACCAGCGCGCACTTCCGCCGGGTTCGGTCCGCCCAGCATAATCAACACCTCACCCGCGGTAGGCGATGGCCCGTGAGCCGCCCCGGCGTATAGCGAACGGCCATACACCACTTCAACCATCGCCTGTTTGGTCGCTTCGTCAGCGGCAATATACGTCACGTCGTCAGAATCTGCCGTGATGAGACCGAGGCTACGGATATGCGACGGTAATTTAAGTTCCCGCGCAAAGCCGTCATTCACGGAGGCAATCACGCGCATGGCAGTGACGGAAGGTCGAATCAAATCTAATGCTGGCATGATGTCTCCTTAACGGGTCATGTTGATGCCGGACGCTTTCTGCGCCAGCATCCGTTTGGCCAAATCCACAATCACGGCGGCGGCTTCTACTGGCGGCGTCCCCCCCTGATGAATGTTTGAAATACAGGTTCTGTCGGCCTCGACGGTGGTTGCCACGCGCGGGGAATAGACGGCGTAGCAGGAGAGGCTTTCCGACTGGCCTAAGCCCGGGCGTTCGCCCACCAGCAAAATCACCACCTTCGCGCCAAGAAGCTCGCCAATCTGATCTTCAATCTTCACGCGGCCATAGCGCACAAAGAACGGCGTGCCGACGTTCAGCCCAGCCTGTTTCAGACCGGCAAGCAGCGGCGGCAGGATCTCTTCATAGTTGGCGGTGATCGCATCCGTAGAGAGGCCATCGGAGACCACCACCTGCACATCCGGGTTCATCACGCACTGCGACTTCAGCGCGTCAATGGCTTCCGGGCTCAGGCGACGCCCCATATCCGGGCGCGTCAGGTACAGGTTTTTGTCGCTGATTTCCGAACGCACTTCCAGCAGCCCCTGGGCTTTCACCCATTCTTCCGGCACCTCTTTGAGCACCGTGTCTTTCGAACGGGAGTGATCGGCCAGGAAGCGCAACAGCGCCTGGGTACGTGGACGCGGCCCGGCACGACCAGTACAGACGCGTGCCGCAGTACTGCGACGCAGTTCGGTCAGCACGTCCGCACGATGCGGGTTCTCAACGCCAATCCAGGCTTTTGCCTCTGCGGAACCCAAATCCAGCGCGCAGCTTTCGGTCGCCGTCGGCGCGGCGCACTGCGGCTTTGCGCCTTCCTGCGTTGACGGCGCGACGGGTTGCGGTACGTCCTGTCCCATTGACGCCATCACGCTACGTACAATTTCTTCAATCTGTTTTTGATCCATGGTGTTATCCCCGCGTCATCAGAAGAACAGTGACGGATCGCCCGCCCGTTTGGTCAGACGACCATTTGCCATAATGCCCATCGTTTCCAGCCAGCGTTCAAACTCCGGCGACGGTCGTAAATTCAGCAACTGACGGACGGTGGCGGTATCGTGGAAGGCGGTGGTCTGGTAGTTGAGCATGATGTCGTCGCCGAGCGGCATCCCCATGATGTAGTTACAGCCAGCGGTGGCGAGCAGAATCATCAGGTTTTCGTTGAGATTCTGGTCGGCGTCGGCATGGTTGGTGTAGCAGCAGTCGCAGCCCATGGAGATGCCGCTCAGCTTGCCCATAAAGTGATCTTCGAGACCGGCGCGGATAATCTGCCGATCGTTGTAGAGATATTCCGGCCCGATAAAGCCCACCACGGTGTTAACCAGGAACGGATCGTAGTGCCGCGCCAGGCCATAATTACGCGCTTCCATCGTCACCTGGTCGGCACCAAAGTTCGCACCAGCCGACAGCGCTGAACCCTGTCCGGTTTCAAAGTACAGGCAGTTTTCCCCGGCGATGCGGTTGAACTCTGCCCCCACTGCCCGTGCTTCATCGAGCATCGCCAGCTCCACGCCGAACTCTTTTAAGCCCTTCTCGCTGCCGCAAATGCTCTGGAAAATCAGTCCGCCCGGCGCGCCCCGGCGTATCGCTTCAATCTGGGTGGTGACGTGCGCCAGCACGCAGCCCTGCGTCGGGATAGTGAATTTATCGATAACGCCGTAAACGGTATCGAGCACGCGAGTCAGGTTCTCCACGTCATCGGTCACCGGGTTAACGCCGATCACCGCATCACCTGCGCCGAAAGAAAGCCCTTCGTAGATCTGCGCGGCGATACTCTGTACATCGTCACGGGTATCGTTCGGCTGCAAACGGCAGCTAAAGGTGCCCGGAATACCGATGGTGGTATTGGCTTTTTTGATCACCGGCATTTTCTTGCCGCCGTAGATCAGGTCGGCGTTGGAGCAGATTTTCGCCACTGCCGCCACCACTTCGGAGGTCAGGCCTTTGCGGGTAAACGCGATGTCGTCCACGGAGGTTTCATCGCTCAGCACGTATTCGCGCAGTTCGCTGATGCTCCAGTTTTTAATCCGGTTATAGGCCGTTTCGTTGACGTCGTCCTGAATCAGGCGCGTCACGCAGTCCTCTTCATAGGCAATCACCGGGTTGTTGCGGATATCCGCCACCGTCATTTCCGACAGTACCTGTTTTGCCGCTACGCGCTCCTGAGAACTTGCCGCAGCAACCCCGGCCAGCACATCCCCCGAACGCAGTTCGTTAGCTTTAGCCAGTACCTCTTTTACATCCTTAAACTGATAAACATTGCCGAACAATGTGGTCTTTAGTTTCATAAGTCGTTCCCTCAGGAAGGAAATGCGAGTGATTTCACCGTCACCGGCACAACCGATCCGCCAAAAAGAGGCGTACCAATATCGATATAGTCTCCCGCCCGCACGACCACCTCATCGATGACCGCCAGCGGAAGTTGCGGTAACTGTGGGCGCAATAACATGCCCAGCGCTTTACCAAAATCCTGCTCGGCCACCACCAGCAGGGGATGTGGATTGGGATAACGCGCGACAAAAGCCGTCAGCGCGTCGATGACCGTGAGTAATGTGGCGTAACGCACCGGGAGCGTGGCGGGAAGCGCCAGCACGTAAGCGTCGGTTTGCGGGTCGAGATCGATCTGGAGAAGCGCCTGCCGCCAGGCGTTCACCAGATCGGCGTCATCCTGCGGGATCGCCACCGGCAGGTTGCGCAGCGGCAGTTGAACGTCTTCCAGCCAGATAGTACTGCCGGAAAGCGAGAGCGTATGGGCCCCTGCGCCAATCACCGTGGCGCGCACGGTTTGCGCCGGAAACTGTACGTTCATCTCGCGCAGACGCGGGTGTTCATGCAGCGCGGTCGCCAGCAGCGGTCCGATATCAGAAAAGCAGAACGGGTCGGCAGGCTGATGGCGATAGCACTCGCCCACCCCGCCGGAAAGGGTGATCACCTCCGGCGTAATATCGGCGGGCAGCAGCCCGGTTTGCATCAGCGATTGCGCCAGCGGCGAGAGCGCACCGGCGATAACCTCGACGATGAGATCCGCCATCCGCCGCGCCACCTGCCCTAACTGTGCGGCAGCTAAGGCGCGAGCATCAGTACCCGAACCGAACACCTCATCGATAATCATCTGCCCCGGCTGATGGGCATAAACCACGCGCCCCTGAGCGTCGGTTTCCAGCAGGCGACCACCGACGTTAAGGCAGGCGGTGCCGCTGACTTTTCCCGCGTCAAACAGCGCGTAGTTAGACGTGCCGCCGCCGATATCAATATTCAGCACCCGACACATCCGCTGCTCAGACAAGCTTTGCGCCCCGGCGCCGTGACCGGCAATGACCGATTCCAGATGCGGCCCGGCGCTGGCGACCACAAAGTCGCCCAACGATTGCGAGAGCGCCATGACCGCCGGACGGGCGTTGCGGGTTTTGGCGCTTTCACCGGTGATAATGATCGCCCCGGAGTCCACCGATTCAGGCGCGATGCCTGCGGCCTGATACTGGGCCAGAATCAGCGTTTTAAGTTCTGCCTCTTTCAGACCGCCCTGCTTATCCACGGGCGTAAAGAAGACCGGGCTTTGCCAGCTAATGTCGCGTTTGATGAATTCGTAGCGCGGCACCTGCGACACCGCCGCACGGTTAACCAACTCCAGGCGCGAGAAGATCACCTGCGTGGTGGTGGTGCCGATATCGATACCGACGCTCAGTAGCTGGCGAGTATTCACGATTGCGCCTCCGCTTCGGTTTTCACCTGTGCGGCGTCATCTTTCGGCACCAGCATCATCGCCACGCCAATTGCCGTCACACCGCCGATCAGCTTGCCGACAATCATCGGGAAGATCATGGCGTTCATATTCGCGGCGGCGAAGCCTAAATGGTCGCCCAGCGCGAACGCCGCAGAGACGGCAAATGCGCAGTTAATCACTTTGCCGCGGGTATCCATCTGCTTCATCATGCCGAACATAGGGATATTGTTCGCCAGGGTCGCCACCATGCCTGCCGCCGCAATATTATTTACGTTCAGCAGTTTACCGACATTCATCAACGGTTTTTCAAACCAGCGGGTCAGTAACAGCACCATCGGATACGCGCCGAGCAGCACGCAGGAGATAGAGCCGATCACTTCAATGGCGCGCATCACTTCGCCGGGTTTGTCGCCTGGTGCCATAAAAATCGGGTCGAGTCCCGGAATCAACTCCCAACCCAACAGGAATTTAACCACCGCAGCCGCCAGACCGATGGTGATCAGCGCCACCAGAAATTTGGCGAAGATCTGGAAACCGTTGATCATTTTTTCCGGGATGAACTTCAGCCCCAGCGCTACCAGCACCGCGACGATCAATACCGGGATCATGTTCATCAGGATCAGCGCGAAGGTAAACTCCACTGGCTGACCATTGATCTGCACGCCTGAGTACATGGCGATCAACCCCCCCGCAATGCAGCCAATGGGAATGGTGACGATACCCGCCAGTACGCCAAGCGCCAGGTAGCGGCGGTCAGACGGTTCGATAATGCCGAGCGCCACCGGAATGGAGAACACAATGGTCGGCCCCATCATCGACCCAAGTATTAACCCTGAGTATAGCCACGCCGCGACATCACCACCGGCCAGCTCTTTGGCGAGGAAGAAGCCGCCCATATCACAGGCCAGCAGCGTACCGGCGAACATGGATGGGTTTGCGCCCAGCATTTCGTATACCGGGATAATAACCGGCCCCAGTACATGCGCCAGCACCGGCGCCAGCGCGGTCATACCGACCATCGCCAGTCCCAGCGCGCCCATCGCCATAAAGCCCTCTTCAAACTGGCCGCCAGACCCTTCGATACTCTTGCCGAATTTACCGAGGAAGCGCGCCGACCCGCCGAACTGCGACAGGACTCTGTCCACGGCGGCAATCAGCATAAAGAACATCATGATGTACATGATGATTTCGTTAATTCCCATAGCCCTTACTCCCTGCCATTTATGATTTGTAGGCCGGATAAGACGCGCCAGCGTCACCATCCGGCGTTTATTGCGCCGCCGTATACAGCTCGATAATGTCGGCCTGGGTAGCGGTTCGCGGGTTGCTGCGCAGACAAATATCCTCCAGCGCGGCTTGCGCCCAGGCGCTGTAGTGTTCGGGTTTAGCGCCAGCGTCAGCCAGCCGTTTGCTCTGCCCCACTTCGGTAATCAGCTCGCTCACCGCCGCAATCGCATCGCGATCGTCCGATTTCTTATGGGTTAACGCCCGACCGATTTGACTGAAGCGTTCGCGGCATACCATCCGGTTAAAGCCCATGACCGTTGGCAGCAGCATGGCGTTAGCCTGGCCGTGCGGAATATGCAGTGCCGCCCCTGGCTGGTGCGCCATCGCATGACACAACCCCAGACCGGCGCTGGAAAAGGCCATTCCCGCCATACAGGAGGCCAGCAACATATTTTCACGCGCCGCCAGATCGTGGCCGTAACCCACGGCTTTCGGCAGCGATTTGCCAATCATCGCTATCGCGCCAATCGCCAGGCTGTCGGTAAACGGCGTGGCGTTGAGCGCGCTGTAGGCCTCAATCGCATGAGTCAACGCATCAATACCGGTCATCGCCGTCACGTTTGGCGGAACGCCTTCGGTCACGGCAGCATCAAGAATCGCCACATCCGGCATTAGCGACGCGTGTGCCAGTACCTGCTTGCGCCCGCTGACCGCATCGATAATCACCGTCACGTTGGTGGTTTCTGAACCGGTTCCGGCGGTGGTCGGCACCGCAATCAGCGGCAGACGCGGGCGTAATGTACTGCGCTCGGTCATTACGCTCAGCGTCTGGTCAGGGTTCGTCACCAGCAGGGCGACCGCTTTCGCCGCGTCCAGCACCGAACCGCCGCCAAAAGCCACTACGCCGTCGCACGCCGCCTCACGCAGTTGCGCCACCGCCGCGCAGACATCGGTAATGCACGGTTCACCAGGCGGACACGGCCAGACCGTCATCGCGACGCCCTTCATCGCCAGGCTGCGCGCCAGCGGCGCGGTCATTCCCGCCTGATGCAGAAAACTATCAACCATCACAAACAGATGGCTTAAACCCCGCGATTGCGCCTCCTGTCCACAGGCACTGAGCGCCCCAAGTCCGCACAGCGTGACCGGCGGTACGCTGAACGTTTTCACGCGTTGCAGATTCAGGGTGTCGAATGCCTGAAACAGCGCTGTCTGCAGTTCAGCTTGCATAGAGTCCCTCCGCTTTCGCTCTCCCGCTATTGGCTATCGCCAGCGGGGTCATAAACAGGCTGTGCTGCGGTAAATGCACCTGCAACTCCGGGAAACGCTGGCGAAATAACGCCTCCACGCCCGGCTGCATACAGGAACCGCCCGCCAGCCATAAATCTGTCACTCCCTGCCCGGCAATATGCCGAGCGACGATCTCCGCCATCTTTTCGTACACCGGCTTCACTACCGGCCAAATCTCCTGCGCGTTGCTGCGCTTGTACTGTTCCGCCTCTTCCAGGGGAATACGGCGGTTGCCCGCCAGCGTCAGGGAGATATGATGCCCGCCAGTGGCTTCATCGGCGGAGTAAGTCACCTTGCCCTGCTTGACGATGGCAATGCCGGTAGTACCGCCGCCAATATCCACCACCCCCGCGTTATCCAGTTGCAGCAGATCCGCCACCGCCGTCGGTTCATCCAGTACGTGGCTGACCTCTAACCCGGCAGACTCCAGCACGTTGATCGAAATACGCGGGTCAGTGCCCGGCGGGAACGAGGTCGCCGCATGCGTAAAGCGACAGCCGAGCTGCTGTTCGAGCGTGTCGAGATGGCGGCGCACAATGGTTACCGCGCCGAAGAAATCCCAGACGATGCCGTCACGCACGACGTCTGCCCAGTCAAGGCACACCGCCACCGGCTGCGCGTCAGAGTCAACCACTATCGACACCACGTCACAGGTACCCAAATCCACACCCAGCCACAGCGGTGTGTCGCTGGCAGCGGGCGTCTGATGACACAGGGCCGCCGCTTTTTGCAGTCTTGTGGTGAGCCAGAGTTGTTCGTCGTGCGCCATGAGTCATCCCTTATACAATGCGAAACGCATCCACTAGTACGCAGCGACGCAGGCGCACAAAGGTACGCGCGCTGGTCACGCCTTCACCAGTTGGCGTGGTGATGGTCATAGTGGTCCAGCCTTCGCCACCCAGCCCAAGCCCGGCAATGCACGGCCCGTTTTTGACGAAAATACTGGTGTCGATGGCGTTCGCCATCAGGTTCATGTTGTCAATGTTGCGCGAGTGCATCGCCGCCGTATGATGGCAGCCGCCTTCCAATTGAACCGCCAGAGCGATGGCGTCTTCGACGTTGGCGACCCGCACCACCGGCAATACCGGCATCATCATTTCAGTGACGGCAAACGGATGGCTGGCCGGGGTTTCAACGAACAACAGGCGCGTTTGCTGCGGCACGTTCAGGCCGATGGCGGCTGCGATCTTGCCCGCGTCACGACCGACCCAGTCACGGCTGACGGTACCTTTACCGCGTTCATCGATATTCTTCAGCAGCACCGGCTGGAGCTGTTCGGCCTGAGCGGCAGTCAGTTTCACCGCGTGCTGACCTTCCATCAGACGCATCAGTTCGTCGGCGACGCTATCCACCACAATCAGCACTTTTTCGTCGGCACAGATGATGTTGTTATCAAACGACGCGCCTTTGACGATGGATTGTGCGGCGCGCGGCAGGTCGGCGGTCTCATCCACCACCACCGGGGGATTACCGGCACCGGCGGCGATCAGGCGTTTATTAGTATGTTTGCGCGCCGCGTCCACCACCGCTTCGCCGCCAGTCACCACCAGCAGGCCAATACCGGGATATTTGAACAACCGCTGGGCGGTTTCGATATCCGGGTTCGCCACGGTGACCAGCAAATTTTCCGGGCCACCGGCGGCGACCACCGCCTGATTGAGGAGGGTGATTGCCCGCTGAGAGACCTTTTTCGCCGCCGGATGCGGGGCAAACACGACGCTGTTGCCTGCGGCAATCAGGCTGATGGCGTTATTAATCACCGTCGCCGCCGGATTGGTGGACGGCGTGACCGAGGCCACCACGCCCCACGGCGCATTTTCAATCAGCGTCAGCCCGTTATCGCCGGTCAGCACCTGCGGAGATAAACACTCGACGCCCGGCGTGCCGCGCGCCTGAGCGACGTTTTTGGCAAATTTATCGTCAACGCGTCCCATGCCGGTTTCGCTGACGGCAAGTTCCGCTAATTCTCGGGCATGTTTTTCGCCCGCCTCGCGAATGGCATGAATAGCAAGCTGACGCATCGCCACGCTTTTCAGCCCCTGCTGGGCCAGTTTTGCTGCCGCCACTGCGTCATCCAGGGAGGCAAAAACGCCCATCTCATGAACGGTGCCGGTGGGCTTGCTGCTATCCTGCATTTTCAGCAGCACCGCTTTCACCACCTGTTCAATATCCTGTTGATTCATGATGTTCAGTCCTATTTATGGAAAACCACTTTCCCGCCAGCCACCACTTCATCGACGATGCCAATGACGCACAGATCGACCGGTGATAATTCGCTGCAATGCGCCTGGCGTGCGGAACTGCCGCTGACCAGCAGTACCCACTCTCCGGTTCCCGCCCCGATACTGTCGATAGCGACGGCACACTGCCCGTCGGGGTTGCCCTGGGCATCGATCATTTCCACCATCAACAATTTGTCATGCGCCAGTCCCTGATGGCGGACGGTACATACGATTTGTCCTGTGACGACTGCCAGTTTCATATCCGCCTCCATGGATGGCCCGTTGGGTCGTAGGCCTTGAATCTGCGCACCATCAGGAATGGCGCGCATTAATGCCGGATGGCGACGCTACGCGTCTTATCCGGCCTACCATCAAATGTTGCTGTCGCCTTTGAAGCTGATCGGGAACACTTCTTCCAAATCGCCGTGCGGGCGTGGAATAACGTGTACGGAGACCAGCTCGCCAATGCGCTGCGCCGCAGCGGCGCCAGCATCGGTTGCGGCTTTACACGCCGCCACATCGCCACGCACCATCGCCGTAACCAGGCCACCGCCAATCTGCTTCACGCCGACCAGCTTCACGCGTGCGGCTTTTACCATCGCATCTGAGGCCTCAATCAGCGCAACCAGGCCCCGGGTTTCAATCATTCCTAATGCTTCCATCGTGTTTTCCTCTCATTAAGGGGGTCCAGAACGGGACCGTTCATTCAACCAGTGTGTGTAAGCTGCGTTCGCGGCTCACGTCAGCCTGGCGCGGCACGGCTGCCACCAACGCCAGTTCGATAATTTCCTGCACGCTACAGCCTCGGGAGAGGTCGTGAAGCGGCGCGGCAAGCCCCTGAATTAGCGGCCCAACAGCGCGATAGCCTCCCAGACGCTGAGCGATTTTGTAGCCAATATTGCCCGCCTCCAGCGACGGGAAAATCATCACGTTGGCGCGGCCTTGCAGCGGGCTTTCAGGCGCTTTTTGCGCGGCGACCTCCGGTACGAAAGCGGCGTCAAACTGCAATTCACCGTCCACAAGCAGTTGCGGCGCGCGTTCGCGAACGATCTCTGTCGCCTGTTGCACGTTGGCAACATTGGGGTGACGGGCGCTGCCGTTGCTTGAAAATGACAGCATCGCCACGCGCGGTTCTTCGCCGGTAATGGCTCGCCAGGTGTCGGCGCTGGCGATGGCGATATCCGCCAGTTGCGCCGCCGTCGGCTGCGGCACCACGCTGCAATCGGCGAACCCTAATGCCGGACCGGCGTACTGCGGCAGCATCAGGAAAAGAGACGACAATGTTTTGCAACCGGGTTGCAGGCCAATCACCCGCAGCCCTGCGCGCAGCACATTCGCCGTTGACGACAGGTTGCCTGCGATACACACATCAGCCTCACCGGCGCTCACCATGGCGGCAGCGAACATCAGCGGGTCGCTAAGCTTTTCCACTGCGTCCGGCGGCGTTTTTTCTCCGGCGCGGGCAAGCCAGCGTTGCGCAAAACGCTGGCGCATACTCAGATTGCTATGTGGGTCGATGACCTGAATGCCATCCATCGCCATACGGTGACTGAGGGCAAACTGACGCAGCGCAAACGGACTGGCGACCAGAACAGGGCGTGCCAGACCGTGCTGTTGCAGGTAATGCGCCGCTTTCAGCACGCGTTCATCCAGCGCATCGGGAAAGACAACTCTGGCGGGGGCGCGTACCGCCAGTTCGCGGGCGCGTTCAATGATCATGGCTTCTCTCCCAGCCGTTGTTGAATTTGGGCGACCGTCAGCGGATGTTTCGCCACGCTCAAAATCATCATCACGTAAACCGTGCTGGAGAGACGGTTCAGCGCCTGCAAAATGTCCGGACGCAAGACCTCAAAACTACGGGTAATAAACACCTGTGCGGCGAGGGTTTCCGTTTCGCGTACTTTGGTTCGCAGCAGATTAAGCAGCGCCACATCGCGACCGTGGCTGGCCTCCGGCACCAGATGATCGTGATCGAGGTAGCGCAGCGGTTGATGGGACAACCGATGCAGTTCATCCGAGTTCAAGCCGACAATCGCCTGCTCAGCCAGCGGCTCATCTATAGCGTCGGCGCGCATAATGTTGCCCAGCCGCGAGCGGATATCGAAAAGCCACGGCTGCCACGGTTCCGTCAGCTCGATTTGCAGCCACACGGTCAGCGCGATGGCGCTATCGAGCGCGGCGCGAAAACCGAGGCGCGGATCGCTTTTGGCGACCATTTTTTCCGCCGTCAGATGGGTTAGCGTATCGGACTTTTTCACCACCGGCTGGCGGCACAGTTCACAGCAGGCCTGTGGGTGCGTATCGCTACTGGTTAAGCCATGTACCGGCTGCGGCTGCTGTTCGTCATCATCGACAAACAGCCTGCCTTGCTGATCCAGAAACTTAATGCGCAGGTGTCGGCTTTCCAGCAGTTCCCGGGCCGAGGGCGTCAGGCGTGCATCAGCGGGCAAATGGATCTCCGATCCTTCGCTGAGCGTATGGTTCGCTCTGAGCCACGTTTCGGTGATGAAATCGTTCATACGGATTGCCAGTTCGCAGGCCAGGCGACGTACAGAAAGCGCACGGTCGTCGGCGTGCCAAATTCAATGCTGGAGCCTTTGGGGATGAACATCACATCTCCGGCTTTGGCAATCATAGTTTCGCCTTCATGGCGCACATGTAGTTCGCCCTCCAGCACCATATCGATTTCGTCGTAGTTCAGCGTCCACGGAAAAAAGGCGTTGTCCCACTGCATAAACCCGGCGGCCATACTGCTGCCGTCCTGCTCTGTAACCAGATCGGTTAAGCCGACGCAGTGCGGCTCGGCGCCGTCGAAGCGGCCAAATTTCACGCTACCGCCGTCGATAACTTTCACGCCGCCTTTGCCGATAACTGATGTAAAGCTCGGTTGCATCGTCCCCAGTTCCAGCGACTGCTTTTCCTTCAGCACTTTTTCCATCAACTGCGCCACCAGGCTTTCAGTAAACTGCCCTTCCGGGAGCTGCGCGATGATGGTTTCCCGAATGCGCTGGCTTTCGCTTTTACACGCTCCTGTCGACGTGGATACCGGGACGGATTCGTCGCATTCGGTAATCGTGAAGCCCAGTAATTCCGCCACTTCGCGAGCCTCCGGGGTAATAATGCTGGCGCGCAGCACTACCGACATCGCCTGTTCGCCGCGGGCGTGGGCTGCACGAATATCGTTAGCTGTGATAAGTTTTTTCACCTGCCTCTTCCTCCTGTTCACTGAGAGCCGCCAGATAATCCACCAACTGCCGCACGCTTTGCGGGTCGTGGCCGTTGAGCTCGAAAATCGGCTCCCGGAATCCCATCTCGCAAAGCAACTGCCGCGCAGCGGCGACGTCGGCATCCGGCATGTCCGTTTTGCTGATGACGGCGATATGTCGTTTACGGGTTCCAACATCCAATAACCCGGCAGGTAAGCGACTTTCTTTATCGTTTGCCGCGTGGACATAAATCAGCGTGTCTACATCCTGCAACGTGGTGATTAAGGCGTGATACCAACGAGGATGGCTAAAATATTCACCCGGCGTATCGATATCGCCATGATCATTAAATTCCACGGCCTGCGTTTTTCTGGCGAGGCAATAATTTCCCCGTAACGCGTTAAAAAGTGTTGTTTTTCCGGCACCGACCACGCCGACAAAAGCAATACGTTTCATTACCGCCACCAATTAGCTTTTCGTTAACTCACACAGAGTAAAGTTTAATAATCGCCCCAGCCCGCTGACCGTCTGTAATAGCGCTTCTTCTACTGCGCCGACGGTGCCATAAATCACCAGCGCACCGCTAAATCTGTCGAGAAAACCGATGTGTACATCAGCAGCCTTCATCGCTAAATCACCCGCGATCATGGCCGTTTCCCCTGGCGTTAAGGTCATAATGCCAATCGCACCAGATTCGGGAACGCCGATCTTTTTCGCCAGTTCATCACCGGGGTGCGCAATGAGATGCGCCAGCGTAACCTGTTTGCCCGGCACAAATTCCTGAATAATGCGTTCTTTATTCATTGCTCACCGTCTCCACTGAATCTGCCGTTATCGTGGCAATTTTTTGTCGGAGTAAATAACAAAATTCGGCAAGGTGATGTAAAAGGTGAGGTAGATCACTAAGAAAAAGAAAATAAAAATTACTTCTATCGAAGGTGTTAACAATAAATATCGTGGCACATCACATTTTCAGGCGTAATTCTGAATTTAAGCCTTTTCCGCAATAAATGTCTCACCGGATATTCTTTGTATTACTACCATCGATAAAAATAATTCGTATCACTCGATTTCCGCATAGTACAGATTCAATGAAAAAATAAGGGTAAGCGCAATATGTTCCAGAATATCCCCACCCGAGCCTTTCATGCTATGGCGAAGCCCAGCGGTTCAGACTGTAATCTCAACTGCGCCTACTGCTTTTATCTTGAAAAGCACGCTCTGTATAACCATACGCCGCAACCAAGAATGACTGACGCCATGCTGGAGCGCTATGTACGTGATTACATCGTATCTGTCGCGCCGGAAGCGGAAGTCGCCTTTATCTGGCAAGGCGGCGAGCCTACACTGTTGGGGCTGGAGTTTTATCGTCGCGCCGTCGCGTTGCAGGCCAAATACGGCGCAGGGCGGCAGATCTCCAATAGTTTTCAAACCAATGGCGTCCTGCTGGACGATGCGTGGTGCGAGTTCTTTGTTCGCCACCATTTCCTGATCGGCCTGTCGCTCGATGGTCCTGAAGAGATTCATAATGAATACCGGTTGACGAAAGGCGGACGTCCAACGCATAAACTGGTCATGCGGGCGTTGGCCCTGCTCCAGCAACATGGCGTAGAGTACAACGTACTGGCCTGCGTTAACCGACGCAGCGCTCGCTCGGCGGAAAAAATTTATGATTTTCTCGTCGCCAGCGGCGTGGAGTTTATTCAGTTTATCCCCGTCGTCGAGCGTCTGGCTGATGAATCTGCACAGCAATCGGGGCTGACGCTACACGCGCCGGGCGACGCCTGCGGTACATTAACCGACTGGTCTGTTATTCCCGAAGACTATGGTCGGTTTCTGTGCGCCGTTTTTGACAGGTGGATCACGCGCGATGTCGGTAAGGTGTTCGTCATGAATATCGAATGGGCATTCGCGAATTTCGTCGGCGCGCCGGGAACGGTCTGCCACCATCAACCGACCTGCGGGCGTTCGGTGGTGGTCGAGCATAATGGCGATGTCTATGCCTGCGATCATTACGTTTATCCACAGTTCCATTTAGGCAATCTTAACGAACAAACGTTCGCTGCTATGTTGGATTCCCCACAGCAGAAGGCGTTTGGCAAAGATAAATATGCAACGCTACCCGAGCAATGTCGGCAATGCCCGGTACTATGCGCTTGCTGGGGTGGTTGCTCTAAACACCGTTTTGCATTAACAAAAGAGGGTAAGCCCGGACTCAATTATTTATGCGCAGGGTTTCGCGCCTATTTCCAGCATTTACCTCCCTATCTGAAAGCAATGGCTGATTTGATGGCAATGGGACGTCCGGCCAGCGATATTATGCATGCTCATTTACATTACGCCAGAAGCGATAAGTAAAATTAACCTGCCTCGTAAAGGCGGGTTATTCATATATCGCGTATTACAATTTAATGTGTACTTTCGGCGGATGTTTTTTCAGAATTTCCATGTAATTATGGACTTTAGCCTGTAAAGGGACGCCCATAGGGATATGTCTTACGCCTACGCTATCGTCTTCCTGAGGATTAGGATAAAGGTTAAAGACTGTCGTACCTGCTGTTTTTGTAATGGCGCCAGTGAATCCGTCTGATAACCGGTTTGCGTGAAAGCGAAAGGCTGCTGGATAAGCAAATGATATTGTTGTAAACAGTCGGCTTTCATTAACGATACCCGCCTCGAATGAATAAATGTAAAATCATATTATAAGCATCATTAAAATAAATATAACATTGTTATTGATTAGCTCATGAATATAACTCAAGACCTATTTATGCCAAACCTTTTTATTAATATCATTTTATTAACTTTAATAAGGCAAATATCATTATAATAAATTATATAAATGATTATTATCGCTACGGCGCATAAAAAAGCGCAGGAGAACCTGCGCCAGAAGAGAGTAATGCGTTATTAAAGCGGCGTGGTTTGCGCTTCAACCACCGCTAACGCCACCATATTCACGATACGGCGTACAGAGGCGATCGGCGTTAATACATGTACTGGTTTAGACACGCCCATCAGTACCGGGCCGACCGTGACGCCTTCGGAACTGGAGACACGTAGTAAGTTGTAACTAATGCGGGCGGCTTCCATATTCGGCATCACCAGAATATTGGCGGACCCCTTCAGCGGGCTATCCGGCATCCGGTCATTACGAATACTTTCTACCAACGCCGCATCGCCGTGCATCTCACCGTCAATCATCAGATCAGGCGCTCGTTCGCGCACCCGCTCAAGGGTTTCGCGCATTTTGCTGGCGGACAGCGAATTTGAGGAACCAAAGTTAGAGTGCGACAGCAGCGCAACTTTAGGCTCAATACCAAAGCGGCGAACGGTTTCCGCCGCCATCACGGTGATCTCCGCCAACTGTTCCGGCGTGGGATCTTCGTTAACATAAGTATCGGCAATAAAAGTGTTGCCGCTTGGCAGCAGTAAGGCGTTCATCGCCCCTGCCGTATGCACGCCGTCACGGTAGCCAAAGACTGCTTTCACCACGCTGAAATGCTCATGATAGTCGCCGATGGTGCCGCAGATCATCGCATCCGCTTCCCCACGCTGCACCATGATCGCGCCAATGGCCGTATGGTTGCCGATCATCGCACGCTGCGCCTGTTCCTGAGTTACCCCACGACGCTTCATGATCTGGTAATACTCGCTCCAGTACTCTTTGAAGCGCGGATCGGATTCATTATTCACGATCTCGAAATCAACGCCCGCTTTGATCTGCAACCCCAGCTTCTGGATACGCATTTCGATCACGCTCGGGCGCCCGATCAGGATAGGCTTCGCCAGCCCCAGGGTTATCAACTCCTGGGTCGCGTGCAGCACGCGCGCCTCTTCCCCTTCCGGCAGAACTACGCGCTTCGGATCTTTACGTGCCTGCGAGAAGATCGGCTTCATGAACAGGTTGGTTTTGTAGACAAACTCGGTCAGCTTATCAATATAGGCATCAAAGTCAGCAATCGGGCGCGTCGCCACGCCGGAATCCATTGCCGCTTTCGCGACCGCTGGAGCGATTTTGACAATCAGACGCGGGTCGAACGGTTTCGGAATAATGTATTCCGGGCCAAAGCTCAGATCCTGATCGCCATAGGCCGAGGCCACCACTTCGCTCTGTTCGGCATGTGCCAGCTCGGCAATCGCATGTACCGCCGCCAGTTTCATCTCTTCGTTGATCGCCGTCGCGCCGACGTCCAGAGCGCCGCGGAAGATAAACGGGAAACACAATACGTTGTTAACCTGATTAGGATAGTCGGAACGACCGGTACAGATAATGGCGTCCGGACGCACTTCTTTCGCCAGCGGCGGCAGAATTTCCGGCTCCGGGTTGGCCAGCGCCAGAATCATTGGCGCGCGGGCCATTTTCTTCACCATCTCCTGAGTCAGCACTTTCGGGCCTGAACAGCCGAGGAAAATATCCGCGCCGTCAATGACATCATCCAGCGTGCGCTTGCCGCTGTCGTCTACCGCATAGGCCGCTTTGGTCTCCGCCATATTCGGCTCACGGCCTTTGTAAATAACGCCTTTAGAGTCGCAAACCACGATGTTGTGCTTTTGCATCCCCAACGCGACCAGTAGGTTCATACAAGCGATTGCCGCCGCTCCTGCGCCGGAGACGACCATCCGCACGTCGGAAATATTTTTCTCTACTACTCGCAGGCCATTAAGAATCGCGGCAGTACTGATGATCGCCGTTCCGTGCTGGTCGTCATGGAAGACCGGGATGTTCATTCGCTCGCGCAGTTTCTGCTCAATATAGAAACATTCCGGCGCTTTAATATCTTCGAGGTTAATGCCGCCAAAGGTCGGCTCCAGCGCCGCGACCACATTGATAAATTTATCCGGGTCAAGCTCATCGACTTCTATGTCAAACACATCGATGCCGGCGAATTTTTTAAACAGAACGCCTTTGCCTTCCATGACCGGCTTACCGGCCAGTGCGCCGATATTGCCTAACCCCAGCACCGCTGTACCGTTGGAAATGACCGCGACAAGGTTGCCGCGCGCGGTGTATTTATAGGCTGCCAGCGGATCTTTTTCAATTTCCAGGCAGGGCGCCGCCACGCCTGGAGAGTAAGCTAACGCCAGATCGCGCTGGGTGGCGAGGGGCTTAGTCGGAGAAACCTGAATTTTACCTGGGACCGGAAATTCGTGGAAATCAAGGGCGCTTTGTTTTAACTGCTCATCCATCTTGTTGTTCCTTTCACGTATCGTTCAAAAAGTGACGCGGCCTGGTGCGCCGCACATTATCACCGTACTGCGCAACACAAACTTTGAAGGTCTGCAAACTATCACGACGCGGCGCAAGAGTTTGTTATCAACTTATAACAGCCATGTTACCTGCTTATGCCAGCAATACCATGCCTGTCTGCTATGCTTTTTGGTTATGTAGTGTATGAATTTTTCAGAAGTGTGAATCAACACACTCATCTAACACTTTACTTTTCAAGGAGTATTTCCTATGAACCAGCTAGACGGCATCAAACAATTCACTACCGTCGTCGCCGACAGCGGCGACATCGAGTCTATCCGCCACTACCAGCCGCAGGATGCCACGACAAATCCCTCTTTACTGTTAAAAGCCGCCGGGCTTGAGCAGTATGGTCATTTGATTGAGGATGCGATTGCCTGGGGGAAAAAACACGGCGGTACGCAGGAACAGCAGGTTGCGGCAGCCAGCGATAAACTGGCGGTCAATTTTGGCGCGGAAATACTGAAAAGTATTCCCGGTCGCGTCTCCACTGAAGTCGACGCGCGGTTATCGTTCGATAAAGAAAAAAGTATCGAGAAAGCGCGCCATCTGGTGGAGCTCTATCAGCAGCAGGACATTGATAAATCGCGCATTCTGATCAAACTCGCCGCGACCTGGGAAGGTATCCGCGCCGCCGAGCAGCTCGAAAAAGAGGGCATTAATTGCAACCTGACGTTGCTGTTCTCTTTTGCCCAGGCGCGCGCCTGCGCCGAAGCGGGCGTCTATTTGATCTCTCCGTTCGTGGGCCGAATTTACGACTGGTATCAGGCGCGTAGTCCGCTGGAGCCGTATGTCGTAGAGGAAGATCCCGGCGTGAAATCGGTACGCAATATCTACGATTACTTTAAACAGCATCGCTATGAAACTATCGTGATGGGCGCAAGTTTCCGCCGTACTGAGCAAATCCTCGCGCTAACCGGCTGCGATCGACTGACTATCTCCCCTAACCTGCTTAAAGAGTTGAAAGAAAAAGAAGAACCGGTGATCCGTAAACTGGTGCCTTCCTCGCAGATGTTCCACCGTCCTACACCAATGACGGAAGCAGAGTTCCGCTGGGAACATAATCAGGACGCGATGGCCGTAGAGAAGCTGTCGGAAGGTATCCGCCTTTTTGCCGTTGACCAGCGCAAACTGGAAGACCTGCTTGCCGCCAAACTATAAACCTTGCCACGGAGTGATTTATGTCCCGTAAAGACCTTGCCAATGCGATTCGTGCGCTGAGCATGGATGCCGTTCAAAAAGCCAATTCCGGGCACCCCGGCGCGCCGATGGGGATGGCGGATATCGCTGAAGTGCTATGGAACGATTTTCTTAAACATAACCCAACCGATCCGACCTGGTATGACCGTGACCGTTTTATTCTTTCCAACGGTCACGCCTCCATGCTGCTCTATAGTCTGCTGCATTTAACCGGTTATGACCTGCCGCTGGAGGAGCTGAAAAACTTCCGTCAACTGCATTCTAAAACGCCAGGCCACCCGGAGATTGGCTATACACCCGGCGTTGAAACCACCACCGGACCGCTGGGCCAGGGGCTGGCGAATGCCGTCGGGCTGGCGATTGCCGAGCGCACGTTAGGCGCACAGTTCAACCGCCCGGACCATGAGATTGTCGATCACTACACTTATGTCTTTATGGGCGATGGCTGTCTGATGGAGGGGATCTCACATGAGGTGTGTTCGCTGGCAGGTACGCTGGGACTGGGCAAACTGATCGGCTTCTACGATCACAACGGCATCTCCATTGATGGCGAAACCGAAGGCTGGTTTACCGACGATACCGCCAAACGCTTTGAAGCCTACCACTGGCATGTCGTGCATGACATTGACGGGCACGATCCGGAAGCGGTGAAAAAAGCCATTCTGCAAGCCCAGAGCGTAAAAGATAAACCTTCGCTAATTATCTGTCGGACGGTGATAGGCTTTGGTTCGCCGAATAAAGCGGGTAAGGAGGAGTCACATGGTGCGGCGCTGGGCGAAGAAGAGGTGGCGCTGACCCGCCAGAAGCTGGGGTGGCATCATCCGGCGTTCGAGATCCCAAAAGAGATTTATCGCGCATGGGATGGTCGCGAAAAAGGTGAGAAAGCGCAGCAGCGGTGGAAAGAAAAGTTTGCAGCTTATGAGAAAGCCTGGCCTGAGCTGGCAGCGGAGTTTACCCGCAGGATGAGCGGCGGACTGCCGGAGGCATGGGAATCCGCCACGCAAAAATTCATTAACGACTTGCAGGCTAATCCGGCCAAAATCGCCACCCGTAAAGCATCGCAAAATACGCTCAATGCCTATGGTCCCCTGTTGCCGGAACTGTTGGGCGGATCGGCGGATCTGGCACCGAGCAACCTGACTATCTGGAAAGGTTCGACCTCGTTGAAAGAGGAACCGGCAGGTAATTATATCCACTATGGCGTGCGCGAATTCGGCATGACCGCCATTGCCAACGGCATCGCCCACCACGGCGGCTTCGTACCCTATACCGCCACGTTTCTGATGTTTGTCGAATATGCGCGTAACGCGGCGCGTATGGCGGCCTTAATGAAAGCCCGGCAGATTATGGTCTATACCCACGACTCCATCGGTCTGGGCGAAGATGGCCCGACGCACCAGGCCGTGGAACAACTGGCGAGCCTGCGCTTAACACCAAACTTCAGCACATGGCGTCCCTGCGATCAGGTTGAGGCGGCGGTCGGCTGGAAGCTCGCCATCGAACGTCACCACGGGCCGACGGCGCTGATTCTCTCACGGCAGAATCTGGCGCAGGTAGAACGCACGCCGGAACAGGTGAAAGCGATAGCCCGCGGCGGTTATATTCTGAAAGATAGCGGCGGCAAGCCGGATATCATTCTGATCGCCACCGGTTCGGAAATGGAAATTACCCTCCAGGCGGCGGAAAAATTGACTGGCGAGGGCCATAACGTTCGTGTTGTGTCGTTACCTTCAACGGATATTTTCGATGCGCAGGATGCGGCATATCGCGAGTCGGTGCTACCGTCGCACGTGACCGCCCGCGTCGCGGTGGAAGCCGGTATAGCTGACTACTGGTATAAATATGTTGGCCTAAAAGGCGCAATTATTGGCATGACGGGATACGGCGAATCCGCCCCGGCTGACAAACTGTTTCCGTACTTTGGCTTTACCGTGGAAAATATTGTAGAAAAAGCCCGCCGGGTGCTGAACATAAAAGACTAAGGGTGAGCGTTAGAAACGCAGATTTTGCGCAGTCTGCAGAGCTGTTCTGTAGGCTGTGCAAAATTACTTCGTAGACTCAGGCGCATCAGATTGCCCGATGACGGCCTCATCAATGGATTTATGGCACATCAGGCAAAAGGCCTTTTTTTTATGCTCCTGCAATGTTGAATCCCATGCCTTTGAGCCTCCTTCTTTATTTACTTTTTCTCTTATCGCTGCCAGCCGATCTATTTCATAATAAGCGCTCAGGCAGCCACAATGGGGGCATAATACGGGGCCATTATTTATTTTCATACTATTTCCTGCTGTGGTGAGGCTCTCGGGTAAAGTAACAATCTTACTATAACGTAGCAATCTCTATACCATAAATGAGGCCTAAACAGGTGTATCTCTATTCTGAAAATGGCGATCACGACCAAGATTCAACGCGTGATCCACAGCGTGGGCCAGGCATCCGGTCCGTGCCAGTTATCACAGCTCGGTTCTTCGGCATAACGCACCAGACGAAAACGATCGCCATCATAACGCCAGCGCGTCTGGATACCGCAGTCGGCTAGCCCCCGTCCTTTCGCCAACGTCACCAGCTCGCGCGTTTTCTCGTCAAAGAAGGCGTTCATCAACTCCATGTCATTACTTTCGACGCCGCGATTAAACGGCAGCCGCAAACGTACGGCGCGCGAGACGAGCGTTTTTTTCCGCGAAACTATCCAGGCGAGATCGATAGTGTTATAGGCGCCGGCCTCGCAGTTAACAATCAATAATGCGTTATCATCCGTCAGCGCGCTGACCTGCGCCTCGCGCCGCAGCGGATCGAGCGAACAACGAATGCCGTTTACCCGCCATGCTGCGTAGTCCAGCAGATCGTTGCGTTCTTCCTCACTCAACGGTACGGGCGTTGGATTAATAACGGCGATCCCCTTTAATGCCGGCGCCGGGGGAACGCTGAGCGGCGGTTCGTTTCCTTTTTCAATCCAGGCGGTTTCGCTACCCACGCGTTTTTGCTGTGCGTCAATAAACAGTAACGCCGCTTTTAATCCCGCCAGCGAAAGCGTCTGGACACCGTTTTTTAAGGTGATGGCCTGCGCATCCTGAATAGTCTGTAAAAACGCGGCGATAGTGGCAGGATCGCCCGTCATGAGATGCCAGGGCGACACGCGCCAGTGTGGACTGTTGAACGAAAGCGGTTTGCCATCCAGCAATAAGCGAGGCGCAATAGCGGCTTCTTTAGCGTCGGGCGGCACCAGACCGCCGCGGTCGATACGCAGTACCGCATCGGTACGCGCCCCGGCGCTGCGGCTTAATGTCATCACCAGTCCATGATGTTCGCCGGTATTGCGCGCTACGCAAAAATTTTGGTTATTGCAGGTGACCTGCCAGTCGGAAAAAGTCCGTTGCGCTGGCGCAGCCCACAGTAGCTGGGCCGACAACAGGACAGGCAGACAAAAAAAAATAACGCGGTAGCGCATGAACGGTACAACCCCAGATTCAGAACAACACAGCTAAGGCGGTATCTTCCTTTCGCGCCTCAGGGTTCTCAATCAGATTTATCGGATTGGTCTTTTCTGTGTAAAGAAATATATTTCTTTTTTTTCAGTCCATTAGATTAGACATCTGTAAATAGTTAAGCAATAACACGGCCTTACCGTCCCGAATCTCACCCGAGCGTACCATTTCCAGAGCCCGGGAAAACGGCAGTTCAAGCACCTCAATATCTTCGTCCTCCACGCCGCCGCCGATACTGGCGCGCTCGCTATCATGATATTCGGCAATGAAGAAATGAATCAGCTCCGTAACGCCGCCTGGCGACATATAAAGCTCAAATATCTTGCGTACCTCACCAACGTCATACCCTGTCTCTTCAATGGCCTCTTTACGGATACAGACCTCCGGCTCGTCGTTATCAAGCAAGCCAGCACAGGTTTCAATTAACATACCGTCTTGATTACTATTGACCCATGTCGCCACGCGAAACTGGCGAACCAGAACCACAGTTTTTTTGGTTGAATTGTATAGCAGAATGGTTGCGCCATTCCCGCGATCGTAAACCTCACGCTTGTGACGGATAACCTCGCCATTACGACGGGTCAGGTCATAGGTAATGTTGCGCAGAGTGAAATAATTATCAGAAAGAATTTTATCCTTAATAAGCGTAATGGTTTGCGACATGCTGACTCCAGAGTGTAAAAAGAGCATTAATATTACGCCGTGAAGTCGGTTTTGTCTGCTGAAGGGATAGAACCTCAATGCCGACTGAACGGACGTATAGCCACATTCTTCCTGTCATTGTCCTTTATGAGGATATTCTGCTTCTATAGGCTGCAGAGTCCATGATCGCGATATGATTTGACTGCAGGACTGAAACTGAGGAAATAATCATGAAACTTACTATCGTTGCAGCAGTTTTTCTTACTTTTTCTATTTCAGCTTTTGCCGTTGAGTATCCGGTATTGACCAACACCAGCCCTGAGCAAGTGGGCTTTGATAGCAAAAAACTTAACCGACTTGATGGCTGGATTCAAAATCAAATTGATGCCGGATACCCCAGTATTAATCTTCTGGTAATAAAAGATAATCATATTGTTCTACAAAAAGCCTGGGGCTATGCCAAAAAATATGACGGTTCCACTCTGTTAGCCAATCCCATTCTGGCGACCACTAACACGATGTATGACCTGGCTTCAAACACAAAAATGTATGCCACTAATTTTGCATTACAAAAACTGGTGTATGAAGGGAAAATAAATGTCAATGATTTAGTATCAAAATACATCCCCGGTTTTAAGGATATGCCTGGTGATAAAATTAAAGGGAAAGATAAACTCCGTATCATTGACATTCTTCATCACGTCGCGGGCTTTCCTGCCGACCCACAATATCCCAATAAAAAAGTAGCGGGTAAATTATTCTCACAGAATAAAAGCACTACTCTGGAGATGATTAAAAAGACTCCGCTGGAATATCAACCCGGGTCGAAGCATATCTACAGCGACGTGGATTATATGATACTTGGTTTTATCATTGAATCGGTAACAGCAATGCCATTAGATCGCTACGTCGAAACAACCATTTATAAACCGCTCGGATTAAAACATACCGTCTTTAACCCGCTGATGAAAGGCTTCACGCCGCCGCAAATCGCCGCAACGGAACTACATGGCAACACGCGTGACGGCGTGATTCATTTCCCTAATATTCGCACCAATACTATATGGGGTCAGGTGCATGACGAAAAAGCCTGGTATTCAATGGGCGGCGTATCAGGACACGCCGGACTCTTTTCTAACACCCATGATATGGCCGTGTTAATGCAAGTGATGCTCAATGGGGGCGGCTACGGTAACGTGAAGCTATTCGATAAGAAAACGGTTGAACAGTTTACTCGCCATTCGCCAGAAGACGCTACCTTTGGTCTGGGGTGGCGCGTTAACGGCAACGCCTCAATGACCCCAACGTTCGGGGTGTTAGCCACTCCGCAAACGTATGGGCATACCGGATGGACCGGAACGCTGACGTCTATCGATCCGGTTAACCATATGGCGATTGTGATTTTAGGTAACAGGCCGCACTCGCCAGTAGCAGATCCTAAAGTGAATCCAAACGTTTTTGTCAGTGGGTTATTACCCGCGGCAACGTATGGCTGGATTGTTGACCAGGTGTATGGGGCTTTGAAATAATGGTTAAGGAGGGACTCCAGAGGAGTCCCTTTATTTGATGTTAGACAATGATAAATATGCCAATCAGTATTGGGATACTAATTAGCAATGAAAATGATTCAATTCTAAACCCTAAGGTTAATCGACTTGGCAGGTTCCGTATCAAATTGTAACCTTCTATACTTATACCGTGATGTAAATGTTTATGATATTTAAAATTCAAACTCCTGGTTATAAATCTAACTTTTGAGTTATATAAATATGGAGTTGTAAATACACTTGCATTTTTGCATAAAATTGTATCAAGTGGTAGACACCCTATTTCTTCTTCGTATATCTTAACTATTTTCTTATATGCTCTTATATTATAAAAGTAGCATATTATGAATAAAACAAAATCACATACAAAGGCATAAAGAAGAATTTCAATTATTACATCTCTATTTTGTATTAAATGATTTTTCATAAATGATGTGTTCCCCTACAATTTTACCAAAATCTTCACTATATTTTTCTGCAATTTTCCCTGATGCAATACTAACCCCAACTCCTGATACAAAACATAGAGCAGTACCGACTCCAGCGGCTTCTATCGTAGTAAACCCCAGTACCCACATACAAAGCGCATTTGCAGCACGACCAGAAACCAATCCTGCAAGCATACTGCCTGTCTGCTTGAATCCAAATTTACTATATTCAGTAATGGCAGCCTTTCTGCAAGCACTTTCGCGACCTTTTGAACAAGCATCATAAACATTTGACGTGTATCCGGCTAAATCTAAACCTATACCAACAAAGCCAACTGTTTTCATTAACTTCATTAGTTTTGCTGAGTTCTCAATATATGTAGCATATCTCTCAATATTATCTACGCCAGTTTTATCCCATTGATGCATAATTGAACTTGTAGATAAACCCAAAGCTTTTTTAATGCTATTATATTCTTCCAGATTAAGATGGGTTTTAGAAAATTTGTTTAAAATAGTATCTAACTTTTTAAACAGTCTTGCTCGTTGACCAAAAAATTCTTCCCCTGAAATAATACCTTTGTTATACGTATATGTGTTTTTATATAGTTCCTGAATTTCGATTAGTATCTTATTAATTTCTTCATAGTAACTTTTACCGACTTCGCTAATATATCCCAAACCATCACCAGCTTTACCTAAATAATCACCGAAAAGCTGATACGAAAATGCGTCTACGGCCCCTCTGTTATCATGCAGTAACTTTGCTTCCTGTAAAGTAAGAGATTCAAGAGCGTTATCAATTCTGTCACGCGCTTTTTGCAATGTCTCAATCTGTTGTTGATCTTGCTTTGCAGGATCAACAACAATCAGAATCGAACCGGGTTGTTTTTTCATATCAGGATTGAGCTTGTGATATAGCTCGCGGGTACCAGCGGGGGGATTAATGAAAAACCACGGTTCGTAAGATGATGGTGTGGCCCCGTAGGGCAATACGCAAAACCCCGCATCTACAGGTGCGCGAGGCAATTTATCCTCTTTAACCGGACAGGACGGCCCAAGTGCTACAGTAGACGGTTTTGGTGTACTCTGAAGCGTTTCAGATACCACTCTTTGAGTTGCCGACTTCGGCACAGAACGGATTTCGTTCTCATATCCGTATCTCATATTAGAAATGGAATTAATAAACCGACATTTATACGGGCATGTTCCAATACTATGCGCTGTTCCGGCAGCCTGCACACCATGGATAAAATAGCCCGGCTGTCCTCCCACTATATGATAAACCTTCCCGTCCGTACCACATATGTATTTATCACCAACTCGTGCCGTTGGTTGTCCGTGGATTAGATGATTACTACAACCCGTAATAATAGTCCCACCGCAGGTTGTTTTATCCCCTCGCCTTAAAAAATATGCAACACCCATACGAGCCTCGATTAAGTAAAAACTCCAGGGTACGATCCAGAACTATTTATTCTTTTATTTTTGTGCTGAGATTCTCATTAATGAAAAAAATCTGGATTCTATTCTCTTTAAAATTCATGGCGAAAATGGATTATTTAGAAAGCATCTAAATAAAAAATGGACTACAGCGCCTTCCCTTATCAATAATCTTACTGATTTCACTAATACCGTTTTTTGTTAGTAGAAACTGTCACAGTCTTCTCACTTCAACGTCATTGTATGCTCCTCACGAATATAATCATATCTGTCATGGTGTGTTTTCCCAATAAGTTTATTAGCATGCTCATTCACACTATCCTTTTCATTTTCTATAAATAAAAAACGTTGATAATGTTTTAATGCTTCTTTTTATATTTCCCTGCGAGAAAGAAATAGCGTTTATCAGGAATAAAATCACCATCAGTGATAACTCCGAGCTTGTTCATCAGTTTTTTGTATTAGATTCTGGTCAATAATATTAAATATTGTAGGCCTGACCCGGCCTACAAAGACGATTATTTAGCCAACCAGTCGAGCATCCCCTGCGCGGCATGTCGGCCTTCTGCCATCGCCGTCACCACCAGATCGGCGCCGCGCACCGCATCGCCGCCGGCGAAAATTTTCGGGTTGGACGTCTGGTAACGAAACACGCTCTCGACGCTGGCGGCAATACGTCCCCAGTTATCCACCTTCACACCATGCGATTCCAGCCACGGCATACCGTGCGGATGAAAACCAAACGCCATAATGACCGCATCCGCCGGCATCACGAACTCGCTGCCCGGTACCGGAACTGGGCGGCGTCGCCCCTGACCATCCGGTTCGCCAAGCCGCGTACGCAAAAAACGAATACCGCTGACGCGCCCTTGCGTATCGAGCACCAGCTCAACCGGCTGAACGTTAAACTCAAAGTTAGCCCCCTCTTCCCGCGCGTTTTTCACCTCTTTTTTCGACCCCGGCATATTGGCCTCATCGCGGCGATAAGCGCAGGTGACGTTGGCAGCGCCATGACGCAGCGCCGTACGTACGCAGTCCATTGCGGTGTCACCGCCGCCCAGCACAATCACGTTAAGGCCCGCCGTATCAATAAACGGCGCATCAGGCGACGCCGGAAGCCCCATCACCTGTTTGGTATTGGCGATCAGGAATGGCAACGCATCGTACACACCCGGCGCGTCTTCATTCGGCAAATCAGCCTTCATGGAACGATAGGTCCCCACTCCGACAAACACGGCGTCATAGCTCTCCAGCAGTGTCTCCAGAGAAATATCTTTCCCCACTTCGCAATTAAGCTCGAAACGAATCCCCATCGCGCTAAAGATCTCCCGGCGTCGCGCCAGCAGAGATTTATCCAGTTTGAAAGCCGGAATACCAAACGTGAGCAAACCGCCGATTTCCGGATGGCGATCGTAGACGGTGGCGCTTACGCCATGGCGCGCCAGCACGTCCGCGCAGGCAAGTCCTGCCGGCCCCGCGCCGATAATCGCCACGCGCTTGTCAAGTTTCTGTACGTCCGACAAGTCGGGACGCCAGCCTTTGCTCAGAGCGCGATCGGAGATATAGCGCTCAATATTGCCGATGGTAACAGCCCCATACTCATCGCGGAGCGTACACGCGCCTTCGCATAGCCTGTCCTGCGGACAGACGCGCCCGGTAATTTCCGGCAGGCAGTTGGTCTGGTGAGAAAGCTCTACCGCCGCATCAATATCGCCGGCTTTCACCAGTTCGATCCACTGGGGAATGAGGTTATGCAACGGACAGGTCCATTCGCAAATACTGTGTTCACCGCATGTGAGGCAGCGGGCCGCCTCACACTCCGCCTGCGCGGCGCGAAACGGCAGATAAATTTCCTCAAAGGTCGTTTTACGCGCTTCAATCGCCAGTTTATCCGGTTCGCCGCGCGGCGGCGTCGCCTGCATACGCTCGGCTTTGCTGCTCGTTGTCCCACTGTGTTGTGTATCAACGCTATGCCAGGGGCGAATCTCCTGCCGGGCGGTACGCAGCCGTCGTGTTTTAGCCAGATGGGTCAACGACGCTTCGGTGACCAGTTGCAGCGCATCCGCCGGGCAATTTTCCACACAGGCCGGGCCATGTTCACGCCCCTGACACAGATCGCATTTATGCGCGCTGGCTTTGAACTGGTTTGGCGCGACGGGCGTCAATACCATCTGCATGGTGCCGAACGGGCAGGCGACGACGCAGGATTTACAGCCAATACACTTCTGCGCATTGACCTGCACGCTGTCGTTAATATGCGCGATCGCGCCGTTCGGGCAGCTACGGGCACAGGGCGCATCCTCGCAATGGTGACATGTGACCGCGCTGCGCTGGTGCTGATGTTTGATGACAGTAATTCGGGGCTGATAGCGCTGTGGAGTCAGGACATGTCGCTCATCATTGTGAGCCATTACGCAGGCGACCTCGCAGGCATGGCATCCCAGACACTGCTGGCTATTGGCCATAATAAAACGATTCATGGCGTCCTTCTGTTTTGGTTGCAAAAACCTTATTCTTTATATGAGCATTGTTATTAACTGACGAAGGCGGGGTCGGCAATGTTCATCTGCCCAGGAAGCACAACTATCTGTCCAGAACCTGTGGCAGATCAATTTATTTCATAGCAAATGAAATTGCGGTTCAGCTAAATGCGGGGAGTACCAGTGTGACGGTTAAACGCCCGGTCTCGGCCAGTCTGGCTAAGGCTTTTTTCTATATTGTGCTGTTGTCTATTCTGTCCACCGGCAGCGCATTACTGACGCTGACCAGCAGTTTACGGGATGCCGAAGCGATCAATATCGCCGGTTCGCTACGGATGCAGAGCTATCGGCTGGGTTACGATCTGCAAAGCCGTAGCCCGCAGATTAATGCGCATCGTCAACTTTTCCAGCACGCGCTCAACTCGCCGGTACTGCAAAATCTCAACGCCTGGTATGTGCCGCAGGCGGTGAAAAATCGCTACGCGCGCCTGCACGCCAACTGGCTGGAGATGAATAGCCGCTTACAAGACGGCGACATTGCCTGGTATCAGACCAATATCAACAATTACGTCGATCAAATTGATCTCTTCGTTCTGGCGTTACAGCATTACGCCGAGCGTAAAGTCATGCTGGTCGTCGCCATATCGCTGGCGGGCGGTATCGGCATATTTACGCTGGTCTTTTTTACTCTACGGCGTATTCGCCAACAGGTGGTTCGCCCGCTTAATCAACTGGTCACCGCCAGTCAACGTATTGAACACGGTCAGTTCGCCCCGCTGCCGCTGGATACCAGCTTACCCAATGAACTGGGATTATTGGCGAAAACGTTTGGTCAAATGTCGAGCGAGCTGCATAAACTTTACCGTTCGCTGGAAGCCTCGGTGGAAGAAAAAACGCACGATCTGCATGAAGCGCACCGTCGCCTGGAGGTGTTATACCAGTGCTCCCAGGCGCTGAATACCAGTCAAATCGATGTCCACTGTTTTCGCCATATTTTGCAAATTGTCCGTGAACATGACGCCGCCTGGTATCTGGAGTTAACCGTGGGCGATAACTGGCGGATTAGCGAAGGCGCGCAAAGCCCCGATTTGCCGATGCAAATGCTGCCGGTTACGATGCAGGACACGGTCTATGGCGAACTTCACTGGCAAAGCCCCAACGTTAATGCCTCCACGCCGCTGCTGAACAGCGTCTCCACGATGCTGGGGCGTGGTTTGTACTTTAATCAGGCGCAAAAACACTTCCAGCAACTTTTGTTAATGGAAGAGCGCGCAACGATTGCCCGTGAGCTACACGATTCGCTGGCGCAGGTACTTTCTTATTTACGTATTCAATTAACGCTTTTGAAGCGCGCCATTCCAGAAGATAACGCCGGCGCGCAAAGCATCATGGCGGATTTTTCCAGAGCGCTGAACGACGCCTACCGTCAGCTTCGCGAACTACTCACCACGTTCCGTCTGACGTTACAGCAGGCCGATTTACCCTGCGCATTACACGAGATGCTGGAAGATTTACAGAGTCAGACCCCGGCCAAACTCACGCTGGATTGCCGTTTACCCACGCTGGCTCTGGATGCGCAAATGCAAGTGCATTTGTTGCAAATTGTGCGTGAAGCGGTCCTGAACGCCATTAAACACGCCAATGCGAGCGAAATCGCCGTGAGTTGCGTCACCGCGCCTGATGGCGATCATACCGTTTATATTCACGATAATGGCATTGGTATCGGTGAACCGCATGAGCCTGCCGGACATTATGGCCTGAATATAATGCGCGAGCGCGCGGAACGGCTTGGCGGCACGCTGAATTTTTCGCAACCCTCCGGCGGCGGCACGCTGGTCAGCATCAGTTTTCGCTCCTCCAGCAAGGAAGAGAGTCAGTTAACGTAAAGAACGGCAAAGCGCCGGAAGGCCAGATGTCAGGCTTTCCGGCGTTGGCACAAAAAGTATGCTGTAAAAGCGCATGATAATTTACATTATCTCCTTTATTTCTCCACGTTTGGCTCGTAGCTTGCCGCTACAGTGAAGCAGTTCATACCTAATAACGATATGTAGAAACACGAGGTTCTCCTTTAATGGCGAATTTTTTTATCGATCGCCCCATTTTTGCCTGGGTGCTGGCTATCCTGTTGTGTCTGACAGGGGCGTTAGCCATTTTTTCTTTACCCGTTGAACAATATCCCGATCTGGCGCCGCCCAACGTGCGTATTACCGCGAATTATCCGGGAGCGTCGGCGCAAACGCTGGAAAATACCGTAACCCAGGTTATTGAGCAGAATATGACGGGTCTCGATAATCTGATGTACATGTCATCACAAAGCAGCGGAACCGGACAGGCGACCATCACGCTGAGCTTTATTGCGGGAACCGATCCTGATGAGGCGGTTCAGCAGGTGCAAAACCAGTTACAGTCCGCGATGCGTAAACTGCCGCAGGCGGTACAGGATCAAGGCGTCACGGTACGCAAAACGGGCGATACCAATATTTTGACCATCGCCTTCGTCTCTACCGACGGTTCTATGGACAAGCAGGATATCGCCGACTACGTCGCCAGTAATATTCAGGACCCGCTCAGCCGCGTTAACGGCGTAGGCGATATTGACGCTTATGGCTCACAGTACTCTATGCGTATCTGGCTCGACCCGGCCAAATTGAATAGTTTTCAGATGACCGCGAAAGACGTGACCAATGCGATTGAGTCGCAGAATGCGCAAATCGCCGTCGGGCAGCTTGGCGGTACGCCTTCAGTCGACAAGCAGGCGCTGAACGCCACCATCAATGCGCAGTCGCTGCTGCAAACGCCGCAACAATTTCGCGATATCACCCTGCGCGTTAATCAGGACGGTTCCGAGGTCAAACTGGGCGATGTCGCCACCGTGGAACTGGGGGCGGAAAAGTATGACTACCTCAGCCGTTTTAACGGCAATCCGGCTTCCGGTCTCGGCGTTAAGCTGGCCTCCGGTGCGAACGAAATGGCGACCGCGAAGCTGGTGCTGGATCGCCTCAACGAGCTGGCGCAGTACTTCCCCCACGGCCTGGAATACAAGATCGCGTATGAAACCACCTCCTTTGTCAAAGCATCGATTATCGATGTAGTCAAAACGTTGCTGGAAGCTATCGCGCTGGTTTTCCTGGTGATGTATCTGTTCCTGCAAAACTTTCGCGCCACGCTGATTCCGACGATCGCCGTGCCGGTAGTATTGATGGGCACCTTCTCCGTGCTTTACGCGTTCGGCTACAGTATTAACACATTAACCATGTTCGCGATGGTGCTGGCGATCGGGCTACTGGTCGACGATGCCATCGTGGTGGTGGAAAACGTCGAACGCATCATGAGCGAAGAAGGCCTCACCCCGCGTGAAGCGACGCGCAAATCCATGGGGCAAATCCAGGGCGCGCTGGTCGGTATCGCGATGGTGCTGTCTGCGGTATTCGTGCCGATGGCGTTCTTTGGCGGCACCACCGGGGCTATTTATCGTCAATTTTCTATTACCATTGTCTCGGCAATGGTGCTGTCGGTGCTGGTCGCCATGATCCTGACGCCGGCGCTGTGCGCGACCTTGTTAAAACCGTTGCGCAAAGGCGAGCAGCACGGGCAAAGCGGATTTTTCGGCTGGTTTAACCGTACCTTCAATCGTAATGCCGAACGTTATGAAAAAGGCGTAGCGAAAATTTTGCATCGCAGCCTGCGCTGGATTCTGATTTATGTTCTGTTGCTTGGCGGCATGGTGTTCCTGTTTTTGCGCCTCCCCACCTCCTTTCTGCCGCAAGAAGATCGGGGCATGTTCACCACATCTATCCAGCTACCGAGCGGTTCTACGCAACAGCAGACCTTGAAAGTCGTTGAAAAGGTTGAAAACTATTACTTCACCCATGAGAAAGACAACATTATGTCGGTCTTCTCGACGGTAGGTTCCGGCCCTGGCGGGAATGGGCAAAACGTTGCGCGCATGTTTGTCCGCTTGAAAGACTGGGACGCGCGCGATCCCACCACCGGCACCTCGTTCGCCATTATTGAACGGGCGACAAAAGCATTTAACCAGATTAAAGAAGCTCGCGTCTTCGCCAGCAGCCCGCCGGCAATTAGCGGTCTGGGCAGCTCCGCCGGTTTTGATATGGAATTACAGGATCACGCCGGAGCAGGCCATGACGCGCTGATGGCCGCACGAGATCAACTCATTGAGCTGGCAGGGAAAAACAGTTCCCTGACCCGCGTGCGCCACAACGGCCTGGACGACAGTCCGCAACTGCAAATTGATATTGACCAACGGAAAGCGCAGGCGCTGGGCGTGTCGATTGACGATATCAACGATACCCTGCAAACGGCCTGGGGGTCGAGCTACGTCAACGACTTTATGGACCGGGGCCGCGTGAAGAAGGTCTATGTCCAGGCGGCGGCGAAATATCGTATGTTGCCGGATGATATTAATCTTTGGTATGTCCGTAACAAAGACGGCGGCATGGTCCCCTTCTCCGCCTTCGCCACCTCGCGCTGGGAAACCGGATCGCCGCGTCTGGAACGCTATAACGGCTATTCGGCGGTAGAAATTGTCGGAGAGGCCGCGCCGGGCGTCAGTACCGGGACAGCTATGGACATCATGGAGTCATTGGTGCATCAGCTACCGGGCGGTTTTGGCCTGGAATGGACAGCCATGTCTTACCAGGAACGGCTCTCGGGCGCGCAGGCGCCCGCGCTGTACGCCATTTCGCTATTAGTCGTCTTCCTGTGTCTGGCGGCATTATATGAAAGCTGGTCAGTGCCCTTCTCAGTGATGCTGGTTGTGCCGCTCGGCGTCATTGGCGCGTTGCTCGCCACCTGGATGCGTGGGCTGGAAAACGATGTTTACTTCCAGGTGGGGCTGTTGACCGTTATCGGCCTCTCGGCAAAAAACGCGATTCTGATTGTGGAATTCGCCAACGAAATGAACCAGAAGGGGCACCCGTTGTTAGACGCCACGCTGCACGCCAGCCGCCAGCGCCTGCGTCCGATACTGATGACCTCGCTGGCGTTTATCTTTGGCGTATTGCCGATGGCGACCAGCAACGGGGCTGGCTCGGGTAGCCAACATGCTGTCGGGACCGGCGTGATGGGTGGAATGATCTCAGCAACCATTCTGGCTATCTTCTTTGTACCACTGTTCTTCGTGCTGGTACGGCGCCGCTTCCCGCTGAAGCCGCGCCCGGAATAAGGTATCGGGCAGCCTGATACGAGGTGTCGGGCACAAAAAAGGCGACTTTCGTTGAGTCGCCTTTTTTTATCCCCTATGGGAGCGCGGTGCCTTCCAGTAATTTATTTACGAAGCATAACTTCGATAAAATCTTTCCAGTTCCCCAGTTCACGTTCAATCATAATAGCCTCTCTTATTATTATGGGTATTCTACGTAGTTAGCGGTATAGAGAGAAGATCATTTAACCGATTGTTGCGATACCCTCCGGTTATGCTGTCTATGATATTACTATGGCGCTGTAGCCATAAATTTTATGTGACTTACTGCAATATTTTGCAATATCAATACCTTTTCTACTACTTTACCGAATAGGGTTAAAAAACAAACTATTGCATGCGCGCAAAATACGATTTGTCCAGCGAACCATAAGCACGCCACTTCTGGAACGTTTTGGAATCATTATTCACATTCACTCAACAATGTTATATTGATTGCCGATCAGTGCTGGATAAATAACCATTAACGGCCACACTTATTATCCCGCAGACGATACTATTGATTATTTATTCGAATTTCGCGTTAAAGGATTCAATATGATTACCCTCTATGGCATTAAGAATTGCGACACTATCAAAAAAGCGCGCCGTTGGCTGGAGGAGCATGGCATTGATTATCGTTTTCACGATTACCGAGTGGATGGAATAGACCTCCCTCTTCTTAATACCTTTATTGCCGAACTCGACTGGCAGCCTTTACTGAATACGCGCGGCACAACATGGCGCAAACTGGATGAAGCCGACCGCAGCAGGATTACCGATGCCGACTCCGCCGCCGCCCTCATGGCTGAGCAGCCGGCAATAATTAAACGCCCATTGCTCTGCGCGCCCGGGAAGCCTATGCTGCTTGGTTTCAGTGAATCCCGTTATCAGCAGTTTTTTGATGAGGTGTAGTCTATGTCGTGCCCGGTTATTGAGCTGACACAGCAACTTATTCGTCGCCCCTCCCTGAGTCCGGATGACGCAGGCTGTCAGGCATTAATGATTGAACGCCTGCGTAAAATCGGTTTTACCATTGAGCATATGGATTTTGGCGACACGCAAAATTTTTGGGCATGGCGTGGGCGTGGCGAAACGCTGGCGTTCGCCGGGCATACTGACGTCGTGCCGGCAGGCGATGTCGATCGCTGGATCAATCCGCCGTTTGAGCCTACGATTCGCGACGGAATGTTGTTCGGTCGCGGCGCGGCGGATATGAAAGGATCACTGGCGGCCATGGTGGTGGCTGCTGAACGTTTTGTTGCGCAGCATCCTCATCACCGGGGCCGTCTGGCGTTTCTGATTACCTCTGACGAAGAAGCCAGCGCGAAAAATGGCACCGTAAAGGTGGTTGAAGGGCTGATGGCCCGTAACGAGAGGCTGGATTACTGTCTGGTCGGCGAACCTTCCAGTACTGAAATTGTGGGCGATGTCGTCAAAAACGGGCGTCGCGGTTCTCTCACCTGTAACCTCACTATTCATGGCGTTCAGGGGCACGTCGCCTATCCGCATCTGGCGGATAACCCTGTTCATCGCGCCGCGCCTTTTCTCAATGAACTGGTCGCTATCGAGTGGGATCGGGGCAATGACTTTTTCCCGGCCACCAGTATGCAGGTAGCCAATATCCAGGCAGGCACCGGCAGCAATAATGTCATTCCCGGCGAACTGTTCGTGCAGTTTAACTTCCGTTTCAGCACGGAACTGACCGATGAGATGATCAAAGAACGGGTACATGCGCTGCTTGAGAAGCATCAGCTACGCTATACCGTAGACTGGTGGCTTTCCGGTCAGCCGTTCCTGACCGCACGCGGCAAGCTGGTGGACGCGGTGGTAAACGCCATTGAGCACTATAATGAAATTAAGCCGCAATTACTGACGACGGGCGGTACGTCCGACGGACGTTTTATTGCCCGGATGGGAGCACAGGTGGTAGAACTGGGGCCGGTGAACGCCACAATTCATAAAATTAATGAATGTGTGAATGCCGCCGATCTCCAGCTACTGGCCCGTATGTATCAACGCATTATGGAACAGCTCGTCGCCTGATGAGCGTTCCTGTAAGAGGAAATAAGCATGGACTGGCTGGCAAAATATTGGTGGATTCTGGTATTGGTATTTCTGGTAGGCGTACTGCTGAATGTGATCAAAGATCTCAAACGCATCGACCATAAGAAATTCCTTGCCAACAAACCTGAGCTGCCCCCACATCGCGATTTTAACGATAAGTGGGACGATGAAGACGACTGGCCGAAGAAAGATCAGCCGAAAAAGTAACCGGATATCATGCCGGAAAGGCACCGCTATCCGGCATAGTCCCCACCGCCGGGCATAACGTAGCGCAAACGCTGCGTTCGTTCGGCATCCAGCGCAATCAATGCTTGCGCCGCCTGCGCACGCTGCAACGCCAGTAGAGCTTTACGACCTGAAATGTGCAGCCGGACGCACAGTTCGGCATCGCTGGCTTTTTCTTCCAGCCGCCCTCTCAGCGCCGGCAATGGCAATGCGCTGTATTGCAGTAAACGATGCAGGCAACCTAACGACGTCAGTAGCGGGCGGTGCGCGAAAGCAAAACCAACCAGCTCACGCCAGTCTTCATCATTAAGCGCCCCGTCGCGTAACGCCGCCAGCGGTATCGCCTCGCCGTTCCACTGCGTCAGGATATCCGCATCGCGTCGCAAACGCCGGTGTTCCTGCTGCGCCAGCCGTTTTCCCGCGTCGCTCAGCGGCAATAACGCCATCGCCGTATAGCAACCGCTGCTCGCCTCCCGATGGTTGCCCATCCGTACCAGCACAAAGCCGCAGCGTTGCCAGAAGCGCCACAGCTCCGGCGTATAGCCGAAGCTGACGGAAAGATAATCACACTGCGCCGCCTGCACGCACGCGCAGGCAATCAACTGCTGACCGATGCCTTCACGCTGGCGGGCGGGGTGCACCGCGATACGGCTTACGCGACGCCCGACTAGCGTCGCGGCTAAAGGGTCGCTACCGTGCGCCGCCAGCGACTGCGCCACCAGATTTCCACGCGGACGCCGGAAACCGCACCATACCGCCCGACTGAGTTCTGCGGATAATCCGCCCTCTTCGACCAGCCAGAGGGCGCCCGCCACACGGTTATTCGCCGTGGCCTGCAAGAAATGCTGCCCTGGCGCATCCATCATTCGGCGCAGATCCAGCGGCGAAGTACGATAGTGCGCCCCCGACAGTAACTGATACACAGCCCGCGGCAACGCGGGCGTCTCCCCCCAGGCCTGCGGGTAAAACACCGAGATTGCTATCGTGCCATGCGGCGCCTGCGCAAACGATTCATCGTCGAATATCAGCGCCTCGCTGACGATATTTTCCAGCGGGCACCCAGGCGCCCAGCGGACAGGCTGACGAAGCGCAAAACGGTGAAGCTGCGGAAAACGGGCGCAAAACTTAAGTAAAAAACCGCGTCCGGTGCCTTCGTAGCCCTGAACGGTGGTGGTCAGTAGCGTACGAGGAAAGCGCGAAACCAGTTGCAGCAGCAGCGGCGCGGGTATTGCCGCCGCCTCGTCAACCACCAGCCAGTCGGCTCTTGCCCCGCTCTCCAGCAGGGCATCAGGCGCCATAAAACAGAACCTCCCGCCGGCAAACGTTGCCAGGATGTCCGTTGCCGCTTTCGCCGGCGCGGTCACGATAGCCGTGCCCGTCATCTGTGAGATGAATTGCCCGGCCAGCGCCGATTTGCCGCGCCCGCGAGCGGCAATCACCGTCGCCACGCCGGGCGGCATTTCAAGTAAACGCGATAAGATAGCCGCCTGCTCCGGCTGCGGCTCGCCGGTGGCCGCTCGCCAGCGTTCACGGGAAGGATAAGATGGCCAGCAAAACGGCTGGTGCTGTCGCCAAAGCAGCGTTTGCGGATCGCGGGAGAGAGTCCGTTTAAGATGCTGTGCAAACTGCGGTGTGGGGATAGGCTGCGCGCAGTCGCTCCAGCGCAGTGAATCGGTATCGGGCCTGCATTCCCATGCCTCATACGGCGGCATCAGCAGAAGCAGCCAGCTTCCGGCCTGCAAGGTCCCGCTCAGAGCGGCAAACGCTGCGGCGTCAAAGCCCTGCCAGGCATCAAATATCGCATGACGGAATTCACGGCCCAGCAGCGTTTGTAACGCCTGTGGCGTACAGCGCGGCTCTGCGGGCGCGTCAGGCGCGACCCACAGCCAGTCACCGGGCAGTGCAGCACGTATAGCCTCGGCCCGTTCCCGGCACCACGCCGTGTCGCCGCTGATGACCAGTAAACGGCGAATGCCTTCCTGTGTCATTTGCGACGTTAACGCCTGTAGCGCATCGATATCAGACATCCCTGCCCCGGTTTATCAAAAGTTTTTGCCAAACGTATTACATTGCGCCGGGTCGCCGCTGTCAAATCCACGCTTAAACCAACTGTAGCGCTGTTCTGAGGTGCCGTGGGTAAAACTATCCGGTATTACGCGCCCCTGCCCCTGTTGCTGTAAGCGATCGTCGCCGATAGCCTGTGCGGCATTGAGCGCCTCTTCCAGATCGCCCGCCTCCAGTACGCCTTGCTGCTGCATACTGTGTCCCCACACGCCAGCAAAGCAATCCGCCTGTAGCTCCATGCGCACCGAAAGGCGATTCACCTCCGTTTGCGACGCGTTTTGCTGCAACTGGCGCACCTTCGGCTCAATACCTAACAGTTTTTGTACATGGTGGCCGACTTCGTGGGCGATGACATAACCCTGGGCAAAATCGCCGTCCGCGCCCAGCTTATTTTTCATATCATCGTAAAATGAGAGATCAATATATACGGTGCCGTCCGCCGGGCAGTAAAACGGCCCCATCACGGACTGACCCGCACCACAGCCGGTGCGCGTCATACCACGGTACATCACCAGTTTTGGCTGCTGATAGCCGCGCCCCATTTTTTGAAAGAGTTGCCCCCAGGTATCTTCGGTCGTCGCCAGGATCACCGAGGTAAATTTTGCCGCTTCATCATCATTGGGGCTTATCGAACGCGTCGACTGCTGCTGCGAAACCGGCTGACCGGTCAACAGACCGGTTAAATCCACCCCATAGTACCCTGCGACCAACACCACCACCAACAGAATGATGCCGCCTTTCCCGCGCGGAAGACGAAAGCCAGGGCCACCCAGCGAGGGGCCGCCTGGCCGATTACGTCTGTCTTCTACATTGTTGCTTTCACGACGCCCTTGCCAGCGCATAATCACCTCATTCTCTCTTTGTTATACAGATGATCGTAGGCGGTCAGGCGCAGGATTACCACAGGTAAACACTATCAGAATGAGGAAAGGATGATACCGGAGAGCGGTTGCCCCCCGGTCAGAAGCGGAATTAATCTAATTTCACGCCCAGGCGATGCGCGACGGCTTCATAGGCTTCAATCAAGCCGCCCAGACTCTGGCGGAAGCGGTCTTTGTCCATTTTGTCCAGCGTCTCTTTATCCCACAGGCGGCTGCCGTCCGGTGAAAACTCATCGCCCAGCACCACTTCGCCTTTATACAGGCCAAACTCCAGTTTGAAATCCACCAGGATAAGACCCGCGTCATCAAACAGTTTTTTCAGTACGTCGTTGGCTTTGTAGGTTAATTCTTTCATACGCGCCAGATTTTCCTGACTGACCCAACCGAAAGTTTCACAATAGGAACCATTCACCATCGGGTCGTGCAGCGCGTCGTTTTTCAGGAACAGATCGAATATCGGCGGGTTAAGCTCCATGCCTTCTTCCACGCCCAAACGCTTGACCAGCGACCCTGCCGCACGGTTGCGCACCACACATTCAACCGGCACCATCTCCAGCTTCTTCACCAGACACTCTGTATCAGACAGCAAACGTTCCATCTGGGTCGGGATGCCCGCCTCGGCTAGTTTGGTCATAATGAAATGGTTGAATTTGTTATTTACCATGCCTTTGCGATCAAACTGTTCAATGCGCGCGCCATCCCCTGCTGACGTATCATTGCGGAATTCGAGCACCAACAGGTCCGGGTTTTCCGTGCTGTATACGGTTTTCGCTTTACCACGATACAACTCAGCTTGCTTTTGCATCTTTAACACTCCTGGGTGTGAATTAACGATAAGTATTCATTTCCTGCTACGCCTGCCGGAGGAGCCGGCCTGTAATTGTGGTGCGAAATAGCGGTTAAATCGCGTTTTTGTACCGACGCACACGTTTGCGTATCTTATCAGAAAAAAGGGCCGGATTGCTCCAGCCCTGTTAAATTACTTGTTGAATGCCGCCTGGAAGACGGCAACCAACGCATCATTCTGGCTTTGCGTCAGGGTATGCCCCTTAGGATCGATAAACTGCAAGCTGCTGCGGTTATCTAAATCGCCGACCTGCAATTTATAGTCTCCGGACACCAGGCCCGGATCGCTTGCGCCCAGATCCCGCCACTCGCTGTCAGACAACGGTTTGTATGTTACCGCCATACTGCCCTGTGAGCGAGTACTGTCGGTGACTTTCATACCCGCTTTTTCCAGCGCGGCCGGAAGACGCTGCCATACCACGTTGAATGGACCGCGAACGACCAACATAGGTAAACCGGTATCATCAGCGGCGCTCTGCACATCCATCGTTGCGGCGGAACGGCTCTGCGCGGAATTTGCCGCATCCGTAGCGGTCTTATCCAGACCGGCGGAAATGACGTTCATCATTTCAGTGCTGTAGCGCTGCAGCGACGCCGCATCGGCGACCGGCTTGCCAGCCTGTTCCAGATTAACCAGTTTTACCGTTACCGCCTGCTGATAGCCCTGCGGCTTCACCGAGATTTGATAACGTCCGCGATACTGTTCGTCTTCATCCAGGCGGTTCCAGTTCACCCAATCGGTCGTCAGGGTCTGGCTGGCATCGTCACGTTTTTCAATCGGATAATTTTTCGCTTGAATCACGCTGACGACTTGCGGCCACAGCGTGCTACTACGACCATTCTCCACCAATAGCGTAGCGGTATCGCCAGAGAACTGGGTACGCGCGCCGCTCACCAACGCTAACGGCTGCGCCGGCGGACGGATATCCAACGCCTTACCAACCGCGCCGCTCCCCTTTGTGACCGGAATAACATAGTCGCCGGTCGTTATCGGCAGAATCATTCCTGCCGGGGCGTGAAGTTCAGCAAGCGGCGCGGCATCCAGATAGGATTCATCGCCGCTTACCTGGCGCTTGTAGCGCGAATCGGAACTACAGGCAGCGAGCAGCAAAACAAGCGAAACACCCGCAACCTTCGCCAGGCGCGACTTTTGTACTGAGTAAGCCATCAAATCTCCCTAAACTTTACAGCAGGCCAGCATGCTGAAGCGCTGCTTTGACGATATCACGACCATTGTCCGTGATAGGCGTCATTGGCAGGCGCAGCGTGTCGGTCGCCACAAGACCCAATGCCTTACATGCCCATTTCACCGGGATAGGATTGGGTTCGACAAATAGTTTGTTGTGTAACGGCATCAGACGCTGATTGATAGCGCGCGCCTCGGCAAATTGCCCTTCCGCCGCCAGTTTGCACATGTCAGCCATATCGCGCGCGGCTACGTTAGCCGTAACGGAAATCACGCCATGACCACCCAATTGCATAAAATCCAGCGCAGACGCGTCATCGCCGCTAAGCAGAATAAAATCGTCTGAAACCAGCTCTTTGATCTGATGAACGCGGGTTAAGTTCCCTGTCGCCTCTTTGATAGCGATAATATTTTTTATTTCCGCCAGACGACCCACGGTTTCCGGCAGCATATCGCAGCCGGTACGGGACGGCACATTATACAAAATTTGCGGCAAGTCAGTGTGTTCCGCGATGGCTTTGAAATGCTGGAACAAACCTTCCTGCGTGGGGCGATTGTAATACGGCGTCACCGTCAGGCAGCCAACAACGCCGCTGTCGTTAAAACGCTGCGTCAGGCTAATCGCTTCCGCGGTCGCGTTTGCGCCCGTGCCGGCGATAACCGGAATACGTCCGTCAGCCAGTTCCAGCGTCATCATCACGACATCGCCATGTTCATCATGGCTTAGCGTGGCGGACTCGCCGGTGGTGCCAACCGAAACAATCGCCGAGGTACCGTTGGCGACATGATAATCAATGAGTTTTTTCAGGCAAGGCCTACTGACGTTACCTTTCTCATCCATCGGCGTAACAAGCGCGACAATACTTCCCGTGAACATGGGCCATCCTCTGTGCAAACAAGTGCCCCAATGGTACGTTTGGTATGGCAATAAAAGCAAGCGACCAGAGCCGTTCTGATTGTTGTATGCAGGTTTTTTTTATGCTTTCCTTAAGATTACCTCACCGCTCAAAGGAATAACTGGTTTGACACCGTCATCACAACACTATTTGGTTATCACTGCGCTGGGCGCCGACAGGCCCGGCATTGTGAATACCATTACTCGCCATGTCAGTAGTTGCGGCTGTAATATTGAAGACAGCCGACTGGCGATGCTGGGCGATGAATTCACGTTTATTATGCTGTTGTCCGGCACGTGGAATGCGATTACCCTGATTGAATCGACATTGCCGTTAAAAGGCGCAGAACTGGATCTGCTGATTGTGATGAAACGGACATCCGACCGCCCCCGCCCGGCAATGCCCGCGACGGTATGGGTTCAGGTTGAGGTCGCCGACTCCCCGCATTTAATTGAGCGATTCACCGCGCTGTTTGATAGTCATGAAATGAATATTGCGGAGCTGGTCTCCCGCACACAGCCAGCCGAAGGCGATAAAGCCGCGCAATTATTTATTCAAATCACTGCACATAGTCCGGCGTCGCAAAATTCCGCAAATATTGAGCAAGCCTTTAAGGCACTATGTACAGAACTCAATGCGCAAGGCAGTATAAACGTCGTCAATTACTCACAACATGATGAACAGGATGGAGTTAAGTAATGAATCCACTGAAAGCCGGTGATATCGCACCGAAATTTAGCTTGCCGGATCAAGACGGGGAACAAGTAAATTTGACCGACTTCCAGGGACAGCGCGTTCTGGTTTATTTCTACCCAAAAGCCATGACACCCGGCTGTACCGTGCAGGCCTGCGACTTACGCGATAACATGGACGAGCTCAAAAAAGCAGGCGTGGACGTGCTGGGCATCAGCACCGATAAACCTGAAAAACTCTCCCGTTTCGCTGAAAAAGAGCTGCTGAACTTTACCCTTTTGTCCGATGAAAACCATCAGGTGTGTGAACAATTCGGCGTCTGGGGCGAAAAGTCGTTTATGGGCAAAACGTATGACGGCATTCACCGCATCAGCTTTTTGATTGACGCTGACGGTAAGATTGAGCACGTCTTTAATGATTTTAAAACCAGCAATCACCATGATGTGGTGCTGAACTGGCTGAAAGAAAACGCGTAAAAGCCTCAGGCCGCGCTGATGTGCGGCCTGGAAAGGGAATGCGCCGTCAGGCTTGCCGCGCCAGACGCCATATCGCCGCCACATTGCGCGCCGACAGGCTCAGGTTATATTCTGCCTCGTGTAAGGCTTCCGGCAGCGTAACGATATGTGACAAAATCGATAGTGCCGCATCGATACCCTGTTGATACACAACGTGATGATCGTGTTGCAGCCCACCGGCGAGCGCGATAACCGGTTTATGATACCGCTTAGCCACTCTGGCGACGCCAATCGGCGTCTTGCCGCAAATACTTTGGCTGTCCAGCCGCCCTTCTCCGGTAATCACCAGATCGGCATCTTTAACCGCCTGCTCAAGCTGTAGCGTTTCCACGACAATCTCTACGCCGGCGCGTAATTCCGCATTGAGCAATCCTAAAAGCGCGGCGCCCATTCCGCCTGCCGCACCCGCGCCGGGAGCGTTAATCACCTCACGTCCCGTCGCCTGATAAATATGTCGGCCCCAGTTTTCCAGCGCCGCGTCCAGAGTGTCCACCATTTCCGCTGTCGCCCCTTTTTGTGGGCCAAAGATGGCCGATGCGCCCTGGGGACCACACAGCGGATTGTTGACATCGCACGCCACGGTTATCGATACCTTACGCAGCAATGGGTGACAACCGGACAGATCGATAGAGGCCAGCGCCGCCAGCGCCTCGCCGCCCGGGGGCAGCGAGCGTCCCTGTTTATCACGTAATATAACGCCAAGCGCCTGCATCATCCCCGCGCCGCCGTCATTCGTCGCGCTGCCGCCAATCCCCAGAATAATACGCTTTACGCCACGCTCCAGCGCCGCGACGATTAATTCACCGGTGCCATAGCTGGTGGTATTAAGCGGGTTGCGCAATTCAGGCGAAACGTGATGCAGCCCGGATGCCGCCGCCATTTCAATCACGGCGGTATCGCTATCGCCCAACATTCCCCAACGCGCGGTCACCGGTTGCCCAAGCGGGCCCTGTACCCACTGGTCGACATAACGCCCGCCGCTGGCTTCCACCATCGATTGTACGGTTCCTTCCCCGCCATCCGCCATGGGCACTTTAATGTAGTCGGCGTCAGGATAAATTTCGCGGAACCCCTTTTCTATCGCCTCGGCAACCGCCATTGCGGACAAACTTTCTTTAAATGAATCAGGAGCAATAACAATTTTCATAGGGATTATCCTGCAAAACCGAAGAAGCCGAACATCAGAGTAGAAATAAAGGTAATGGTTAAACCCACCAGCGTTTCATACGGCATTAGCTTTAAACGTTCATGAATTTGCATATTGACGCTACCGCCCGTCGCGTGGAAAAAACTACCGTGCGGCAGATGGTCCAGCACTGTGGCACCTGCATGGATCATAGCGGCTCCCGCCAGGGCGGAAACGCCAAGTTCAAGTAACGTGGGAGAGAAAACGCCGGACGCCACCGCCGTTCCCGCTGTGGTTGAAGCCGTTGCCATTGACATCATGGTGCCAGACACGGGTGCCAGCAGCCAGGACGGCAATCCCGAAGCGGTGAGGCCATGAATCAGGACATCTTTAAGTTCGGAATTAGCGATAATTCCGGCCAGCGTGCCGGTTCCCAGCAACATAATAGCGACAGGTGCCATACGCATCAGACCGGCGACCATGTACTGGTTACAGTGGCGCGCACGTCCCATTAACAGCAGACCGACCAATCCCCCTACGGGCAGGGCAATTAACGGGTCAATGGAAATGCCGGCAAACGGACGGAGAGAAAGCAGGAAAATCGCGACCAGCGGCGCGCTAATCGCCACCAGAAAACCGGGTCTGGCGACGGAGTCATCATGGTCAGTCACTTCATGATCGGCGACGCCCACGCCTTTATTATTCAGCCGTTTCGCTAACAGATAGGCGATAATAAGCCCAACGATGCCCGGAACCACGCCCGCCAGCATAATAGAGGTAAGAGGAACATGAAACGCATCGGAGGCGGCAATGGCGTTCGGGTTAGGAGACATCACGTTACCCGCTTTGCCACCGCCGACCATCGCCAGCAGAATAGCGCTTTTTGACAGGCCCGCATTACGCGCAATCGACAGCGCAATCGGCGCGACGGTAATCACCGCCACATCAATAAATACGCCGACGGCGGTCAAACATAGCGTGGCAATGGCTAATGCCAATAATGCCCGGGTTTCCCCCACCTTGCGCACAACCGTCTCAGCAATCGTATTCGCCGCCCCGGACTCAATTAATACGCCAGCCAGTACGCCTGCGGCCAGAATACGTAATACGGCATTAACGATGCCCTGCGCGCCTGACACCATCAGCGAAACGGTTTGCAGAAGATCGGCGCCGCCAATCAAACCGCCGACCAGCGCTCCCGCCATCATGCCGTAGGCTGGCGACACTTTCCTTAAAATTAATACGATGGCCACGACCAATGCAGCAATGGCTCCCAGGGTGGATATCGACGTCATATACTGCGCCTCCTTTAACATAGAGCGCGCAGTATGGAAAAGCCCGCCTAAAAATCCGCTGGAGCTTTCAACAGATTTCGATCCGACCAGGCGGCGGTAACTTGTCGGTCGATACAGATTCGGCCTGGAGTTCCATACCGATATAAAGCCAAAGCGTACTTTTTAACTCATTGATTTTTATGTGCGTAATATCTTCACAACGCTGTAAGCGATAGCGCAATGTATTCACATGAATATGCAATGCTTTGGCCGTTTGCGTCAGGTCACAATTATGTTCAAACCAGGTCCGCAGCGTCTGTTGCAATACGCCTTTCGCATCATGTTGTACCAGTTGCAGCCACAAACGCGATAACTCCTGCACTTGCCAACTTTCAGACAGCCCGCTTAGCAGCGCGGGAAGCGCATGGTCATGATAAAAAATGTACTGGCTGCGCAGCTTTTGTCTTTTCGCCATCACCTGCGTGGCTCTGGCAGTGAGCAAAGATCGGTGCAATCCCGTCTCGCCGACAAAATAGCCCCCAACCAAAATACGGCTAAAGCCCGATGATGCAGCCCATGATTTAAAAATCTGCAATTCGCCCATTTCCTGGCGGGTATTCCACTTTCCCTCTTTTAACGTGATAGGCTTAATAATGATTAATTCATTAAATTCGGTAAACGTCACCAAATGGTTGCGCGCGTGATTCTCGAAATAATCCATTACATTGCGCAGCGCTTCGCGATCCGGCTGGGAAAGTTCAATAATCAGCACCACTCTGGGAACCGCCAGATCAATGCCCAGATAGGCCGCCATGGAACGCAACGATTCCGTCGAATTTTCTCGCAAAATCAATTGGTTGATTAGCTCTTCGCGATAGCGTTTATCCCACTGGCGCTGTTCGATCAGCACCATATGCTCGATCACCAGCTCCGCCGCCATTTTAACCAGCTCGGCATAAGCGCGAACCTGCTCCGGCTCACCGGTAATGCCTACCACGCCAATAAGCTGTTCATGAAAAGAGATGGGGAGATTAATGCCGGATCGCACGCCTTTGAGCTGATTGGCGGTAGCGGAATCAATTTCTACAATACGGTTTTCCTTCAGCGCCAGAATGGCCCCTTCGTGACGCTGGTGAAGGCGCGAAGGTTCGCCAGACGCGATAATGACGCCATGTTCATCCATGACGTTTACCGAGTAAGGAATAATTTTCATGGCTCGCTGTACAATTTGCCGCGCGGTATACCCTTTCAAGTAATGTTTTCTCAACACACTCATTCCCTGTTTCGTTATCGCTTTACATTAAAAAAGCCATTTCGCATCAATGATGTCACTTATTAACGAATTTCTCCGAAGAATGCTTAGGCTAAGTCACCAAATTTTGGCGGCTTTACAGCGAGAATTTTGTAGGTTCCAACAATAGAAATGCCGCAACACGGTGCGGCATTAAAAAAAAGATCGGCTTTCTAAGCGCTTGTCCCCCATCGGGAATGCGCAAAATGGCGACAGGGCACTATGATATCGTTCACGCTTTACGGCTTTCGTACAGACCGCTTAGGATGAGGTATCCGTCACCTGACCATCCGGCCAGGCATGGACGACTGCTTTAATCAGCGTCGCCAATGGAATGGCGAAAAATACCCCCCAGAATCCCCACAGACCGCCGAAAATCACCACCGACAGAATAATCACCAGCGGATGCAAATTCACCGCTTCGGAGAAAAGTACCGGTACCAACAGATTGCCATCCAGCGCCTGAATAATCAGATAAACGGCAAAGCAGCTCCAGAATTCCGTCCCCAGGCCAAACTGAAACAGCGCGACGCCCACCACCGGAATTGTCACCACAAAGGCGCCGATATAGGGGATCAGGACCGAAAAGCCCACCAGTACCGCCAGCAGTAGCGAATAGTTGAGGCCAAACAGCAAAAAGCCCAGCCAGGTCGCCACGCCCACCACCACCATCTCCAGCACTTTTCCGCGGATATAGTTGGTGATCTGCTGATTCATCTCATTCCACACCTGCCCCGCCAGCCCGCGATTACGCGGCAGCACGCGGCGCACGGCATTCAGCATCTGCTCTTTATCTTTTACCAGGAAAAAGACCATCAGCGGCACCAGAACCAGATATACCGCCAGCGTCAGTAGCCCGACCAACGAAGCCAACGAATACTTCACCACCGAATCGCCCATGTTAAGCATCCGGGTGCGCATGTTTTCCGCCATCGCATCAATAATGCCCGCATCCATCAGCGCCGGATAACGTCGCGGCAAGGTCGCGGCAAAATCGGACAGTTTATTCAGCATACCGGGCATATCACGAATCAGATAAATACCCTGCTGCCAGGCAATCGGCATCACCACAAACGCCATTAATAACAGAATGCCGACAAAGAGGATAAGGACAATGGAGGTTGCCCAGCGTCGGGAACAGCCAATCGCCTGTAGGCGTGCCGTTGGCCACTCCAGCAGGTAGGCCAGTACGATAGCGACCAACAGCGGCGCTAACAGGCCACTAAAGAAAAAGAGGATGCTAAAACCAGCCACCAGAATGACCAGCAAGGCAATCGCCTCCGGGTCGCTGAAGCGACGGCGATACCATTGCATTAACATTTCGAGCATAAAACCCTTCCCAGAACTCAACTGCGGGATTGTGATGCCGAATTGTATCGAAATGTCACAAAAAAGACTTCGCTTTTTATCGTTGATTCAGGAAACTAAAACAGTGCGTCTGTGCTCATCACAGTTACACTTATGAAGTGTCGGAGCGTGGAACGATATTTCACGAAGTTGGTCAAAGGGCTATCTCAAAATAACAGGATAGAGGTTATGTTCAGGCAGTTGAAAAAAAACCTGGTGGCAACCCTCATTGCAGCATTGGCTCTCGGTCAGGTCGCGCCCGCATTTGCCGACCCTGCCGACACGCTGCCCGATATGGGAACCTCGGCAGGAAGCACGCTTTCTATTGGACAAGAGATGCAAATGGGCGACTTTTATGTGCGCCAGCTACGCGGCAGCGCGCCGTTAATCAACGATCCGCTGCTGGTGCAATACATTAACGCTCTCGGAATGCGCCTGGTCTCACACGCCGACTCCGTCAAAACGCCCTTCCATTTTTTCTTGATCAATAATGACGAAATCAACGCCTTCGCGTTCTTTGGCGGCAATGTGGTGCTGCACTCGGCGCTTTTTCGCTATGCGGATAACGAAAGCCAGCTAGCCTCAGTCATGGCGCATGAAATCTCCCACGTTACGCAGCGCCACCTGGCGCGCGCGATGGAAGATCAAAAGCGCAGCGCGCCGCTCACCTGGGTGGGCGCGCTCGGTTCCATTTTGCTGGCAATGGCCAGCCCACAAGCCGGTATGGCGGCACTAACCGGTACTCTGGCGGGAACGCGCCAGGGGATGATAAGCTTCACCCAGCAAAATGAGCAAGAAGCCGACCGTATTGGTATTCAGGTACTGCAACGCGCCGGATTTGACCCACAGGCGATGCCCTCTTTCCTCGAAAAACTGCTCGACCAGGCGCGTTACTCCACGCGCCCGCCTGAAATTTTGCTCACTCACCCCTTACCGGAAAGCCGCCTTGCGGATGCCCGCAACCGCGCAAACCAGATGCGCCCGGTCGTGGTACAATCTTCCGCCGACTTCTATCTCGCCAAAGCGCGTACCCTGGGAATGTATAATTCCGGACGTAACCAGCTCACCAGCGACCTGTTGGATCAGTGGTCTAAAGGCAACGTGCGTCAGCAACATGCGGCGCAATATGGCCGGGCGTTGCAGGCGATGGAGGCGAGCAAGTACGATGAAGCGCGCAAAACGTTACAGCCGCTATTAAGCGCGGAACCGAACAATGCCTGGTATCTTGACCTCGCCACCGATATTGACCTGGGGCAGAAAAGAGCCAGCGACGCGATTAATCGCCTGAAAAATGCCCGCGATCTGCGCGTTAATCCGGTGCTGCAGTTAAACCTCGCCAATGCATACCTCCAGGGAGGCCAGCCGAAAGCGGCGGAAACCATTCTGAATCGCTATACCTTTAGCCATAAAGATGATGGCAACGGCTGGGATCTGCTTGCTCAGGCCGAAGCCGCGCTGAACAACCGCGATCAGGAGCTGGCGGCGCGCGCCGAAGGTTATGCGCTGGCGGGACAACTGGATCAGGCAATTTCACTGCTCAGTAGCGCCAGCTCCCAGGCGAAACTGGGTAGCCAGCAACAGGCGCGTTACGATGCGCGTATCGACCAGTTGCGCCAGTTACAGGAACGCTTCAAGCCATACACGAAAATGTAATCGCCATTTATTAGCCGGATGGCGTCACAAGGAGAACTCATGACCGACACGATTAAAATCTACCATAACCCGCGCTGCTCGAAGAGCCGCGACACGCTGAATCTGCTGAAATCTAACGGCGTGGAACCGGAAGTGGTGCTTTATCTGGATACGCCCGCCGATGCCGCCACCGTGCGTGAACTGCTGCGTATGTTGGGCATGTCCAGCGCGCGCGAACTGATGCGCCAGAAAGAAGACCTTTATAAAACGCTTCACCTGGCGGATAGCCAGCTTAGCGAGGAGGCGTTAATTCAGGCGCTGGTTGAACACCCTATACTGATGGAGCGCCCCATTGTGGTGGCGAATGGTCAGGCACGTATTGGTCGGCCGCCTGAGCAGGTACTGGACATCCTCGGTTAACCGCTGAACGCCGCCGTCGCGGCGTATTACAGTTTCAGAATCTCTTTGACAAACGGGATCGTCAGTTTTCGCTGGGCAGTGATCGACGCATGATCGAGCTGATCCAGCGTCATAAACAGCGTGCGCATTTCGCGATCGAGCCGTTTAAGCAAAAACCGTCCGACATCTTCCGGCAGTTCAAACCCCCGTAGCCGGGCGCGCAACTGTAGCGCCTGAAGTTTATCTTCATCCGAAAGAGGCTGGAGTTTATAGATTTGCCCCCAGTCCAGGCGGGAAGCGAGATCGGGCAAGCCCAGATTTAACTGTCTTGGCGGACGATCGCCGGTGATCAATAACCGCGTCTTACCGGATTCCAGAATACGGTTATAGAGGTCAAAGATCGCCATCTCCCACAGTTCATCGCCAGCGACGCACTCAATGTTATCAATACACACCAGCGAGAGATGTTCCATACCGTCGAGCACTTCCGGCACGAACCAGGTGCGTTTATCGAGCGGGACGTAGCCTACCGCATCTCCACGCTGCGACAATTCCGCGCAGGCGGCATGCAACAAATGGCTGCGGCCCGCACCTTCACGCGCCCAAAGGTAGATATATCCACTATGTTCCTGACGCAACACGTTTTGTAACGCGGCCAGTAGAGAGGCGTTATCCCCCGGCCAGAAACTTGCGAAAGTTTCGTCGTCAGGAAGATAAAGTGGCAAAGAGAGCTGTGCCGGTGTGTTCAGAGATACCTCAACCCAGGATTGCATAAAATCGTGCTGAGTTTACCACATAATTCTCTTGAGATAGAACCAGGCAGCATCGCTGCCCGGCAACCCGTTACCGATGCGGCGGCTCCACATCATTTGCCTCCAGCACAACTTCTTCCGGACGCAACAGGCTAATCAGTTTAAAAATCAGGCTAAGGCCAATCCCGACGATGGTCGCCAGCGCCATCCCTTTCAATTCTGCCGCGCCGATAGCCACTTTCGCGCCGCTCACGCCGATGATCAAAATTACCGAGGTGAGGATCAGGTTTTGCGCTTTGTTATAATCGACTTTCGATTCGATCAATACGCGAATCCCCGACGCGCCGATAACGCCGTACAGCAGCAGCGAGACGCCGCCCATCACTGGTAACGGGATAATCTGAATCGCCGCCGCCAGTTTGCCGACGCAGGAAAGCAGAATGGCGAAAATCGCCGCGCCGCCAATAACCCAGGTACTGTAAACGCGAGTTATCGCCATGACGCCAATATTTTCACCATAGGTGGTATTCGGCGTGGAGCCGAAGAAGCCGGAGACGATCGTCGACAGTCCATTGGCGAACATCGAGCGGTGCAAACCGGGATCGCGTACCAGATCTTTTTTGACGATATTCGCCGTTACCACCAGATGACCGACATGCTCGGCAATCACTACCAACGCCGCAGGCAGAATCGTCAAGATCGCGAACCATTCAAAACGCGGCGTATAGAAGGTCGGCAGCGCAAACCAGTGCGCCTGGGCAATCGGCGTGGTATCGACCACCCCCAGCGCGAACGACAGCGCATAGCCCACCAGCACGCCAATCAAAATAGGAATGATCGCCAGGAAACCACGAAACAGTACGGAGCCGAACACCGTCACCGCCAGCGTGACCATGGAGATAATAATCGTTTTTGTGTCCGGCGATTGCCCTTGCGCAGGGAGCAATCCGGCCATCCCCGCCGCGACGCCTGCCAGCTCCAAACCGATAACAGCAACGATTGCGCCCATTGCCGCAGGCGGGAACATCACATCCAGCCAGCCTGTGCCCGCTTTTTTAACGATGAAAGAGACCAGGCAGAATAATACGCCGCACATAATAAAACCGCCCAGCGCCACTTCATAACCCAGCGGCAACAGCAGTAATACCGGCGAAATAAAGGCAAAGCTCGATCCCAGGTAGGCAGGGATTTTACCTTTGCAGATAAAGAGATACAGCAACGTTCCGATACCGTTAAACAGCAGAACCGTCGCGGGGTTGATATGAAACAGAACTGGCACCAGCACGGTCGCGCCAAACATGGCGAAAAGGTGCTGCAAACTAAGCGGGATTGTTTGTAAAAGCGGCGGTCTTTCACTCACCCCGATAGCACGGCGCGTCATAGTGTTTTCCTCTGAGTGTGTTTGTTATGAGTTGTTTTATTCAAAAAAAAGCCGACTCTTAAAGTCGGCTTTTCATCATTTATTCACTTATTTAGTACCAAAAATCTTATCGCCGGCATCGCCAAGCCCTGGAATAATGTATCCGTGCTCGTTAAGCCCCTGATCGATAGAAGCGGTGTACAGTTCAACGTCCGGGTGCGCTTTTTCCAGCGCCGCAATGCCTTCCGGCGCGGCGACCAGCACCAGCACCTTAATGCTGCTACAGCCTGCTTTTTTCAGCAGGTCGATGGTCGCGATGACAGAACCGCCAGTCGCCAGCATCGGGTCGACGATCAGCGCCATGCGCTCATCAATGTTCGATACCAGTTTCTGGAAATAAGGTACTGGCTCAAGCGTCTCTTCGTTACGGTACATCCCGACTACGCTGATACGCGCGCTCGGTACGTTTTCCAGAACGCCTTCCATCATGCCCAGACCCGCACGCAGAATCGGCACAACGGTAATTTTTTTACCTTTGATCTGGTCAATTTCCACCGGGCCATTCCAGCCTTCGATGGTGACTTTTTCCGTTTCCAGGTCGGCTGTCGCTTCATACGTCAGCAGGCTGCCTACTTCTGAGGCGAGTTCACGAAAGCGTTTAGTGCTAATGTCGTTTTCACGCATCAGACCCAGCTTGTGTTTGACGAGTGGGTGTTTGACTTCCACGATCTTCATACTCTTCTCCTATCCTCAGATGACTGGCAACCACAAAAAAAATCGCCGGATTATACCGCTTTTCCTCTCTGGCGCAACACAATGTATGCTTGACCTGGATCAACCAAAAGCGCTGATCGCGGAAAAGCGAGTATAAATCACTCACGTTGAAACCAGCGCCTACCGCCATCAACCTATTGAATTTTAACAGGTGATAATCTTTCTCGTCCACATATCGTAAACCAAGTGCCGGATATCCTTTTCTTTTTTACCAACAGGGAAAATTTTCAAGCAGCGGCCGAAACCATACCAAAAAATCGCCCGGACATGCAGGGCGCAGACCACGCTCGCAAACGTTTGCTTTCCCTGTTAGAATTGCGCCGAATTTAACTTTTACCGCAAGAAAAAACGTGGGGAACCAGGCAGTGACCGATAAAACCTCTCTTAGCTATAAAGATGCCGGCGTCGATATTGATGCGGGTAACGCTCTGGTTGATCGAATCAAAGGCGTAGTGAAGAAAACTCGCCGCCCGGAGGTTATGGGCGGTCTGGGCGGTTTCGGTGCGCTGTGCGCGTTGCCGCAAAAATATCGTGAACCGGTACTGGTTTCCGGCACTGACGGCGTAGGCACCAAACTTCGCCTGGCGATGGATTTAAAACGTCACGACGCTATCGGTATTGATCTGGTGGCGATGTGCGTAAACGATCTGGTCGTTCAGGGCGCGGAACCGCTGTTTTTCCTCGATTACTATGCCACCGGTAAACTGGATGTCGATACCGCCGCCAGTGTGATCAACGGTATTGCCGAAGGCTGCCTGCAATCTGGTTGCGCGCTGGTCGGCGGCGAGACGGCGGAAATGCCGGGCATGTATCACGGCGAAGATTACGACGTGGCGGGTTTCTGCGTTGGCGTAGTCGAAAAATCAGAAATCATCGACGGCTCCCGGGTTGCCGAAGGCGACGTGCTGATTGCGCTCGGCTCCAGCGGCCCGCACTCGAATGGATATTCGCTGGTGCGTAAAATTATTGACGTTAGCGGCTGCGATCCACAAACCACTCTGCTGGAAGGGAAGCCACTTGCCGATCATCTGCTTGAACCGACCCGTATCTACGTAAAATCGGTTCTGGAACTGATTGAAAATATCGATGTACACGCTATCGCACACCTCACCGGCGGCGGCTTTTGGGAAAATATTCCGCGCGTTCTGCCGGAGAATACCCAGGCGGTAATTAATGAGTCGTCCTGGCAATGGCCCGCCATCTTTACCTGGCTGCAAACCGCCGGTAACGTCAGTCGACATGAAATGTACCGTACCTTTAACTGCGGCGTCGGCATGGTGATTGCGCTATCCTCTCCGGAAGCGGACAAAGCGCTTGCTCTGCTAAACGAGAAAGGTGAAAACGCATGGAAAATCGGTATCATCAAAGCCTCTGATTCCGAACAGCGTGTGGTTATTGAATAATGAATATTGTGGTGCTGATTTCCGGCAACGGAAGCAATTTACAGGCGATTATCGATGCCTGCAAAGCAAAGAAAATTAAAGGCACCCTCAGGGCAGTATTCAGCAATAAGGCTGACGCGTTCGGCCTTGAACGCGCCAGAGAAGCCAGTATTCCGGCACAAGCGCTGACTGCCGATCGGTTTGGCAGCCGCGACGCCTTCGATCGCGAGCTGATTCGCGAGATAGACGCGTATTCGCCTGATGTGGTCGTGCTGGCCGGTTTTATGCGTATTCTGAGTCCGGCGTTTGTCGCGCATTACCACGGGCGTCTGCTGAACATTCACCCTTCCCTGCTGCCAAAATATCCGGGGTTGCATACCCATCGCCAGGCGCTGGAAAACGGCGATGAGGAGCATGGTACCTCGGTGCATTTCGTGACAGACGAACTCGACGGCGGTCCGGTCATTCTCCAGGCGAAGGTGCCGATTTTTGCCGACGACAACGAAAATGATATCATCGCACGCGTACAAACTCAGGAACACGCGATTTATCCGCTGGTGATCGGCTGGTTTGCGGAGGGGCGTTTAAAGATGCGCGATAACGCCGCCTGGCTGGACGGGCGTCGTCTGCCGCCGCAAGGTTATGCGTCTGACGAATAATACGCCATCTGATGTGGCTGCGTCTGCTTGCCGGATGGCGGCATAAATGCCTATCCGGCCTACTCTTTTTCCTTCCTTTATGCTATCAGTTTATTGTCATACTTTTCTGACGCAGTTGGACATTAACGCGTAATGCTCGCCATAATCATCAGGCAGTGTCCCGTGAATAAAACGGAGTATAAGTAGTAATGGGTCAGGAAAAGTTATATATCGAGAAAGAACTGAGCTGGTTAGCATTTAACGAACGCGTATTACAGGAAGCAGCGGATAAATCCAACCCGCTGATTGAGCGGATGCGGTTCCTGGGTATCTATTCTAATAACCTCGACGAGTTCTACAAAGTGCGTTTCGCCGAACTGAAACGACGCATTATTATCAGCGAAGAACAGGGCTCAAATTCTCATTCACGCCATTTGTTAGGCAAAATTCAGTCCCGCGTGTTGAAAGCAGACCAGGAGTTCGACGGCCTGTACAACGAATTACTGCTGGAGATGGCGCGTAATCAAATCTTTCTGATCAACGAGCGTCAGCTCTCGGTGAACCAACAGAGCTGGTTGCGCCACTATTTTAAGCACTATTTGCGCCAGCACATTACCCCGATTCTTATTAACCGGGAGACGGACCTTGTTCAGTTTTTAAAAGATGATTACACCTATCTGGCGGTGGAGATTATCCGCGGCGACACCATCAACTATGCGCTGCTGGAGATACCGTCCGACAAAGTCCCACGCTTCGTTAATCTGCCGCCGGAGACACCGCGCAGACGCAAGCCGATGATCCTTCTGGATAATATTCTGCGCTACTGCCTGGATGACATTTTTAAAGGGTTCTTCGATTATGACGCGCTTAACGCCTATTCGATGAAAATGACCCGCGATGCTGAATATGATCTGGTGCATGAGATGGAATCCAGTCTAATGGAGCTGATGTCTTCCAGCCTGAAGCAGCGCCTGACCGCTGAACCGGTGCGCTTTGTCTATCAACGCGATATGCCCGCCGCTCTGGTCGACGTGTTGCGAGAAAAACTGACAATCTCCCGGTATGACTCAATCGTACCCGGCGGACGCTACCACAATTTTAAAGACTTTATTAATTTTCCGAATGTCGGTAAAGCCAACCTGGTCAATAAACCGTTACCGCGGTTACGCCATCTTTGGTTTGATAAAGAGAAGTTTCGTAACGGTTTCGACGCAATTCGCGAACGTGATGTGCTGCTCTATTATCCGTACCATACCTTCGAGCATGTACTGGAACTGTTACGCCAGGCGTCGTTTGACCCAAGCGTGCTGGCGATCAAAATCAATATTTATCGCGTAGCGAAAGACTCGCGCATTATTGACTCGATGATCCATGCCGCCCATAACGGCAAAAAAGTCACCGTGGTGGTGGAGTTGCAGGCGCGCTTCGATGAAGAGGCGAATATTCACTGGGCCAAGCGGTTAACCGAAGCGGGTGTCCATGTTATTTTCTCTGCGCCAGGGCTGAAAATTCACGCCAAACTCTTTCTCATCTCACGAAAAGAGGGCGATGACGTGGTGCGTTATGCGCATATCGGCACCGGTAACTTCAACGAAAAAACGGCGCGGCTGTATACCGATTATTCGCTGCTGACCGCCGATGCGCGCATTACCAATGAAGTACGCCGGGTCTTTAACTTTATTGAAAACCCCTATCGTCCGGTCACTTTCGATTATTTGATGGTTTCTCCACAAAACTCACGGCGTCTGCTGTATGAGATGATCGATCGTGAAATCGCCAATGCCCAGCAAGGCTTACCGTCAGGGATTACGTTAAAGCTTAACAACCTGGTCGATAAAGGGTTAGTCGACAGGCTATACGCCGCGTCGGGTTCGGGTGTCCAGGTCAATCTTTTGGTGCGCGGCATGTGTTCTCTTATTCCGCAACTGGAAGGAATTAGCGATAATATTCGCGCGATTAGCATCGTGGATCGCTATCTTGAACACGATCGGGTTTATATTTTCGAAAACGGCGGCGATAAGCAAGTGTGGCTCTCTTCAGCTGACTGGATGACGCGTAATATTGACTACCGTATCGAAGTCGCTACGCCTATCCTCGACCCGCGGCTTAAACAACGCGTACTGGATATCATTGACATTCTGTTTAGCGACACGGTAAAAGCGCGCTTTATCGATAAAGAACTCAGCAACCGCTACGTACCGCGCGGCAATCGCCGCAAAGTTCAGGCACAGCTGGCGATTTATGACTACATCAAATCACTCGAGCAACCAGACTAACGCTATGCCAATTTACGATAAATCCCCTCGCCCGCAGGAGTTCGCTGCGGTCGATCTCGGCTCAAACAGCTTTCATATGGTCATTGCCCGCGTGGTTGACGGCCCAATGCAGATCATCGGGCGCTTAAAACAGCGCGTCCATCTGGCGGACGGGCTGGGCGCAGATAACAAACTCAGCGAAGAAGCTATGGAACGGGGGCTTAGCTGTCTGTCGCTGTTTGCTGAGCGTTTACAAGGATTCTCCCCTTCCAGCGTCTGTATCGTGGGCACCCACACGTTACGTCAGGCGCAAAATGCCGCTGATTTTCTCAAACGCGCGGAAAAGGTTATTCCCTACCCAATAGAGATTATTTCCGGTAACGAAGAAGCGCGCCTGATCTTTATGGGCGTAGAACATACGCAACCGGAAAAAGGCCGCAAGCTGGTGATCGATATCGGCGGCGGGTCAACAGAGCTCGTCATCGGCGAAAACTTCGAACCCAGGCTGGTTGAAAGCCGTCGTATGGGCTGCGTGAGCTTCGCGCAGCTCTACTTTCCCGGCGGTGTTATCAATAAAGAAAATTTCCAGCGCGCCCGGATGGCGGCAGCGCAAAAACTGGAAACCTTAACCTGGCAGTATCGTATTCAAGGATGGAACGTGGCGATGGGCGCTTCCGGTACCATTAAAGCCGCTCATGAAGTTCTCCTGGCGCTGGGTGAGAAAGATGGCTTCATTACGCCGGAGCGTCTCGACAAACTGAAGTCAGAAGTGTTGAAGCACCGCTCCTTTAATGCGCTCAGCCTGCCGGGTCTGTCTGAAGAACGAAAAGCGGTCTTTGTGCCGGGTCTGGCGATTCTGTGCGGCGTTTTTGATGCGTTGGCTATCCGCGAGCTTCGCCTTTCCGACGGCGCATTGCGCGAAGGCGTCCTGTATGAAATGGAAGGTCGCTTCCGCCATCAGGATGTTCGCAGCCGTACCGCAAAAAGTCTGGCCAATCAATACAACATTGACAGAGAACAAGCCAGACGCGTGCTGGAAACCACTATGCAGATGTATGAGCAGTGGCAGGCCCAGCAGCCAAAACTGGCGCATCCGCAGCTCGAAGCGTTGCTCCGCTGGGCGGCAATGCTACATGAAGTTGGACTGAATATTAATCACAGCGGTTTACATCGCCATTCGGCTTATATTCTGCAACACAGCGATTTGCCTGGCTTTAATCAGGAACAGCAAATGATGATGGCGACTCTGGTACGTTATCATCGTAAGGCCGTAAAACTGGATGATATGCCCCGCTTTACGCTGTTTAAGAAAAAACAGTATCTGCCGCTAATTCAGCTATTACGGCTGGGCGTATTATTGAACAACCAGCGGCAGGCGACAACCACGCCGCCGACGCTGCGGCTAACGACCGATAACAGCCACTGGACGTTACGTTTTCCGCATGACTGGTTCAGCCAGAATGCGCTGGTACTGCTTGATCTGGAAAAAGAACAGCAGTACTGGGAAGCGGTAACTGGCTGGCGTCTCAATATTGAGGAAGAAAGCTCGCCGGAGATCGCCGCGTAAATTGTAGGTCAGACGCCGCGGCGCGGCGTCTGACGTTACTGAATCTCAGATAATCGCTGCGGCTCGCCAATTAAATATCCCTGAAGATAGTCGATCCCCAATGAGAGTACCGCGCTGCGTATTTCTTCGCTCTCGACGTACTCCGCGACAACCTGCATTTTTTTCATTCGCGCTAAATGACAAATAGAAGCCACAATCTGATAATCGAGACTGTTTGACACGATGTTGCGGATAAAACTACCATCAATTTTAAGAATATCAGCGTTCACGTTTTTCAGCCGGGCATAGCTGGCGTAGCCGGTACCAAAATCATCAATCGCTATCTGACAGCCAAACTGCTGTAACTGTCCCAGCGTCAGCTGCGCCTGCTCGGCATTGGTGAGGGAGTTACTTTCCGTCACCTCAAACACCAGTTGCCAGGGCTCAACCTGATATTGAATAAGCAACTGATTAACTTCTGAAGGAAAACGGGCGCGACATACCGATATTGGCGACAGGTTAATGGCAAAGCGATGTGCGGGCATATATTCCCGGCTGGCTGCCATAAACCGCAGCGTGTTTTCAATCACCCAGAGATCGATAGCGGAAGACAAACCAAACTCATGCGCTACGGGTAAAAAATTGTCCGGGTTGATAACGTCGCCGTTGTCATCCCTGAGCCGCAGTAAAATTTCATGGTAAAGGTCCCCACGAACACCAGAAATAGGCTGCGCCATCAGGAAAAAATGATCGTGCTCCAGCGCCTGTTGCAGGCGGTTCATCATCGCAATTCTTCCCTTCAAATCGCGCTGCAGATGCACCGCGCCGCGCCGCTGTAAATCTTCCGGCGCGTTAGTCGTCAACGAAAGATCGGAGCTGGTGCTTAACTCGCCTAACAGAAGATAAAGATGGCTAACCGGGGAACGCACGCAGCAGTAGCTCACGCCGACGGGCGGCTGTAGCGGCAGCCCGTCCCAGATAAACCGAAACTGCTTTATATGTTTATCCAACGCTTCAATACGCTGCTGATGCGACGCTGTATTAAGACGTAGCACCAGGTCGTGCCCTGACATCTGGTACACACACTCATTTGAGGCCAGCATCGGCGTAATCCAGTGAGAAAGCTTTTGCTTATACTGGATGCGCAGCATGACGCCATAATTTTTACCCAATAACTCCAGGCCCGGCACGTGTAAAAAACAGATTGTAGACCAGGGCGCGTTTTTGAGCGCACGGTTTAGCGCACGTAAATTGGGAAGATGGACAACCGGGTCAAGATAGGCCAGCCGACGCGCGCGACCGCTCACCACGCGCTGGCGTGTGGCCAGTACAGCCATATAATTAACAATGAAAGAAAAAACCAGATAGCTCGAAGAGGTAATGGCTAATTGCGTATCATAACCTGAATACCAGGGCATATAACGCTGGTAATAATGAATCGACGTAATCAGCACGACGGCCCAGATGATTGAAATAAATTTATAGCCATAGCGCATCGCTCCCCATAGCATGACCGGCAATAATAACGAAAGTGTATAGTTGGTACTAAATATTGAGCTATTATCAGTCAATGGCATACATAGTATAAACATCAGTGTAATCAGTACCGCCAGCCAAATAACAATTTCTTTTTTAGTGGCTTTGCTATCAACTTGTAGTTTTAATTGCTGATAATACCCCCGCAGGTGCAGCGGATTACGGAGAGTACGAATAATAAAATAACACAACGGCACGCCGATAAGATTGCCGACCAATAACGCCTGATAATTAATCAGCGTGTTGATGTTAAAGGGCATTACTCCCATCAGGCTGGCTTTGCTTTCGTACATGCCAACAAAAGCGGCAAACTGATAGATAACCAGAAATAATGTCGCCGAACAAAATACCTGCCAGAACATTCGTTGGAACATCAAGTGGGCATCACCGTGAGAAACATTGTTTCGCCGGGGGGAAAAAACATGGTAACCGCCCCAGCTTAGCACGATGGTAATGATAAAGTGCATCGTCACGGAAAGGGTTTCATATAGCCCCGTCTGCGGGTATCTGCGCCAGAAGATAGCAATCACAATGCCCGGCAGTGCTGCCCAGCCGAAAAATAACATCAGGCTAAGCATAAAAGCTAACGGCAGGTAAAACAGAACCACATTTCCAGTGCTGGTATGTGCATAAGTGTTTGCGCTACTTAAAACAGGTAATAAAATCGAAGGGAGGATAAGCGGTAGTCCCCACCATTTATCTCTGATATTTATATAAGATTTATTTAGCTTCATAGATGCTCAGCAGCCCCCCCCAATCCCAAAGGGGCGTTAACAGACAGGCATCCCACCTGACTTTAAATGGATGATGCGATATACATCATACGATAGTCATCGATTGTAATTATTAAACAAAAGTAATATTTGATTTAAGTCAATTATTACCTTCCTCCGGGAGCCTTTATTCACTTTTTTATTCTTCGTTATCATTAATTTATTATTAATGTAAATACTAAAATTATCTTCCATAACAATATAAGATAAATCAACTGACGCAATTTTACATTAAGAGGAATTGACCATCGGTTCACAGTATGCCTTAATGTAGAGTGAATGCAGGCTTGTTACGTTCTTCGCCCTGATAATACCCTTGAAGAACCCGGCCTGATCCCGCCCATACCGCTGGGCCAACGTTAAGGAACCCTTTGTGAGTCAGGCCAACAGTATGCGAAAACGACATCGATTTAACACTCGCATGACCCGTATCGTACTGCTTATCAGTTTTCTCTTCTTCTTTGGACGTTTCGTCTACTCTTCTATCGGCGCCTGGCAGCACCATCAGGATAAAAAAGAAGCGCAACAGTCAACGCTTTCGGTCAACACGCCGGGACAGCGTTAACTAGCCGTTATCCGTTGAAATAGCGATACTATCGTCACAGGCTTGCGGTGTTATCCAGACTCTGCTGCTCCCTTCCCAGGATTAGCATGAACCGATAGTTTGTTTTTTTAAGCGATAGAGGCTGAACGAAAGTCCGCCGTGACAAATGAGAAGCAGATACCGCTCAGGATTGCTACATTTTCTCTTAATAACTTCCACTCAGCATTAAAGATGTTTCGGCATCCAAAACAAAATATCGTTATCTCTATAGCCTCGAATTAGCGTTAATCGTTGCGACAGCTCGGTTTGCGCGACTCTGGTATACCAGCAACAGCTTTGTGCGCTTCAACCAGCCACGTTCAGCCGCTTTACGATACCACGCCAGCGTCATCTGGGTATGTTGGGGAACCCCATTACCGTACATACAGGCATTACTGAGTATTTCTTGCATAAAGCCCCCCAGCCCTGCTGCCTTACGATACCATTTCAACGCTTCTTTTTATTACGAGGAAAGTTTTTACCGTAATTATAATGATAACCAATAACGAAACAGGAAAAATAAGATCCCTGCTTACCTGCTTTTTTCCAGCCATTTTATCGCCAGCTTATAATCCGGGATAACATAGTCGCCATCCGCATACATTCCACCCAGACTAAATTGAGCAAGCCCATCCCTTTTTTCGCTTTGCATTCAGTTAGCTGGATGTACTGACACATCTCTGACCCCAGGGGGTATCTATCCTGACTGCGTGAAGCTGTGACTCGCTTCAAGAAATATTAAAATCGACACTAACTCTAGTGAATTTTATTTTTAAAATGAATGAAATACGCATACAACATTCTTATTATAATTACCTCCAGAATATTAACGCATATTTATAGCAACCCGATATCTTTTTGATCCCGATTTATTCGGGCCTGCTTATTATTGAAGTAAAAACCCCGCCGTTAAGCGGTTTCTCTTCAACTTTTCAGCTCAATGCGGGGAAACCATTCCCACTCAATGGTTTAGAAACCATCCAACATCTTGTTATCACTGAGTTTTACGACAACCATTTCCAGACAATACCGCAAAAAACATCGTCAAAATAATAAAATTTATGATGTAAATCACGTTGTTATGATAGTATTACAAACACGCCCTTTAGGGCCGTATTATTGCCATACAACACGTATTTAGGGTTATCAGGCCACTATCAGACGCTTAAAGAGCAACTGCTGGATATCCTGCCTGGGTGACCAGATCACATGCGCGGTCACTAAGATTTCCTCGACCGAATACAAAACATGGTGTGGAATAGTGAACATAATCGGTATGAGTTCACTCCAGCTCACGGTGCCGATGGTCCGCTGATTACCTGGACGCCTGAGAGACCTGAAGGAAGTGACCTTCCCTCACATACCGGCAGCGACATCAAGTCAATAGACCAGGCTACAATACTCGTCACGCCAATTCCTGACGGCAAAGATGAATACACGACACCACCATTCCCGGTGCCGGAAGAACGCGATCTTAACGATTACATTCTGGTGTTCCCTGCGGATTCAGGCATTAAGCCGATTTATGTTTATCTGAAGGATGATCCGCGGGATCAGGCTGGTACAGCTTCAGGAAACGGTTCTCAAATTGAAACAGGACAGAAGTGGCTTGATTTGTCTGTAACAAACAATGGAGAGGGTGCTAAAATCCCTTCAAATATTGCAGATAAATTACGTGGAAGACACTATGATAGTTTCCGTAAGTCTCGGGAGGATTTATGGTTAGAAATAAGCAAAGATCCAGAGCTATCAAAACAGTTTAGTAACGGTAATATAGAGGCGATGCAAGAGGGGAAAGCACCAACAGCCCCATTTGCTGGACATTATGTAGGACCAAAACAAGTAATTAAGAAGTTTGAAATACATCACATAAAACCTATTGAAGAAGGTGGTGGAGTGTATGATATCGATAATTTGCGAATTACAACGCCAAAACTTCATAAATTCATTCATTACGGGGAATGAGGGAGCCTATTATGATTGATATTAATAATGTTAAAGAGAAATTGGAAAGTTATACCGAAAGTGAATTTAAGAAAATATTGGATGAATTTTATGCAAATCATAGATCATCGCCATCACTCAAGGGTGACGAGCTAGAAATTTACTTGGATAATCTCCTTGATTTTCTGACTGTACTGGTTGGAACCGGAGAAGTTAGTGACTTTATATACTATCCAGATACACCTGAAAATGATTCACCTGAAGGTGCATTGAATGAAGTAATTAAATGGAGGAAATCTCAAGGGCTTCCTTTATTCAAAGACTCATAGGTCAAACAAAATCATGAACAGAAAAATAATATGACTGCCGCATAGCAGCCTTAAGTTATAAATTAACATGATAGTAATGTCCATGAGGTTATTATGCCATTGCCAGTTAGATTAAATCCCTCTGAAATTCATCATGATAAAATGCAATCTATGACAGCAATTGCAGAAGAATTAACGAATCTCATAGATACTGGGTCCGACGAAATATCTAGCAAAGTGAATGCATTGATAGAAAAGTGGAATATCTTTGCTGTTACTAAGTTTGAATTTAGCGATTTTCGTGACTACCACTCATGGATTTCTACAGAAAATTTTGTAAAGACGGCCCTTTATCAAGCTAAATATCAAGCGGACTTGTCTTTCCATGAGGCGAAATAAATAATAGAATTTATAAGCACCGCTGAAGGTAATGAGGCCTTACAAGGTTATGCTCTTAGCCTGATAGAGTTGAATTTCTCTGAGCCATGTGTCTCAGATCTATTCTACTATCCTGAATACTGGTTTAAAAATGATTCAATGTCTGACGTCAATTTAACTTATGATGAGATTTTGGGGTATTTAATGAAAAAATCAGGCCGTTGGTTACCAGACGCACCAGAAATTGATTTGCCTTATCCATTACCAGCATAGAGTGTGGGAAAAAATCAATTATGGACCGAAAAACACCTTCATTGTATGAAATTCTTACTTGCAACTTTACAGGGGATCTTCCCCTTGAAGTTATTAACGAAGAAGACCAGGTCATTTTATCTGTATTGGATAACATCCAGCGTATTTTGAACGCCCGGGCCGGGACCATATCCCATTTACCAGATTATGGCTTACCCGATATGACCAAAATTCTTTTTGTGCCTGTATTTAATTCAGATTTTAGAGAATGGCAAAAAAACACAACACTGGTGGAGATTACATCGTTTTTTCTGATGTATTATGGACTCCTCCACTTGATAAAGATAGGGTGATTGAGTTATGAGAATATGCTCTGTGAGTAAAATTGTTATTTTTGTAATACTATTATTCATATGGTTTGTTTTTTCACCTGTAGCATTTTTTGGCAAGTTTAACTATATTTATGAAAAAGTAAGCCAAGATGGTCAATTTAAAATAGTCGCTTACGACATATTACCCACTACACCCTATGCGGCGTATCAAAACTTCATATGTAATGACATATTTCTTGTTTTATATGATAAAAAGGGAAAATATTTAGGGCAAAGTTCTCCATTTCATTTTTCAGAATTTGATGGTGTATTTGCTGATGCTGTTTTTTTCCAGGGGATATTCTTGGAGATAACTCTTTTTCAATAAATGGTGTTAACGACTATGTTGAAGGATACACAATTCCAGTTGATCACAAAAGATGATGGAGTCAGTTCATCTCAATATTTCACTAACTAATAAAATGGAGGAAACCATTGAGTCTTCCACATTTTAAAGACTCATAAGGATTTTATTATCAATGTCTAATTCAATTATCAAAGTTGTCTGGTAGATGTTTTTCATTGACTTCACTGCTGATGATATGCGGTATGCCGATATGACGAAAGAGCAGATACTTGCTCAGGGGAAAATGAATAAACGAGGTGCTGCTGATGACCGCCCCGGAAGGGATGGCGCTGACCAGCGGTGAAGATATGCAACTGGCCGGGGAGAAGCTGGGGCTCTCTGCCCACACCGGACAACTGAGCCTGAAATCCGGAGAAGGGGCAATAGATGTCCAGGCGCAAAACGCCAGCCTGCGGTTGTTTGCAGAGAAGAAGCTGACGCTGAGCTCAGCGAGTGACATCTCTTTTGCCGGGAAGAAGCGCATCACGCTGATTGGCGACGGGAGTTACCTGCGACTGGAGGCGGGGAAAATAGAGTACGGGACAACGACGATGTACCTGCGCCGGACGAAAAGGACGATGGCTGCGACACGAAGCGCTTTACCTCTGGATACCCCCCGCGCCCTCCTCCGGCAACTATGCGGGAACTTAACCCCACCCCCCCTGGGTAACGCCGGTGTATGCAAAATCCTGCCTGAAGGCGAAAGGCTGCACGGATGCCGGTACTGCCGAAGAGCCCGTTGATAACTTTGGACAGATGACAATTTTTGCCCAGCCTGACGACGGAGGCGCAAATGCACCTGCTCAGGCAACGGCTGCACCGCTTGCTCCGGGGACCGCTACTGGCGTAATGACTCAGGTCCGGTGGGAATGGTCCCTGACCGGTGTACTGGGAGCCACCCGGGGGATTCCGTATGTGGGTGCGATAATATCCGTGCTGTATGTCCCGTCTGCGGGTGAAGGCAGCGGCAATGCCCCCGAACGAGATGAATTCTGGTACGAGGAAAAGCTGCGGCAGAAAGCGCTGACCGGGGCAAAAGCCACGACCCGGGTGAATGACATCGGATTAAAAAAGCAGAAAATGATGGAAAAACCCCAATATCAGAAGAGGTGAGAAAACATGAATGCACATAAAGAAAAACCCTCTGCAAGAACAGAGGGTTAAGTTCACTTTTACCTGTTCATGAAAACACAGGAAGGGTTATCGGCTTATTCCCACTCAATTGTTGCCGGCGGTTTACCACTGATGTCATACACCACACGGGAAATCCCGTTGACTTCATTGATGATGCGGTTGGAAACGCGCCCCAGGAAGTCATACGGCAGATGCGCCCAGTGCGCGGTCATAAAGTCGATAGTTTCGACGGCACGCAGGGAGACCACCCAATCGTACTTACGCCCATCACCCATGACGCCCACGGAACGGACCGGCAGGAAGACAGTGAACGCCTGACTCACTTTGTCGTACAGATCCGCTTTGCGCAGCTCTTCAATGAAGATAGCGTCTGCGCGACGCAGCAGGTCACAGTACTCTTTCTTCACTTCGCCCAGTACGCGCACGCCGAGGCCCGGCCCCGGGAACGGATGGCGATACAGCATGTCATACGGCAGGCCCAGCTCCAGACCAATCTTACGTACTTCATCTTTGAACAACTCTTTCAGCGGTTCAACCAGCCCCATCTTCATCTCTTTCGGCAGGCCGCCGACATTGTGGTGAGATTTGATGACATGCGCTTTACCGGTTGCGGAGGCGGCAGATTCGATCACATCAGGATAGATAGTCCCCTGCGCCAGCCATTTCACATCTTCCAGCTTGAGCGCTTCTTCGTCGAACACTTCCACGAAAACACGGCCAATGATCTTACGCTTGGCTTCCGGATCATTCTCGCCAGCCAACGCGGACAGGAAGCGCTCTTCTGCCGGAACGTGAACGATATTCAGACCGAAATGATCGCCAAACATGTCCATCACCTGCTCGGCTTCGTTCAGGCGCAGCAGGCCGTTATCGACGAAAACACAGGTCAAATTTTTACCGATCGCGCGGTGCAGCAGCATCGCGGTCACGGAGGAGTCGACCCCCCCGGAGAGACCGAGAATGACTTTATCATCGCCTACCTGCTCGCGAATGCGGGCTACGGCATCGTCGATGATCTTCGCCGGAGTCCACAACGCTTCACACTGGCAGATATCGCGTACAAAACGCTCCAGCATCCGCATCCCCTGGCGGGTATGGGTCACTTCCGGGTGGAACTGCACACCGTAGAAGCGTTTTTCTTCGTTCGCCATAATCGCGAACGGACAGGTTTCGGTGCTGGCGACGGTGACGAAGTCGGACGGAATCGCCGTCACTTTATCACCATGGCTCATCCAGACATCCAGCAACGGCTTGCCGTCAGCGGTCAGGGAGTCTTCAATACCGCGAACCAATGCGCTGTCGGTCAGCACTTCGACCTGCGCGTAACCAAATTCACGTTCATTAGAACCTTCTACATGACCGCCAAGCTGCATCGCCATGGTCTGCATCCCGTAGCAGACGCCAAATACCGGCACGCCTGCTTCAAAGACATACTGCGGCGCGCGCGGGCTGTTTTCTTCGGTGGTACTTTCCGGGCCGCCGGAAAGGATAATGCCGCTTGGATTGAACTCACGGATTTGTGCTTCAGTTACATCCCATGCCCACAGTTCGCAATAAACGCCCAGTTCACGCACGCGACGTGCGACCAACTGAGTGTATTGCGATCCGAAATCCAGGATGAGAATGCGATGTTTATGAATATTGTCTGTCATTGACGCTAATTCCGAGGCAAGTGAAACAGATTAAATAAATCGCCCGACGCGAAGGTCGGGCGAAGAAAATCAGGAGCCCAGACGGTAGTTCGGGGACTCTTTGGTGATGGTCACGTCGTGAACGTGGCTTTCCTGGATACCCGCACCGCTGATACGCACAAACTCCGCTTTAGTACGTAGTTCGTCGATGGTAGCACAACCGGTCAGCCCCATACAGGAACGCAGGCCGCCCATCTGCTGGTGAATGATCTCTTTCAGGCGACCTTTATACGCTACGCGACCTTCGATACCTTCCGGCACCAGTTTATCGGCGGCGTTGTCGCTCTGGAAGTAACGGTCGGAGGAACCTTTAGACATCGCGCCCAGCGAGCCCATGCCGCGGTAAGATTTGTAAGAACGGCCCTGGTAGAGTTCGATTTCGCCCGGAGACTCTTCCGTACCGGCCAGCATAGAGCCGACCATGACGGCGCTCGCGCCAGCGGCGATGGCTTTAGCGATGTCGCCGGAGAAGCGAATACCGCCGTCAGCGATAACCGGAATCCCGGTGCCTTCCAGCGCTTCCACCGCGTCGGACACCGCGGTAATTTGCGGCACGCCCACACCAGTAACGATACGGGTGGTACAGATAGAGCCCGGACCGATACCCACTTTCACCGCGCTGCAACCCGCTTCCGCCAGCGCGCGAGCGCCTGCGCCCGTCGCGACGTTGCCGCCGATGATTTGCAGATCCGGATATTTAGCGCGCGTCTCACGAATACGTTGCAACACACCTTCTGAATGACCGTGAGAAGAGTCGATCAGCAGTACGTCAACGCCTGCCGCCACCAGCGCGTCAACGCGCTCTTCGTTGCCCGCGCCTGCGCCGACCGCGGCGCCGACACGTAAACGGCCCTGCTCATCTTTACAGGAGTTTGGTTTACGTTCCGCTTTCTGGAAATCTTTTACGGTAATCATGCCAAGCAGATGGAAGTTATCATCAACGACCAGCGCTTTTTCTACGCGTTTTTCGTGCATTTTTGCCAGTACGACTTCACGGGCTTCGCCTTCGCGAACGGTCACCAGACGCTCTTTCGGCGTCATATAAACGCTGACCGGCTGGTTCAGATCGGTGACGAAACGCACGTCACGACCGGTGATAATACCTACCAGCTCGTTGTCTTCAGTCACCACCGGATAGCCCGCGAAGCCGTTACGCTCGGTCAGGGCTTTCACTTCATGCAACGTGGTGGTTGGCAGGACGGTCTGCGGGTCGGTCACTACGCCGGACTCGTGTTTCTTCACGCGGCGAACTTCTTCCGCCTGGCGCTCAATAGACATGTTTTTGTGGATAAAACCAATGCCGCCTTCCTGTGCCAGGGCAATTGCCAGGCGCGCTTCAGTCACGGTGTCCATCGCCGCAGAAAGCATAGGAATATTCAGACGAATGGTTTTCGTCAACTGCGTGCTGAGATCGGCAGTATTCGGCAGAACGGTAGAGTGAGCGGGAACAAGGAGGACGTCGTCAAACGTCAGGGCTTCTTTAGCGATACGTAGCATGGGCAATATCTCACCTGGGAGGTTAATAAATATTGCCGCGGCATTATACAGAACGTAATCGGTTGCATCTACACTTTTTTGCAAATAGTGCTTGCGATCCCCTGTGAGCAGGTTACTATCGATTGAATAACCTGCTGATTTAGAATTTGATCCCGCTCACATGTTATCCTCTCAGACTTCCTCAATTTTTACCGTAAGCCGCCTCAACCAGACGGTTCGTCTGCTGTTAGAACAGGAGATGGGACAGGTATGGATCAGCGGCGAGATTTCTAATTTCACGCAGCCTGCTTCGGGTCACTGGTACTTTACGCTCAAAGACGATACCGCTCAGGTACGCTGTGCGATGTTCCGTAACAGCAATCGTCGGGTCACGTTCCGCCCGCAGCACGGGCAGCAAGTACTGGTACGCGCCAATATTACGCTGTACGAGCCGCGCGGCGACTACCAGATTATCGCCGAAAGTATGCAGCCCGCGGGCGAAGGGCTTTTGCAGCAGAAGTATGAGCAGCTAAAAGCCAAATTGCAGGCCGAAGGGTTGTTCGATCAGCAACATAAACAACCGTTGCCCTCCCCAGCCCACTGCGTAGGGGTTATCACCTCGAAAACCGGCGCGGCGCTGCACGATATTCTTCACGTGCTGAAACGCCGCGATCCGTCGTTGCCGGTCATTATCTACCCAACAGCAGTTCAGGGCGACGACGCGCCAGGGCAGATCGTGCGTGCCATTGAGCTTGCTAACATCCGCAAAGAGTGCGACGTGCTGATCGTCGGGCGCGGCGGCGGGTCGCTGGAAGATTTATGGAGCTTTAACGACGAGCGCGTCGCACGAGCAATTTTTGCCAGCACCATTCCGGTGGTGAGCGCCGTCGGCCACGAAACGGACGTCACGATAGCCGATTTTGTCGCCGACCTGCGCGCGCCCACGCCGTCCGCAGCGGCGGAAATCGTCAGCCGTAACCAGCAGGAGCTGCTGCGCCAGATACAGACCGCGCGCCAGCGGCTGGAAATGGCGATGGATTATTATCTGGCTAACCGCCAGCGGCGGTTTACCCAACTGTACCACCGTCTGCAACAACAGCATCCGCAACTGCGACTGGCGCGTCAACAGACTGCTCTGGAACGGTTACGCCAACGCATGAGCATCGCGCTTGAAGCCCAACTAAAACGCGCAGCCCAGCAGCAGCAGCGCCTAACGCAGCGTCTGAATCAACAAAACCCGCAACCGCGTATTCACCGTGCGCAGTCGCGCGTTCAGCAACTGGAATATCGTCTGGCGGAAAACCTCCGCGCACGGTTAAGCGAACAGCGCGAGCGTTTCGGTAATGCGGTAACGCACCTGGAAGCCGTTAGCCCGCTGGCGACGATGGCGCGAGGCTACAGTGTCTCAACCGCAACCGACGGTCACGTGCTGAAAAAAGTGAAACAGCTTAACGTGGGCGATATAATGACCACGCGCCTGAAAGACGGTTGGGTGACCAGTGAAGTGACCGCCATCAAACCTGTAAAAAAGATCCGTTTAGGATAAAAGCATATAATGCTTTGATGCTCACAATCTATACTACTGATGTTCTTTTCGGCATTGTCCGCCATAAGGAGATCGGTATGAATACTGTTTCTTGCCACACTGTGATCCCACCTTATATTTTGCGCCGTATTATCGCGAACGGCTCGGCGCCCCAACAGCGATGCGCTCGTCTGACGTTAACGCATGTGCAAACTCTGATGGCGCATAAGCCTGTCAAATCACCTGTGTCCCATCCCGCCCATCCAGGCCAGCTTGAACGCGATATCTACGACGCCAGACAAGCTCAGGAATTACCTGGATTACAGGTTCGCCATGAGGGACAACCGTCCAACGGCGATATCGCCGTTGATGAAGCTTATGATTATCTCGGCATTACCCACGAATTTTTCTGGCAAAAGTATCATCGCGACTCGCTGGATAATAAAGGTCTGGCGCTGATCGGTACAGTACACTACGGTCGCGACTACCAGAACGCGTTCTGGAATGGGCAGCAGATGGTATTTGGCGACGGCGATGGAGAAATATTTAACCGTTTTACGATTGCGATTGATATCGTCGCGCATGAGTTGACTCACGGCGTTACAGAAACAGAAGCCGGGTTAATTTATTTTGAGCAAGCTGGCGCGCTGAATGAATCGCTTTCCGACGTTTTTGGTTCACTGGTAAAACAGTTTCATCTCCAGCAAACTGCCGGGCAGGCTGACTGGATTATTGGCGAAGGGCTACTGGCTAAAGGTATTAACGGCAAAGGGTTACGCTCTATGGCCGCGCCGGGCACCGCGTATGACGATCCGCTACTTGGAAAAGACCCTCAGCCTGCTCATATGCAGGATTTTATTAAAACCCGTGAAGACAATGGCGGTGTGCATCTTAATTCCGGCATCCCGAACCGGGCATTTTACCTGGCCGCCCGCCAAATCGGCGGTTATGCCTGGGAAAAAGCCGGTTATGCCTGGTATGATACGCTGTGCGATCGCAATCTCGCCCAAAATGCCAGTTTTGCGGACTTTGCCAGACTCACCATTGCCCACGGAGAAAAACGTTCCGGGCAAACAACGGCTTCCGCCATTGAGCAGGCATGGAAAACCGTAGGAGTGCTATAGATGGATATCCCTGAGCTTACCGATGACGCCATTGTGGAACTGGCGCGTGAAGGCGGGGTGGCATTTATCCCTAAGCTAAATAAGCAGCGCAAGATTGCGTTAGCAACGTTGACGGCTCCCCAACGCCAGCGGATCACCGATATTCTGAAGCAGACGTTACCCGTGGGTTCGCCGCCGGGCCAGGTGAACTCACCCGGCAAAGGTGACCAGCGCTATTTCCGGATCCAGATAATCTGGACGCAGCACCAACAGGCGCAATATACAGACATCGTTATTCTGGTTCCCGAAAACGATGCGCCAGCCTCTCTGGTCGAACTGTGGCAAAAAGGTGAAGCGTGCATTTGTGATTAATATGGAAATCGCACAAATTCGACACGTGTTTAGCGTGTTAGCCGCGCCTTTTTATATACCTGTTTTATGGCTAATTCGTCCGCCGCGAAGATTACGGTAAATTTAATATAAATTCCGAGGAATAATATTTACTATAAATAAGTGGGTAAATAAAAGGATAAAATAGCCGCCGGGCAGGATGACTCTGCTAATGTTACGGGGATATTGAATAGCTATTTTGCCCTTAGCCGAATAAGACGTTGGCCCTTCTGCGGCGTAACGTCGCCAGCGGTTTTATTGATCGAGAATGACGAAATTAACCCGTTTTTTTGAAATTAAACCATGACCGTTCTGGCAAAAATAGTCCACCGCGCCGCAGGCTTTCAAAACCTGTAACGGCTGGCGGCAGTCGGGGCAAATCGCCTGCAACGCAAAATCTTTAGCGCATGTCGCGCAATGCGCAGTATCGCCATCGCGCTCCAGCGCGTGATGGCAAACGGGGCAGGTTATTTCCATAACATTCTCCTCAGGCGCGTAATTCACTTTTACTCGAAAGGCCTGATAGCGCTACGCTTGTCAGGCCTGGAACATTACTGAAAAAGCGTTACTTGCTTTTCTTGATATGCTTCATCAAACGCTTACGTTTGCGCATTTGCGTTGGCGTCAGCGTGTTACGCTTGTTCGCATACGGGTTTTCCCCTTCTTTAAACTGAATGCGAATCGGCGTACCCATCACTTCCAACGACTTGCGGAAGTAGTTCATCAGATAGCGCTTATAGGAATCCGGCAGATCTTTTACCTGGTTGCCGTGAATAACCACAATCGGCGGGTTATAGCCGCCAGCGTGGGCATATTTCAGCTTCACGCGGCGACCGCGTACCAGCGGTGGCTGATGATCTTCAACCGCCATCGTCATGATACGGGTCAGCATCGCAGTGCTCACCCGGCGAGTGGAACTGTCGTAAGCCTCACGTACGGACTCAAACAGGTTACCGACGCCGCTACCGTGCAACGCAGAGATAAAATGAACGCGGGCAAAATCAATAAAGCCCAGACGGAAATCCAGCGTCTCTTTCACCTGCTCTTTGACTTCCTGGCTCAGGCCATCCCATTTGTTGACTACGATAACGAGTGAGCGCCCACTATTGAGGATAAAGCCCAGCAGAGACAAATCCTGGTCAGAGATCCCCTCGCGCGCATCGATAACCAACAGTACGACGTTAGCGTCTTCAATCGCCTGCAACGTTTTAATCACCGAGAACTTTTCTACCGCATCGGTGATTTTCCCGCGCTTACGTACCCCCGCCGTGTCAATCAGCACATATTCCCGTTCGTCGCGTTCCATCGGGATATAAATGCTGTCGCGAGTAGTGCCGGGCATGTCGTATACCACCACGCGTTCTTCGCCGAGAATACGGTTAGTGAGCGTGGACTTACCTACGTTCGGGCGACCCACAATCGCTAACTTAATCGGCAGATCCTGCGGATTAAAGTCATCTTCCGGCGCTTCTTCGCCATTTTCTTCCGCCTCGAATTGCGCCCAGTATTCTGCGTCTTCATCCACCTCTTCCTGCGGCGCGACATCATCCATCCACGGCAAAAGCACATGTTCCAGCAGGCTCAATACGCCGCGACCATGCGATGCGGCGATAGGGTATATTTCGCCTAATCCCAGCGAGTAAAAATCGACAACCGCCTGATCGGGATCGAGACCATCAGTTTTATTCGCCACCAGGAAGGTCGGTTTTTCACGGGAACGTAGATGTTTGGCAATCGCTTCATCCGCCGGCATCAGGCCAGCGCGCGCATCTACCATGAATAACACCACATCCGCTTCTTCAATCGCCAGCAGCGACTGTTCCGCCATCCGCGTTTCGACGCCGTCTTCAGTGCCGTCAATACCGCCGGTGTCGATACAGATAAACTCGCGGCCTTCAACCTCCGCACGACCGTACTTACGGTCACGAGTCAGACCCGGGAAATCCGCAACCAGCGCATCTCGGGTGCGGGTCAGACGGTTAAATAGCGTGGATTTTCCGACGTTAGGGCGCCCGACAAGCGCGACCACAGGTACCATGTTTAAAGCCTCATTTAAAAAATCATCAGACAACGCGCACATTTTGCGCCGTTGTTAAAAACAGGAAAACGGCCCCTACACCAGGAGCCGTTTTTTAAAACGCACAACCGTGACGATTAACGCGTAATCGCGTAGACCGTACCGTCTTTAGCCTGGATGAGCAGTTTACCCTCCGCCACCGTCGGTTCGGTCAGGAAACCGGAGCTGTCTACTTTCTGTTGGGCCACAAAACGCCCATCATCAACATTAATCCAGTGCAGATAACCTTCGCTATCGCCGACGACTAAATCACCATTATACAGCACCGGGGAGGTCAGCAAACGGTGCAGCAGATCGCTTTGCGTCCACAGCGTTACGCCACCGTCAGTGGTCAGCGCCAGCACGCGATCGTTCTGATCGACCAGGTAGATACGGTCGCCGTCGACGATAAAGTCATTGACCGAGCCCAGCTCGCGTTTCCACATAATCTGACCACTGCGCAGATCCAGCGCCGTTAAGTTACCATTATATGCCAACGCGTAAACGACGCCGTTTACCACAACCGGCGTGGTATCGACATCGCTCAGACGGTCAATTTCCGTTGGGCCGGTGGCCTGGGAGATACGCTGTTGCCAAATCATCTGCCCTTGTTGCATCAACACGGCGCTGACGCGGCCATTATCACCACCGACGATAGCCGCGCCGAACGCGGTTGCCGGCGCAGATTCGCCGCGCAGCGACAGCGAAGGCATATCCAGGTTCACCGTCCATTTAATTGCGCCATCCGCCTGATTTAGCGCCTGCAACTGACCGTTGCTGGTATGGATAAGGACGATTCCATCACTGACAACCGGACGAGACAACGCTTCGCCTGCGACCTTCGTCTGCCATGCCGTGGTGCCGTCGCTGGTATTCAGCGCATAAACCTCGGCCTTTTCACTGCCGATATAGACGTGACCGCCCGCGACCGTGACGCCGCCGGACAATAGCGCGGACGAACGGGAGAACCAGCCGTCTTTCTCGCCCAGATTCACAGACCAGATCTCTTTGCCATCATCCGCATTGAGCGCTTTTACCACGCCCGCGCGATCGGCTGCATAGACCACGTTATCTGCCATTACCGGATGAAGGTTAGAATAAAAGTCGCCAATTCCGTTCCCGACAGAGGTGCTCCAGGCAGTGGTCGGGGTAAACTGGTTTTCAACTTGCGGTAATGGAGACATCTTAACGACATCTTCTTCGCCGCTAAACAGTGAACAGCCGCTGAGCAGGGTAACGGAAAGCAACCCTGGCAGAAGTAATTTACGCAATTGCATCGGGTCCCTCTCAGATGGACAAATTATTGATTTTCATCTGCATCATTTCGCTCAACGCCGGAGAAGCATCGCTATTGACGCCCGCTTCCCATGCGCTGCGCGCGCCTTTTTTATCACCCTTACTCAGCAACGCTTCGCCACGCAAATCAGCGACAATGGCCGTCCATCCTTCGCCTTTAATGGCATCCAGAGTTTTCAGCGCGGCGTCAGCTTGCTTGAGCTGCAACTGAACGCGAGCGAGACGCAGATTAATTACCGCTTTGAGATTTTCATCGCTGGTGGCCGCCAACCCCTGCTGCAACTGGGCTTCGGCTTTTTTAAGTTCATTCTTATCCACAAACTGCTGCGCCAGTTCCATAGACGCCAGCGCACCATAGGTATTTTTATTCTCAGCCGCGAATTTTTCAGCGGCAGGAATGCTATCCGGCTTATCGGCGCTTACTGCCGTCACCGCATTTTGATACGCCAGAGAAGCAGCACGCGCGGACTCCGTCTGATGGCTGCCCCAGTAACGCCAGCCAACCAGCGCGCCAACCCCTAAAATCACTCCGACAGCCAGCGCTTTGCCGTTTTCGGCAAAGAAGCGTTTAATCGCATCCACCTGGTCGTGTTCGTTCTCGTAAATTTCCACGCTGTCCTTCTCCTTAGCCCAATAAAGTGCGCAAATGCGCGGCGACGCTGTCCTGCGCCACTGCCGTTTGCTCACCGGAGCGCAAATCCTTCACTACAACAGTCCCATTGGCGACTTCAGATTCGCCAAGAACCAGTGCAATACGGGCGCCCCACTTATCGGCGCGGGCAAACTGTTTCTTAAAGTTGCCGCCGCCGTGGTTTGTCATTAGCTTCACGCCTGGCATTTCATCGCGCAGCCGCTCCGCCAGCGTCATTGCCGCAGACTGCGTTTCCGCGCCGGCAGCCACCAGGTATATATCGACAACAGGAGAGGCAATAAATTCCGGATTAACTGCCTGAACTAACAAAACAAGTCGTTCCAGGCCCATCGCAAAGCCCACTGCCGGGGTAGTGCGACCGCCCAGTTGTTCTACCAGACCGTCGTAACGACCACCTGCACAGACGGTGCCTTGTGACCCCAGACTGCTTGTTACCCATTCAAATACAGTGCGGTTGTAGTAGTCAAGACCGCGCACCAGACGCTGGTTGACGGTGTAGGCAATCCCCGCCGCGTCCAGCAATTTGCACAGACCGGCAAAGTGCTCGCGTGAATCGTCATCGAGATAGTCGCCCAAAGCAGGCGCGTCGTTGAGCAGCGCCTGCACGTCCGGGTTTTTTGAATCCAGCACACGTAGCGGATTGGTATACATACGGCGTTTGCAGTCTTCGTCCAGCGTCTCTTGATGCTGTTCGAGGAACGCGACCAGCGCATCGCGATAGTTCGCACGCGCTTCTAACGAACCAATAGAGTTCAGCTCCAGACTAACGTGTTCAGCGATGCCCAGCGCGCGCCACCAGCGTGCGGTCAGCATAATCAGCTCCGCGTCGATATCCGGGCCTTGTAAGCCAAAGACTTCGGCGCCTAGCTGATGGAACTGACGGTAGCGACCTTTTTGCGGACGCTCGTGACGGAACATCGGTCCGATATACCACAAACGCTGTTCCTGATTGTACAGGAGACCATGTTCGATGCCGGCGCGTACACAGCCCGCCGTACCTTCAGGGCGCAATGTCAGGCTATCGCCGTTGCGATCCTCAAAGGTATACATCTCTTTTTCAACCACGTCAGTAACTTCACCGATCGCGCGTTTGAATAACGGGGTCTGCTCTACAATCGGCAAGCGGATTTCACTGTAACCGTAGCTGCCGAGCACGTTTTTGAGTGTGCCTTCAATGCGCTGCCAGATGGCGGTTTCGCCAGGCAGATAATCGTTCATGCCGCGAATGGCTTGAATGTTTTTTGCCACGTTTATTCTCTTTCTGAATATAAAAATGAACCCTCAGCGCTTCCCCGAACGAACCGGGAGCCATGCGGGTTCAATCATACACGGGAAGCACGCCGCTTCCCATCACGTTCTTATTTTTCAACCTGCAGCACGTCAATCCGACGCGCTTCATCAAGTTGACTTGCTTTCGCGCGAATACGGGATTCAAGCTGCGCGATCATATCGTCGTTATCGAGACGATCTTTACGCACGCCGTCTTCATACAGGCCGCTTTTCTTATTGCCGCCCGTCACACCCAGCGTCGATACCAGCGCTTCGCCCGGCCCATTCACCACGCAGCCGATGATCGAGACATCCATCGGGGTGATGATATCTTCCAGACGTTGCTCCAGCGCGTTCACCGTGCCGATAACGTCAAACTCCTGGCGAGAACAGGTCGGGCAGGCGATGAAATTGATGCCGCGCGCGCGAATGCGCAGCGACTTCAGTATATCAAACCCTACTTTAATCTCTTCCACCGGGTCGGCCGCCAACGATACGCGCAGCGTGTCGCCGATGCCTTCCGATAACAACAGACCCAAACCGATCGCCGACTTGACCGCCCCGCTACGCGCGCCGCCCGCTTCGGTGATCCCCAAATGCAGCGGCTGATCGATCTGTTTAGCCAACAGACGATAAGACTCAACGGCAAGGAATACATCGGAAGCTTTTACGCTCACTTTGAACTGATCGAAGTTGAGACGATCGAGATGATCGACATGGCGCATTGCCGATTCCAGCAATGCCTGCGGGGTCGGCTCGCCGTACTTTTCCTGCAGATCTTTTTCCAGCGATCCGGCATTTACGCCGATACGGATAGGGATGTTTTTGTCGCGCGCGCAGTCCACCACCATACGAATGCGTTCTTCGTTACCGATATTGCCGGGATTGATGCGCAGGCAATCGACGCCATATTCCGCTACTTTCAGCGCAATGCGGTAGTCGAAGTGAATATCGGCGACCAGAGGGACGCTAACCTGCTGTTTGATGAGCTTAAACGCTTCGGCAGCGTCCATGGTTGGCACGGAAACACGCACAATATCCGCGCCCACGCGCTCAAGCGCTTTAATTTGACTCACCGTCGCCGCCACATCCGTGGTGCGCGTGTTGGTCATCGACTGGACGGTAATGGGGGCGCCATCGCCAATCGGCACATTCCCAACGTAAATACGTGTCGATTTTCTACGTTGAATCGGAGCCTGGTTATGCATGAGAAATCTCCCGCGTTACCCGTCTGTTACTGCGCCGGTGTTGGTTCGGCATTAAGGGTCAGACGCGCAACCTGATTAGTTCTGATAAAGCGGCTCAGATCGACAGGTTTTCCTTGATACTGGATCTGCACCGCGGCCGGCGCGCCAATTTTAAGCTTATAAGGCGCCTGACCGGTTAGGTTTAAATTGCCATCTTTACGCTGCATACCGCTAAACAGTTTCTTACCCGTGGCGTCAGTTACTTCGAGCCAGCAGTCAGCGGTAAAATTCATCACCAGCGCGTTCGGATCGGCAGCAGGCGCCGCTACGCCAGCCTGATCGGTCGGCAACGCGGACGGCGTCTCCGTTGCCGCTGGCGCGGCAGATGTGGCAGCCGTATCGACATTCGCCTGCGAAGGCGCGACTACCGTATTTTGCATTGGCGCTGGCGTTTGCGTCGCCGCCGTCGAATCAACCGGCGTCGCAGGAGCCGTTTGCGCTGGCGTCGTATCCTGGCTTGTCGCGGCACGGGTGTCCAGTGGTACGCTTTGGCCGCTGTCTTTATCTGCGCTCAGTTCAGCCGTGCTTTGATCGGCCATCGTCGTGATCTCTTCCTGCTGCGCCTTATGGTTCTGCCACCACCAGGCGCCAGTCAGCCCCACGACCACAAACAGTACCAGCCAGGTAAAAGACATTAACCAGCCGTCGCGTTTTTTACGACGCTTTCCTAATGAGAAACTCTGCATTGGGGCGACTTTGGCGGAGCGCAGCGGGGCCTGCTTTTCCAGCCCCGGCAGCAGTTCCTCTTCTGGAACATGTACCAGACGCGCATATGAGCGGATATATCCGCGCAGAAAGGTTGAAGCAAGATCGGACGGCGCCTTATCTTCTTCAATATCGCGTACCGTAGAAACCTTCAGGCAAAGTCGCTCAGCGACAGCCTGCTGGCTGAGTCCGAGTTGTTCACGGGCATTGCGCAGACGAACGCCGGTGGTTTGTGCTTCATTTTGGTCGTGCGTGGCTTCAGTATTCATTCGCTACAGCTACAGGTACGTGTAAATTAGGATTCAGGTGCCGACGAGCCGTAATGCCCGCCCACACCGCGAAACATCAGGTGAGTTAACCTTAGTCAGACAGTATAAGCCTGTCAGGCCGCAGATGACAAAACCGCTTAAGACACAAGGCTAAACTCTTGTTGTACCGTTACATACTGCCTTAAAGTCGACAAAAACGCACCGTTATTATTGACCAGACAAGTACAACGTAAAGCATTATTCAACTGACATTGCACCACGGTATAATGAATGCACCGTGGCGCAACTGCTATCAAATAGCCTTGATATCAATCGCCTCTCCCTGCATACGCTTACGCAGGGTACGTTTAGTACGGTCAATCACGTCGCCTGCCAACTGTCCGCACGCCGCATCAATGTCATCACCACGCGTCTTGCGTACGATGGTCGTGAAGCCATAACTCATCAAAACTTTAGAAAAGCGATCGATACGGCTGTTGGAGCTGCGGCCATACGGCGCGCCAGGGAACGGGTTCCACGGAATCAGATTAATCTTACAAGGCGTCTCTTTTAATAGTTCCGCCAGTTGATGCGCGTGTTCAGTGCCGTCGTTGACGTGGTCAAGCATCACGTATTCAATCGTCACGCGCCCCTGATTGGCGTTGGATTTTTCCAGGTAGCGGCGAACCGCGCCCAGGAACGTTTCGATATTGTATTTTTTGTTGATCGGGACGATTTCGTCGCGAATGGCGTCATTCGGCGCATGCAAGGAGATAGCCAGCGCAACGTCTATCATATCGCCCAGTTTATCCAGCGCAGGCACCACGCCGGACGTTGAGAGCGTTACACGGCGTTTGGACAGGCCGAAACCAAAGTCATCGAGCATAATTTCCATCGCCGGTACGACGTTGGTCAGGTTAAGCAACGGCTCGCCCATCCCCATCATGACCACGTTGGTGATCGGACGCTGGCCAGTGACTTTGGCCGCGCCGACAATTTTCGCCGCACGCCAGACCTGACCGATAATTTCCGATACGCGCAGGTTGCGGTTAAAGCCCTGCTGCGCAGTTGAACAAAATTTGCACTCCAGCGCGCATCCTACCTGTGAAGAGACGCACAGCGTAGCGCGGTCGTCCTCCGGGATGTAGACCGTTTCAACGCGCTGATCGCCGACAGCAATCGCCCACTTAATGGTACCGTCTGAGGAACGCTGCTCTTCCACCACCTCCGGCGCGCGGATTTCCGCGACCTCTTTTAATTTGCCGCGCAACACTTTATTGATGTCGGTCATCTCATCAAAATTATCGCAGCAATAGTGATACATCCATTTCATCACCTGATCGGCGCGGAAAGGTTTTTCACCTAAGTTTTTAAAAAACTCGCGCATCTGCTGACGGTTTAGATCCAGCAGGTTGATTTTTGCTTCGTTGTTGGGAACTACCGGGGTGCTGCTTTCAGGTGTGACAATTTGTTCAGACATATGCTATTCCGGCCTCGTTATTACACGTTATGGCCCCTGGAGGGTTGAAAAAAGAAACGCCCCGGTGAACTTGCTGCTCGTCCGGGGGCGCTGCATTGTACAAATTTTGCCGCAAGGATGCCACGTCTGCACGCGGCATTAGCGAAAATAATGTGTAAAGATGCCCCGATTAACGGGTGCGCGGGCACACTTCGCCTTCACCGAAGAAAAAGGCGATTTCGCGCTGCGCGGATTCCAGCGAATCCGAACCGTGGGTGCCGTTTTCAGTAAAGCTGTCAGCGTAGTCGGCACGTAGCGTACCAGCCAGCGCGTTCGCCGGATTGGTGGCGCCAAGCAGATCGCGGTGACGCTGTACCGCATTTTCACTTTCCAGCACGGATACCACGATAGGACCAGAGGTCATGAACTCCACCAGACCGTCAAAGAACGGCTTGCCGTCGTGCTCAGCATAGAAGCCGCGCGCCTGCTCAACGGTCAGGTGCAACATTTTGGTACCAACAATCCTGAACCCTGCTGCTTCAAAGCGCGCAAAGATGCTGCCAATAACGTTTTTTGCCACCGCGTTGGGTTTAATGATGGAAAAAGTCCGTTCAATAGCCATGTTTACCTCTGAAAAATGTTCTGTTGTTATGTCAGGCGCGGATTATAAAGAGCATCCCATCAATTGCCTATGGATGCAGGTAACATTTTTTTAAAATAAAATGAGCATTAGCAACAAAAGTCAAAGACGCATAGCAAACTCATGGTACTGACACAGCAAGCAGCGCGTGTGTTCAGGCGTGAGAGCATGGAAAGTCCGTTCGCAGCTTTCGCAGGTGAGCGTATGCGCCGCAACATGCCGCGTTTGCGCGGGTTCCACGTCAAACCGCAGCCGCAGCGCCTTATGCGGACATACCGCCACACAGCCGCCGCATCCCGTACAGCGCGCCGCCGCTATCGTTAGGGTATCGTCGGCAAACTGGATAACGTTTTCCGGACAGCTTCGCCAACAGGCTCCGCACATCCTGCACACTTCCAGGCTGATTTCGGGCACGCATTCGCTGAGGGCGGAAAACGCCTGCCTGAGACGCCGTTTCCCCGGCTCGACGGCGCATGGAGTAATGGTGTCGCGCGGAACATGAAACAGCGTGCGCCGCGAAGCGTTAATCTCTGCGCCGACAACGTGTTTAAAAGACCAACATGGCTCACCGTAGCGGCGTAGCGCTAAATTTAGCCCCGCCATCGCCATCAACCACTGCGCCGACCGCTCTACTATAATATCAATAAAGCGAATACCATACTGGCTGTGCCAGAGAAGCAGCTCATCGACCGTTGACGCCTGTAACGAAAACGGCCCCACCAACGTATTCCCCTGCACAAAGCGTTTAACCGGTTTGACACCGGTAATGGCGTCAACAGGACAGACAAACAGACAGTCGCCACATGCTATGCAGCGCGTCGTATCTATGCTGACCTGCCCCTGCGCCAGCGAAAACACCTGCGCCGGGCAAACATCGGTGCAAGCGCGGCAGGAAGAAAAACGAAAACGACGCCGAACGCAGGCCTGCGTCACGTCTACCGCCGGATCGATCGTCAGATTAACCATCAGCCAATACTAAAGAAGACGTAGCGAAGCACAATCTCGCCGATAAGCAACAATACGCTGCCCACCACCAGAGTCCCTCTGGCATTTCGCAGACCGCCAGCGGCAAAGCAGAGCATTCCCACCGCTGAGACACACCAACCGAGAATATAGACGTCACGCAACTGCGCCAACGCCTGTAGCGGACGATGCGGGAAAGTTACGACCGTCGTATCCACCGCATGGATATCCGCCAGCCATAGCGGCTGCATGATCAGGCGAATCAGCACCATCAGTGCGACCACCACCACGGCGCAGCGCATTGCGGCGCCAGCGTTGCGCAGATAAGCCAGCGCAATGACTAACGAGCCGATAATGCCTGACGTACCAAAGAACAGCGCCAGCGTGTTGCTATGCTGCCAGGTCGCCACCGAGGCATGGATATAAATCTGTGCCATGCAGAATACATCCACCAATCCGAGCGCTGCCGCCAGCGCCAGCAGCGGTTGCCAGCCTGGTTTACGGAAAAACAGCAGCACAACGCCCAGTCCCAGCGCCGCCAGATAAAGGCTGGCAAAGACGATTTCGCGACTCAGCCACGAACTGGCGACATGACGTAACGCGTTTAGCGCATTCAGGGGATAGCCCATGTGCAGCGCTGAAGCGAGCAGCCCCACGCAGGCCAGTACAAACGCTCCCGCCATTGCGGGAAGCGCGCCGCGTGCAGGCACTCGTCCATCTACGGCGTACTGGCGGCCCAACGCCAGCCACAGAGTCACACCCACAGACCCTTGCAAACAGAGCGTAAAAATCAGCAGCGGTAACTCATGCATGGCGTTTACCCTCTTTTTCTGCGCCCTGATGCGCTTTGACAACCAGATTAGGTTTGGTGATTGATGAATCTGGCAGCCCGTTCACGTCACATACGCTGCCGTACTTCGCGCGCAGTTCATCAATAGGGCCAAACTTGATGGCCTCCAGCGGACAGGTCGCGACACAGACGGGCTGTTCACCTTTCGCCTGTAAATCAATGCACATATCACACTTGGACATTTGACCAGTCTGCTCGTTAAGTTGCGGTGCGCCATAAGGGCAGGACCAGGCGCAATAGCCACAGCCGACACATTTGTCGGTATCAACGCGCACGATGCCGTCGCCCGGACGTTTATGCATGGCGGTGGTCGGGCAATTTTTGGTGCAGATCGGGTCCGCGCAGTGGTTGCAGGAAATAGAAAGCGTATAAGCAAATACGTTGTTGCTGACCCCGCCCTGCCCGGTCGGGATGAAACTCCCGCCCTTGACTTCATAGACGCGGCGGAAACGACGGCCTACTTCCAGATTATGTTTGTCTTTGCAGGCCACCTGGCAGGCTTTACAGCCGGAGCAGCGTGAGGAGTCGATAAAAAATCCCAACTGTTTATCGCTCACCGGCGGAAAATGTGTAAACTGACTCATGCTTTAACCACCTCCACCAGCATGGTTTGATGTGAATTTCCCTTCGCCAGAGCGGTAATACGGGCCGAACTGAGGACGTTCGCGCAGCCGCCTTTATCAATACCGTTCTTATCCGGCTGCCACCAGGCACCAGCCTGCATCGCAACAACGCCGGGAATAATGCGCGGCGTCACTTCCGCCGGAATTTCGCAAATCCCGCGTGGATTATGAATGCGTACCATGTCGCCATGCGTAATGCCGCGCTTTTGCGCATCCTGCGGGTTGATCCACAATTTCTGCTGCTGAACTTCAATCAGCCACGGGTTAGCGTATTGCGTTGAGTTGGCGCGGTTTTTCCCTTTCCACGTAATTAACTGAAGCGGAAAATCTTTCGCCAGCGCATCCTCCGGGCCTTCATGCGCGGGAACGTAGTGCGACAACGCCGGGATTTCCGGATGCTGCATGTCGTACAGGCGCTTCGAGAAGATCTCTATTTTCCCTGACGGCGTCGGGAACGGATGATTGTCCGGATCGCGAATATTGTCTTCAAAGGCGACAAACGGCGCGCTTTTGAACAGATGCTGACGGGTCTTTTGCAGCGTGGCAAAATCCGGCAGATTTTCGTCCGGCATCGCCAGGCGCGTCTGTTCCCAGATGTGTTCAATCCACGCTTTCTCATCGCGTCCCTGGCTAAATTCGTTCTCAATGCCTAATTTCGCTGCCACCTCATGCAGCCAGTCGTAGTCGGAGCGACGCTCAAATTCAGGCTCGATCAGTTTTTCAGAGAGAATCAGGTAGCTTGCCGTGCCCCAGGTTTCCCCTATGTTCCAGCGCTCCATGAAACTGGTTTCCGGCAGCAGTAGATCGGCGTATTTCGCGCTCGGCGTCATAAACAGATCGCTGGCAATAATAAACTGGATCTTTGACTCATCCTCCAGTATGCGTACCGCCTGATGCAGGTCGGGGTTCTGATTCGCCAGATAATTCCCGGCCAGCGAGAACAGAAGACGGATGTTACCATCCAGCTCATCGGCATCTTTCAGCCCAACATCCGGCGTCACTTTGCTGGCATCGTCTGCGGCCTGCACCCAGTTCATTACCGAAATTTTGGCTTTTACCGGGTTATCCGGCATCTCCGGACCCGCGGCGAATTTACGGTTAGCGCAGCCACCGTAGCCCGCTGCCCAACCACCTTTGATGCCCACATTACCGGTAATGGTCGCCAGCAGGGTCGAGCCGCGTGCGGTGCGCTCGCCGCAGTTGTGGCGCTGTGGTCCCCACCCCTGAATCAACGCGGCGGGTTTGGTATTCGCGTAATCACGCGCCAACTGCCGAATGGTTTGCGCCGGCACATGGGTGATCTTTTCCGCCCACTCGGGTGACTTAACAACACCGTCTTTGGCGCCGATTAGATACGCCACCAGCGATTCGTTAGCCGGTACGCCTTCCGGCATTGAGGCTTCGTCAAAACCGATAGCGTAGCGCTCAATAAACGCGCGATCGTGCAGATTCTCGCTGATGATGACGTACATCATCGCGTCCATCAACGCATTGTCGGTAGTAGGCAGCAGCGGAATCCACTGATCGGCCAGAGACGCAACGGTGTCGGAATAGCGCGGATCGACCACGATAAACCGCGTACCGTTCTGCTTCATTTTCTGCAAGAAATAGTTGGTATGGCCAAAAATGGTCTCCGTCGGGTTATGGCCCCACAGAATCACCAGTTTGGTCTCTAAAAGCGTATCCAGCGAACTGCCGCTGGCGGCAGTGCCGTAAGTATAGGGCGTCGCAGCCGCCGTGTTACCCATACTCACAGAATGGTAGCTTTCGAGATAACCGCCGGTCAGATTCAGCAGGCGACGCGCCATTTTATCGCCGGAAAAGGTACCGCCGGAAACGGCGGTGCCAACATGAACATAGCGCGAAGCCGGGCCATATTTTTCGGTAATCGATTTTAAATTATCGGCGATTAAGGTTGTCGCTTCATCCCAGGAAATTCGCTCGAATTTTCCTTCACCGCGTTTTCCTACGCGCTTCATGGGATATTTAAGTCTGTCAGGATGATAAACAAATTTACGGTATGCGCGTCCACGAACGCAGGCACGCATCACCGGCATTTGCGCATCCAAAGCATTATCAGGCCGCGTTGAAATTCGCGTCACGATACCGTCACTGACATGCGCCCGAATATCGCATTTGCCCCCGCAGTCAAATGTGCTGCATGTCTGGACGACTTTTTCCGCAGGCCTATTTTCAGTCACCGTTGCCACGCGCTCCTGAGCCGTAGCTGTCGAAGAGACAAACGGTAGCGCAATAAGCGCGGAGCTGGCCTGGATAAAATTGCGTCGGGAAATAGCGGGCTGTTCGCCATTTCCCTGGCTTTTTATTTCTTTCATGATTCAACTCGTTAAATAAAAACGTATTCTCGCGGTTTTGCGCGTTGGATCTTTTGATATTTATCAATATCCCTCTTTAAGAGGTAATCAAGGAATAATTAATAATTAATTATTAATTATTAATTATTAATTATTAATTATTAATTATCATTAACCTTAAAATAAAAGAAATTCATAATGTATTCAGAATAATTGTTAACGCATTAATTCAAAATTAACCGCCGCAACCTGACCTGACTCATCTATTACGACAAGTTGATAACGTCCAGCGATATTTAATAATAAAGAAAGGCGATTGTTTGCGCTATTAACAGGTTCGCCGTTTAAAAACCACCAGCGATGCCCTTTACCACCGGTAGTCGAGACGGGCAGCGTGACATTTTCCTGACCGGGCAATTGCCTAATCACTGCGCCTTCCCTTATCCCTGACAGCATTAACGGCGCAGCATTACTGCCCTGTAGCGGCGGGCAGAGGGCGGATGCCGCGGGCAAGCGGGCGCTACGTCTTTCCGTCGACGGCAGCCACGGCTCCAGTGGACGCGGCCAGACAATAAAAGTGTGCTCACGCGCCTGCGGGCAGTCGGCAGCGACACGCCGTCCCGTATCATCCAGCCAGACCGGGAAACGAATACCGTTTATGCCTTCCTGTTCCGGTAACAGCAGTGTGGGCGGCTGGCTATCGTCAAGCAGCCAGGTCGCCAGTCGGCGGCGACAGTTGCTGTCTCCGGGAGGCAGAGACTGTCCGCCCGGCCAGCAAATGACGCCGCGGCTTACCGTCTGCGGACGCGGATCTTCCGGCAGGCGTCCTGCATGCGCCAGTAACAGATTATTGACCTGGTTAAGCAATGGCACCGCGCTGGCAAAACCAAATTGTCCCACCACAGGCGTGCCGTCGGGTCTGCCTGTCCAGATGCCGATGATATAGCGCGCGTTAACGCCAATAGCCCACGCATCGCGATAACCGTAGCTGGTGCCGGTTTTCCACGCCAACGGCACAATGCGCGGCAGCGCGTTATCCGGCAAGGGTTGTGCTTCATCCGCCATAATCCGTCGAATGATCCACGCCGCTCCCGGCGACATTAATGGTCTTTCCCACAACGGATCGTCCGGCTGTAACCGTAGTTTCGCCGCTTTCCCATGGCGGGCGAACGCGCTGTACGCCGCCGCCATCTCGTCAAGACGCGCGCCCGCGCCGCCCAGAATCAGCGAAAGATTCGGCGCCGCGCCGGCAGGCAAATATAGCGGCAGGCCGACGTTACGCAGTTTTGCCGCAAATCGTTTCGGCCCATAGGCTTCAAGCACCTGAACAGCAGGCAAATTCAGCGAACGTACCAGCGCGTCACTCATGCTGACCGGCCCGTGAAATCCGCTGTCGAAGTTTCCCGGACGGTAATCTCCGGTGCGGCGCGGAACGTCCTGTAATAATGACGCGGGATGGATCAAAGCGTCATCCAGCGCCAGACCATACACAAAGGGTTTGAGTACCGATCCCGGCGATCGGATCGCCGTTACCATGTCGACATGGCCAAAACGGCTGTCGTCATTCAGGTCTACCGACCCTACCCAGCCGCGCACGCTCATATCGGTATGATCGACGACGATCATCGCCAGCGAACTGCGTGCAGGCAGCCGCCCTTTCCATACCCGCGCCAGATCTTCCAGTTGCCGCTGCAACCCGGCGTCCAGCGTGGTCACAATTTTGTCGTTCTGGCTTTTGCTCAACATCATTCGGGCAAAAAGCGGTGCCAGTTGCGGCATTTGACGCGGCGCCAGCCAGACCGGCTCTTCACGCGACTCGCGTACCGTTTCGGCAGGCCAGACGCCCTGCGCCGCCATCCGATCCAGCACTTTATTCCGCGCCACTTCGGCTCTCGCTGGCCAGCGGTCGGGGCGTAACCGGCTCGGCGCCTGCGGCAACACGGCCAGCAGCGCCGCGTCAGCGTAGCTCAGACGCGCGGGCGACTTGCCAAAGTAGGCCCAGCTTGCGGCGCCAATACCCTGTAGCGTACCGCCGAACGGCGCGCGGTTCAGATACAGCGTCAGGATGTCGCGCTTGGAAAGATGCCATTCAAGCTGGAGAGCGCGCCAAAGCTGGCGGATTTTACCGCCGAACGTGCGCGGATGCGGGTCCAGCAGTCTCGCCACCTGCATGGTCAGCGTACTACCACCGGAAATAACGCGTCCGGCGGTAAGATCCTGCCATGCCGCGCGCGCGACGGAGAAAGGGTTAACGCCAGGGTGCTGCCAGAACCAGCGATCTTCGTAATTGATTAAGGCCTCCAGGTAACGGGGGGAGACCTCTTCAATGGTTACCGGATAACGCCAGATCCCCCCGGCGTCGGCAAAACGCCACAGCGGCGTACCGTCATGGGCTACCACAACCCGCGCAGGATGGACTTCATTGAGGGGCAACGGCCAGAGGTTATCCGCCGCCCATAACGCCAGGAGAATGAAAAAGGGCGCGACCGCCAGCCACAGCCAGCGGCCACGTTTACCACGCCAACCGCTCATTTAAGGCGTCACAATCAGCAGCCCCTCGCTCGCGCCGGTCGCCCGCCACTGAGGAACATACATCGATTCCACCTGCGGTTGTGGAAGCTGGTACGTCCCCGGCGTTACCGCGCGCGCCAGGTAGACCAGCGTCACGGGTTGACCTTCGTTAACGGCGACGGCAGCCACGAACCGATCGTCGCGGAACTCCATATGCTGAATATCCGCCTGTTGCATCTGATTAAGCAGATTTTGCACCTCGCTACCGCTCTCCGGCAGGCTGGCGCTGCTGTCAGCCAGATTCTGGTTTTCCAGCTCCAGCCCGGCCGGAAGCAGGTCTACCACCAGCGCATCCGGCACATTGCGATCGGCCACCACCGTTAACCAAACCAGCACCAGTTCGCCACTACGCAACGTGGAAAGCGATTTGCGCTGACCATCAGTCCCCAGTATTTGTCGTTCAATCTGCAAAACGTTGCTGGCAGGCTCAGGCGCAGATGAGGGATAACCGCTGCTATCCAGACGCAGCCATAGCGGCTGGCTGCCGGCGTTCGTCACCTCAAGGGCGGACAGTTGGTCAGCATCCAGATTACGGGTCAGCGCCTTGTCGCCCGACAGTGGCTGCGCCTCAAGCGATGTCTGCACCTGCCAGGCGCCCGCGCTGGCCTGTCGCGAATGCGCGGCGAGGAACAAGGCATTGTTCTCCTGGGTAGAGAGCCAGCGCTGACCGAAGGCCTGCTCAGAAAGCGAGCTTAATAGCGCGTTTTGCGCGTCCGGTTTGAGGTTGTTCTCTTCCAGTAGCGACAACATCAGAGCGTTATCGCGCAGAGAACTGCCGTAATCCGCTATCCATTGACGTTCGTCCTGACGCGGCGTATTCAGAGCCAGCGTAACGGCCTCTTCGCCGCGTCTGGCATCGCCCATCGTTTTTAACGCGATGCCCAATTGCATCAGCGGCAGCCCTGAAGCCGCCTGACTACGGCGCTCCCAGATTTCGCGCAGCGCCCCGAGCGGCGCTTTCTGCTGGCGCGCCAGCACCAGCGCGGCGTAGGCCTGAGCGGCAAAAGTACTGGCCTGTGTATTATCGCTATAACGAATCAGCATCATGCCAGGATCTTGCAGATAGCGCAGCAGTCGCTCATTGCCCTGATTAATCGCTTCCGGCGGGACGCTGTACCCCTGCTCGCCCGCGCGAACGAGGAAATCCATCGCGTAAGCCGTTAGCCAGTACTCTTCCGCCCCATTTTTATCCCATAGCGCAAAACCGCCGTTATCACGCTGCATCTGCAGTACCCGGGAGATGCCGATATCCACTGCTGCGCGACGTTTTTCATCGCTATCGCCGACAATACCGAGCGTCTGCAATTGAGCGGCATTGGTATACAGCGCCGGGAATAACCCGCTGGCGGTTTGTTCCAGACACCCGTACGGATACGCTTTCAGCTCGCGAATGTAGCGCGCCAGATTGAGCGGCGGTTTTCCGCTTAGCAGCAGTTGTCCCTGTAACGTGGCTGGCGAAACGTTTGCCAGATGCTGCGCTGGCACGTGCCAACTCTCTCCCGGTGCCAGCGCAATACCGCTATTTACCGTTTGGGCAGGCCAGGCCGGACGCACGCTTATTTTCCACTGTTTATGCTGCGCGCCGAGGGTTTCTCCCGGCAGATTCAGACCGCTAATGGTCGCCTGGATTTCGCCTTCGCCAAAACCGTCCAGCGCGCGTACCGGAACGAATAAGGTGGTGCGCACGCCCGGCGCCAGGTTGACCGGTTGCGGCTGCTGGCTAAGCAGTTCCAGTAGCCCATTGGCGGCGAGAGAAATATTAAGCGTCTGCGGACGGTCGGTCAGGTTGGTGACGTCCAGCACCAGTCGCGAAACATCGCCCCCCGCCAGAAAACGCGGCATATTCAGCTCGGCAATCACTGGCGCGGCGACAACGACTTTGCTTTCGCCGCGACCAAAATCTCCTGCTGTCCATGCCTGCGCCATAACCCGCAGTTCGCCGTTAAAGTCGCCAATCGGCAGCGTTACGACGCCTTCGCCCTGCTCATTGAGCGTGATCGGCTGCGCCTGCTGCGCGATGATATTGACATGGTTTACCGGCGGTTTTCCGCCACGCTTAAGGTCGTCGCCATCGCCGCCAAAACGCAGCGCTGCCAGCCGCCCCTGCCCTTCAATGACCTGGCCGTAAATATCGTAGATATCCGCACCGTAGCGTTTTTGACCAAAGAACGCCTGCCAGGGGTCCGGCGTCGCGTAATCGGTGATATTCAATACGCCGCTATCGACCGCGGAGACTAGCACGTTAATCTGTTTAGGCATTTCGCCGTGTTTAACACTGGCTTTCACCCTGACGGTAAGCGGCTGATTTGGACGCATTTTAGCCGGGCTTTCCAGCGCCAGATCAAGGCGACGGTTTTCATCCCCCAGCGGTAGGTGTAGTAACCCCACGGCACGTTTTGGCGTCGCGGAGCGAGATTTATCGCCGGGACGCACCACCAGCGTACTGAGATAGAGGTCGTGGCGATTCCAGGTTTTATCCACCGGAATCGTGAGATCCAGCCCTTGCGCCGGCACATCGATCGCCTGCCACCACAGCGGGCCGTCGCTGGACTCCACCATCGCATAGCCTTTACCGGCGACCGGCGCGGCGATATGCAATTTCATGGTATCGCCTGGACGATAATTCGCTTTATCCAGTTTGAGGGTGACGCGATCCGGACGCGCCGCGCCGCTGCCGTCGCTGTTATCCTGCCAGCTATAGCCTGCCCAGAAACGAACGCTGCTGACCGTCTCATTCGGCGCTTTGACCTCCAGACGGTACGCGCCCCATTCCACCGGAAAGCTTACTTTTCCGGTCTCATCCGCGTTCAGATCCAGCGTCTGTTCGCCCTCCAGCAGATCTTTTTGATCAAACTGCGACTGCCAGCCTTCGCTTTCCGACCAGTTCCAGTAATAGTCGCGACGCTCGCGGATGAGCCGCACCTGCAAACCGGACACGGCTTTTTTCTCACCCTGCGCGTTGGCGTAAACAATATCGAATGCGGCGTTGCTATTTTCGTCGACAATCGGTTGATTAACGGTGGTATTCGTACGGTAGTCGTATACCGCTTTGGCGGCAAACTGTGGACGAATCCCCGGTAACGTATCGGCGGGCCAAATCGCCTGCTCTACGCGACGAGTGACCGGACGACCACCAGATTCCAGCAAGCTGGCCTGTAAAATCACCTGCAACGGCGAATGCGCTTCTTGCCATTGACTTGCGGCGCTCACTTCACCGCGTCCGCTTTTATCCAACGTAACCTGAACTTCGTCCAGGCTGCGCGAAAGATTCTCTTCAGCAATATTGCCGAACTGGAAGCCAGGCAACGCCGCGACGGCGTCGCGCTGCGGACGCAGGAAAAGCTGCCCTTGCAGGGTATTGCCGCTAGCTGGAGCGCCATACAGGTAATAGCCGACAACGGAGAATTTCACCTCATCCGCAGGCGCCAGCGGCGTTTTTTGCGCCGTCAGGTTGAGCGCCATCCGCTCCGGCATAAAGTCTTCAACGTGGAAATCCCACGTCCGCAGCACGTTATCGCCAGTATTGGCGCGGACATGCCACAAGCCGGTCGGCGCGCTGCTATCCAGTGGATAATTCAAACGATATAGTCCGTTTTCCGGCTGGCTGACGACGGTACGCATCACCTGTCCGTCTGGTTTTACCACTTCCAGCTTAACGGGTTGATCGGGCAGCATTTTACCGTCGCTATCGCGCAGTAATCCGTTAAGGATAACCGTTTCGCCCGGTCGGTAGAGATCGCGCGGGCCAAACATAAAGAACTGCTTGCTGTAGCCGGGCGCGCCAGCAACATTAAATTCCGACAGATCCAGCGCCGGAAGTTTGAGATCGAGCAGCGTGGTCTGCCCCTCTTTACGCGCCAGTAATAGCGCTGCCGCTTTATCAGCCTCCAACTGCACATGTCCCTGCGCATCGCTCGTCGCCTGCGCCAGCGTCTGACCTTTATCATTCAGAAGAACGATCTCAATTCCCGACTGCGCCGCGCCGTTTTCCAGGCTTTGCGTAAAGACATCCAGCCGATTATGGTAACGGTGCGCAGACACGCCGATATCGCTAAGGGTAAACAACGTGGCGGCATTACTATAGTTGTAGTGTCCAGCCTGATTCATTACTGCTACATATACGCCCGCCTGTTGCAGCGGCTTAATATCGCTTAATGGCAACAGCAGTTTCTCACGCGTATTGCGCGCCGGATTAAGATCAAAACGGCCGGTATAAACCAGATCCGCCATTTTCAGCAGATTGTCGGACTCCCAGTTAGAGAGCGAACTACGGTACTCCCACTGGCTGACAAATGACGCCAGCGATTCAGGCTTAACGCGGAAAAAGTTCACATCGACATGGTTGACGTTAAGCGCCATGACCGGCAGTCCTTCCGCTATTTTTCCCGGCAACAGCGATCCCCGACTGGCAAAGCCAACGCTTGGCTGGACATCACGCGTGGTAATCGTTTTTTCATAAGGCTTGCCGAAGGTGGCGTTATTCAGCGCCTTAACGGCGGGATCAACCGTGACCACCAGTACGCGCTCAGGTTCCAGATGACGTAACCTAAGCTCTTTTAAATTTGGCGCCAGCTCCCATGCGCCGTCAACGCTGCCGCTTTTTTTATCAACCACGTGAACCACACGGGAGAAATCTTGTTCGGGATCTAAAGGAATTGAAAACGTCAGCACCAGCGTCGCCGCGCCGTCGAGCTGCGCTTCGGAGGCATCTAATAGCGTGAGCGTTTTCCCCTGGCTTTGCTGCGCCAGCTTTTGTAACTGTGCCGGGTCTTTCGCGGGCGAGGGTTGCGCCGCGGCTGACGCCTCGTTTTTTGTCGTCGGGGCGGTTTTATCGTTGTTATCGCATCCCGCCAGCGCCAGCATGATAATGCAAGCTACCACGCGTAAATGTTTCATTTTTCATCCCTGGCCTTAATGGCCTGTCAGCAACGGTTGATGAGATATTATGCGCGAGAAATTTTATTGTGTAAGTCCGTATTACAACAATGAAACGAGATTTTTACGCAGAAATGTGGTTTCGCCAGCCAAAACAGCCTCTTCTACTTGTCCCTTTCCGGGAAACGTCCGACAATTTGACCATAATCAGGTAACAATGGAGATGCCCATGACCACCGCCTTTTTTGTCGCCGCCGACTGGCTTGCCGAACATATTGATGATCCGGAAATACAAATTCTTGACGCCCGTATGGCGCCCCCAGGACAGGAACATCGTGATATGGCGGGCGAATATCGCGCCGGACATATTCCCGGCGCTCTGTTTTTTGATATTGAAGCGCTTTCCGATCGCGCATCGCCGCTGCCGCATATGATGCCGCGCCCGGAAGCTTTTGCGGTGGCCATGCGTGAACTGGGCGTTCGCCAGGATAAACACCTGGTCATATACGATGAAGGCAATTTGTTCTCCGCTCCCCGGGCATGGTGGATGCTACGCACGTTCGGCGCCGAGAAAATTTCCATTCTGGCGGGCGGACTGGCAGGCTGGCAGCGCGACGAATGGCTATTGCGCGAAGGTGATGAAGCGCATGAAGAAGGCGAGTTTGAAGCGAAACTCGCGCCACAAGCTGTGGTGCGGCTAACCGACGTATTGCTGGCAAGTCATGAAAAAACCGCGCAAATCGTCGACGCGCGCCCGGCGGCGCGTTTTAACGCTCAGGCTGATGAACCGCGTCCGGGGCTGAGGCGCGGACACATTCCCGGCGCGCTAAACGTCCCGTGGACGGAACTGGTGTATGAGGGCGAATTAAAGACCACTGACGAACTGAATGAGGTTTTTTTCAGCCACGGCGTTAGTTTCGACAGACCGATTATCGCCAGCTGCGGTTCCGGCGTGACGGCCGCGGTCGTGGTGCTGGCGCTCGCCACGCTGGATGTGCCTGACGTCACACTTTACGACGGCGCGTGGAGCGAATGGGGCGCGCGTACTGATTTACCGGTTGAACCCGCTTAATATCTGCCATGCCGGATGGCGCTCACGCTTATCCGGCCTACAATTCAGGCTGATTTAAAACGAATCCACATAAATTCTGTTTAAGCAGGCCACAAAAAAACCGCTCAATTGAGCGGTTTTTTTGTGCTGGTCCAGTTCGCGGCCTTCCCAGCAGGCTTTGTTGCCATAGCAACGCAGGCACACCACAGTAGGTAAATACTCTCTTTTAAGGAGAGCGAAGTCAAGTTAATTAACTAAGAAACTATTCAACATTTGAGGTATTATCTTTCCCGGCCACCTCCGCCGTCTCGCAAACGGGCGCTGGCTTCAGGAGAGGATGTTCCATGGCCGTAAGCGCAGGCACACCACAGTGCTTGCTATCACGGCATTATCGCCAGCGGTGCTGCCGTGATGCGGTCTTCGCAAGGACCGCAACATGAAGATACGATGCTTTTGTGTCGTGCTTCTTGTTTCTGGCACGTTGTGTCTTCACGCAGACAGAAGTTATCCAGGTAATTCTGTTCCCGTAACGCTCAACGTCCAGAGCAGGTAAGCCAGGAGGCCGCCCTGTTGGGCGGCTTTCTTTTCTTCAGATGATGCGGTTCTGTTTAAAATCGCGCAGAAACCCGCCCCAGCGGCGCTCGTAGAACGGCGCGATATGCTCGGTGATAAAGTGGCTGATCCCCTGCTCACCCTTCCTCACCTGACAAATATCGATCGGTTCGTCACCCGGTAATGTGTCAGTCGCCACATTGCCCGCAGCGTGAATGATCTCTTCAATATCGCCGTCAGCCTCAATGCCAATCAGTAGATTGGGTTGGGCGTCCGCATGTTCTTTAATCGCGCAGAGAAACGCGCGTTTCACCGGTTTGATGGTTTTAAACAGCGTGCTGAGGGAATCAATCATCTGCGACGGCGGCTCGGCCACTTCGGATAAAATAAGCGACTCGCCGCCTTCCAGCACTTCCTGGGTACTTAACGGACTACCTTCCTCACCGAGAAGCAGGCTGATTTCACGCGGCATAAACTCTTTACCGACCGGCAATTTAGCGTTGAGGAATAACGTTTCGCCAAGCGTCATTTCAAACAGCGTGCGCACCGGCATCACCACAAACGCCTGTTCGTCTGCCACGGCCTGCTGCAGCGCCTCCAAAGAAGTAAAGAAGGGAATGACGGTCGTGCCGTTTTCTTTTTCCCAGTGCTGCAAATCCAGAGCGCTGTCTTCCACAATCGCCTCGCCTTCGGCAGCGCTGCCCGGCACCCAGACGGTGGACTCCAGTAAGGTACGGAAAAATGCCGGACGATGCGCGGGCTCAGTCGCCGCTTTCTCCAGCAAGATTTCTAATTCATTTTTAGTTTCGGACATAGGAATCACAAATTGATATACGTGTACCGTGTAGGCCTGATAAGCGCAGTGTCATCAGGCAAAATGCCGGGTGGCGCTTCGCTTACCCGGCCTACAAAAAACGCCATTCAGGCGGTCAGCAGATTAGCAATGGTGCGGACGCCTAAACCGGTTGCCCCGGCAGCCCACTGCTCAACTGGCGCTTTGCGATAAGTAGCGGAACAGTCAATGTGCAGCCAGCCTTCGCGGTAATTTTCAACAAAGTGCGACAGAAAACCCGCGGCGGTGCTTGCCCCAGCGGGATAAGCCGCGCTGCCGGTGTTGTTCAGTTCCGCAAAGTTAGACGGCAGTTGATTACGGTGGAACTCCGCCAGCGGCAAACGCCAGAACGGTTCATTTTCTTGCGCCGCGCTGGTCAGCAAGCGCCCCGCCAGCGTATCGTCAAAACTGAATAGCGCATGGTAGTCGTTACCCAGCGCCGTTTTCGCCGCGCCGGTTAACGTCGCCATATCAATGATCAACTGCGGGTGTTGCGCACTGGCATCAATCAGGCCATCTGCCAGCACCAGTCGCCCTTCCGCATCGGTATTCATGACTTCGACATTCTTGCCATTACGGTAGCGAATAATATCGCCCAGTTTAAAAGCATTGCCGCTGATCAGATTATCGGCGCAACACAGGAACAATTTTACGCGTTTATTCAACCCACGAGTAATGGCGAACGCCAGCGCGCCCGTTACCGTCGCCGCGCCGCCCATATCGGATTTCATTGAGTCCATAAAGGCGCTTTGTTTGATGCTGTAGCCGCCGGAGTCAAAGGTAATGCCTTTACCGACCAGACAGGCGTAAACTGGCGCGTCTTTGTCTCCCGTCGGGTTGTAATCCAGCGCCAACAGTACCGGCGAACGCTCAGAACCACGACCTACGGTATGCAGCCCCATATAGTTCTGCTCGCGCAGATCTTCACCTTTGGTGATACGGTAAGTGACACGATCGCACGCGACGCTGCACAGCAGATCCACCGCGCGCTGCGCCAGTTGCTCCGGCCCAAGCTCTTCCGCCGGGGCATTAATGGTGTCGCGCACCCAGTCAATAATGGTCAGGCGGTTATCCAGTTCCTGACGTTGGGCATCGTCTAAATCCGGCCACATCACGGTACGGACGCCTTTTGGTCCTTTGTAACCCGCCCAGTATGCCCAACAACGCTCGATATCCCATCCTTCGCCTGTCAGCGCGACCTGTTTTATTCCCAGGCCATCGATTTTACGCGCCGCACGCTGGATCAACCCCAGATCGTCTTTACCGTTAAGGTGCAAGGTAATACCGTCGTTATTAATACTGTAAGTGGCTTTGTCGCCCCAACGCGCATCGGCAGGCTGCGTGGAAAGCGTAATTTTCATGGCTTCTGTCATTGTTATTTTCCTTATTAGCAAACGGGCCGCCGTATGGCAGCCCGTTAGATCTTTTGCTAAATGATTCGCATTGCAGGAAGGCGGCAAGTGAGCGAACGCAGCCAACGCACCTGCGGCGCGGATCATGACGCAAAAATTACTCTGCTTCATCCAACCAGACTAGCAGAATCGCCTCCAGAATTTTTTCATTGGATGCGTTAGGGTCGTCGTCAAAATCGTCCAGTTCGCAGATCCACTGATGCAGATCGGTGAAACGAACGGTTTTAGGATCGACATCAGGATATGCGTCGTATAACGCTTCGCCGATCTCGCGGCTATCGGTCCACTTGAGTCCCATACTACCCTCTGTTAATGCTCACGCGCATGGTTGATTGTGTAACGTGGAATTTCGATAACCAGATCGTCGTCGGTAACGCGGGCCTGGCAGCTCAGTCGGCTTTCCGGCTCCAGCCCCCACGCTTTATCCAGCATATCGTCTTCTTCTTCCGAGCTTTCCGGCAAGGAGTCGAAGCCTTCACGTACAATACAGTGACAGGTGGTGCAGGCGCACGATTTCTCACAGGCGTGTTCAATCTCGATGCCGTTGCGCAGCGCAACGTCAAGAATGGTTTCACCGGTCTCAGCTTCCAGAACTGCGCCATCCGGACAAAGATCCTGATGAGGCAGAATAACAATCTTCGGCATGTTAAACCTCGTCTACGGAATGGCCTTTCAGCGCGCGACGAACCGACTGGTCCATACGGCGAGCGGCAAATTCCTGGGTTTGTTTATCTACGTTTTTAATGGCTTGTTCTATGGCGTCAACATCATCGCCTTGTGCGACCGCGCTCAAATGTGCGGCGGCATCATCAATGCATTGACGTTCTGCGGCGCTTAACAGCGCGGCGTCGGCAGTCAGCGCGCCGGTCAAGCTTTCCAGCACGCGCGCGGCTTCGACTTTTTGCTCCGCCAGCATACGCGCTTTCACGTCCTGCTCGGCAAAACTCATGGAGTCTTTGATCATTGAAGCAATTTCGCTATCGGTCAGGCCGTAGGAAGGTTTGACCTGAATGGAGGCCTCGACGCCGGTGGATTTTTCCATTGCGGTAACGCTCAACAGGCCATCGGCATCTACCTGGAAAGTCACGCGAATATGCGCCCCGCCAGCCGGCAACGGCGGAATACCGCGCAGCGCAAAGCGCGCCAGCGAACGGCAGTCCTGCACCAGTTCGCGTTCGCCCTGCATCACATGGATAGACATCGCGGTCTGACCGTCTTTGAAGGTGGTGAAATCCTGCGCGCGCGCCACCGGGATGGTGGTGTTGCGCGGAATAACTTTTTCCACCAGGCCCCCCATCGTTTCCAGTCCAAGAGAGAGTGGAATCACGTCCAGCAGTAGCATTTCGCTGTCCGGCTTGTTGCCGACCAAAATATCAGCCTGAATCGCTGCGCCGATAGCGACTACTTTATCCGGGTCGATAGTGGTTAACGGCGTGCGGCCAAAAAATTCGCCCACCCGCTCACGCACCAGCGGTACACGGGTCGAACCGCCGACCATGACCACTTCCAGAACCTGCCGGGAGTCAACACCGGCATCTTTCAATGCGCGACGGCAGGCCAATAGCGTGCGCTTAACCAGCGCAGAAATGAGATCGTTAAACTGCTCGCGAGTGATCTCCCCCTGCCAGCCCGCAACGTTAACGCGAACGGCATCGGCATCACTTAAGGCGATTTTCGCTGCAATAGCGGCATCCAGCAGTTCGCGCTGAACGCGATTGTCACTACGATCGGCAATCCCCGCCTGCTCGCGAATATAGTCCGCCAGCAGATGGTCAAAGTCGTCGCCGCCGAGCGCAGAATCACCGCCCGTCGCCAGCACTTCAAACACCCCGCGGCTCAGACGTAAAATAGAGATATCAAAGGTGCCGCCGCCGAGATCGTAAACAGCGATAACGCCTTCTTTGCCCGAGTCCAGACCGTAGGCGATCGCCGCCGCCGTCGGTTCGTTGAGTAAGCGCAGCACATGCAGGCCCGCCAGCCGCGCGGCGTCTTTCGTCCCCTGACGCTGGGCATCATCGAAATAGGCGGGAACGGTAATCACCACGCCATCCAGCTCGCCGGAAAGCGATTCGCTAGCCCGCGCGGCCAGCGCTTTGAGAATATCAGCAGATACGCGTACCGGGTTTAGCAACCCTGCCGCTGTTTCAATCATCGGCAGCCCATTAACGCTAGCCTTAAACCGGTAAGGCAGATGCGGATAGCGCGCCTGGATATCCGCCAGCGAGCGTCCCATCATACGTTTCACAGAGCTGATAGTGTTGGCCGTATCCTGCGCGGCATTGTCACGCGCAGCGTAACCGACCGTGTGGCCCTGCGGCTGATAGTGAACCACTGAAGGCAACAGGTGGCGCCCTTCGTGGTCAGGCAGAGTTTCCGCCTGGCCGCTGCGAACCGTCGCCACCAGAGAGTTGGTAGTGCCTAAGTCGATACCCGCCGCCAGACGGCGCTGATGCGGCGCGGCGCTCAGACCAGGCTCACTAATTTGTAATAAGGCCATGTTAGATTCCAGTTAAAAATCGAGCAGCTTTTCTTCGAGTTGTTCTGCGCTGCTTCGCAGTTTATCGAGAAACCGCAGTTTGCGCACCGTATCCGCCGCCACATCCCATGCCGCGTTATCCAGCTGTTCCACCATTTGCTGGAGGCGAGCATCAAACATCTTTTGTACACGCTCAATAAAGCTTTCCAGCCGCGCGTCGTCTTTTGTCTGTTCGATGTCGTCCAGCTCTTCACGAAGCGTCAGTTGCTCCATCAGAAACGCGGTGTCGCGTACGGTGTGCTGCTCGCTGGCCAGATCGAACCCATGTAAGGAAAGCAGATACTCCGCGCGCGTCAGCGGATGACGCAGCGTTTGCCAGGCCTGGTTGATCGTGGCGGATTGCTGGACGGCGGCAAGCTGCTGCGCCTGGGTGCCGTTGGCAAATTTGTCAGGGTGATACTGGCGTTGCAGATCCTGAAAACGAAGGCTCAGCGCCTGGGTGTCAATCTGATAACGGGCTGGTAAGCCAAAGAGGGTGAAGTAATCCATAACATTCTCAGGGATAGCCTGTCAGAACAAACCCCACCCGCAGGCGACTACGGTGGGGTTATACCTTCTTACTTCGCGCCGCAGATGCATTGTCTGCGCGGGTTCACCCCAGTCACTAATTCAAGTAAGCACCTGGGGATTCACTCGCTTGTCGCCTTTCTGCAACACGAATGACTCGGTATAACAGCGGAACACAGTTACACGTGGAAGCTTTCGCCGCAACCACACTCATCTTTCACATTTGGGTTGGAGAATTTAAACCCTTCGTTCAGGCCTTCTTTTACAAAGTCCAACTGTGTACCGTCCAGAAATTGCAGGCTCTTGCCATCAACCACTACCTTAACGCCTTTGTCTTCAAATACGGTGTCTTCCGCCGTCGGTTCGTCAACAAATTCCAGTACATAAGCCATACCTGAACAGCCGGAGGTTCTCACGCCCAGACGCAGGCCAAACCCTTTACCACGGTTGGCCAGGAAGGTATTAACTCGCGCTGCTGCACTGTCGCTAAGTGTAATCGACATAACAAAACCTCAATGTTAACGTTCTATTTTATTTCGCTTCGCGTTTGCTTTTGTAATCTGCAATAGCGGCTTTAATCGCGTCTTCCGCCAGAATAGAGCAGTGGATTTTCACCGGCGGCAGCTCCAGTTCGTCTGCAATATCGGTGTTTTTAATCGCCTGCGCTTCGTCCAGGGATTTCCCTTTCACCCACTCCGTTACCAGAGAACTGGAGGCGATAGCGGAACCGCAGCCGTAAGTCTTGAAGCGCGCGTCTTCAATAATACCTTCATCGTTAACTTTAATCTGCAACTTCATAACGTCGCCGCAGGCCGGAGCGCCAACCATGCCGCTTCCCACGTTATCGTCGTTGTTGTCAAACGACCCTACGTTACGCGGGTTCTCATAGTGATCGATTACTTTTTCGCTGTAAGCCATTATAAATTCTCCTGATTCCGATACCGATTAATGATGAGCCCATTCGATGCTATTTAGATCCACGCCCTGCTTGTACATTTCCCACAGTGGAGAAAGGTCACGCAGACGGCCAATGGATTTACGGACCAGATCAATGGTGTAGTCGATCTCTTCTTCAGTGGTAAAACGACCTAAAGAGAAACGGATAGAGCTATGCGCCAGCTCGTCATTCATGCCCAACGCGCGCAGCACGTAGGACGGTTCCAGACTGGCGGAGGTGCAGGCGGAACCGGAAGAGACCGCCAGGTCTTTCAGTGCCATGATCAGCGACTCGCCTTCAACGTAGTTAAAGCTCACGTTGAGAATGTTTGGCGCGCCCTGTTCAAGGTCGCCGTTCAGGTAAACTTCTTCAATATCTTTGATGCCGTTCCACAGACGGTTACGCAGACCGCGCAGACGGGCCATTTCGGTCTCCATCTCTTCTTTCGCGATACGGTAAGCTTCGCCCATGCCGACGATCTGGTGGACGGGCAGCGTTCCAGAGCGCATACCGCGTTCGTGACCGCCGCCATGCATCTGCGCTTCAATACGAATACGCGGCTTACGACGCACATACAGCGCGCCAATGCCTTTCGGACCATAAATTTTATGACCGGAGAAGGACATCAGGTCCACTTTCAGTTGGCTCAGGTCGATAGGCAGTTTGCCCACGCTCTGGGTAGCGTCAACATGGTAGATAATACCGCGCGCGCGGCACATTTCGCCGATGGTCGCGATATCCTGCACCACGCCGATTTCGTTGTTCACGTGCATGATTGAAACCAGAATGGTGTCGTCACGCATCGCTGCTTCGAGTGCTTTAAGATCGATAATCCCGTTGCTCTGCGGCGCGAGGTAGGTCACTTCAAACCCTTCGCGCTCTAGCTGACGGCAGGTGTCCAGCACCGCTTTGTGCTCGGTCTTGCTGGTGATGATGTGCTTGCCTTTTTTCTGATAAAAGTTGGCTGCGCCTTTGATCGCCAGGTTGTCGGACTCCGTCGCGCCGGACGTAAAAACGATTTCACGCGGGTCGGCACCCACTAGCTCAGCAATCTGGTTACGGGCGATATCGACCGCTTCTTCTGCCTGCCAGCCAAAACGGTGTGAACGAGACGCCGGGTTCCCAAAGGTTCCGTCCAGGGTCAGAAACTGCATCATTTTCTCGGCAACACGCGGGTCCACCGGCGTGGTTGCGGAGTAGTCGAGATAAATCGGTAATTTCATTGCTCTTAAACTCCGTACATCACTCAATGCAAGGAATCAGGCAACCGGCTGGATGTACGACCGTGTTGACGGGACGTCCACGTCCCGGCCTGATTCTGAATTCTTTTTACGCTTCGTCCTTCAGGCGACTGCGGCATTAACCGCTTGAGGCCGCCAGAAGAGATGGCGTAATATTTTAATTAAGCACGTAATTTAACGTCGATGGCGTCCTGCGCACGACCATTGGCGCGCGGCGCGTCATGCGTGTGCTGACGACCAGACACATCCAAAACTTCCTGGTTATTCACCAGCTCGCCTAACGTAATATTGTTGAGAAAACCGGTCAGGCGATCGCTTAAATCACGCCACAGCGCGTGGGTCAGGCATTTATCGCCGCCCTGACAGCCGCCTTTCCCCTGGCAACGGGTTGCATCAACGGACTCATCAACCGCGCTGATCACTTCACCGACCGCGATACTGCCGGCATCTTTCCCCAGCAGATAACCGCCGCCTGGCCCGCGTACGCTGGAAACCAGACCGTTTTTACGTAAGCGGGAAAATAGCTGTTCCAGATAAGAAAGGGAAATACCCTGACGTTCAGAAATATCAGCCAACGGTACCGGGCCCGCTTCGGAGTTGAGCGCAACGTCTAACATTGCGGTCACGGCATAACGCCCTTTAGATGTCAGTCTCATGTCTTACTTAACCTCAAACTCGCCCCTGCCCGGGGTTTTTTATTGTAAAATGGGGGTATTGCATAGCAGGGATAAGTCTGACATTCCCGAGTAATTTGGTCAACTATTTACTTGACTGTTTTAGTCAGGTATTTGACGTTCAGTGCTGTTTTCGATTTGCCGAATGACGCTTCGCTTATCCGGCCTACGATTAGCGCCATCAGGCATCAAATTGCCTACTTTCCTTTATTCTGCTGCTCAATCGACGCCAGCATTCCACGCAGAATATTCAACTCCTGGCTTTCCGGGCGCGCGCGGGTAAACAAACGGCGCAGCTTATTCATCACCTGCCCCGGATGGTTTTCGCGAATAAAGCCGGTGGAGAGCAACGTTTGCTCCAGATGGCCGTAGAAGCGTTCAAGATCGTCCACCAGCGGATACGGCGTCTCCTCATGCTCTACCGCGTCGCCGTCTTCCTGCGTTGCCAGCCAGGCCATACGGACTTCATACGCGATGACCTGTACCGCCATCGCCAGATTCAACGAGCTGTACTCCGGGTTAGCGGCAATGGCAACGTGATAATGGCATTTTTGCAACTCATCGTTAGTCAGCCCGACACGCTCACGACCGAAAACTAAGGCAACCGGCGTGTTTTCCGCTTCTGCAATGCTTTTTAAGCCACACTCGCGCGGATCAAGCATCGGCCACGGCAGAGTGCGGGAACGAGCGCTGGTTCCAACCACCAGACTACAACCTGCCAGCGCTTCATCAAGCGTATCGACGATCTGCGCATTACCGATCACATCGCTGGCGCCTGCCGCCAAAGCGATGGCCTGGGAGTCCGGTTTTACCAGCGGGTTTACCAGCCACAGGTTGGTTAAGCCCATGGTTTTCATAGCGCGAGCCACAGAGCCCATATTGCCGGTGTGGGAGGTTTCCACCAGCACAATTCGAATGTTTTGCAGCATTGTCTTTCTTCAGCTAAAGATTATTCCGCCATCTTACCATAAAACCAAGACAGATTCCGATCTCACTGCTATACTCTGCGCCGTTTTCCCGTTCTTTAACATCCAGTGAGAGAGACCGATGCATCCGATGCTGACCATCGCCGTGCGCGCAGCGCGCAAGGCGGGTAATGTAATTGCCAAAAACTATGAAACTCCGGACGCTGTAGAAGCGAGCCAAAAAGGCAGTAACGATTTTGTGACCAACGTAGATAAGGCCGCTGAAGCGATAATTATCGACACCATTCGCAAATCTTACCCGCAACACACAATTATCACCGAAGAAAGCGGTGAACACGTTGGCACAGATCAGGATGTTCAATGGGTTATCGATCCACTGGATGGCACCACTAATTTTATCAAACGCCTGCCGCACTTTGCGGTATCCATCGCAGTACGCATTAAAGGCCGTACTGAAGTCGCCGTGGTTTACGATCCGATGCGTAACGAATTGTTCACCGCCACCCGCGGTCAGGGCGCGCAACTGAACGGCTACCGTCTGCGCGGCAGTACCGCTCGCGATCTGGACGGCACCATCCTCGCGACCGGCTTCCCGTTCAAAGCCAAACAATACGCGACCACCTACATTAATATTATCGGCAAGCTGTTCACCGAATGCGCCGATTTCCGCCGCACCGGTTCCGCCGCGCTGGATCTGGCCTATGTTGCCGCAGGTCGTGTCGATGGTTTCTTTGAAATTGGCCTTCGTCCGTGGGATTTCGCCGCGGGCGAGCTGCTGGTTCGTGAAGCGGGCGGTATCGTCAGCGATTTCACCGGCGGCCATAACTACATGATGACCGGTAATATCGTGGCGGGGAATCCGCGCGTCGTTAAAGCTATGCTGGCGAATATGCGCGACGAACTGAGTGATGCGCTGAAACGGTAATCGTTCATTCTGGCGGGAGCGTCTTTTCCCGCCAGAAATAAATCCCTTCCACAATTATCATTCTTAAAAACATCCTCCTATTTATTATACCGATAGTAAAAACCATTTTTTCCCGTTAGCGAAGGTGGCTGATTAGCGCTAGCGTAACAGTAATATTCATCTGATTTTTATAACAATTTATTTTCATTTGTTTTTCCTGAATATTACTGTGGAGTATGCGATGGCTATCAAAATTACGCCTGACGAGTTTAGTCTGCTTATCCAGCGATTAAACAAAAAATGGCGCGTGTTTGCCCCGTCCGCAGAGTTTCGCGGTGGGCGTTTTTCCGACACTGACAACATTATTTATCAACAGATTAGCGGTTGGCGCGATCTCATCTGGCACGAGAAATCGCACATGTCGCCGAATACCATTATCACCCCTATCACCGAAACGCTCTTTTATTTCGATAAAGACACGATTCAAATTGCCGAGACAGACACCTCCCCGATAGTCATCTTTGCCCGCGCCTGCGACATTAACGCCATGTCGCGGCTGGATTATATGTATTTATCAAATGGGAATAATTCCGATTACAGTTATCAACTGTTACGGGAGCATATTCGTTTCGTCCTAATTGAGTGTGAAGAAAGTTTCGAAAATTGTTTCTGCGTCTCAATGGGTACCAATAAAACCGACCGTTATAGCGCCGCAATGCGTTTTAGCGACGAGGGTGCGTTTGTCAGCATCCGCGATCCCTTTATCGAGGCGGCGATTCAAGGGCTGGGGCAGGAGGCCAACTATACCCCCTCTTTCGTCAGCGAAAACCGGGAAACCGTCGTCACGCCGGACAGCGTTTGCCGCGATCCGCAAAAAATTCGCGACATTCTCACCCGCCATCCGCTATGGGACGCCTACGACAGCCGCTGCATCAGTTGCGGCCGCTGCACCACCGGGTGTCCAACCTGTACCTGCTATAGCGTCTTTGACGTCGCCTATGATGAAAATCCACAGCGCGGTGAACGCCGTCGCCAGTGGGCAAGCTGCATGGTGCCAGGCTTTAGCGACATGGCCGGTGGTCATGGCTTTCGCGAAAAACCCGGCGAGCGTCTGCGCTACCGCGCCCTGCATAAGGTCAATGACTACAAAGCGCGCAACGGCATTGAACATATGTGCGTCGGCTGCGGCCGCTGCGACGATCGCTGCCCACAATACATCAAATTTTCTTTTATTATCAACAAAATGACCGCCGCCGTTCGGCAGGCGCTGGCAGAGGAGGCATAACGCATGTCACATTGTTCCTGCCATGATAAACCGCAGCACAGTTTGCTGCCTGCGGCGTACCGCATCCTCAGTATTACTCGCCACACGCCGCTGGAGTGGAATTTCCGCGTGGCGGTCGATTTTCCCGCGCACTGGGGGCAATTTGTTGAAGTGTCGCTGCCGCGCGTCGGCGAAGCGCCCATCTCCGTTTCCGACTGCGGCGACGGCTGGATAGATCTGCTGATTCGTAATGTCGGAAAAGTGACCAGCGCCCTCTTTACGCTGAAAGAAGGCGATAACGTGTGGCTACGCGGCTGCTATGGCAATGGCTATCCGGTCGATACGCTGCGCCATAAACCCTTACTGGTTGTCGCAGGCGGTACGGGCGTCGCGCCGGTGAAAGGGTTAATGCGTTATTTCGTTGAGAATCCGCAGGAAATTGGCCAACTGGATATGATTCTCGGCTATAAAAACCGCGACTGCGTGCTGTACAAAGAGGAGATGGCGGCGTGGCGCGGCAAGCATAACCTGGTGTTCACGCTGGATGAAGGCGAGGCCGATGACTGTTACCAGATTGGCCGGGTGACCGATCGGCTTGCCGGCATGGCGCTTAGCGATATCGACACCATGCAAGCCATCGTCGTTGGGCCGCCAATAATGATTACCTTTACTGTAAAAATGCTGCTGCAAAAAGGGCTAAAGCCGGAGCAAATCTGGGTGGACTACGAGCGCCGGATGGCCTGCTCCGTCGGGAAGTGCGGCCACTGCCGTATGGGCGAAGTGTATGTTTGCACCGACGGTCCGATATTTAACTACGCCGTCGCGCAACGTTTTGCCGATTAAGGAGAACATCATGAGCATTGATATTGATATCATTAAAGCCCGTGCGAAAAACGAATATCGCCTGTCAAAAGTGCGCGGCGAAGCCATGATCAGCGTCCGCATTCCCGGCGGCATTTTGCCTGCGCATTTGCTGACGGTGGCGCGTGACATCGCCGAAACCTGGGGTAACGGACAAATCCACCTCACTACCCGCCAGAAGCTGGCGATGCCGGGTATCCGTTACGAAGATATCGACAACGTGAACGCCGCGCTGGAGCCGTTTCTTCGCGAAATTGAAATAGAACTGTGCGACGTCCAGGTTGAGGATACCAAAGCGGGCTATCTCGCTATTGGTGGGCGAAATATTGTCGCCTGTCAGGGGAACCGCATCTGCCAGAAAGCCAACACTGATACTACCGGCCTGTCCCGTCGTCTTGAAAAACTGGTCTATCCCAGCCCTTATCATCTCAAAACGGTGATTGTCGGCTGCCCGAATGACTGCGCGAAGGCGTCAATGGCCGATCTGGGGATTATTGGCGTGGCGAAAATGCGCTTCACTGCCGAACGCTGTATCGGCTGCGGCGCCTGCGTGAAGGCCTGTAGTCACCACGCGGTAGGCTGCCTGGCGCTGAAGAACGGCAAAGCGGTCAAAGAAGAGTCGGCCTGTATCGGCTGCGGCGAGTGCGTGCTGGCCTGTCCGACGCTAGCCTGGCAACGTAAACCGGATCAGCTCTGGCAAGTCCGTCTGGGCGGACGCACCAGTAAAAAAACGCCGCGCGTCGGCAAGCTCTTCCTCAACTGGGTGACTGAAGACGTGATAAAGCAGGTGATCGTTAACCTGTATGAATTTGAAAAAGAGATGCTCGGCGGAAAACCGATCTATCTGCATATGGGCCATCTGATCGACAAAGGTGGCTATCTGCGCTTTAAAGAGCGGGTGCTGCGCGGCGTTCAGCTCAATCCGGAAGCGATGGTCGCCGAACGAATTTACTGGGCCGAAGACGAATCCATCGCGCGGATGCATCTCAAACCCGCCGGGCACTAATCAACCACGCCATGGCCGCAGCCCCCCCACAGGCTGCGGCACGCTAAACCACATGACCAGAGCCGCGACAAGCAGTATTACCCCTCCGGCCAGCGCCAGCGTTGACCAGCCTACCTGCCGCCATAACGCAGGCGTTTTGTTTCCACTGAGTTTCACCGCCAGAGCGCGAAAAGTGTGTACCAGCAGCGCCAGCGAGGTAATCGTTAGCGAGGTTCCCGCCGCCATCGCCAGTACCGACGCCATTCCCCAGCTAAAAACGCCAATTACTTTACTGAATAACAGCACCATTATCGCGCCGGAACAGGGCCGCATCCCCATAGACAGTACGATCATTAGTCGCGCGCGCCAGTCATCGCCGCTATGCCGTTGTTCCTGCGTCGGTAAATGTTGATGTCCGCAGCCGCATTTTTCATGGTGAACATGGCGCGGCGTAAAGGCGATAACCCCTGGTTTACGTAGCAGCGTGCGCAACCTTTTTATGGCCCGCCAGCACAGCAAGATGCCCAGCCCGCCAACTAACGCATAACTCCCCTTTTCCAGCCAGAAGCCGCTCAGATGTAGCTGCCTTGCCGGAAGTTGCAATACGGTCAGCACCCCTACCACCAACCCGATAGCCACCAGCCCTTGCAATAACGCGGCGGCGAGGGTTAACACGATACTTGATTTCAACTTCGAAGGATGCGTCGCCAGCCATGTCGCAATCACCACTTTGCCATGTCCCGGCCCCAGCGCATGAAGCACGCCATACATAAAACTCAACAGAAGCAACGATCCGCCCGCTCGCTCAGGATGCGTCGCCACCGCGTTAAGCAGCGCGCTCAACTGCTGATTCACTTCCCGCTGCCAAAGGACGCTTTTCAACATCACCTGCGGCCAGGCTTGCCATATCCACAGACCGCCAGCCAGCATCAACAGCAGTAATAACGCCAATGGCCATAGAGATAGCCAGCGCCGCCCGGGAGTGCGTTGAGAAAAAATTACTGACATTGCAATGTCACCGTTTGGGCGAACTGTTTACCTAAATCCATATCCTCCGGCGGCGCGTCCTCTTTATCAAGCAACTGGGCGAAACGTAATGTCTCTTCGCCGGGCGCAGGAGTATGAACCTGAATCCGACACTTTTCGCGCAGCGGTTCCGGCATCGTTATATCGCTGTCCTGGTCATAATGCATATCGACATAATAAGAAGGATCAAACGTTGAAAAGGTATAAGTCTGACCGCTTAACGGCTGCGGTTCAGCCAGCGGCAGCGTAAAGCTCAATACCGCCTGATGTGCCTCACGTGTCATACCGTATTCTGTCGGCCTGTTTTTAAACTTTACTTTCGCGCCATTGCGCCACACTTCTGTAAAGTAGTGCTGTCCAAGTACGTTAGCCATCACTTCCGCCGCCAACTTTTTCCATATTTCCGAACCCGGAGCAGCGTTTCCGGCGTCATACAACAGATCTGCGGACGTCAGCTCGTCCATTGTCCAACGCATTTTTAACGCCACAAATTGCTCATTTTCACTGACCACCTGCGTTTGCAGACGGATGAAGCTGTGCGGATGCGCCGCCGCCACGAAAGATAAAACGGCGAGAAATAGTGTTAAGGCGCTGCGTTTCACTGGCTTCATCTGTTCCTCGCGATAAAAATTCTGTGACGCTCCTCAGCATTCCTGGCCTAAAAGCACGCTTATAACATTTTTCACTCGCAAACTTTAGCTATCCTTACCAGACAAACTAACGGGAGACCTGACAGATGATGCCGACGATTGCCCCACCATCTGTACTTTCCGCTCCCCAGCGCCGCTGCCAGGTATTGCTGACGCTTTTCCAGCCGGAGCCAATCGCCACGGTGGAAATCTTCAGCGCACTTAATGGCGTTGATGATGATATTGCCCGTGAGGATATCACTGAGACAAGCCTGGAGATCCAGCGCTATCATCGCCTTGCCATCACGACATGCCAGAACGGTTGCTATCGGATCGAAGGTACAGCACTCGATCAGCGCCTTTGCCTTTTACACTGGCTCAGGCGCGGCCTGCGTTTATGCCCGACCTTCGTCACGCAACACTTTACCCCGGCCTTAAAAAATGCGCTAAAGCAGCGCGGTATCGCGCGTCCGTTGTATGACGATATCAATCTGCACGCGCTCATCAATCTGTGCGCCCGCCGGTTGCAAAAACCATTTGAAAATCGCGACGTGCAGTTCCTGCGTCTCTTTTTACAGTATTGTCTGCTACAACACCATGCCGGTATCACCCCGGCGTTCAACCCTGTGCAGCAGATTTGGGCGCAGTCGTGTGCGGAATATCCGCTTGCCCAGGAAATTGGCCGTCACTGGCAGCGCCACGTGATGCAGGCTGCACCGCTGAACGAAGCGCTGTTTATGGCGTTACTGTTTTCAATGATTCGCATCCCCGACCCGATTCGCGACACGCATCAACGGGCGCAGAAACTGCGACTGGAGGTGGCGCGGCTGGTGCTGCGCTTTAGAGAAAAAGGGAACGTACGCTTCAGCGACGAACAAGGGCTTAACGATCAGCTGTATGTCCATCTCTCCCAGGCGCTGAACCGAAGTTTATTCACGATTGGCATCGATAATACGCTTCCGGAAGAGTTCAACCGTCTTTATCCGCGTCTGGTACGTACCACACGTGAGGCGCTCGCCGGGTTTGAAGCCGAATATGGTATCCGCTTTTCCGAGGAAGAGAGGGGGCTGGTGGCGGTGATTTTCGGCGCCTGGCTGATGCAGGATAACGATCTGCATGAGAAACAGATCGTATTGTTAGCGGATAAAAATGATGCGCTGGAGACGTATATTGAGCAGCAACTGCGTGAACTGACCCTATTGCCGCTCAATATCAAACGGGTATCGACTCAGGCGTTTCAAAAAGAGGGATGCCCACGCGGCGTAGCGCTGATTGTTACCCCTTACGCCACGCCGCTACCGCTCTTCTCACCGCCGTTAATTCATGCGGATCGCGCCCTCACAGCGCACCAGCAGCAACAGATCCGCAAGATCCTGGAATCATGACGCGGCAACCACTTTGGGCCGAAGGAAGATAGCGGGCAATGCAACCAGCGCCATAATCCAGAATACGCCGCCGCCCAGATGTTGATACAGAAAACCGGCAAATACCGTCATAATAGCGATGCTGCCGCCCATCGCCACAGCGGAATAGACGGCCTGCAAACGAATCACCTCGCTTCCCTGACGTGCAGCGATATAGCGCATGGCGGCCAGATGGCAAACGGTAAACGTTCCACAATGCAGGATTTGTATCACAATCAGCCACGGCAACGCCGTACTCCAGCCCATCAGCCACCAGCGTACCACCCCGCACACGGCGGAAAGCAACAGCAAGTCGCGAGCGCTAAACCGGCGGAATAGCTTTTTACTCAGGGCGAAAATGATCACTTCCGCCACCACGCCCAACGACCATAAATAGCCGACTGCCGACGCTGAATAGCCAGCTCCCTGCCAGTATATGGCGCTAAAACCGTAATAGGCGGCGTGCGCCCCTTGCAGCAAACAGACGCAGGCCAGAAAACGCCAGCTTTGCGCCACCAGTGTACTCCAGGCGGGCCAGCCTGCGCTCTCCTGCTGACGGCTTTCCCCCTGCGGCGGCACGCTGGGACGTAACAACATGCCCAGCAACATCGAGGCGACGCCAAGCGTCAGTAGCGCCAGAATCGCCTGGTAATCGTATAAACTCACCAGTTTACCGGTCAGCGCCGACCCTATCACGAAGGCGATAGACCCCCACAGCCGCACCCGGCCATAGTCCAGGGTAATTTGCTTTTGCCAGGTATTGGCCAGCGCATCGGTCAGCGGCACCAGTGGTGAAAAGAAGAGGTTAAACCCGACCATCACCACCATTAGCCACGCGACATGCGTTCCTGCCCAAAATGCCAGCGCAAATACCAGCGTCAGCAATGCCAGTACGCGCAGCGCGGAGATCAACCGTGAAGGATCGCTTACGCGAGGAGCAATGAGCAGGCTACCGAGAAAACGCGCGACCAGGCCTACGCCCAGCAGAAGACCGATGGTTTCCGGCGTTAGCCCAAGACCTTTAAGCCAGACGCTCCAGAATGGCAGAAAAATACCGTAACTAAAGAAGTAGGTGAAATAACTGAGCGCCAGCCAGCGCGTGGAATGCAATGCCATGATTCCCTCCCGTTTGGAAGCGATAGTCTGGCGATAAACGGTTACGCTGGCAAGAGTAACATAAGATTAACAAGCACGGAGGGAGTTCAAACCGCAACGCAGCCGGAGAATGGCTTCCGGCGGCGTTGCGCTATGGTGCATTCAGGTAAGCCCGACAGACACAGCGCCATCGGGCCATTTTCATAACACAAGCGCTTACGCGTAAACCGGGAAGCGGGCGCAGATATCCAGCACTTTGCCCTTCACGCGCTCAATGACCGCTTCATCATTGATATTGTCCAGCACGTCGCACATCCAGCCAGCCAGCTCTTTCACTTCTGCTTCTTTAAAGCCGCGACGAGTGACTGCCGGAGAACCGATACGAATACCGGAGGTGACAAACGGGCTCTTCGGATCGTTCGGCACGCTGTTTTTGTTCACTGTGATGTTGGCGCGGCCCAGGGCGGCGTCGGCTTCTTTACCGGTCAGGTTTTTATCCACCAGGTCCAACAGGAACAGGTGGTTTTCAGTGCCGCCAGACACCACTTTGTAACCGCGATTCAGGAACACTTCTACCATCGCTTTGGCATTTTTCGCTACCTGCTGCTGGTAAACTTTGAACTCTGGCTCCATCGCTTCTTTCAACGCCACGGCTTTTGCTGCGATAACGTGCATCAGCGGGCCGCCTTGCGCGCTTGGGAAGACGGCAGAGTTCAGTTTTTTGTACAGCTCTTCGTCGCCGCCTTTCGCCAGGATCAAGCCGCCGCGCGGACCAGCCAGCGTTTTGTGCGTGGTGGTCGTGACCACATGCGCATGGGGAACCGGGTTCGGGTAAACGCCTGCGGCAATCAGGCCCGCCACGTGCGCCATATCAACGAACAGATACGCGCCGATACTGTCGGCGATTTCACGCATTCTTGCCCAGTCAACGATACCGGAATAAGCAGAGAAGCCACCGATAATCATTTTCGGCTTGTGCTCTTTGGCCAGCTTCGCCATATCGTCGTAGTCAATTTTACCGGACTCATCAATACCGTAAGGAATGATGTTGTACAGTTTACCGGAGAAGTTAACCGGAGAACCATGAGTCAGGTGGCCGCCCTGCGCCAGGTTCATGCCCAGAACAGTATCGCCCGGCTGCAGCAGAGCGGTGTAAACAGCGAAGTTAGCCTGAGAACCAGAGTGCGGCTGAACGTTAGCGTAGTCGGCGCCAAACAGAGCTTTCGCGCGGTCAATCGCCAGTTGCTCTACGATATCAACATATTCGCAACCGCCGTAGTAGCGCTTGCCCGGATATCCTTCAGCATATTTATTGGTCAGCTGAGAGCCCTGCGCCTGCATAACGCGCGGGCTGGTGTAGTTTTCGGAGGCGATCAGTTCGATGTGCTCTTCCTGACGTACTTTTTCCTGCTCCATAGCCTGCCACAATTCGGCATCATAATCGGCAATGTTCATTTCACGCTTTAACATCCGCATCTCCTGACTCAGCTAACAATAAAATTTGTGCCTGAAAAGGCAGTCCGTGGGACTTCGGCCAACAGTATAACCGAATCATTCTTCGATAACAGGTCTTGACAAAGGTTTTTACGCAAACGTTTACCTGTACGTCAGATAAGGGTTTCCTGAACGAAAGCCTGACGAATTTCAACGGATTTCTTTTCAGCTTTGTGATGCAGATTTTTCACGTTGTTACGTCCACAACGTAAGGCATTGAAGAACCATTTACAATGCAAGGGTATTTTTATAAAATGCATTTGATATACATCATTAGATTTTCACATAAAGGAAGCACGTATGCTAGACGCACAAACCATCGCTACAGTAAAGGCCACCATTCCCCTGCTGGTTGAAACGGGACCGAAACTGACCGCCCACTTCTACGACCGTATGTTTACGCATAACCCGGAGCTCAAAGAAATCTTCAATATGAGCAACCAGCGTAACGGCGATCAGCGTGAAGCCCTGTTTAACGCTATCGCAGCCTACGCCAGCAATATCGAAAATTTACCGGCGCTGCTGCCGGCGGTAGAAAAAATCGCGCAGAAGCACACCAGCTTCCAGATTAAGCCGGAGCAGTACAACATCGTCGGGACGCATCTGCTGGCGACGCTGGAGGAAATGTTCAACCCAGGTCAGGATGTGCTGGACGCGTGGGGCAAAGCCTATGGCATACTGGCTAACGTCTTTATCAACCGCGAAGCGGAAATTTATCACGATAACGCCAGCAAAGACGGCGGCTGGGAAGGCACGCGCCCCTTCCGCATCGTCGCGAAAACCCCGCGTAGCGCAATGATCACCAGCTTTGAGTTCGAGCCGGTCGACGGCGGTACGGTGGCGGAATACCGTCCCGGGCAGTATCTGGGCGTCTGGCTGAAGCCGGAAGGTTTTGCGCATCAGGAGATCCGTCAATATTCACTGACCCGTAAACCCGATGGTAAAGGATATCGTATTGCCGTGAAGCGTGAAGACGGCGGCCAGGTATCAAACTGGTTACACAATCACGCCAGCGTAGGCGATGTGGTGCATCTGGCCGCGCCGGCAGGTGACTTCTTTATGAATGTCGCCGCCGATATCCCCGTTTCGCTGATTTCCGCTGGCGTCGGCCAGACGCCGATGTTAGCGATGCTCGATACTCTGGCGAAAACACAGCATACTGCGCAGGTGAACTGGTTCCACGCAGCGGAGAATGGCGACGTTCATGCGTTTGCCGACGAAGTGAGCGAACTGGGCCGTACACTGCCGCGTTTCACTGCCCATACCTGGTATCGCGAACCGACCGAGGCCGATCGCGCCCAAAGCGTCTTTGACAGCGAAGGACTGATGGATTTAAGCAAGCTGGAAGCCGCGATCAGCGATCCGACAATGCAGTTCTATCTTTGCGGCCCGGTAGGCTTTATGCAATTTGCCGCAAAACAACTGGTTTCACTTGGCGTGAATAACGAAAACATTCATTACGAATGCTTCGGCCCGCATAAAGTGCTGTAATTGCAAGAAATCGTCTGAAAAAACGGGCTTTGCCGTTAAGAGGAACGCCCGTTTTCCTCCTCATCCCCCTACTTATTGCGCTACTTTTTACGCCTTTCTTTTACAAAAAAGGGGAATAAAAAAAGTCTGTGCAAATCGTGTTATTATTAACGTTTGACTTAGCTCGTTAGGGCATCTTTTTATGCAGCAACCTGTTGTACGCATTGGAGAGTGGCTGGTTACACCTTCTGTTAATCAGATCAGTCGTCAGGGACGCCAGATTACCCTTGAACCACGTCTGATCGATCTTCTGATGTATTTTGCGCACCACCCGGATGAAGTGTTAAGCCGGGATAACATTATTGATCATGTCTGGATGCGCACTATCGTGACCAACCATGTTGTCACCCAAAGCATTTCTGAACTACGCAAATCACTAAGAGACGGCGGAGACTGCAATGCAGAATACATCGTTACCGTACCTAAACGCGGCTATAAGCTGACGGCACCAGTTATCTGGTGCGAAGAAAATAGCGATGAAATCGATAATTCATCAACGTCGCCGCCGCCCCCGATCGCAGCGACATATGCAGAACCGACGGATGGGGTTCCGGCCGTTACGCCAGCGCCGCCCGCCACTTTGCAAGCGCCGGCTAAAAGGGCGAAAAAGCCGCGTATCGCTGCCTTCTGGACGTGGGTGATGTTCCTGCTCTCGCTGGCGACGCTGATCGTGTTTATTGTCATGTCGGTGGTAGATCATAATGCCGCGGTAACAAAAACGCGGTTATTACTTAACCCACGAGATATAGATGTTCGCTTTGAAGGCGGCAATTCCTGTAACAACTGGGTCTCGCAGGAGTCCTACGCCATCGGTCTGGGCGGCTTAATCACCGACCTGCTGAACACCTACTCGACCTTTATGGTACATGATAAAACCAATTACCGGGTCAATGAGCCAAGCAGTTCCGGTAAGACGTTAACCATTCAGTTTGTCAATCAGCGCCACTATCGGGCGCAGCAGTGCTTTATGTCTGTGGTGCTAATTGATAACGCCGATGGTTCAACCATGCTGGATAAGCGTTATTTCGTCACCAATACTAACCAGTTGTCCATCCAGGATGATCTGTTTAATAGCCTGTCTTTCGTTTTAACACAGCCCTGGCCGGGTCGTATGCGAGAACAACTGGCCCTGTTCAGAACGCCACAAAATACCGCGCTGATGCGTTTTTATGAGGCGCGCCAGCTTATTCTGAGCGGCGATGCGCAGGCGCTAAGTAAAGCCAGCGATATTCTGAATGGCATTATAAAGGAAACTCCTGATTTCAAATATGCCTATGAATATAAAGTGCTGGTAGACGTATTGCGGCAATCACAGCAGCCGTTTGATAAAGAGCAAGCGGCCGTACTGAACGAAGAGTTTAAAAAAATAGATCAAATCCCGGGCGTTGAGAAAACGTCTGTTTATTATAAAATCAAGACCGTCGATCTTTTAGGAAAAGGTGATATCGATGCGGCGTATGAGGAAATCAATAAAAGCATCGAGCTTGAAATGTCATGGTTTAACTATGTCCTGCTGGGGAAAGTTTACGAAATGAAAGGTGAGAATCGTCTGGCCGCTGATGCCTATCTAACCGCCTTTAATTTACGTCCCGGTGAAAACACACTGTACTGGATCGAAAATGGCGTATTTCAGACATCCGTTCAGAAAATTGTACCTTATCTGAATAGTTTTCTGGCTGAAGATTAAATTCAGCGCTGAGCCATGACAAATAAAAGCGAAAATATATTAAATTTTTCGCTTTTATTTTGTGAAAAATATGTTGCCAAAAATAACTTATGTTAATTCTGGCAACATAATCACTGCAAAGAAATGTAAATATAACCCTTTGTAATTAAACAATGTTTATCCTTTCATGATATTTTTCATGATATTTATATGTTAATTGAAAAATATCAATCTATCAGTTTTATCATGTTTGTATTTATTTCACTTTTTCTTTAGGACTTATCTCACCCCATTCGTTAATCTTGTCGACAGTTGAACGGGCACGCAGCATATATGAAGCATAGGCCCGGTTCTTAAAAATACAGCTCAGGAGAAATGAACATGAGTTCTGTCAAAAAGATCGGGCTATTTGCCTGTACTGGCGTTGTTGCCGGTAATATGATGGGGAGCGGGATTGCATTATTACCCGCCAACCTTGCCAGTATTGGTGGCATTGCCATCTGGGGCTGGGTAATTTCTATTATTGGGGCAATGTCACTGGCTTATGTTTATGCGAGGCTGGCAACCAAAAACCCTCAACAGGGTGGCCCTATTGCTTATGCAGGGGAAATATCTCCGGCGTTTGGTTTCCAGACCGGCGTTCTTTATTATCATGCAAACTGGATTGGTAATTTAGCCATCGGTATTACCGCCGTTTCTTATCTTTCTACGTTCTTCCCGGCATTAAATAATCCAATACCGGCAGGTATTGCCTGTATTGCTATCGTCTGGCTATTCACCTTTATTAATATGCTGGGCGGGGCATGGGTCAGCCGCTTGACGACTATTGGCCTGTTCCTGGTGCTGATCCCGGTAGTATTGACCGCAGTGGCCGGCTGGCATTGGTTCGATATCGCGACCTATCACGCGAACTGGAACACGTCTACGACGACCGATTCTCACGCCATTGTCAAAAGTATTCTGCTCTGCCTGTGGGCGTTCGTTGGTGTTGAGTCTGCCGCCGTCAGCACCGGCATGGTGAAAAACCCGAAACGCACCGTACCGCTGGCAACCATGCTGGGTACCGCGCTGGCAGGCATTATCTATATCGCAGCGACTCAGGTTATCGCCGGGATGTTCCCTGCTTCCGTTATGGCCTCTTCCGGCGCGCCGTTCGCTATCAGTACTTCCACTATTCTGGGTGGCTGGGCTGCACCGCTGGTTTCCGCCTTCACCGCTTTCGCCTGCCTGACGTCTCTGGGCTCCTGGATGATGCTGGTAGGTCAGGCTGGGGTTCGCGCCGCCAACGATGGCAACTTCCCGAAAATTTACGGCGAAATGGATAAAAACGGTATTCCGAAAAAAGGTCTGCTGTTGGCTGCGGTGAAAATGACGGCGCTGATGATTCTGATCACCATCATGAACTCCAGCGGCGGTAAAGCGTCCGACCTGTTCGGCGAACTGACCGGGATTGCCGTACTGCTTACCATGCTGCCGTACTTCTACTCCTGTGTTGACCTGATTCGCTTCGAAGGGTTCAACATCCGTAACTCGGTAAGTCTGATTTGTTCTGTACTGGGCTGCGCGTTTTGCTTCATCGCACTGATGGGCGCCAGCTCCTTCGAACTCTCCGGCACCTTTATCGTCAGTCTGATCATCCTGATGTTCTACGGCCGCAAAATGCACCAGCGCCAGAACAACGACAGCGAAAACAATACGGCTGAAGCGCTTTAACCGCTAACTCCTTTTTCTCAAAGCCCCTTTCGTCACCTGCTATAGCGTAGCGGGAGGGGCCCACTTTACCAGGAACAAGACTATGAACGTTATTGCTATCATGAACCACATGGGCGTCTACTTTAAAGAAGAGCCTATTCGTGAACTGCATCGTGCACTGGAAGGTTTAAATTTCCGTATCGTCTATCCAAACGACCGAGAAGACCTGCTGAAGCTGATTGAAAATAATGCCCGCCTTTGCGGCGTCATTTTCGACTGGGATAAATATAACCTTGAGCTTTGCGAAGAGATTAGCAAGCTGAACGAGTATATGCCGCTGTACGCCTTCGCCAACAGCTACTCTACGCTGGACGTCAGCCTCAACGATCTGAGAATGCAGGTTCGCTTCTTTGAATATGCTTTAGGCGCCGCAGCCGATATCGCGGCGAAAATTCGCCAGAATACCGATGAATACATCGACAATATTCTACCGCCGCTGACAAAAGCGCTGTTCAAATATGTGCGTGAAGGAAAATATACCTTCTGTACGCCTGGCCACATGGGTGGGACCGCTTTCCAGAAAAGCCCGGTAGGCAGCATCTTTTATGATTTCTTCGGCCCGAACACGATGAAATCTGATATTTCGATTTCCGTTTCCGAACTGGGTTCGCTGCTGGACCACTCCGGCCCGCATAAAGAAGCGGAAGAGTATATCGCCCGCGTCTTTAACGCCGAACGTAGCTACATGGTGACGAACGGCACCTCTACGGCGAACAAAATCGTCGGTATGTACTCCGCGCCAGCAGGCAGCACGGTACTGATTGACCGTAACTGTCATAAATCGCTGACTCATCTGATGATGATGAGCGACATTACGCCGATTTATTTCCGCCCAACCCGTAACGCCTACGGTATTCTTGGCGGTATTCCGCAAAGCGAGTTCCAGCACGCCACTATCGCTAAACGGGTAAAAGAGACGCCTAACGCGACCTGGCCGGTTCATGCTGTTATTACTAATTCGACCTATGACGGTCTGTTGTATAACACTGACTACATCAAGAAAACTCTGGATGTGAAGTCCATTCACTTTGACTCCGCCTGGGTGCCTTATACCAATTTCTCCCCCATTTATGAGGGTAAATGCGGTATGAGCGGCGACCGGGTAGAAGGCAAAATCATTTATGAAACCCAGTCCACGCATAAACTGCTGGCGGCGTTTTCACAGGCATCCATGATTCATGTTAAAGGCGACATTAACGAAGAAACCTTTAACGAAGCCTACATGATGCATACCACCACCTCTCCGCACTACGGTATCGTTGCGTCAACTGAAACCGCAGCGGCGATGATGAAAGGTAATGCGGGTAAACGTCTGATTAACGGTTCTATTGAACGTGCGATTAAATTCCGTAAAGAAATTAAGCGCCTGAAAAGCGAATCCGACGGCTGGTTCTTTGACGTATGGCAGCCGGAACATATCGATGGGGCTGAGTGCTGGCCGCTGCGTTCAGATAGCGCATGGCATGGCTTCAAAAATATCGATAATGAACACATGTACCTCGACCCGATCAAAGTCACTATCCTGACTCCGGGGATGAAGAAAGACGGTACGATGGATGAATTCGGTATTCCGGCAAGTCTGGTCGCCAAATATCTCGATGAACGTGGCATCATCGTAGAAAAAACCGGCCCGTACAACCTGCTGTTCCTGTTCAGCATTGGTATCGACAAAACCAAAGCTCTGAGCCTGCTGCGCGCGCTCACTGAATTTAAACGCGCCTTTGACCTGAACCTGCGCGTCAAAAACATTCTGCCGGCACTGTACCGCGAAGCGCCTGAGTTTTATGAAAATATGCGAATCCAGGAACTGGCGCAGAATATTCATAAACTGGTTGAACACCATAATCTGCCGGACTTAATGTACCGCGCGTTTGAAGTGCTGCCGACAATGGTGATGACGCCGTATACTGCGTTCCAGAAAGAGCTGCATGGCGAAACGGAAGAGGTATATCTTGAAGAGATGGTTGGACGCGTCAACGCCAACATGATCCTTCCTTACCCTCCGGGAGTGCCGCTGGTGATGCCTGGTGAAATGATCACCGAGGAAAGCCGTCCGGTACTGGAATTCCTGCAAATGCTGTGCGAAATCGGCGCTCACTACCCGGGCTTCGAAACCGATATCCACGGCGCCTATCGTCAGGCGAACGGACGTTACACCGTTAAGGTGCTGAAAGAAAATACGAAATAAGTACCAAAGGGAAGTGGCTTGCCACTTCCCTTTTTCACGCAGCAAGGAGACTTTATGAAAACACCCTCACAACCGCGCGCGATTTTTTACATCGTGGCGATTCAAATTTGGGAATACTTCAGCTTTTACGGCATGCGTGCCTTACTCATCCTTTATCTTACCCACCAGCTTGGTTTTAATGACAGCCACGCGATCAACCTCTTCAGCGCCTACGCCTCTTTAGTTTACGTTACCCCTATTCTTGGCGGCTGGCTTGCCGACCGCCTGCTTGGCAACCGCGTGGCGGTTATCACCGGCGCCTTATTGATGACGCTGGGTCATGTGGTATTAGGCTTAGAATCTGATTCAACGCTGAGTTTATATGTGGCGCTGGCCATTATTATCTGCGGCTATGGCTTGTTTAAATCCAATATTAGCTGTCTGCTGGGCGAACTTTACGCACCTGATGACAACCGCCGCGACGGGGGATTCTCGCTGCTTTACGCCGCCGGAAATATTGGTTCGATAGCCGCGCCGATCGCCTGTGGTCTGGCGGCGCAGTGGTATGGCTGGCATGTCGGCTTTGCGCTGGCGGGCGTGGGAATGTTCATCGGCCTGCTCATCTTTTTAAGTGGTCATCGCCACTTTCAGCAGACGCGCGGTGTTAATCGCCCCGCGCTGCGGGCGGTTAAATTTGCCCTTCCAACCTGGGGTTGGCTGGTATTAATGCTGTGTATCGCGCCGGTATTCTTCACCCTCCTGCTGGAAAATAACTGGTCTGGCTATGTGCTGGCCATTGTCTGCGTCTTCGCGGCGCAACTTATCGCCCGTATTATGGTTAAATTTCCCGAACACCGTCGCGCCTTGTGGCAAATCGTACTGTTAATGATCATCGGCACTCTCTTCTGGGTTCTGGCGCAGCAGGGCGGAAGTTCGATCAGTTTATTCATCGACCGTTTTGTCAACCGCCACTGGCTGCACATGACCGTCCCCACCGCGTTGTTCCAGTCGGTCAATGCGATTGCGGTGATGGCGGCGGGCGTGATGCTGGCGTGGCTGAGCAGCCCGAAAGAGAGCGCCCGCTCGGTACTGCGCGTCTGGCTTAAATTTGCCGTGGGGCTGGTATTAATGGGCGGCGGTTTTATGCTACTGGCGCTAAACGCGCATCAGGCCCGGTTAGACGGGCAGGCATCAATGGGAATGATGATCGCAGGGCTGGCGCTGATGGGCTTTGCGGAGCTGTTTATTGATCCGGTAGCGATGGCGCAAATTACCCGTCTCAATCTGCCGGGCGTCACAGGCGTACTGACCGGTATCTATATGCTGGCGACCGGCGCGGTCGCTAACTGGCTGGCTGGCGTCGTCGCGCAACAAACCACGGAATCGCAAATTAGTGATACGGCGGTAGCCGCCTACGGACACTTTTTCTCGCAAATGGGCGAGTGGACGCTAAGTTGCGTGGCGCTGATCGTCGCCATTGTCAGCCTGAGATGGCTTTGCACTCGAACCACGCCGGCGCTACCGCAGGGCGATTAAACAGTGGTTCGCTGCCCACAAGGAGGAGATGGGCAGCGAATCGGCACATCAGATAGCCGCGTCGTCTTCTTCACCAGTACGGATACGAATAACGCGGGCGACGTCAAAGACAAAAATCTTACCATCGCCGATTTTCCCCGTCTGCGCGGTACGAATGATGGTGTCAACACAGGTATCCACGATGTCGTCAGGCACAACGATTTCAATTTTTACCTTCGGCAGAAAATCCACCATATATTCCGCGCCGCGATACAGCTCGGTGTGGCCTTTTTGACGGCCAAAGCCTTTGACTTCAGTTACCGTCATCCCGGTAATACCTACCTCGGCCAGCGCTTCACGGACATCGTCCAGTTTGAAGGGTTTAATAATCGCATCAATCTTTTTCATGCTATTCCTTGAAAAGGTCGCCTGTGTTTTGATCGGTTAAACGTAACATATTTCGCACTACTTTACGGCATGAAAACTACTCTTTGAAATCATTCGCATCCAGTTCATGACGGGAGAGTAGCTTGTAGAATTCCGTGCGGTTGCGCCCCGCCATCCTTGCCGCGTGCGTCACGTTACCTTTGGTAATTTGCAGTAACTTGCGCAGATAGTTCAGTTCAAATTGGTTTCGCGCTTCGGCAAAGGTTGGCAGCGCGGTGTTTTCGCCTTCCAGCGCCTGCTCGACCAACGCATCGCTGATCACCGGCGAAGAGGTTAACGCCACGCATTGTTCAATGACGTTGACCAGTTGGCGCACGTTGCCCGGCCAGCTTGCCGTCATCAGCCGCTTCATCGCGTCGGTAGAAAAGGCGCGGACAAATGGTTTATGCCGTTGTGCCGATTGTCTGAGCAGATGATTAGCCAGCAGCGGAATATCCTCGGTACGCTCGGCCAGCGCCGGAATTTTCAGGCTAACTACATTCAGCCGGTAGTACAAATCTTCACGAAATTCGCCCCGCGCCATCGCCTTCGGCAGATCGCGGTGCGTCGCAGAAATAATTCGCACGTCGATATCGATATCGCGATTGCTGCCCAGCGGCCTGACTTTGCGCTCCTGTAACACCCGCAGCAGCTTCACCTGTAACGGCGCGGGCATATCGCCAATTTCATCCAGAAACAGCGTGCCGCCTTCCGCCGCCTGGAACAACCCTTCACGATTGCTCACCGCGCCGGTAAAAGCGCCGCGCGCATGGCCGAATAATTCGGACTCCAGCAACTGTTCCGGCAACGCGCCGCAGTTAATGGCGACAAAGGGCTTGTTACTGCGCGGGCTGGCGTTATGAATGGCCTGTGCAAAAATCTCTTTCCCGGTGCCGCTTTGTCCGTTAATCAGCACGCTGACATCCGACTGTGCAACCATGCGCGCCTGTTCAAGCAGTCGCAGCATCAGCGGGCTACGAGTAACGATAGATTTGCGCCAGCTATCGTCCGTCGCGGGAGCGGACTGCTCCAGCGCTTCATCTATCGCTTTATATAACGCGTCTCTGTCGATCGGCTTCGTCAAAAAGCTGAATACGCCCTTCTGGGTAGCGGCCACCGCATCCGGAATGGAACCATGCGCCGTCAGAATGATAACCGGCATTCCCGGCTGTACTTTCTGAATTTCTGTGAACAGTTGCATACCGTCCATTTCATCCATGCGCAGGTCGCTTATTACCAGATCTACTTTTTCCCGATGCAGTACCCGTAGTCCTTCCTGGCCGCTCTCGGCGGTAACCACGCTGTATCCTTCGCTGGTCAGGCGCATACCGAGTAATTTCAGTAATCCGGGATCGTCATCGACCAGCAGTAGGTGCGCCGGTTTACGGCTTATCATGGCGTTACCTCATCTTGTGACGGCGACGGCGCCGCGCCATCTTCAGAGGTCGCGGGTTTGTCATTCGTATGCGGCGTCTCGGCGTTGTAATTCCCTGCCGGTTTCCGTGTCGAAAGCTGGCGCTCAATATCGGTTAAACTCTCCAGCTTACGGGTGGTAAGATCGAACTGCGTTTGCAAGGCCTGTTGCTGCTGGCGCAGCGCATCCAGCTCACTATCTGACGTTTGCTGGAGTTTGCTATAGCGCTGACGTTCGGCAGAAAGGGCTAATTGCAGCGCCTGACCGTCATGCCAGATTTGGTAAACGGGCCGTACCTGAGCCGGTATTTGCGCGCTTAACGCCTCCAGACGGGATACCATGGCGCGACGCTCCGGCGGCGTAATTTTTGCATCCGCCAGTAAGATCCCGCGCCTGAAGGCATTCTGCCAGTTATCATCCGTCAACGCACGCGCCTCTGCGCGCGACTGAACCGGCATCAAACGATCGGCGCAGTCAATCGCGCGTAGCCAGTACAGCGGATTCGTCTCCACCGTCTGCCCGCGTAGCGACCAGATATCCGCGCACGCCGTCGGGAGATAATCCGCCAGTTGATAATGGGGGAGCTTGTCCTGCGCTGCGCTATCGGGCAGTTGCTGTGCGGCGTGGGGAACACATGCGGTCAGCGCCAGACACGATATGCCCACCGGTATTCCCCACCGCAAAAGGCATCGTTTAATAGTTTGGACTAAAACGTGTGACATACTCACCAGGCTTAAATTCATATTAGTGTTTGTCAGATATAGGGAGAGGCAGCGAGATGCGAAAACAGACTTCTTGCGCGTTGTCATCCACCAGTCGGATCTCTCCCTGCATTCGACGAATACAATCTCTGGCGATACTCAGCCCTAGCCCACTGCCTTTTACTGCCCCTTTTCGCTGGTGGCTTCCCTGGAAAAAAGGCTCAAAAATCATTTCTCTTTCCGTTTGCGGAATCGGCTCACCGCTATTAATCACATCGATATAAACCGTGGAGCCCTGAGAGCGACTACGGATATAAATGTTACCGGATTCAGCGCCGTAGTGCACCGCGTTGGAATAGAGATTATCCAGCACGCTCATCAGCAACATTGGCTCTGCCATGCAGCGCTCGGCCTCCAGGTCGACATCGGTATGCATCATTTTAGCGCGGGCAGGTAAACTGTGGGCGGAAACCACCATATCCACAAGCGGCGCGATATCAACCGCTTCCAGCTCTGTGGCACTGTCCACCAGTTTCCGGTTGTAATCAAGCAATTGCTCAATCAATTTTTGTAAATTACGACTGCTGACATCCAGAATATCGACTACCTCTTTTTGCTCCGGCGTCAGCGGCCCAACCACCTGATCGGCCAGCAGCTCTGTCCCCTCGCGCATACTGGCCAGCGGGGTTTTCAGCTCATGAGACAGGTGACGTAGAAACTGATGCCGCTGGGATTCCAGCCACGCCAGGCGCTCACTCAGCCAGATAATGCGCTGCCCCACCGATCGTAATTCACGCGGACCGGTAAAGGTGACGGTATTCCCCAAAGAACGGCCCTCGCCCAGGCGATTAATCATCCGTTCAATTCCTTTCACCGGCCCGATAATCATGCGGGTAAAAAGTAGCACCATCGCCAGACTCACCAGAAATAGCACCAGCGCCTGCCAGCCGAAAAATTGTCCGCGCTCGGCGATTTCTTGTTGTAACTGCTGCCCGCGCGAGTAAACGACAGTACGCGTCGCCTGCACCATTTCCGTATTGGCATTGGCAAAAGCCTCCAGACGCGCGGCGGCCGCCGCTTCCGGGCCGCTATCTTTACACTGTAATTGTGCCAGCGCGTTTAAATCCTGGCGTAACGCCTGATACAGCTTATCATCCGGCAAGACACCGGCATGGGCGTCCAGCATATCGCTATAGCGCTTACGCTGGCTTTGATACACCTTCGCCAGCGTCGAATCGTCAAGCACGCAATACTGTCGGTAACTTCGCTCCATCTCCAGCGCGACGTTGGTCATCGCCTCACTACGCCGGGCGTCAATAAGCGTGCTGCGGTTAGTCACCGCGGCCTGATCGCTTAACGCGTTAAGACTTTGCCACGCCTGCCAAGCCAGAACCAGCAACGGCAGCAAGATTAGCAAAAAGGCCAGCATGACCAATTGTCGTAAAGATCGGGGGAAAACAGACCAGCGCTTCAACGTATCGCTCACATAAAAGAAGAATAAAAAAGATGCTAACCGAGGGGAGCGCCAGATACAACAAAGCCGGGTTAAACCCGGCTTTGTTGCGGAATAAGGCGGTGCCTAACTCGACGTTTCGCCCGGAGGTTGATAAAGCTACGCTATTATCAGAAGTTGGACGGCAGGCACCTTGTTGTGCGTCATTCGAAGTTTATGTAGCGCGTCCCTAAGGGGCTGACATAAGAAGGTGAATGAGCCACTGATTACTATTATGCAGTAACTGTGCCAGGTTGCAAAACAATTCATTAATTTGATGATTTTAATGTGTTTTATAACCTGTCCGTATCCTGATGCTGGCGGGCAAAATTTCAGCAACATGTCGCCAAGAAGCGACACTAAAAACCATCATCTTAATATCATTCAAAAAACAATGAGTTAAGTGTCACCCTTTAGCGACACTACGTGTATGGTGATGTCGGGGTTTCACGACACCACCAAAATACCGGACAGCGACGCCTGGAACTACCCTAACTGCTTACGCGCATTACGGAAGATACGCATCCACGGACTATCCTCCCCCCAGTTTTCCGGGTGCCAGGAGTTGGCGACGGTGCGGAATACGCGTTCCGGATGCGGCATCATAATCGTCACCCGACCATTTTCGGTCGTCACCGCCGTGATACCGTTCGGCGAACCGTTCGGGTTAGCAGGGTAACGTTCGGTCACGTGACCGAAATTATCCACGTAGCGCAGGGCGACCAGGCCTTTGCCCTCAAGCGCCGCAAGATGCGCATCGTCACGCACCTCAACGCGCCCTTCCCCATGAGAAACCGCAATCGGCATCTGTGAGCCTACCATTCCTTGCAGCAGCAGCGATGGGCTTTGCGTCACTTCCACCAGACTGAAGCGGGCTTCAAAGCGGTCAGAATGGTTACGTACAAAACGCGGCCACAGTTCGCTGCCCGGGATCAGCTCGCGCAGATTCGACATCATCTGGCAACCATTGCACACCCCAAGCGCCAGCGTTTGCGGACGATGGAAGAAGGTTTCAAACTCGTCACGAACGCGATGGTTAAACAGAATGGATTTCGCCCAGCCTTCACCCGCCCCCAGCACGTCGCCGTAGGAAAAGCCGCCGCAAGCCACCAGCGCGTGGAAGTTACCCAGACCGATGCGACCGCCCAGCAGGTCGCTCATATGGACGTCAATAGCGTCAAAGCCCGCGCGATGGAACGCCGCCGCCATCTCCACGTGAGAGTTCACCCCCTGTTCGCGCAGTACAGCGACTTTCGGTCGTGCGCCTGTCGCAATGTACGGCGCGGCGATATCTTCATTAATGTCAAACGACAGCTTCACGTTGAGGCCCGGATCGGCATCATTCGCTTTCGCCTCATGTTCCTGGTCGGCACATTGCGGATTGTCGCGCAGACGCTGCATCTGCCATGTGGTTTCCGCCCACCAGACACGCAGCGTAGTGCGGCTTTCGCTGAATACCGTCTGGTCATTAGCGGTAATCACAAAGCGATCGCCTGCCAGGGCCTGACCAAGGTAGTGGACGCAGTCAGCAAGGCCGTACTGCGCCAACAGCGCTTCGACCGCGTCTCTGTCTTCAGCGCGTACCTGAATCACGCCGCCCAGCTCCTCGTTGAACAGTGCGGCCAGATGGTCATCGCCCAGCGCGGCGATATCGACCTGCACGCCGCAGTGGCCGGCAAATGCCATCTCGGCCAGCGTCACCAGCAGACCGCCGTCGGAACGGTCGTGCCAGGCCAGCAGTTTACGCGCAGCGACCAGCGCCTGCATGGCGTCATAGAAGCCTTTCAGTTGCGCGACGTCACGCACATCCGCGGGTTTGTCGCCAAGCTGACGATAGACCTGCGCCAGCGCCGTTGCGCCCAGCGCGTTGTGGCCTTTGCCAAGATCGATCAGCAGCAAGGCGTTATCTTCCGTTGAAAGCTGCGGCGTAAGGGTATGACGCACGTCTTCCACGCGGGCAAAGGCGGAAATCACCAGCGACAGCGGCGAGGTCATTTCGCGCTGTTCGTTGCCTTCCTGCCAGCGAGTTTTCATCGACATCGAATCTTTACCCACCGGAATGGTCAGGCCAAGCTGCGGACAGAGTTCCTCTCCCACCGCTTTAACCGCGTCATACAAACCGGCATCTTCGCCAGGATGACCGGCTGCCGCCATCCAGTTAGCGGAAAGTTTGATGCGCTTGATATCGCCAATCTGCGTCGCGGCGATGTTGGTCAACGCTTCGCCGACGGCCAGGCGGGCGGAGGCGGCAAAGTCCAGCAGCGCCACCGGCGCACGCTCGCCAATCGACATCGCTTCGCCGTAGTAGCTGTCGAGGCTGGCGGTAGTAACCGCGCAGTTAGCCACCGGGACCTGCCACGGGCCGACCATCTGATCACGCGCCACCATACCGGTGACGGTACGGTCGCCAATAGTGACAAGGAAGGTTTTTTCCGCCACGGTCGGCAGATGCAGAACACGATTTACCGCGTCGGCAATCGTGATATCCGCGCGGTTCAGCGCGTCGCCTTTCGCCTTCAATGTTTGCACATCGCGGGTCATTTTCGGCGTTTTACCCAGCAGGACATCCAGCGGCAGGTCGATCGGCTGATTGTCGAAATGGTTATCATGCAACGAGAGATGCTGTTCTTCGGTAGCGTCGCCAATGACCGCATACGGCGCGCGTTCGCGCTTACACAGTTCATCGAACAGCGGCAACTGGTCAGCCGCCACCGCCAGTACATAGCGCTCCTGGGATTCGTTACACCAGATTTCCAGCGGGCTCATGCCCGGCTCGTCGCTAAGAATGTCGCGCAGTTCGAACTTCCCGCCGCGCCCGCCGTCGCTAACCAGCTCCGGCATCGCATTGGAGAGACCGCCCGCCCCCACATCATGGATAAACAGAATCGGGTTGGCGTCGCCCAACTGCCAGCAGCGGTCGATCACCTCCTGGCAGCGGCGTTCCATTTCCGGGTTATCACGCTGAACAGAGGCAAAATCAAGATCCGCATCAGACTGGCCGGAAGCCATTGATGATGCCGCGCCGCCGCCGAGACCGATATTCATCGCCGGACCGCCGAGGACAATCAGCTTCGCGCCTACGACGATCTCGCCTTTCTGCACGTGATCGGCGCGGATATTACCGATCCCACCCGCCAGCATGACAGGCTTGTGATAACCACGCAGTTCTTCACCGTTGTGGCTTTTCACTTTCTCTTCATAAGTGCGGAAGTAGCCGGTCAACGCCGGGCGACCAAATTCGTTGTTAAACGCCGCGCCGCCCAGCGGGCCTTCGGTCATGATATCCAGCGCGGTGACAATACGTTCCGGCTTGCCAAAATCCTCTTCCCACGGCTGTTCAAAACCCGGGATACGCAGGTTAGAGACTGAAAAACCCACCAGACCGGCTTTTGGTTTCGCACCGCGCCCGGTGGCGCCTTCATCACGAATTTCGCCACCGGAACCGGTCGCCGCCCCTGGCCACGGAGAGATGGCGGTTGGGTGATTATGCGTTTCGACCTTCATCAGAATGTGCGCGGGCTCCTGATGAAAATCGTAACGGCCGGTATTGTGGTCGGCAAAGTAGCGCCCCACCGCAGATCCTTCCATCACCGCGGCATTGTCTTTATAAGCGGATAGCACATAGTCCGGCGTGGTTTCGAAGGTGTTTTTAATCATTTTAAACAGCGATTTCGGCTGCGGTTTACCGTCGATAATCCAGTCGGCATTAAAAATCTTATGGCGGCAGTGCTCGGAGTTTGCCTGGGCGAACATATACAGTTCGATATCGTTCGGGTTGCGCCCCAGTTTGGTAAACGCCTCCTGCAAATAATCAATTTCATCCTCCGCCAGCGCCAGACCGAGACGCAGGTTGGCGTCAATCAGCGCCTGGCGGCCTTCTCCCAGCAGATCGACACTGGAAACCGGCGCAGGCTGATGGTGGATAAACAATTTTTCCGCATCGGTTAAAGAAGAAAACACCGTCTCCATCATGCGGTCGTGCAGCTCTGCGGCAACTTGTCGCCACTGTTCCGCCGTCAACGTCGAAGCCTCGATATAGTACGCTACGCCGCGCTCCAGACGATCAACCTGTTGCAAGCCGCAGTTGTGAGCGATATCCGTTGCTTTCGAAGACCAGGGGGAGATAGTGCCAGGACGCGGCGTGACCAACAGGAGTTTACCCACCGGCGTATGACTGCTAAGCGCCGGGCCGTATTGCAGCAGACGGGTAAGCTGCGCCTGCTCGCTATCATTTAACGGGGCGTTCAGGTCAGCAAAATGGACATACTCAGCGTATATATTGTGGACCTGGAGGTTGGCAGCCTGAAAGCGCGCCAGCAGTTTATTGATACGGAATGCAGACAGTGCAGGCGAACCACGCAGAATTTCCATCATAAGTCTCTCGTCTTCTAAGCTTCGGTGTGCGCAAGGGGGGAAACGGACGTCATTATAAAGAATCTGACGCGCCGACGAAACCGTTTGCGTAGAAATAAAATCACCGCATTTTCTTGTCATACGGTGCGGCTATCGTTGCGAATAAGTTGCCAACTGGCGCATTGTTACGCAAAATGCCGCTCATTGATGACTTATCTATTGCAGCAAAACATCTTCTTCAGCCCGAGGCAACGCACGATTCAGAGAATTAACTAATTGAAAAAATTAAAGATTAATTATCTGTTCATCGGCATATTGACGCTGCTGCTGGCAGCAGCCCTTTGGCCCTCTATCCCCTGGTTCGGTAAAACCGAAAACCATGTCGCCGCGATTCAAGCCCGGGGGGTATTGCGCGTCAGCACGATCGACTCGCCATTAACCTATTCCGTTATCAACGGTAAAAAATATGGCCTGGACTATGAACTGGCACAGCAGTTCGCCAACTATCTCGGCGTAAAGCTGAAAGTGACGGTACGCCAGAATATCAGCCAGTTGTTTGACGATCTGGATAACGGCAATGCCGACCTGCTCGCGGCAGGGCTGGTCTACGACAGCGCGCGCGTTAAAAACTATCAGCCCGGTCCCATGTATTACTCGGTTTCGCAACAGCTTGTCTACCGGGTCGGACAATATCGCCCACGTTCGCTGGCGACCGTTAACGAGAATCAGCTTACCATTGCGCCGGGGCACGTCGTGGTCAATGATTTACAGCGTTTAAAAGAGACAAAGTTTCCCGACCTGAGCTGGAAGGTGGATGATAAAAAAGGCTCGACGACGCTGCTGGAAGAGGTCATCAGCGGCAAACTGGATTACACTATCGCCGATTCAGTGGCGATCAGTCTGTTTCAGCGCGTCCATCCCGAACTGGCCGTAGCGCTGGACGTCACGGATGAACAGCCCGTGACCTGGTTTAGCCGACTGGACGACGATAATACGCTCTCCGCTGCGCTGCTCGATTTTTTCAATTCGATCAATGAAGATGGTTCTCTGGCGCGGATTGAAGAGAAATATCTGGGGCATGGCGATGATTTCGACTACGTTGACACCCGCTCTTTCCTGCGAGCGGTGGATAACGTCCTGCCGGAGCTGGAACCGTTATTTAAAAAATATGCCAAAGAGATAGACTGGCGTCTGTTGGCGGCGATTTCTTATCAGGAATCGCACTGGGACCCGCTGGCGACCTCGCCAACCGGCGTGCGCGGCCTGATGATGCTGACTAAAAATACTGCCCAAAGTCTGGGGTTGACCGATCGTACCGATGCGGAGCAAAGCATCAGCGGCGGCGCTCGCTATCTTGAAGATATGATGGCTAAAGTTCCCGAAACCGTTCCGGAAGACGAGCGTATCTGGTTTGCTTTAGCCGCCTACAATATGGGTTATGCGCACATGCTCGACGCCAGATCGCTAACGGTAAAAACCAAAGGCAATCCGGATAGCTGGACCGATGTGAAGCAACGTTTGCCGCTATTAAGCCAAAAACCGTATTACAGTAAGTTAACCTACGGTTACGCGCGCGGACATGAGGCTTATGCTTATGTGGAAAATATCCGTAAATACCAGATAAGTTTGGTGGGGTATTTGCAGGAAAAAGAAAAGCAGGAAGCGGAAGCCATGAAACTGGCGCAGGATTATCCGGCAGTATCCCCGGAGGAGCTGAATAAAGCGCCCTTCCCCTTCCTTTCGTTTTTATCGCAGTCATCAGGCTACCTGACGCATTCGCCGTCTTTACTGTTTACACCGCAGAAGAAAGAAGAAAAATAGCGCGGTGGTCTTATTGGATGGCGACGCGCAACGTCTTATCCGGCATTGCGCTATGCCGCCGGCCCCGTGCCTTCCGCGCGGGCGGCTTTCTTCAGGGCTTTAATTTCCTGACGACGCATACGGAAAAAATCACTGAGCAGCGTCGCACATTCATCGCGCAGCACCCCTTCAATAATGTCGACCCGGTGATTCATTCCCGGATGGTGCAGCACATCAATTAGCGATCCGGCCGCGCCGGTTTTTGCATCGCGCGCGCCAAAGACAACGCGTCCAATGCGGCTATGCACCATAGCGCCTGCGCACATCACACAGGGTTCCAGCGTGACATACAGCGTGGCATCCAGTAACCGGTAATTCTGCAATACCAGACCGCCCTGACGCAGCGCCATTATTTCAGCATGCGCAGTAGGATCGTGGCGGCCAATGGGCCGATTCCAGCCTTCGCCAATGACGCGATGGTTATGCACCAATACCGCGCCAACCGGGACCTCTCGTTCGTCCCAGGCGCGTTTCGCCAGCGTCAGCGCATGGCGCATCCAGTATTCGTGATCTAATTCGACATCAGACAAAGAGGTAACTCCGGTAATGAAAGCGGGCGGCATTATACACAGACGCTATGCTTTTCACTATTCGAGCTGCTGTAACTCGCCGTGCGGCGTCACCCGCCAGCGATGCTGGCAAAAATAAAGCAGCGGGTTATCCTGTTTGCTGTCGCTGTAGCCGCTATAAAGACGCAGCGGCGTACCGATTTTACGTTCCAGTTGCGCGACTTTTTCATGGCCCAGACAGCGCACGGTCAATACCCAGCCGCCATACCGTCGCGCCATCTGGCTGGCGATGAGGTTAACGCGCGGTAGCCACGGCGTATCAAAATAGACTTGCTCTACCAATGATTGCGGAGAACCGGTAATAAGCCAGATATCCGCGTCAGAGCTCAATAGATAGGTGGTCAGACGCTCCTGTACAACCGGAAACGCCGTGACGTTAGCGCGAAACCAACGGACAAAATCCGCCTGATGCGCCTGCAAACGCGTTTCGCTATGGCCAAAAGTACAGCCCCACAACAACAGACTCATCGGCCAGCGGGCCGCACGCCCTTTTACCAGTAAACCAATACCGATAATGGGCAACAGCGGCAGTACGAGCAGCGCATTTAACGGCTGACGGCGCAGCAAATAACGCAGAAAACTGCCGAACATATCCTGTTGATGTAACGTTCCATCCAAATCAAAAAAGACGACACGACGCTCGTGGCTGACCAAACCTTACTCCTCTGGATCGTTGAACCCCAGCAGCCAGGTAAAAATAAACCCGGCAATTACCGCTATTAAATAGCCTAACAGATAGAACAGGACTTTTCCGGCAACAATTGTTAATGCCAGAGGTAAACCGGAAATGCCAAAGGTAATTACCGTCGCCACTTTCCAGTAACTGATCAACGCCCCACCTACCGCGCCGCCAAGGCAAGCGCCAATAAATGGCTTACCCAATGGCAGCGTGACGCCAAAAATCAGCGGCTCGCCAATCCCCAGCAGTCCGACCGGAAGCGCGCCTTTAATCACCTTTTTGAGTCGCGCATTGCGGGTTTTCATCAGTACGGCAATGGCCGCGCCTATCTGACCAACGCCCGCCATCGCCAGGATAGGAAACAACGCGTTATAGCCGTGCGCTTGCACCAGCTCCACATGAATAGGCACCAGCCCCTGATGCAATCCGGTCAGTACCAACGGCAGGAAGGTTCCGGCTAACACCGCGCCCACCAGAAAACCCCCGCTTACGATTGCCCAGGACGCGCCGTGAGCGATAGCGTCTGAAATCCAGCCGCCAAGCGGTTGCAGCGCGACAATCGCTACCGCACCGGTGATAATAGTCGTCAATAAAGGGTTAAGAATTAACTCCAGCGACCCCGGCAACAGCTTACGGAACTGGCGCTCAATCCAGCACATTAACGCCACCACCAGCAGGACGGCAATGACGCCGCCCCGTCCCGGCTGAAGCGCCTCGCCAAAGAGCGTAATCTGCGCCAATTGCGGGCTGGAAAGTATCCCCGCCATCACGCCGCCTAACGCCTGCGATCCGCCAAAGACTTTTGCGGTATTGACGCCAACCAGAATGTTCATGATAGCGAACACCGCGCTACCAAATATCCCCATCAGGCCCAGCAGGTTAGGGTAATGGACGGCAACATCGCCAACAATATCCGGACGTTTAAGAATGTTGATAATGCCGGTAATCAAGCCGGATGCGATAAAGGCGGGGATAAGCGGAATAAAAACATTCGCCAGCTTACGCAACGCATCGCTCATCGGTGCTTTATACTTCGCTTTCGCCTCGGATTTGGTACGCGCCATAGCGTCTATACCCGGTTTTACACCGCCTGCGGCAATCTGCACGCGCATCGCATCGACCACCTGCGCAGCCTTCCCCGGTCCAACGATCAGCTGATGTTGCTCCCCTTGCTTTACGTATCCACTGACGCCAGGCAACGCTTTTAAGCGTGGAATATCCAGTTGGCTATCATCCTGTACCTCCACTCTGACTCGCGTCATACAGTTTTCCAGGCGCAGAATATTTTGCTCTCCGCCTATACCACGTAAAATATCGCTGGCGAGCGCTGCCGTCTTATCCATACACACCTCTTTAGTGTTCTAACGCCGCTCTTAAAAAGCCCTGATGAACGGCGAGTTTTCCCCTGGCGGCCTCGGCATCCAGTCCCGTAAGCGCCATCAGAATGGCGGGCTTAACCTCAAAATCGGTCTGTTTCAACAATGTTTCCGCCTCCTCACGACCTATCCCGGTCACTTCAACGACCATCCGACATGCGCGATCGACCAGTTTGACATTGGTGGCTTTCATATCCACCATCAGGTTTTGATAGACCTTGCCGAACTTCACCATCGCGCCGGTAGAAATCATATTGAGCACCATTTTCTGCGCGGTGCCGGATTTCAGCCGCGTAGAGCCGGTAAGCGCTTCGGGCCCGACAACTGGCGAAATAGCGATATCAGCCTCCCGCGCAACAGGCGAATCTGGATTACAGGAGACGGCCACGGTAGTACAACCGGACTGTCGCGCATAGCGCAGACCGCCAATCACATAGGGTGTACGACCCGACGCCGCAAGCCCCACCACCAGATCTTGTTCTTGCAGATTTAGCGCGACAAGATCGTCTTCGCCTGCCTGTTGGCTGTCTTCCGCGCCTTCGACTGCTTTCAGCAACGCGCCCGGCCCGCCGGCAATCAGCCCGACGACCAGACCGTGCGGAACGCCAAACGTCGGGGGGCATTCTGAGGCATCCAGTACGCCAAGCCGACCGCTGGTGCCCGCGCCCATGTATATGATACGTCCGCCAGACTTCAGCGCCGCCGCTGCGGCATCCACCGCACGTGCAACGTCAGGCAGAGTGGCTTTTACTGCTTCTGCTACCAGCGTATCCTGTTCATTAAAACGCTTAACTAGTTCAGGGGTAGGCAACGCATCCAGATCCATCGTTTGCGGGTTACGGGTTTCAGACACTAACGTACCAAGATTCATTTTTGTCCCTCTGGAATTTTTAATTCATAATAAGCGCCCATAATGGAATAGAATATTCCCCCAGGCGAGTGAAATTTTGTTTTGTCGTCGCCATCACGTTTTCGCAGGAGCCGCCCATGAACTGTTTGATTCGTATTCGCCAGCGTTATCCGGATCTCGCGCAGAGCGACAAGAAACTGGCAGATTATCTCCTCGCACAACCGGATACGGCGCGGCATCTGAGCTCGCAGCAACTGGCGGCCGAAGCGGGCGTCAGCCAGTCCAGCGTAGTCAAGTTCGCGCAAAAACTGGGGTTTAAAGGGTTTCCGGCGTTGAAACTGGCTATCAGCGAAGCGTTAGCCAGCAATCCTAATCCGCATTCCGTTCCCGTTCATAACCAGATTCGCGGCGACGATCCGATGCGCCTGGTCGGAGAAAAATTAATTAAGGAGAATGTGGCGGCGATGCACGCCACGCTGGACGTTAACAGCGAAGAAAAACTGTTAGAAAGCGTCGTGATGCTGCGCCACGCCCGACGTATTGTGATCACCGGGATTGGCGCCTCTGGACTGGTGGCGCAAAATTTTGTCTGGAAGCTACTGAAGATTGGCGTTAACGCGGTGGTTGAGCGCGATATGCACGCACTGCTGGCGACGGTGCAGGCAATGGCGCCGGAGGATCTGCTGCTGGCGATCTCTCATTCCGGGGAGCGGCGAGAGCTGAACCTGGCGGCGGACGAAACATTACGCACAGGCGCGAAGATCCTGGCCATTACCGGTTTTTCTCCCAACGCCTTGCAACAGCGCGCCACCCGCTGCCTGTATACGATTGCTGAAGAGCAGGCGACGCGTAGCGCCGCTATCTCCTCGACACATGCGCAAATGATGTTGACCGACTTACTGTTTATGGCGCTGGTACAGCAGGATTTAGAGCGGGCACCGGAGCGTATTCGCCATAGCGAGGCGCTGGTAAAAAAACTGGTTTGAGTAAAGAATGCGCGTATAATGCCCGCCCGGTTTGTGATGTTTTGAGAGTTTCCTGATGGCCCTGTTAATCACCAAAAAATGTATCAATTGCGATATGTGCGAGCCCGAATGCCCGAATGAGGCGATTTCAATGGGCGACAGCATTTACGAGATTAACAGCGACAAATGCACCGAGTGTGTAGGTCATTACGAAACGCCAACCTGCCAGAAAGTCTGCCCGATCCCCAATACGATTTTGCAAGATCCCGCCCATGTCGAAACCGAAGAGCAGTTGTGGGATAAGTTTGTCCTGATGCATCATGCAGATAAACTCCAGGTCGAATAAGGCGTTTACGGCGCAACAATGCCTGATGGCGCTACGCTTATCAGGCCGACAAAATATCGGCACGTAGGTCGGATAAGGCGTTTACGCCGCCATCTGGCAACACAAAACAACCCTGCCCGGCAAATCTAACTTTCCAGAATGACCGTAGCGCAGGCGTAATGGCGCTCATCGGCCAGCGTGACATGCATATGCGCCACACCAAGTTTTTCCGCCAGCGTTAACGCCTCTCCCCACAGCCGCAGACGTGGTTTTCCCAACTCATCGTTAAACACTTCGAACTGATTAAACGCCAGACCGTTGCGGATACCGGTGCCAAAAGCTTTCGCTGCCGCCTCTTTGACCGCAAAACGCTTGGCGAGAAAACGCACCGGCTGCTGATGCGTCTCCCAAATAGCCCACTCGTTGTCGCTGAGCACACGCCTTGCCAGACGTTCGCCGGAGCGGGAGATCACTGCCTCAATGCGGGCAATCTCTACAATGTCCGTTCCCAGGCCAAGAATCGCCATTAGCTGCGCGCTTCCAGCATCAAACGTTTCATTTCAGCCACCGCCTCTTTCAGACCCGTCATCACCGCCCGACCAATAATGGCATGACCGATATTGAGTTCGTGCATTTCCGGCAGCGCGGCAATAGCTTTGACGTTATGGTAGGTCAGGCCATGACCCGCATTCACTTTTAGCCCCAGGCGGGCCGCCAGGGTCGCGGCGCTGGCAATACGCGCCAGCTCTTTTGCCTGTTCCGCATCGGTTTCTGCGTTAGCATAGCAACCGGTATGGATTTCGATAAACGGCGCGCCCACTTCCGCCGCCGCATTGATTTGCGCTTCATCAGCATCAATAAAGAGCGAAACCTGGATGCCAGCGGCCGCCAGACGCGCACAGGCATCGCGCATTTTATCGCGCTGTCCGGCCACATCCAGGCCGCCTTCGGTGGTGACTTCCTGGCGTTTTTCCGGCACCAGACAACAGAAATGCGGCCTGGTTTCTACGGCGATCGCCAGCATCTCTTCGGTCACCGCCATCTCCAGATTCATGCGCGTATGCAGCGTCTGACGCAGAATGCGCACATCGCGGTCAGTAATGTGGCGACGATCTTCACGCAGGTGTACGGTAATGCCGTCCGCGCCTGCCTGTTCAGCAATAAACGCCGCCTGTACCGGGTCCGGATAGTCGGTGCCGCGCGCGTTACGTAACGTGGCGATGTGGTCAATATTAACGCCTAAGAGTAATTCAGCCATGACAATCCTCGTTAATCTTTCTTCGTTTTTACTGTGCGTTTGGGCATAAATTGCCGGAACAGCTCCCGGCTTTTTAACGGTTTTCCCCCAAGATACGGCTTTAACGCCATACGGGTAAAGCGTTTCGCGGCACGCAGAGTATCTACATCCGGAAATTCCCGCGCCTCCAGTGCTTTCAGGTGCCGTCCGGTAAAGGTGTTGTTATCAATGACGACGCTGGCGATAAACCCCTTTTCTTCGCGATAGCGGTAGGTCATGGTGTCATCCACCCGCTCGTCGCTCCCCGCACAGTGGGTGAAATTGACGCCATAACCCAGATGTCCCAGCAACGCCAGTTCAAAACGTCGCAACGCCGGTTCAGGCGAGCCAGTGGTTCCCGCCAGCGCCTGAATACAGTTCAGATAATCAAAAAAAAGTTCGGAGAAGCGCGTTTCATATTCCAGTACGCGAGAGAGGAGTTCGTTGATATACAGGCCGCTATAGAGCGTAATACCGCTTAACGGCAGCGCCAGAGAAACCGCCTCGGCGCTGCGCAGGGTTTTCACCTCGCCGCGTCCGCTGTAGCGTAGCAATAACGGCGTAAAAGGCTGCAACGCGCCTTTCAGATTGGAACGTTTAGATCGCACGCCTTTGGCGACAAGGCGCACGCGCCCCGATTCTTCCGTGAAGACGTCCAGCATCAGGCTGGTTTCGCTCCAGGGGCGACTGTGCAGAACAAATGCGCGCTGCCACCCTTCCACGCAGTGTTAACTCACAGATCGTCTACGTAACCGAGACTGCGCAGAGCGCGTTCGTCGTCGGCCCAGCCGGATTTCACTTTCACCCACAGTTCCAGGTGTACCGGCGCTTCGAACATCTCCTGCATGTCTTTACGCGCTTCAATACCAATGGTTTTGATTTTGGCGCCTTTGTTGCCAATCACCATCTTCTTCTGCCCTTCACGCTCGACGAGGATCAGCCCATTGATATCATAGCCGCCGCGTTCGTTGGTAACAAAACGCTCAATCTCAACGGTAACGGAATACGGCAGCTCGGCGCCGAGAAAACGCATCAGCTTTTCACGGATGATTTCAGACGCCATAAAGCGCTGAGAGCGATCGGTGATGTAATCTTCCGGGAAGTGGTGAATAGCTTCCGGTAAATGTTTACGCACGATACCGGCAATGGTATCGACGTTCATACCAGTTTCAGCAGAGATCGGCACGATATCAAGAAAGTTCATCTGGCTTCCCAGGAACTGGAGGTGCGGCAGCAAATCGGCTTTTTCCTGCACGTTATCCACCTTGTTAACGGCGAGAATAACCGGCGCTTTGCCGTCGCGCAGTTTGTTCAGGACCATCTCGTCGTCCGGCGTCCAACGGGTGCCTTCCACAACGAAAATCACCAGCTCAACGTCGCCAATCGAACTGCTCGCCGCCTTATTCATCAAACGGTTAATGGCGCGCTTTTCTTCCATATGCAGCCCCGGGGTATCGACATAGATTGCCTGATACGGGCCTTCGGTATGAATACCGACAATGCGGTGACGCGTGGTCTGCGCTTTACGGGAAGTGATCGAAATCTTCTGCCCAAGCAGTTTGTTCAGCAAAGTGGATTTGCCAACGTTTGGACGTCCGACGATGGCAATAAATCCGCAGTAAGTTTTGTCGGTGCTCATTCCAACTCCAGTTTTTTCAGCGCCTGTTCGGCGGCAGCCTGCTCCGCCTTACGACGGCTGGAACCCGTGCCAACCACCGGTTCACTCAGGCCGCTGACCTGGCAGTGGATAGTAAATTCCTGATCGTGCGCCTCGCCGCGTACCTGCACAACCAGGTAAGATGGCAGCGGCAGATGGCGACCCTGCAAATACTCCTGCAAGCGCGTTTTCGGATCTTTTTGTTTATCGCCCGGGCTTATCTCATCCAGACGGGTTTTATACCAGTTAAGGATTAACTGCTCGACGGTCTGGATATTGCTATCGAGAAATACTCCGCCGATTAACGCTTCAACGGTGTCCGCCAGAATAGACTCACGGCGGAATCCACCGCTTTTTAATTCGCCCGGCCCTAAACGCAGGCACTCGCCTAAATCAAATTCACGGGCTAATTCCGCCAGCGTATTACCACGCACCAACGTGGCGCGCATACGGCTCATATCTCCCTCATCCACCCGTGGAAAACGGTGATAAAGCGCGTTAGCGATAACGAAGCTCAAGATTGAGTCGCCTAAAAACTCCAGACGTTCGTTATGTTTACTGCTGGCGCTGCGGTGAGTTAATGCCTGCTGCAACAGCTCCTGATGATTAAAAGTGTAGCCCAGCTTCCGTTGAAGCCGATTAATTACGATGGGGTTCATGCGATACCAATAAATGAATGCGTCAACAATCCAGCACACGAAACAGACCTGATACACGTCATCTGCCCTGCCGCATCGCTGCAGCGGAAAGAGGGTTGTCTATAACCAACGCTGTTTCGTGTGCCGTGGCGGCCAAACGGCGCCAACCTAAAACTTCGGAGGAATATTCTATACACAACGACAGGGGATGTCGTTAGTCTGAGGGAATTTATCCAGGAAATAATTCACGCTGCCGCTAAAAAGACGACAGCGTGAACGATCATTTCGCCACAGTTAGTGAATACCGCCGATACGACTCAGGCGTACGCCTGTCGGCCACTCCCCTTCCTGCTTGTCAAAACTCATCCAGATAGCAACCGCTTTACCGACCAGGTTCGCTTCCGGAACAAATCCCCAGTAACGGCTATCCGCGCTGTTATCGCGGTTATCGCCCATCATGAAATATTGTCCCGGCGGTACAACCCAGGTCGCCAGCGGTTGTCCTGGCTGTTGGTAATACATGCCCAACTGATCCTGGGCTATCGGCACCATCAGGATGCGGTGCGTCACATCGCCCAGCGTCTCTTTACGTTCGGTCAGACGAATGCCGTTTTCTTTCGTCTCGTTTAGCGGAACCTCAAAGAAACCGCTGGTCGCTTCTCCGCCGTTACGGCGGGCAAAGGTCTGTACAAAATCGCTCGGCTCAACGTTAGAGTAGGTAACCGGCAACGCATTTTCGCACGCCTGACCGGAGCTACAGCCAGGCTGAATCGTCACCTCTTTCGCAACCGGATCATAAGTGATTTTATCGCCCGGCAAACCGACTGCGCGTTTGATGTAATCTAACTTAGGATCTTCCGGATATTTAAATACCACAATATCCCCGCGCTTTGGATGACCGGTTTCAATCAGGGTTTTCTGGTAGATCGGATCTTTAATGCCATAGGCAAATTTTTCCACCAGAATAAAATCGCCGATAAGCAATGTCGGCATCATCGAACCTGACGGAATCTGAAAGGGTTCATAAAGAAATGAACGAACGATCAGCACAATTGCCAGAACCGGGAAAACCGATGCCCCTGTCTCCAGCCAGCCCGGCTTAGGCGCCACTTTATTGAGCGTAGCGTTATCCAGCGCATCTCCCGACGCCGTTTGCGCGGCAACCTGACGCGCCCGACGTTTTGGCGCGAAAACAAACTTATCAACGCACCATAAAATGCCCGTCACCAGTGTGGCTATCACCAGAATCAGGGCAAACATGTTCGCCATGCCAACTCCTTAGGGATTATTTATTGTCTTTACCGACATGCAGAATGGCGAGGAACGCTTCCTGAGGTAGCTCGACATTACCGATCTGCTTCATGCGTTTCTTACCTTCTTTCTGTTTCTGCAGCAGTTTTTTCTTACGACTGATATCGCCGCCGTAGCACTTCGCCAGCACGTTTTTACGTAACTGTTTTACCGTCGAACGGGCAATAATATGCGTACCAATCGCCGCCTGTATCGCGATATCAAACTGCTGGCGCGGAATCAAATCTTTCATCTTCTCCACCAGCTCGCGACCGCGGCTTTGCGAGTTATCGCGGTGCGTGATCAGCGCCAGAGCATCGACACGCTCGTTGTTGATTAACACATCAACACGCACCATGTCGGAAGCCTGGAAGCGCTTGAAGTTATAATCCAGAGACGCATAGCCGCGCGACGTTGATTTCAGGCGATCAAAGAAGTCGAGCACCACTTCCGCCATCGGAATTTCATAGGTCAACGCCACCTGGTTACCGTGGTACACCATGTTAGTTTGTACGCCGCGTTTCTCAATACACAGCGTAATAACGTTACCTAAATAGGCTTGTGGTAACAGCATATGACACTCGGCGATAGGCTCGCGCAGTTCATAAATGTTATTCAACGGCGGCAGCTTGGAGGGGCTATCAACATAGATAGTCTCTTTCGCCGTCGTTTCTACTTCATACACCACGGTCGGCGCAGTGGTGATCAGATCCAGATCGTATTCGCGTTCCAGACGCTCCTGAATGATCTCCATGTGCAGCAGACCGAGGAAACCGCAGCGGAAGCCGAAGCCCAGCGCGGTAGAGCTTTCCGGCTCGTAGAACAGGGAGGCGTCGTTCAGGCTCAGCTTGCCGAGCGCGTCGCGGAAACTTTCATAGTCGTCGGAGCTGACCGGGAACAAACCTGCGTAGACCTGCGGTTTCACCTTCTTAAAGCCTGGCAACGCTTTTTCCGCTGGGTTACGCGCTGAGGTTAAGGTATCGCCAACCGGCGCGCCGAGGATATCTTTAATGGCACAGACCAGCCAGCCTACTTCGCCGCACTTCAGCTCGGTACGATCAACCTGTTTCGGCGTGAAGATCCCCAGGCGATCAGCGTTGTAGGTCTGCCCGGTGCTCATCACTTTAATTTTGTCGCCCTTACGCATCGTGCCATTTTTAATACGCACCAGCGATACCACGCCCAGGTAGTTATCGAACCAGGAGTCAATAATCAGCGCCTGTAGCGGGCCGTCCGGATCGCCTTGCGGCGGCGGGATATCGCGTACCAGGCGTTCCAGAACATCCGTCACGCCGACACCCGTTTTGGCGGAGCAGCGTACCGCATCCGTCGCATCGATACCGACAATGTCTTCAATTTCTTCCGCCACACGCTCCGGATCGGCGGCCGGAAGGTCAATCTTGTTAAGCACCGGCACCACTTCAAGATCCATTTCCATCGCGGTGTAGCAGTTCGCCAACGTTTGCGCTTCTACGCCCTGGCCAGCATCCACCACCAGCAGCGCGCCCTCGCAGGCTGCCAACGAACGGGAAACTTCATAGGAAAAGTCAACGTGCCCCGGCGTGTCGATAAAGTTCAGTTGATAAGTTTCACCATCAGACGCTTTAAAATCCAGCGTCACACTCTGGGCTTTAATAGTAATACCGCGCTCACGCTCAAGATCCATCGAATCAAGTACCTGAGCTTCCATTTCACGGTCAGACAGGCCACCGCAGATCTGGATAATACGGTCAGACAGCGTCGATTTACCGTGGTCAATGTGAGCAATGATGGAGAAATTTCTTATGTTCTTCATAAATATGAATTTTTCAACTCGCTATGCTGATAAATTTTTCTTGATGGACACAGCGGTGGACATTCCACAATAACTACCCCATCAACGACTGGCGTGCATATTACACTGTAGCTTTGAAATCGTCAGCATACGATCTGCTGATCAACGTACGATGTTACATCACAATAGCAGCCTGTACGACCTATAAACACGGTTACAATCAGTACTGACATAACACAGTAGGCAGACCACTAAAGCACATTCTTGCATACAACGTAGCTGCGGCAACTCTCAATTACCTCTACTTTTTATCCTACTGATTTTAAATATTTTATTCCCAAATTATCACTCTGACCGCACGGAAGTTTGAAATTCCTGAACAAAAACCTATGGCAATACAACCGATCGAGAATCGATCAGCATTGCCGATCAATAACCAATATATTGATTTGCAATATCTATCATTATTTTATTATTGATCGTTTTTATCGATCAATAATTCTATCAGTGATAAACTCACAATCTTGCAGAATCTTCTGATTTTTACGTCCTGCAAATTTATCCAACAGGGTTATTAGGAATCATTTTTTATGATAAAAAATAGAATTAATGAAATAGATCTTTTACGATTTGTAGCAGCTATGGCCGTTGTTTTTTTTCACTACGCATTCAGAGGATACGCTGCTGATGGTATGTCAATAATGCCATATCCCTCGCTCGCGCCAGTATCTAAATATGGCTTTCTTGGTGTCCAACTATTTTTTATGATTAGTGGATTTGTTATTCTCATGTCGGCATCTCATGGAAGCATACAGAACTTTACTATATCAAGGATGGTCAGGCTTTATCCTGCATTCTGGGCATGCTGTACTATTACATTTATAGTGACGGTTGCAATTGGTGCTCCAAAATATTCTGTATCTTTCAATCAGTACATTACCAACATGACAATGTTAAATGGATTCATCGGAACTCCATCGGTGGATGGGGCATATTGGTCATTATTTATAGAAATACGTTTCTATGCTTTAATCGCAGTGATTTTAGCTATTGGTAAGATACATCGAGCACAAGAATTAATCCTTTCATGGTTGATTATATCTATAGTTTTAGAAATATATCCGATATGGAAACTACGCGCTATTTTTATCTCGGATTACTCAACATACTTTATTGCTGGAGCAACATGCTATCTCATTTACTCAAAAGGACTTTCAGCATTAAAATCGGCAATTTTGGGCACCTCATTAGCTCTTGCTATATATCAATCAACCAACCAAATTATTTTTTTTGAAAATCATTACAACACTTTTATTAGCAAATATATTACAGCTACCATTATCACATCATTCTATATCGTAATGACACTTATATCATTAAATCTCACTGGGTTTATGGGTCGTAAAAAATGGTTATTAATAGGCTCATTGACATATCCCTTGTACTTGATACATCAGAATATTGGCTATATGATTTTTAATATTGCATACCCATCAATAAATCCTCACATAATATTTTGGTGTACTATATTTTTAGTTATCATAGTTGCATATTGCGTGCACAGATTTGTAGAAAGAAAATTATCAAAACCAATGCGTGTTTTTTTAGAATCAATAACAAATAGCAAAAAACACCTTAAAATATTAAAATAGCCAATTATTCAGGTGCTCGCTGTCATGAAAAAATCATACGTGAGCACTATCAATTTCCATTTAAATATCAAGTATTATATATCTGTATCTGATTCCAGATGCTGTCCCGTGGCAAGATCACATACAAAGAGAAAATTAATTTATTTGCAGTGAGTTGTGTATCTATCTAATCAACAATTGCTAAATTGGTACACAATCTGGTACACAAATGATAATCCGCTACGCTTGATCTGTCATTTTATCAAATGATGGTAACACTAATAAAAGGGAGATTGCACCTTTCTGTTTGACATCACCGGAATCCCGACAAACTACCCGGATCGCGCATCAATTACTACAAAGACTAACTGCCTGATTTATTAGCCTGGAATTTGCTGTACAGCGTCGACAGTCTCAAATCATAAATAATCGCTACTTGCTGCCGCGGTACTCCTGCCCAATCAGGCGCCCGGCCTACGCCTCCGGCTGAACAGGCCAGTTTATATGTTCAGGGTCGGTTGTCACATCAACTGCCTTAACCTCATTCTTATAGTCCAGCCAGGCCGACAGTTTAGCTCTGTTGGTGTCACTGATTTCACCCAGCATTAACGCTGTACGCCATTCGAGCATGATTGCGTCAGCATGAGAAAGTAGTTGCTGGCATTTATTTCCAGCTAACTGAATCAGTTCTTCATGGGTTGGTGGAGGATTAGCGATACTCATGGCCTCTTCTTCACTGATTTCTGTCAGGCTGGGCTGAATAAAACTTTCACCCACATCATCTTCATAGGCGTAAACATTATTTCCGCCATCAATATAGTATTTCATTATATCATCTCCACCCAGCCAACTAGCGTCCCGGTTGTTTCCACCCGATATACGCCCCCTGCAGGAACGATGAACGTACATGATCCGGGCTGGTCATACCCTGTAATATTGTTTATTTCTATCAACAGATAGTTATTTACGTAAATTTTACGGTTAGTGTTATTTTCATTATTAAAACGGACATACACAACGACCGGTTTTAATGTGTCATTGGTGTATGATACATTTTTAACGCGTGAGGCCGTTACGTCACTTAACAACTGACCATATACAAGAAATTCCAGGTCAATATTTGCAGTCCCGTCAAATGCAACCCCGGCTATTGTTCTGGGTGTTTTCAGTTTTGTTGCGGTAGTAGCTGTAGCGGCATTGCCCACAATATCCCGCTGAGGGTTGGATGTATTGAAATCAACAACCCACGGAACATTTGCAGTAATGCTGGTAGCCCAGTCCTGTCTTTTGGCAACCTCTCCATGATGACTGTAGTAATGCTGCAGCCATACACTATCTGTTAACCTCAATAAACTGGCGCTTCCCTGCCCATGAGAAGCACAGCCGACCGTTACTAATTACTCGCCGGGTGATCTCAGTGTATCCCTGCGCCAGTCGGTCCAGAACTGTAAGCCAGTTGTGCAGCGTCAGCTGATGCGCCGGATACTTACCCAGCTTAGGGAACACATGCAGCTCAAACGAACGCAGTATTTGATCGGATATTTCTTTCTGAACGCATACCATCGCATGCCATTCTCTGAAAAATTCCTCGAATGTGTACTGGCTGTTGATTTTAGCTTTATCGAGGCTTTGCCTGATCCGCGGGTTTTCTCCCCGGGCAAGAATGGTGGCCCACTTAGCTACCTCTTCGCGCGCGGCCTTCAACCCGAATTCCAGGTAACTGCCGATCGTCATCTTGTCCTGCTTACCCAAGAAACGGAATCGGTAGAAAAAAGTGACGGCGCCCTTTTTGGAAATGCACACCCACAGGCCGTCCCGGTCTGCCTTCTCCTCAACTTTATCGCGTTCGCGCCCGAGGCGCGACTTTAGATAACTATCTGAAATAGGCATGATTTATCCCTGCATGTGTCCATCAGAACGGAAGGTTCTGTGTCCATCATAGGATATGGACGCACTGGTGGACACAAAAACCATGACTCATGATGTCGTAGGTTGACTGTACATGCAACCAGTATCATTTTTGTGAGCGCTTATTTTGCGGGGATCTTGAGAAGATTTTGTCGTGGGTTTGCGGAGGGTGACGGGGTATCAATTATCGATATGAGCAATGATCGAAAAGTTACGTATGTTCTTCATAGAGATAAATTATTATGCCTTACGCCTGGTTGACCAGACTTTAGAGGTCGCTGTTCTGAGCTTAATGTCTGTTTTAACTGAAACGCCGCATTCTACACTACAACGCTAAGGCGAGGAAATGTTCATAGTGTAAGGAGAGCGGGAACTGGAAAACGCCTCGCTTTTTTCCTGTAAAACACCGCAACGCAGGAAAAGCTCATGCTTATCGGGACAACAACCCAACGCGGCAGGTGTACCGTTGGGCAAAACGTTTACTGGCGCGTTTCGATTGAGGTGGTTTCGACACGAACAAGGTCAGGCGGGAGGGCTACGCTTAAAATCACCGGCTGCCAGGCGTCGCGCTCGGCCAGTTTTCGGGAATAGCCACGGGCAACCAGAAAACCGCCCACGCCGCCCAGCACGGCCCCGCTTAATGCGGCAAGGTCAGATCCAAACAGCACCTGAAAAAGCGCCGCACAGAAAAATAGCCCCGCTAAAGGCGACATATAGACCAGCAGCGCCGACCCTAACAGGCTTTTTTCGGCAATGCCCAGCTCGACTTTCTGCCCCGGCGCCAGCGGCTCCGCGCTTGGCACAACAATTTTATGCGTGGTTTGCGGCCCTAATTTATTCAGTACGCGACTGCCGCATCCCGCACGGGAGGCGCAGTTGCTGCACGACGCTTTAACGTCGCAGCTCACCACCGCCTGACCATTCTGCCAGGAAACAACGGTTGCCCACTCTTTGATCATTGTACTGCCCTGAACTTGATACTGTCGGCAATGCGCTTCGCCGTTTGCGGCGGAAGCTCGCCGACAATGGTGATTTCCGCGTTGTCGCGAACGCTGCTATAAACCGTTCGGCGTCCGGTACGCAGCATCTGATCGCTGCTGTTTTGCGTCGCCCGGTTCACATTGACGGAAAAGCTAAACAGACCGTCAGAATAAAGCCGCGATTCGATAGGCAGGTTATCCATCGTCGGCAACGGACGACGGCTACTGGAGACTTCGCTAAAGCCTTGCGGCACCCAGGATGGACTCCAGTTAAACTTCGTTTTTTCGCCACCGGGAACAGAAAGCAGCGGCGGAAGATTCGCCTTCGCCAGCGCCTGCATAGTGCTGCCGATATCCTGGCTCACCGTGAACGCAATAACGCGGAACTGCTCCAGCGTCTCGCCATCGCGATCCAGCAGATCAACGCGCATCGGCAGTTTGGTGTCCATGTCCATCCAGACGATATAGCTGTAACGCGTACCATCGCGCGCCACAACGCGGATAACTTCGCACAATCTGTCTGCGATACGGGTGCGTCCTACGGAAATAAAGTCGTAGTAAGGCGCCAGACGCTTGAAGTCGGTGTAAATCAGGGAAGGCAGAGAATCGACAATATAATCACCGTTCAGGGTGAACGGCTCAAGGCCCGGTTCAAAATAACTGATTTCATTACCACGCTGTACGACCTCCCGGCGGGGACCGTCCAACTGTAACAATTGCGCAAGCGGGCGACTATCCAGGCGTGCGTGTCGATAACGCAGAGATTCAACGCCTTGTTTCGTGATGCTGACGAATGACAGCTCGTAATTCAGTGACTGGCTGGCGATGTTCATCTGCTGCAATAACGCCCCGGACGCAGGGTCGGCCGAGGCGTTTACTGAGAAGAACAGGCTAGCCGCCACAAGGGACATGGCAAACCAAAGTTGCTTCATTACTGCGATTGCGTTCCTAAAGTTTGGATTCCTGGCACCTGTACCGCGGCTTGCTGGGTTTGCGCCTGCTCAAACTGAAGCTGTTCGGAGTGCAGTCGGCGTTGCAGTTCATAGTCCTGCAACATGGCATTAATGCGACGACGCTGCTCCTGTACCTGCTGTTGCTGACTGCCGACAGGCGCTGCTTCAGAAGGCACTCCCAGACTTACCGGGCTGGCTTTCCCCATCATAGGCAGGGTATTGAAAACCGGCGTTTCAGGTTGCTGGGATGTTTCAGATTGCCCATTATAGTGCTGGACGCCAACGATAACTGCAAGTGAAACGCACGCCGCCACTCCCATTTGGGTAAGCTGCGCCGCCCACGGACGCACTTTTTTCCAGAACGGCATTTTCTGCCATTGCTGCGGAGCGGGCTGGGCCTCAGGGATTAATGGCGACACCTGACGTACTGGCTCGTTTTCAATAGCGGCCATCACGCGAGCGGATATATCGAAATGAAGAACGTCAGGCGTATCCCCCCGCATTGAATCGCGGATCAGGTGATAACTCTCCCATGTTTTCTGCATTTCCGGGTCGTGCGTAAGCGCTTTGAGCAGCTCACTGTCCAACGTTTCGCCATCCATCAAAGCGGAAAGTTTTTCTTTCTGCATGCCTAATACCTTTTCCAGTATCCCGCTATCGTCAACGCCTGATAAGCGGTTGAACTTTATTATCAATAGCTTCCCGCGCCCGGAAGATACGTGAACGCACCGTCCCCACCGGACAATCCATGATAGCCGCTATCTCTTCATAGCTCAGGCCATCCAGCTCCCGTAAGGTGATTGCCATACGTAAATCTTCCGGGAGGGACTCAATAGTTCGGAAAACTATCTGTCTCAGTTCTTCTGACAACATTAAGTTCTCAGGGTTCGAAATTTCTTTCAGCGCGCCGCCGCTTTCAAAGTTTTCTGCGTCAATCGCGTCTACATCACTGGAAGGCGGACGACGCCCCTGAGCAACCAGGTAGTTCTTCGCGGTATTGACCGCAATGCGATACAACCAGGTATAAAAAGCGCTATCTCCCCGGAAAGAATCCAGCGCGCGATAGGCCTTAATAAATGATTCCTGTACGACATCGGGAACGTCGCCCGATGGCACATAGCGGGAAACCAGACTCGCCACTTTATGCTGGTAGCGCACTACCAGTAAGTTAAAGGCTTTCTGATCTCCCTTCTGGACCCGTTCAACCAGGACCTGGTCCGTTAACTGCTCGCTCATCCGAGGTAATGTCTCCCCAAACCAAATTTCCACGCGCTTTCGAAACGCCACTCCATAAGCCGCACTATGAGCAAGCAACAGGTTAGAGTGTCTATGTTTCGTAAAGTTCCGTTACGCATTTGTTTTTGTTTGTCATGTTGTAGACAGGTCTTATCTTCCATTATAAGTCTACAGATACTGAACAACGCACTATCTGTACAGAAATGCCTATTTCGTCGTTTGCAGAGTAACCTAACAGCATCTTTATTTCACTACAAAATCTGATGCTAACATCCTGCCCTACAAAATATTTTTTGCCGTTTATCTCTCGCCGTATTTTTATTTTATGTTTAATAAGCACAACATCAGCGAAATCATAACGTGCTTTTTAGCGCCATATAGTGCTAATCTACCGCAACAATGTTTAGTAAATTAAACAAAGGCCATAATGACAACTCCTGAACTGTCCTGTGATGTGTTAATTATCGGCAGCGGCGCGGCCGGACTCTCGCTGGCGCTGCGTCTGGCTGAAAAACATAAGGTTATCGTCCTGAGTAAAGGGCCGGTGAGCGAGGGCTCCACGTTTTATGCGCAGGGCGGTATTGCCGCCGTGTTTGATGAAACCGACAGTATTGCGTCGCATGTCGAAGATACGCTGATTGCCGGCGCCGGAATTTGCGATCGCCACGCGGTGGAGTTTGTCGCCAGCAACGCCCGCGCCTGCGTGCAGTGGCTTATCGATCAGGGCGTCCTGTTTGATACGCATGTCCAGCCAAACGGCAAGGAGAGCTATCATCTCACGCGTGAAGGCGGCCACAGTCATCGCCGTATCCTTCATGCCGCCGACGCTACCGGAAAGGAAGTCGAAACCACGCTGGTCAGTCGGGCGCAAAATCATCCTCATATTCAGGTGCTGGAACGCAGCAATGCCGTTGATTTAATTATCTCCGATAAAATTGGTCTGCCGGGGCCTCGCCGGGTCGTCGGCGCCTGGCTCTGGAATCGCAATAAAGAGTGGGTTGAAACCTGTCATGCTAAGTCGGTGGTGCTGGCGACCGGCGGCGCCTCAAAGGTTTATCAATACACCACTAACCCGGATATTTCCTCCGGCGACGGTATCGCGATGGCCTGGCGCGCGGGTTGCCGGGTCGCTAATCTGGAATTTAACCAGTTTCATCCGACCGCCCTTTATCATCCGCAGGCGCGTAATTTTCTCCTTACCGAAGCGCTGCGCGGCGAAGGCGCATACCTTAAACGTCCGGACGGTTCGCGGTTTATGCCGGACATTGACGAACGCGGCGAACTGGCGCCGCGCGATATTGTCGCCCGCGCTATTGACCATGAGATGAAACGACTCGGCGCAGACTGTATGTTTCTCGATATCAGCCACAAGCCTGAAGATTTTGTCCGCCAGCACTTCCCGATGATCTATGAGAAACTGTTCGATTTGGGGATGGATTTAACCAAAGAACCGATTCCCGTCGTTCCTGCCGCGCACTATACCTGCGGCGGCGTGGTCGTCGATGACTATGGTCGTACCGATGTAGACGGTTTATATGCCATTGGCGAAGTCAGTTACACCGGTCTGCACGGCGCTAACCGTATGGCGTCCAACTCGTTGCTGGAATGCTTAGTTTACGGCTGGTCCGCGGCAATGGATATCGACAGGCGAATGCCTTACGCCCACGGCGTTGATGTTCTTCCCGCCTGGGATGAAAGCCGCGTGGAGAACGCCGATGAACGGGTGGTGATTCAGCATAACTGGCATGAGCTGCGTCTGCTGATGTGGGACTATGTGGGTATTGTGCGCACGACGAAACGGCTGGAACGCGCCCTACGGCGTATTACCATGTTGCAACAAGAGATTGACGAGTATTACGCCAACTTTCGCGTCTCGAATAATTTACTGGAACTGCGTAATCTGGTGCAGGTGGCCGAATTGATTGTGCGTTGCGCGATGATGCGTAAAGAGAGCCGGGGGCTGCACTTTACGCTGGATTATCCGCACCAACTGGCTGAATCCGGCCCATCGATCCTTTCGCCGTTAACGTCTCACATAAACAGATAAAATGCCTGGGTCAACGCCGTATAACTTTCAGAATAATGCTGGTCTGACCCGCGAATCACTAATCTGTCGCTAAAGTACTCCCCGGCTTGCGGGGAGAATGCGAGCAGAACCCGGTGCGGCAAGCGCGCTTCGTTTTCCGCAACGTCAGTACGTAACCGCAAATGCCATCCCATGTTGAGCGCTTGCTGCGTAAAAACGTTGCCTATTTGTTCCGGCAATACGACGCAAAAAAAGCCGTCTTCGGTAATACAATCCGCTGCAATAGCCAATAACGTCTGGTGATCCAGCGTAGCGGTGTAACGCGCCTGCTCCCGCTGCGGCGTAGCGCATTCCACGCCGGGTTCGTAATAAGGCGGATTGCTGAGAATAAGATCAAAGCGTACCGTCTGACGAGGTGCCCAACGCTGAATATTGTCAGTATGCACCGTTATTCGATGCGACCAGGGAGAGTGAGCAACGTTTTCCTGTGCTTGCCTGGCAGCCCCGGCATCCAGCTCCACGGCGTCAATAGGCACATTGTCATCCGTCCGCTGCGCCAGCATTAACGCCAGCAGACCGCTTCCAGTACCGATATCCAGAATTCGCTTTACATCCGCGACCGGCGCCCACGCCCCGAGTAAAATACCGTCAGTTCCCACTTTCATCGCACACCGATCATGTGCAACAAAAAACTGTTTAAACGTAAATCCGTTACGACGAAGAACGGAGCCAGACTGAGACATGTAAAAACAACCTTGCGAAAAACGGCGACAGCGCCGGGTGAAAACAATACCTGAGAAGGGATATCCATACAAACAGATGAAGATTGCGGCCGTAACGTCTATAATCAGCGCCCCACACAGAGGTAGAACATGACTGTAACGACTTTTTCCGAACTTGAACTCGACGAAAGCCTGCTGGATGCCCTCCAGGATAAAGGTTTCACTCGCCCGACCGCCATTCAGGCTGCCGCCATTCCGCCTGCGCTCGATGGCCGTGATGTACTCGGTTCTGCGCCGACAGGCACCGGTAAAACGGCGGCATACCTGCTGCCGGCGTTGCAGCACCTGCTCGACTTTCCGCGTAAAAAATCAGGGCCGCCGCGCATTCTGATCCTGACGCCAACCCGCGAACTGGCAATGCAGGTTGCCGATCACGCTCGTGAACTGGCTAAGCATACTCATCTGGATATCGCCACGATTACCGGCGGCGTAGCCTATATGAACCATGCTGAAGTGTTTAGCGAAAACCAGGATATCGTGGTCGCCACGACGGGCCGTCTGCTGCAATATATAAAAGAAGAGAACTTCGACTGCCGGGCAGTTGAAACACTGATCCTTGACGAAGCTGACCGGATGCTGGACATGGGCTTCGCTCAGGATATTGAACATATCGCCGGCGAAACCCGTTGGCGTAAACAGACGATGCTGTTCTCCGCCACGCTGGAAGGCGATGCGATTAAAGATTTTGCCGAACGCCTGCTGGAAGATCCGGTTGAAGTTTCCGCCAATCCGTCAACCCGCGAGCGTAAGAAAATTCACCAGTGGTACTACCGTGCCGACAATTTCGAACATAAAGTTGCTCTGTTGAAGCACCTGCTAAAACAAGACGATGCAACCCGTTCTATCGTGTTTGTGCGTAAACGTGAACGCGTCCATGAACTGGCCGAAACGCTGCGTCTGTCAGGGATCAACAATTGCTATCTTGAAGGCGAGATGGCGCAGATCAAACGTAACGAAGGTATTAAGCGTCTCACCGACGGTCGCGTTAACGTGCTGGTCGCAACCGACGTCGCTGCACGCGGGATTGATATTCCTGACGTAAGCCACGTCATTAACTTCGACATGCCGCGCAGTGGTGATACCTATCTGCATCGTATTGGTCGTACAGGCCGTGCTGGCCGCAAAGGCACGGCAATCTCGCTGGTAGAAGCCCACGACCATCTGTTGCTGCTGAAAATAGGTCGTTACATCGAAGAGCCGCTAAAAGCGCGCGTCATTGATGAACTTCGCCCGACCACGCGCGCCCCCAGCGAAAAGTTGACCGGCAAACCGTCGAAAAAAGTGCTGGCGAAACGCGCCGAGAAGAAAAAAGAGAAAGAAAAAGAGAAGCCGCGCGTGAAGAAACGTCACCGCGATACAAAAAATATCGGTAAGCGCCGCAAGCCAAGCGGTACGCAAATGCAGGAGCAATCCAGCGAAGAGTGATGATGATGCCGGGCTCTACCCGGCATTTTTTTCCCGATGAATCGACGTAAAAAAACGGAAGACGTATAAACGTCTTCCGTTTTTTACACCCCAAGCCGGTATAATTCGTGAATCTTACAGGCTTTCAGTAAAGGTACGAGCGATAACGTCGCGCTGCTGTTCCGGCGTCAGGGAGTTAAAACGCACCGCATAACCAGAAACACGAATAGTCAGCTGCGGGTATTTTTCCGGATGCTTAACCGCGTCTTCCAGCGTTTCACGACGCAGAACGTTAACGTTCAGATGCTGACCGCCTTCAACGCGCACTTCCGGTTTAACTTCCATCGGAATTTCACGGTATTCAATCTCGCCCAGTTTGCTGACAGCCACAACTTCATCTTCAGCAAAGCCGGATTTTGCAACGATGCAGCGCGCTTCGCCTTTTTCGCTGTCCAGCAGCCAGAAGGAATTCAGCAGGTCGTCGTTAGCGGCTTTAGTAATCTGGATACCTGTAATCATGTGATGCCTCCCCAGGCAAAATTATTTGATTTCGGTCGGCCTAATCCCGGCCAATTGGTAAAACCATTGTTGCTTGAGTGTATATATACCCTTCGATCACCCTTCATTCTTTGATTTAAATCAATAAAAACCACACCATAAAAAGGGCGATGGAGGGAATTTATTGTTTTACATCAACTTACACCATTCGGCTCTATAAACTTTTTACATAAATTTTCAACTATCTTTTGTAGGTAACGGTTTTTGTAGCACGCAGGATTTTGCACTGCAGAAAGAAGCAGTTAAGCTAAGGGAACTGGAAATTCGCAGGAGAGCGAGATGGCGACTGAGTTAACCTGGCACGATGTGCTGGCTGATGAGAAACAGCAACCTTACTTTATTAATACGCTTCATACCGTTGCTGGCGAGCGTCAGTCGGGGATCACGGTCTACCCGCCGCAAAAAGATGTGTTTAACGCCTTTCGCTTCACGGAACTGGGCGACGTTAAGGTGGTGATCCTGGGGCAAGATCCTTACCACGGCCCCGGCCAGGCGCATGGTCTGGCGTTTTCCGTACGTCCTGGAATCGCGCCCCCGCCGTCATTAGTGAATATGTACAAGGAGCTGGAAGCCTCCATTCCCGGCTTTGTTCGCCCCGCGCACGGTTATCTGGAAAGCTGGGCGCGCCAGGGCGTACTGTTACTGAATACGGTGCTCACGGTACGGGCAGGCCAGGCGCACTCTCATGCCAGCCTGGGGTGGGAAACCTTTACGGATAAAGTGATAAGCCTGATTAACCAACACCGCGAAGGCGTCGTCTTCCTGCTGTGGGGCTCGCACGCCCAGAAGAAAGGCGCGATTATTGATCCGCAGCGCCACCATATTCTGAAAGCCCCGCATCCCTCGCCGCTCTCTGCGCACCGCGGATTTTTTGGCTGCAATCATTTTGCGCTAACGAACCAATGGCTGGAACAACACGGCGAGAAAACTATCGACTGGACGCCAGTACTACCGACTGAGAGTGAATAACGCTGGCGGCTCGCCGTTTTATCGCCCGGATAACGGCGCGAAAGCGCCTTATCTGACCGGGCGGTGGAAGTACATAATTGGCCCGGCACGCGTTGCGCCACCGGGCTGTAGCCCTTACGCTTTATTCTGCCGCCACCACTCGGCGAGCAGCACGCCTGTCGCAACCGACACATTAAGGCTTTCCACGTTCCCCGTGCCGTTAATTTTTACACACAGATCATTGGGTTCGCGCGCCGCTTCCGGCAGGAAGTCATATTCACGGCCTAAGACCAGCACCATCTTTTCCGGCAGGGTCGTACTAAAGAGCGCCTGACCGCGATCGCTGGACGTCGTCACCACGGTGTACCCCGCCTGACGAAAATCATCCAGTACGTCAACAATGCTTTCACCAGTGATCGGCTGGACATGCTCTGCCCCGCCTTCCGCGGTACGAATCGCCGCGCCGGATTCCAGCAACGCCGCATCCTGTACCACCACGCCTTTCACGCCGAAGTGCGCGCAGCTACGCATCATGCCGCCCAGATTATGCGGGTTAGCGACATCTTCCAACGCCAGTACGCAGTCTTGATCCGCCGCCTGCTTTACCCATTGCTTAACGGTCGTACCGTTACGCTTTTTAATCAGGAAACATACGCCGCCGTGGTGCTCAGTCCCGGAAGCTTTTGCCAGTTCGGCTTCATCCACAACATGGTAGGCTTTACGATTCGCCGCCATCCAGCGAAGCGCCTCTTTAAAACGCGGCGTTACGCTTTGGATAAACCATGCGCGCACGATGGCGTCAGGACGGCTCTGGAATAGCGCCTGGCAGGCATTTTCGCCGTAGACGCGCGTCTCTTCCGCACGCTGGCGACGCAAAACTTCAGGGTCGATAAAACTTTTACCGCTAATACCGCCATGATCGACTTTTTCAGGCGCTTCATCGCCTGGCGCGCGGGACACAGTACGCCACGGCGATGTTTCATGTTTACGGTCACGGATCTGATTATTTCGCTCATCACGGGCAGGGCGACGTCCACCGTCAGTGCGAGACTTTGCTGGGCGGCCTCCCCCTTTCCCGGTACGCGGGTTATGGGTGCGTTTATCAGAGTCATCATCACTACGGACATACATCACTTTGACTTTGCCGCTTTTGTTTTTTAATTCATCGTTCATGCTTTTCTCCACCAGCGCTGCGCGAAGCGCGAAGATTACCCGATGTGCATCCGGTTAGCCATGATTTCGTTTAAAAGCCTGCGACTATTGTACTCATTGAATAAAACACATTGTTGTTTAGCACAAACTCCTCGATAATATATAACATTATAGAAACATCTCGCGCGTAGCGGGACGTATTCAGAGGTTAGCTATGAACACCGTTTGTACCCATTGCCAGGCCATCAACCGCATCCCCGACGATCGGCTTCAGGATGCGGCAAAATGTGGACGCTGCGGTCATGAGTTGTTTGACGGAGAAGTCATTAATGCGACCGGCGAAACGCTGGACAAACTGTTGAAGGACGATCTTCCAGTGGTGATCGACTTTTGGGCGACCTGGTGCGGCCCTTGCCGTAACTTTGCGCCTATCTTCGAGGATGTCGCAGAAGAGCGCAGCGGTAAAGTCCGTTTTGTCAAAGTGAATACCGAGGCGGAACGTGAACTTAGCGCCCGTTTCGGTATTCGCAGCATCCCGACGATTATGATCTTTAAACATGGACAGGTGGTCGATATGCTCAATGGCGCAGTACCTAAAGCGCCTTTTGACAACTGGCTGAACGAAGCACTGTAAACGCCATGGGGCGCATCTTGTGCCCCATTTTCACCTCTGCCACAATAGCGTTTTTCTCCACAAACGCTTTCTATGACCAATAACGCTGTCCTTCAGTTACGCGCCGAACGGCTTGCGCGCGCTACACGTCCTTTTCTTGCCAGAGGCAACCGGGTTCACCGCTGCCAGCGCTGCTTGCTGCCGCTAAAACGTTGCCTGTGTGATACGTTAACGCCTTCTCAGGCGAAAAGCCGTTTTTGTCTGGTCATGTTTGACACTGAACCGATGAAACCCAGCAATACCGGCCGACTGATAGCCGATATCTTGCCGGATACCGCGGCGTTTCAGTGGTCGCGTACCGAGCCGCCGCAGGCGTTGCTGGAGCTGGTACAGCATCCGGATTATCAGCCGATGGTGGTCTTTCCCGCGTCCTACGCCGACGAAGCGCGCGAGGTCATTTCCACCCCGCCCGCCGGGAAACCGCCGCTGTTTATCATGCTTGACGGCACCTGGCCCGAAGCACGTAAAATGTTTCGTAAAAGCCCTTATCTGGATCATCTGCCGGTAATTTCCGTCGATTTATCGCGTCTTTCAGCTTATCGTCTGCGTGAAATCCATGCCGAAGGGCAATATTGTACCGCCGAAGTCGCGATAGCGTTGTTAGATCTGGCGGGAGATACCGAGGCTGCAACCAGTTTAGGTGAACATTTCACCCGTTTTAAAACGCGCTATCTGGCAGGAAAAACGCAACATCCGGGAAACGTCACAGCAGAAAATAGCGAAAGCGTTTAAAATCATCCGGTCACTTCTGTGTAAGGGAAACCGGTATGAGCCAGCAAGGACTGGAAGCGCTACTGCGACCAAAATCGATCGCGGTGATTGGCGCATCAATGAAGCCCCACCGTGCGGGTTATCTGATGATGCGTAACTTGTTGGCGGGCGGATTCAATGGCCCCGTCCTTCCCGTGACGCCCGCCTGGAAAGCCGTTTTAGGCGTCATGGCCTGGCCGGATATCGCCAGTCTCCCTTTTACTCCCGATCTGGCTATTTTATGCACTAACGCTAGCCGTAACCTGGCGTTACTGGAGGCGCTTGGCGCGAAAGGTTGTAAAACGTGTATTATCCTTTCTGCTCCCACGTCGCAACATGAAGAACTTCTTGTCTGTGCCCGGCACTATAAAATGCGTCTGCTGGGTCCGAACAGTCTTGGGCTCCTCGCGCCGTGGCAAGGGCTGAATGCCAGCTTTTCTCCCGTCCCGATTAAGCAGGGCAAGCTCGCCTTTATTTCCCAGTCTGCCGCCGTTTCCAATACTATTCTTGACTGGGCGCAACAGCGTGAAATGGGCTTCTCCTACTTTATCGCGCTGGGCGATAGCCTGGATATTGATGTCGATGAACTGCTCGACTATCTGGCGCGCGACAGCAAGACCAGCGCGATTTTGCTCTATCTGGAACAGTTAAGTGACGCCCGCCGTTTTGTTTCCGCCGCCCGTAGCGCTTCACGTAACAAACCGATTCTGGTGATTAAAAGCGGCCGAAGCCCGGCAGCCCAGCGTTTACTTAATACCAGCGCGGGAATGGACCCGGCGTGGGATGCGGCCATCCAGCGCGCAGGCCTGCTACGAGTCCAGGATACGCACGAGCTTTTTTCCGCCGTCGAAACGCTCAGCCATATGCGTCCGCTACGCGGCGACAGACTGATGATCATCAGTAATGGCGCCGCGCCTGCCGCGCTGGCGTTAGATGAGTTGTGGTCGCGTAACGGCAAGCTAGCGACGTTGAGCGAAGAGACCTGCCTGCAACTACGGCAGGCGCTTCCCGCGCACATTGATATTGCCAATCCGCTAGATCTGTGTGATGACGCCAGCCGCGAACATTACGTCAAAACGCTGGATATCCTGCTCTCCAGTCAGGATTTTGACGCGCTTATGGTTATCCACTCTCCCAGCGCAGCCGCGCCGGGTACGGAAAGCGCCCATGCGCTGATCGAGACGATTAAGCGCCACCCCAGAGGCAGGTTTGTTACGCTGCTGACAAACTGGTGCGGCGAATTCTCGTCTCAGGAAGCAAGACGGCTATTCAGCGAAGCCGGATTACCCACCTACCGTACGCCGGAAGGCACGATTACCGCTTTTATGCATATGGTGGAATACCGGCGTAATCAGAAGCAACTGCGGGAAACGCCAGCGCTGCCGAGTAACCTGACGTCCAATACCGCCGAAGCACATAATCTGTTACAGCAGGCGATTGCGGAAGGCGCCACCTCGTTGGATACCCATGAAGTACAGCCAATTTTACACGCCTATGGATTACATACCCTTCCCACCTGGATTGCCTGCGACAGCGCGGAAGCGGTGCATATCGCCGAACAGATAGGCTATCCGGTAGCCCTCAAGTTACGCTCGCCGGATATTCCGCATAAATCTGAAGTTCAGGGGGTTATGCTTTATTTGCGGACCGCGAATGAGGTGCAGCAGGCCGCCAACGCCATTTTCGATCGTGTAAAGATGGCCTGGCCGCAGGCGCGGATTCACGGTTTGCTGGTACAAAGCATGGCTAACCGCGCCGGAGCGCAGGAGCTTCGTGTGGTGGTCGAGCACGATCCGGTGTTTGGTCCTTTGATTATGTTGGGTGAAGGCGGCGTGGAGTGGCGTCCGGAAGAGCAGGCTGTCGTAGCACTGCCGCCGCTCAATATGAATCTGGCGCGCTATCTGGTGATTCAGGGCATTAAACAGCGGAAAATTCGCGCCCGCAGCGCGCTGCATCCGTTGGATATCGTCGGTTTAAGCCAGTTGCTGGTCCAGGTTTCAAACCTGATTGTCGACTGCCCGGAAATTCAGCGTCTGGATATCCATCCGCTGCTGGCTTCCGCCAGTGAGTTTACCGCGCTGGATGTAACGCTGGATATTGCCCCGTTTGATGGCGATAGCGAAAGTCGACTTGCGGTACGCCCCTATCCCCACCAGCTTGAAGAGTGGGTGGAGATGAAAAACGGCGATCGCTGTCTGTTTCGTCCGATCCTGCCGGAAGATGAGCCCCAACTGCGACAATTCATCGCTCAGGTCACTAAAGAGGATCTTTACTACCGTTATTTCAGCGAGATCAACGAATTTACCCACGAAGATTTAGCCAACATGACGCAGATCGACTACGATCGAGAAATGGCGTTTGTGGCTGTGCGACGGCTGGATAACACTGAAGAGATCCTCGGCGTAACGCGTGCGATTTCCGATCCTGATAACATGGATGCTGAATTTGCCGTATTGGTGCGTTCAGATCTCAAAGGATTGGGCTTAGGACGCCGTTTAATGGAGAAATTGATTGCTTATACTCGCGATCACGGATTGAAGCGGCTGAACGGTATTACGATGCCGAACAATCGCGGCATGGTCGCGTTGGCCAGAAAACTGGGATTTCAGGTCGATATTCAGCTCGAAGAGGGCATCGTGGGATTAACGCTGAATCTGGCCAAATGTGATGAATCGTGAGTAATGTACTGGAAATGTTGACCACTTTAACGGGTACTGATGTTATTATTGCTCGCTTATGTCGTCTGCATAGCACAGAGGACCCTTCAATGAACAGAGAAGAAATGCACTGTGATGTTGTCAAAATTTAAGCGTAATAAACATCAACAACACCTTGCCCAACTCCCTAAGATTTCTCAGTCAGTTGATGATGTAGATTTCTTTTATACTCCTGCTACTTTTCGGGAGACACTGCTGGAGAAAATCGCCAGCGCGACGCAGCGTATTTGTATCGTTGCCCTGTATCTGGAACAGGACGATGGGGGTAAAGGTATACTCGACGCGCTCTATGCGGCTAAACGGCAGCGTCCTGAACTGGACGTGCGGGTGCTGGTCGACTGGCATCGCGCGCAGCGTGGGCGCATTGGCGCAGCGGCCTCGAATACCAATGCAGACTGGTATTGCCGGCTGGCGCAGGAAAACCCCGGCATTGATGTCCCGGTTTACGGCGTACCAATTAATACGCGAGAAGCGCTTGGCGTACTGCATTTTAAAGGGTTTATCATTGATGATAGCGTCCTGTACAGCGGCGCCAGTCTGAACGATGTCTATCTCCATCAGCATGACAAATATCGCTATGATCGCTACCAGCTCATTCGTAATCGGCAAATGGCAGACATCATGTTTGACTGGGTTACGCAAAATCTGATGAATGGTCGTGGTGTGAATCGTCTGGATAATACCCAGCGTCCGAAAAGCCCGGAGATTAAAAACGATATCCGCTTATACCGTCAGGAGCTGCGTGATGCGTCATATCATTTTCAGGGTGACGCTAATGACGAGCAACTCTCCGTTACGCCGCTGGTCGGGCTTGGAAAATCCAGTCTGCTGAACAAAACCATTTTCCATCTCATGCCCTGTGCGGAGCATAAGCTCACCATTTGTACCCCTTACTTCAATCTACCAGCGGTACTGGTGCGGAATATTATCCAGCTACTGCGCGACGGAAAGAAAGTCGAAATCATTGTTGGCGATAAAACCGCGAATGATTTTTACATTCCGGAAGATGAACCGTTCAAGATCATTGGCGCGCTGCCCTATCTCTATGAGATTAACCTGCGCCGCTTCCTGAGCCGTTTACAATATTACGTCAATACCGATCAGCTTGTGGTGCGTCTGTGGAAAGATGACGACAATACCTATCATCTGAAAGGGATGTGGGTAGATGATAAATGGATGCTACTCACCGGCAACAATTTGAATCCCCGCGCCTGGCGTCTGGATCTGGAAAACGCCATTCTGGTCCACGATCCTAAGCAGGAACTTACCCCTCAGCGGGAAAAAGAGCTGGAACTTATCCGAACGCACACGACCATCGTAAAACATTATCGTGACCTGCAGAGCATTGCCGACTATCCGATAAAAGTGCGTAAATTGATTCGCCGCCTGCGCCGGATCCGCATCGACAGATTAATTAGCCGTATCCTGTAATCGAAGCCCCGTCCTGTACGGGGTTTTCTCTTAGGAGTGGACTGGTGCGCGTGTTGATTCCTTTTACGGTGTTGTTTCTCTCCGGGTGCAGCCATCTGGCTAATGACCGCTGGAGCGGTCAGGATAAAGCCCAGCATTTTATGGCATCAGCAATGCTATCGGCAGCCGGTAATGAGTATGCGCGCCACCAGGGAGTAAGCCCCGAACGTAGCGCAGCGATAGGGCTGATGTTTTCTTTGAGTCTCGGAGCCTCAAAAGAACTCTGGGACAGCCGCCCGAAAGGAAGCGGCTGGAGCTGGAAAGATTTTGCCTGGGATGTCGCTGGCGCGACAACCGGTTACGCTATCTGGCAAATGGCGCAGTACTAAAGGCGCAAGCCCTTTCCTTTACGGTGCAACATCAGCGAGACCAGGAAAGCCAGAGCGGCCATCGCGGTAACATACCAGAAAAACGAACTCTCCATACCCACAGATTTTAGCGACAGCGCGACATATTCCGCAGATCCGCCAAACAACGCGTTTGCTACCGCATAAGATAAACCGACCCCCAGAGCGCGAACTTGCGCCGGAAACATCTCCGCTTTCAGTATCCCGCTAATCGAGGTATAGAAACTCACAATCAATAGCGCGCACATCACTAAAGCAAATGCGGCATAAGGCGACGTCACATTCTGCAATGCGGAGAGAATTGGAACGGTGAAAAGAGTCGCGAGCGCGCCAAAACATAGCATAGAGGTACGCCTGCCTATCTTATCGGATAACGCGCCGAATAACGGCTGCACCAACATGAAAACACACAGCGCGGCCGTCATAATGCCGCTGGCGACATTAGCATGCATACCTGCTGTATTTACCAGATATTTCTGCATATAGGTGGTGAAGGTGTAAAAGCACAGCGATCCTGCTGCGGTGAAACCAAGCACCATCAAAAAGGCTTTGCGATTACGCCACAAACCTTTCAACGAACCGGCTTCTTTTAACGCGCGAGTCTCATGCTTCGAGGTTTCATCCAGCTGGCGACGTAGCCATAACGCCACAACTGCCAGCACGGCGCCCAGCGCAAAGGGAATACGCCATCCCCAGGCACGAAGTTCAGCATCTTCCAGAACCTGCTGCAAAATCACAACGACCAGCAATGCCAATAGTTGCCCACCAATAAGCGTAACATACTGAAATGAAGCGAAAAATCCCTTACGACCTTCAAGCGCAACTTCACTCATATATGTCGCGCTGGTCCCGTACTCCCCCCCTACCGAGAGCCCCTGAAATAACCTTGCAATAAGTAGCAGCGCCGGCGCCCAGGTGCCGATGGTATCGTAACCAGGTAAACAGGCAATCACCAGCGACCCCATACACATCATGCACACCGAAATCAACATTGAGGCTTTACGCCCGCGTCGATCGGCAATGCGTCCAAATAGCCAACCACCGATAGGTCGCATTAAAAAACCTGCGGCAAAGACACCTGCCGTTTGCAAAAGCTGAGTGGTGGTATTACCAGAAGGAAAGAAGATATGTGCAAAATAGAGCGAGCAGAAAGAGTAGACGTAGAAATCAAACCATTCCACTAAGTTTCCGGAAGATGCCCCCACGATAGCCCATATGCGTCGCCGCATCTCCGGAGCCTCAGCGTTGTTTTTATCTATACGCTGAATAATTTCTGCCATACTGTTCTCCTTGTTGCCAGGCTTGATCGGCCTTTTATTTTGGAGATTCAGATTACGCGAGACAAAAAAGTAAATAAAGTGTTAATTATTTGTTTGCTAATTTCTATCCCCACCGTGCCTGATGCTGGCGTTTTCGTTTCAGATAGTCTTCGTCCTGACGGATTTTATCCCACCAACCTTTGAAAACCGTTGCCGCCGCGGCCTTAATAGGATCATTACCCCGTGTATTCAGGCTGCCGTCTTCTGCATACTTTTTACCGCCTTTATAGTTAGCGTATCGCCTGGCGCGGGTATATCCCATCTGAATAAATTTACGCGCCATGTCCATACCAACGAAATCATCCTGTTGCCGGTAAGCTTCGAACAACTGGTAGATCTGTTCTGCGGATTTCATCGCCGATGCTTCATCTTTATAGCGCCAGAAAGGAAGAATTTCACTTTTGTAGGGTTCAACCAGTAGCACCCCCTGCTCGCCTCGTCCAACCTGATACAATTCAGGCTGCTGGCGGAAATCAATGCTGGAAAAGTCCTGCTGGTAGTTAAAAGGTTTGATAGCCAATGAATATCCTCACTGCTTATATAAGCAAGTGTAAAGGATAGTTCATCGTTAATGATCAGGAAGGTTTTGCCCGGTGATGGTGGCGCACAGACGCAAAAAAGCCTGTCCGTCAGGACAGGCTTCTTCACTGTTTGATGCCTGGCAGTTTATGGCGGGCGTCCTGCCCGCCCCCCTCCGGGCCGTTGCTGCGCAACGTGCAAATCCGCTCCCGGCGGATTTGTCCTCCTCAGGAGAGCGCTCACCGACAGACTACAGATAAAACAGAAGGCCCTGTCTTGCGACAGGGCCTTTCGTTTTTATTTGATGCCTGGCAGTTCCCTACTCTCGCATGGGGAGACCCCACACTACCATCGGCGCTACGGCGTTTCACTTCTGAGTTCGGCATGGGGTCAGGTGGGACCACCG
>NZ_JBDGON010000005.1:0-386359 GCF_057751355.1 Salmonella sp. FC25216 | reverse complement strand
CGTGCGCATACCGTCGCCCGCGAGCGGTCATCTGTGCTGCCGGGTCTGATTTATTCCAGTTCACGCGGGTACCGGGCTTCAGTGTGGTGGCGGTCCATTGCAGGGTATCGTTAACATACGCTTTCAGGTGCTGACCGTCAGCCACTTTGTACGCCGTGCTTTCTTCGGGATACGCCGACCACGTGGCCAGGTGCATATACAGCGTGTAAAACGTCAGGGAGCTGGCAGCGGTTTGTCCCGGCTGGATATGATGCCTGACCAGCACGAAGGACGAGGAATAAAACAAATCGCCCGACTCCCACGGCAGAGTAAGGTAGTCCCGGTTAATACGGTAAGCGACAACCTCACCGTCTGCCATACAGCGTATGGCCTGCTCGCCTTTCCCGGGCACAGGGTACTCCATCACCTCCTGTGGTGCTTTCCCACTCAGGGCGCACCACGGCGTGGTGGCATCGGTGATATGAATCCCGCCATGCCACATCCCGTTACTGCCAATGAGCCAGTGTCCGGTGGGCTCTCCCTGAAGATGAGCCAGAATGTCGTTAATGCTGCTGAACGCGTGCCCCCGGTTATTTTTAGGGACCGGAAAGGCCCGGATAAAGGGACGTGGTGGTGTACTGACGGCAGCACCGGTAGTACTGGCTGAGGTGTTTCCCATGAATCTCTGTTCCCTGACACCATGATAAAAGTGCGTTTATTTTCCGCGCAATAGCCTGTATTCAGTACAATTTTTCATTTCAGGATGTTACCGGCATATCTGATACGCCGGACTGACATAGGGCTCCTTCATCCCTGTACGGCATCGCCGCAGCACGAAGAATCAAAAAGGGAAAAGGCCTGGGTAATGGCGCATAAAGGTAACGACCCTGCCCGAAAAGGCTACAGGGCTAAAAACAAAAAGGCAGGGCTGATGCAGAAAAGAGCGTTCAGAACGCTTCCCCAAATCGATTCTATACCCCCTCCAGCCAGCAGCTCTGCCAGCCATGCTATGGTCCGGATGTTTCCGCACCTGCCTGAGGTGGCGTATGTATTCTGATACATACGCCACCTCAGGCAGGCTTCTCTTTGGATGAACCCCGGCTATGTGCCGGATGTCGCTTTTCTGTCGCGCCGCAATGGACTACAACACCCGCGCAGTCCCGAAGGGGCTGCCGGGTGTAGGAACCCGTCGAAACTAACAGGCGATAATGGTTTACCGTTATCGCCCTGAACTGCCGTTGATGTGCGCAGTATATATCTGTGCACGACGTTCAATGGTGGCTCAGGCAGGGCAGCCTTCGGGCTGGCCGGTGTCCTGTTAGGCCGGTTTATCACCCCTGTTCTGGGCCATCACCATGAGCGTGAGAACTCCGATGATGGCCTGTTACCCCTGACAGGAGAGCACCATCATGATGGTTATTCCGCTCTCTGAACTCAGAAAAAAGCTCGATCGCCACGGTTATATTCCCCAGTCCCGTGAAGATAACGACGAACTGATCCAGCTTCTGGATATCCGGGGCCCCACTCCGGCAGGGTCCTGCACCACGACAACATCCTTCACTGGCTCAGCGAATCCGATCTCTGGAACGAACGTTTTCCCTCTCGCCCTCTGTCCCGCGCCGATCAATATCCACTCCGTCTTGCCCTGGAAATCCACAGCACCCTGGCCCTTGCAGAGTCCCGCACTGTCACGGCCCTGGCCGACTGTAACCATTACCCCCCCGGAAAACTTCACCATCTGCGCCAGTTGCTGGCATCGGTACTTTACGATTTTGCCCTGCGCCTGACGACGTTCCGCTTTGACAGTGCCAACCCACAGCTTCCCGGCGGACTGTTTCCGGTTATCAACGATCTGCGTCAGCTTGCAGATGACATCTTTAGCGATCATAACCAAAAACGGCCCGTAGAGCGTGTGGAGATGGACAGGCTGGCGACAATATTCGCCCGGATACACCTCCGGTTTGATGAATGGTGCGCAGACCCGATACCCAGAATGCTGATGAGCCGCTGATCAATACGCTGTGTGCGGTGAGTCGGGCGATGAAGTCACTGCTGCTGGATATCGCCCGTATCCGGGGCGGTGAATGGGTACAGTGAAAGGAGGAAATCATGAACCTGAAACCTGTTGAACCCGATGCCCGTGAACTGGTGGACCGTGCCCGTATTCTGACGGGGTGATGCTGGAAAATCCTGATGAGATTGGGCCGAATTTTGTCCTTTTGCTTATCCTCGCCGAGAAGCTCCAGCGCCTGCGTGATATTTTCGAAGCGGCTGAATACCGCCGGATGCGGGAAGACAAGCTCTCTCTGTTATTTCACTGTGGCCTCCTGAGCTCTGAGAGACCCCTCTGAAATCACAAAAAACAATCACCTTTTCACGTCCATCGACCGGATGTAAGCTCCGGATTGCACAATGCTGTCGTTGGCAGCGCCCATGCTTCACGGCCTGAAAGAAGCGCCTGAGGAACTCAGGATGGCAGCCCCTACCGGTGAATACCTCCGCAAACACCGGCTCGCAGGTCACTGCGACAGAGGTCATACTTTACCGACAATACGTCCTTTCGCTGCGCCAGCACTCTGGTCAGCATTCCACGACATCTGAAATTTCCGGGTAAATCCCTGTCCGGCTGAGGATCAGCCTCCTTTACCCTACGGGCTACGGGCTGCATTGCCGCCAGGCTTTGCTGCCGCGTGACCGTCAATCTGCGCCAGAATCCGCGATCTTTCGCGCCCGGCCCTCAACCGGTGCGTCACTTTGCGTCGCGCAAAGCGACAAAGTGACGCACAACCACCACACCGCGTTATGCCACTGTTTTAAGGGCTTCTGCGCATTTTCCCTAATCTGATACGTCCTTTTTGGGCCGCTGTCAGCAAAAAAGAGGAGAAAAAGATCGATACCGAGGGGGGCATGATGCCCCGGAGAATTCCTGCTCTGGCAGGCAGTCCATACCGAGTACTGGCTGAAACTCCCTGTACCTCAACAAGCTGCCACTCCGGCGTGAAGGTATCGTTCTGGCGCAGCCAAAAAGCATACGCCGGAGACCGTTTGTGTTTTCAAAATCATGGGGGAAAGGGTACGGGCAGGTTAGGCAGTGAAATGAAGGCGCTGGCAAAGCACTGTGGCGGCAGCCTAAAACAGTAAACGATCGCCTCTATACCGTGCAATGTTTTGATCACCTGGGCAAATTTGATAGTCGGCTAAGAGCGCAGGGTGTATGAAGAAATCTGAGTTACCCGGTAGATTCGCTCACCGGCACGCTGAGTTTATGTGGTTACTTGAGCGATTACTCCCTGACTTTAAAACCATTACCAACTTCAGAAAAATAACGGTAAAGGTATCAGGAACACCTGCTGAACCTGTATTGACCTGGATCGGCGAATGTAAATGTTTACAAATAGGGTGATCGCTATCGATGGCAGTAAGATCAAGGTGGTAAACAGCAAACAGAACGACTGGACTGATCATACTATTGTGGTTGAGTACCCACATGAATATGGCCATATAATCACGAATGAGGGATTGCCCGCTATTGCACTAACAAGTAAACCGCGCATTTTCACGCGCGATAGCCAGGAAAGCCTGTACCGCACCGCTATTCTCGATCTTTCTGCTGATCAGCATCAGATTAGCCGACAGTTCCGGAGCATCCAGCGGACGGTACACCAGCCCCGGTATAGAAATATTCAGCAGCGGCTCCGGCACCAGCGCCAGCCCTTGCCCTGCCGCCGCCAGGGTGAGAACGCTCAGGGTGCTGGAGGTACGATGCGCAGTCTGGGGCGCGCGGCCCAGTATTCGGGTGAGCGCCGTGTAAAGCGGCTCATCCGCGCTGTGGGTATCGTAAAAAATGATAGGCTCATCCGCCAGCATATCCACCGTCAGATATGGCTGTTTGGCCAGCGGATGATCGTCGGCGATAGCCACCAGACGGTTCCAGACACCGACCGTTTCAGACAACAGTCCCGGGACGTGGAGGAGACTGTGATCCGGCGTATAACCAATATCGAGCTGCCCGGAGAGGATCGCATCCGCCTGCAACAGCGGCGCCACTTCACGCGCCACCAGCTCAGCATCAGGGTAGGCTTTGCGAAACGCCCGCATATCTTTTGTCAGTTTACCGCTGAACACGGCGTTTCCGGCAAAACCGACACGGACCCGGCCGCTTTCGCCGCGTATTGAGCGCTGCACCGCCAGCCGGGCGTTTTCAGCCTGATCCATCGTACGCTGCGCCTCTACCTGCAACAGCCGCCCGGCTTCGGTCAACACGACTTTCCGGCTGGTGCGCATAAACAGCGGGCCGCCCAGTTCCTCTTCCAGCGCTTTGATTTGCATACTGAGTGCAGGCGGTACAATATTTAACCGCTCGGCGGCGCGACCAAAATGGCCCTCCTCCGCGACGGCGAGAAAATAGCGCAGGTGACGTAGTTCCATATACAACTCCCATCATTCATTTAAACTGAATAATTGGTCAGTTTCATCTACTGGATTTTATCTTTAATCGCGACCAAACTGAAGTCCCTCCTAAATTATGAGCTGACACGCTATGCATACTTATCTGGAAGATCGTCAACAAATTACCGACCTGCTTACGGGATGGATCTACCGCGATCTGGGCGAGTGGGAGCAACTCCGCAATCTGTTCCACCCGGATGGCACGATTGAGATCACCTGGTTTGAAGGTCTGGCCAGCGATTTTGTCGACGGTTCAATGCGCATGGGGGCATCGGACGCACGTACCAAACATCTGATCGGCACGCCGGTCGTCACCTTCAATGCTGACGCCACTAAGGCAATTGTCGAAACTAACGCGATGATCATCGCTGAAAACGTGAGGCTTAATATCGGCTGCACCACCCACAACCGTTTTTACGACATGGCGGAAAAACGCAACGGCGTCTGGAAACTGTTCCACCGTCAGAGTATTTACGATATGGGCGGCTTCACCTTCCCGCTCGGTATCGTCGATATCGATCAAGAAACAGTGGCGAAGTATCCGCGCGAATACGCCGCACTGGCTTATCTGCTGGATAAAAGCGGCTTCCCGGTCAACCGCGTCTTCGCAACCCGAGGCAGCGACCTTGAAAAACACATGAAGGAAGCGGGCGAGCGCTGGCTTGCAGCCTGATGCTTCAGTTGAGCGATGCCGCTAACCGATCGTTTTGCCAGTGAATAACGTCATATTTTGCTGTAATCAGGAAGATAAAGAGAAAATACCCTCGGCCACCCACGGCAACGCCGAAAAACTATTTTACCTAAGCGAAGGATGCGGATGAAAACCAGATATTTACACCAAAAACTAATGGCTCTATTACTCGCGACGTCGCTGCTGCCCGCCGTTGCGTCGGCAAGCCAGACGCTCACCTACAGCGATCATGAGCCACTGGGAGGCATGCGTACACGTTTTATTAACGACGTATTTTTCCCGGCGATTGAAAAAGAGTCGCAGGGTCGCCTGAAGATCGACGCTCACTGGGGCGGAGAGCTTAACACCAGCAATGAGGCGTTAAGCAAAGTCAGCAAGGGCGATGTTGATATGGCAACCGTTGTGCCGGAGTACAACGCCGACCAGCTACCGCTGCATCAAATCTTCAAAAGCTTTCCTGTCGGCCCAACCGGTGCGCAACAGGTTGCATTCTTCCGTCACGTATACGCTGACGTTCCTGCCTTCCCGGCAGAGCTGAAGAAAAATAATGTGGTGAGCGTTTTTCTGGAAACTGGCTATCCACTGGCCTTTTTCAGCAGCAAAACGATGCCAGATCTGGGCAAGATTAAGGGTGGTACATGGCGCTCCGCCAGCTTCTGGCACCGGGATTTTCTGCAAAACGCTGGCGCAACACCGGTAACCATGCCCTGGGGCGAACCTACCTATAACGCGCTGAAAACCGGCGCGATTGATGGCATGATGCTGAACGTCGACAGCGGTTACGATCTGAAAGCGTATCAGTACGCGCCCAACGTGCTGATTTCCAAAGAGCTGTGGCTGGGACATCTCTATATTCTGGCGATGAACGAAAAAACCTGGGACAAGCTATCCCCGGAAGACCAGGCAGCCATCCAGCGCGCAGCGCAAACTGCGTATCAGTCCTTAGGCTCAGAGATGGACCACAGCTTTAACACCCAGATAGACGATTTGCGTAACGTCGGTGCCTCGGTGCGTATCCTGAAACCGCAAGAAGTTGCACAATGGCAAGCCACCACCCACTACCAGGCCGCGCAGGCTAAGTGGGTAAAAGAACAGGAAGCGAAAGGCGTTAACGATGCAGGAACGGTGATGAAGCAGGTTAACGCCATCATGGATAGCGCGATGCAGCAGAAGGCGCGCTAAAACGAATAAACCGCCTGCGCAGTGAAAATCGCTGAGCAGGCGGTCGAGGAAGTATTCAGAATCCCAGGAGTGAGGTCATGATAAAAAACTGTCCCGATTGCTGTTGCTCACCTTCCTTATCACTTCCAGATACGTGCTGACGGCAACCTCCCTTGAGCTCAAACAACCGCAGGCACCAGTTAACGCCATCACACCAGTTAATGTCTCTCCAGGGGATATCGCCAGCGTGGTTAAAGCGTGGGATTCACGTACTGCCAGCCTGACGAAAGCACCCGGTTTTATCAGCACCACCCTGTATCAGTCGGTCCTGCCCAATCATCCCTGGCCGTTGATCGAAGTCGCGCAATGGCAATCGTATACTACCTGGACAAAGGCCCATGACAATGCGGATTGCAACCACCTGACCGAACGCTATCCCCCGGCAATGGCCACACCGGAAGTGCTGAACCAGAGCTGGTCTGTCGATTTTATGAATGATGCTTTGGTCTGTGGCCGTCGTTTTCGCACGTTCAATGTTGTTGATGACTTTAACCGTGAGGCGTTGTCGATTGAAATCGATCTGAATCTGCCAGCCCCACGAGTGGTCCGGGTGCTCGACAGGAACGCGGCAAACCGCGGCTATCCGGCCATGCTTCGCATGGATAATGGACCGGAATTTATCTCGCTGGCACTGGCTGAATGGGCAGAGAAACATGCGGTAAAAGTGGAGTTTATCCGGCCGGGTAAGCCAACGCAGAACGCTTTCATTGAGCGTTTTAACCGGACATACCGTACAGAAACACTCGATTTTTATCTGTTCAGAACACTGAATGAAGTGCGGGAAATCACAGAGAAATGGTTATCAGAATATAACTGTGAACGCCCGCATGAATCGCTGAACAATATGACGCCGGAGGAATACCGACAACACCATTATCTGGCCGGGATCTCAAAAAATGCATGGAACTAAAACGGGTCTATTTACAAATAAGCTTGGTAAAATAGGGACTTATGAACAACGCCCCTTCTGACGATATCCTTCTGCTGAAACAGCGCCTGGCTGAACAGGAAACGTTGATCCACGCCCTGCAGGAAAAGCTGAGCAACCGGGAGCGCGAAATCGACTATCTGCAGGCGCAACTGGACAAGTTGCGCCGGATGAACTTCGGCAGTCGTTCCGAAAAGGTATCCCGCCGTATCGCACAGATGGAAGCTGACCTGAAGGTGCTTCAGAAAGAAAGCGATACGCTGACCGGTCGGGTGCGGGCAACCTGAAGTACACGGCATATAGCTTTGATACTGAATTCAGCCTGATGTTTTTCGATGAAGACATACTTCATTTCAGGCGCTTCGCGAAGTATGTCGCGGCTTTTTGGATAATGGTCAGCTCCTCAGCCTGCTCCGCCAGTTGCCGCTTAAGGCGGGCAATTTCAACCGCCATTTCCTGCTCACGCTCGGAAGAGAAATGTGCATTCTTCAGCTTGCTGCGCCAGGCATAAAGCTGTGATTCATACAGGCTAAGTTCGCGGGCGGCTGCGGCCACACCAATGCGTTCAGCCAGTTTCAGGGCTTCGTCGCGAAATTCAGGCGTATGTTGCTTGCGTGGCTTTTTGGTGGTTGATGCTGGTTTTGTCATGTGAGTCACCTCTTACTTGAGAGTTTACTCACTTAGTCGCGTGTCCACTATTGCTGGGTAAGATCACGACAACTGGCGACAGCCAGTTGGACAGACTATACGCGCAGCTAACAGGCCGCCCGCCGGGCGAGCGAAGCGAGTCAATCCCCTCCTCACCGCCATATTACGAGCACATGTTATTAATTAACATGTGCTGAGATTAATGACAAACCCTTTCATAAACAATTGACCTGTCTTTCTTGCCGGGTGGCGCTGTGTTTAACCGGCCTACATTGCGCAAAAATATCAATATGTTGCACGTTTCATTGTCGTCCCGTGCAAGCGTAGTGCCGCCGGGCGAAACTCACAAAATGCACTTTGTCAGCAGTCTGAAAATATTACTTTATATTTTGAGTTATGAATTCATAGCACCAGCGTGATTATCATATTAGTATCAATGATATATTTACCAGTTATTTGAAAACCCTCAACATAATATAATGATAACGTTTTCGTTAATTCAAGGGTAACATCCCCACTTATTGTATCAATACCAATAACACGAACATCTTTAAACCCCGCCTTCCTCTCACCCAGTTCAGGATAAAGTGACTTAAATAAACTCTCTTTAATTGAAAACAATAAGTACAGACCATTCTCATAATCTATATTAGTGTGTTTTATTAAAGCAAGCTCCTCATCTCTGGCTAATAAACCCGCTACTCCTAATATTTCATTTTTTCTTAAAAATTCCAAATCTACACCCGGCATAACGCCTATAGCTTCAGATGCTATAAGTGCGATAGCAGAATTATTCGAATGTGACAAACTGCCACACCAACCAACTGGCCAGACTGGACTTCTATCCATAGCTGTTCCAGGAATATGTTTGCAGCCAGCCATAGATAGAATGCCTTTAGCCGCATACCTTACTGCAAGATATTCAGCCTTTCGTTTGATACAAGATTGCTCCAGTGCTAATGGTAGCTGTATAGCTAAACTGTCAAATAACCGATCGTTATAATGTTCAGGATCGAAATCAACGATGCAGTATTTCACCTCCGGATGAGCAGTAACAAACCCGCATTGTAAGGTATGTACAAATCCCCTACTATACTTTGTAAATTGTTTCGTAAACATGCTCGCCTCCCAAAAAACATCAAATAATTACACTCTTTACTATCCACATACTATTTCAATAACGGCAATCAGACCTATATAAATATAAACCATCATTCTTTAAATATTATAAACATGAAGAAAGGGCCAAATACGCCCTCCCTCAATAACATAAAGAGTTTACCTTGGTTTAATACTATCCAGGCCCATATAATCCTGAAGAACTTGAGGGACGACCACACTACCATCCGGCTGTTGATAGTTTTCCAGGATGGCTAATATAACACGACTGGTCGCGATAGCAGTGCCATTAAGCGTATGAACATATCCCCGCAGCGATTTATCATTATTTTGATATCGAATCCCTAAACGACGTGCCTGGAAATCAGTGCAGTTGCTCGCTGAAGTGACCTCGCCATATTCTCCACCGTCTTTGCCAGGCATCCAGGCTTCAATGTCATATTTCTTAGACGCCGGAGCGCCAAGATCTCCAGCGCAGATTCGCAACACACGATAAGGCAGATTGAGTAACTGATAAATCTCTTCTTCAATTTGCAGGATCTCTTCATGCAAACGCTGGCTATCCTCGGGCGCGCAAAAGACAAACATTTCAACTTTGTTGAACTGGTGTACGCGATACAGTCCCTTAGATGTCCTCCCCGATGCACCAGCCTCAGTGCGGAAACAGTGGCTCAGGGCAACATATTTTAACGGCAGCTTATCCAGTGCTAATGTTTCATCAGAGTGCATCCCCCCTACAGTAATTTCCGCAGTGGCAATAAGACTCAAATCCGTACTCTCAACCCGATAAATGTTGCTTTCATTGCCTCTGGGTGAAAAACCGATCCCTTCCAGAATTGAATTCTTTGCTAAATCAGGGGTTTGTAGCGGAATGAAACCGTGTTTCTGCACAATCTTTAGAGCAAAGGCTTGCAGGGCCAAATCCAGCATGACGGCTTCATTTTTTAAGAAATAGAATTTTTTCCCCGCAACCTTCGTTCCTGACTCGAAATCAATGAGATCTAACCGCTGCGCGATCTCAAGATGATCCCGGGCATTGTCTATTGCTGGCAGCGCCCCCCAACGTTTGATTTCGACGTTCTCATTATCACTTAACCCTTGAGGCGTGTCTGAGGGGATCCAGTTAGGTAGAGTCAGCATCGCCGTCTGGAAACTCTCCCGATACATCTTCTCCTGAGGCTCAAGATCCACTATCGATCTTTTAAGTGCACTCGCCTGCTGAATAGCCTCGCGATCCAGAGAGCCGTCTGTTCCGATTTTACGGGATAATTGATTCATGCTGGCACGCAGCGAGTCCAGTTTCTGCGTGCACGCTTTGTATTTCGAATACGCCAGGACGATCTCATCCACATTGCATTGAATACCACGGGAAACCACGTTACGCTTCATTTCATCCATTCTGGCACTCAATTCTTGCATATCTATCATACAGGCTCCATTAATCATATTCCTTGAGTGTCTTACCAGGTCACCGTGACCAGTCATACGATAAAAAACACACAGCATCAGGAACGGCCGACAGCAACTGGCTGTCGACCGCTCTCGCATATTACTCTGCGGTGTACATTACAACCATGACATCGCGATACCCCGTGTCAGCTTGCTTTTCGCACTCAATATTCGTGACGCCGTGCATGGTCTGCCGATCGTCTAAAAGGATAAAGTCCCCCGGATCGCGCATCAGCATTGAACTTAACCGCGTGTTACCATCAGCGCTATACATGGAACTCTCCCCGCCAACAACGGACTGCCTGTCGCTCAGAATGGTAAGAACATAATCTGCACCGTCACGGTGAATACCCTCTGGCGTAGGTGAACCCGGTTCACGACGCTGGGCAGAAATACGATTCTGGAATATTCGCGCACGCCAGAGGGTTTCCGGGTGCTTTACCGCCAGTATCCGGGCGCACTCCAGCAAAATATGACAGAATGCCTCATTGCTAATCGTCTCTGGCGCAATGGACAGGTAATGCCGATCAACATCGCCGTTCAGGTAATTCAGGGCCTTTGACTGCCTGTAGGGCACCTGCGGCTGCACCTCCACGCTCTGGCGGGCCGGATCGACGAGAAACTCGGCGTAGCGCCGGCTGCGATAAGTCCCCCCGTCCGCCATGTACCCGTCCTGCTGCAAATCAAACCAGCTTTTTGCAAAGTTTCTCCACGCCGTCGTGCGGGTGATGGTATTAGAAAAGGCTTCATCAACATTTCCCGTAATATAGAATTTGTCGGTAAGGTCAGATGCCATATCCGTGTATTTAGCGATATTCACTTCATCAGTCATATTCATTTTTATTAATCCGTTTGAGTTATTTTTGATTAACCAGTGAATGGGGATAAACAGAGCTAACCTCTTCCAGCTCTTTTAGCGTGCGCGCTCCACGAATAGCCGCTATTTCCTTTTCCCATTCATCCCGTTCAGTTAAATAAAGCGGCTGCTGCGCACGTATTGAACACGCATCAGCTACGCCTTCCCGTAGAATATATTCCACGTCGCCAGTGATTTTTTCTTTATACTGGTTGATAAACTGTTCTACTGACATTTTTAACCCTGAGAACCAGCGACCTTCGATGGCTTCTCTCACCCATACCTGCTCGAGCGATATTTTTTCGCGTAAGAGCTCAGGATCTAATGTCGCCATCTCAAGGTGGCGACAGGCATTCATCAGCAAACAGGCTGCGGGCGCCTCACGAACCTCAAGCACCTTTTCACCGTCATCCAGATGTTCCAGGCCACAGTATCGTCCGATTCCGTAGGCACCAACGCGATGATTCAGCTCAGCAATCAACTCGACCAACGGGAGCCGGACCCCGTCAACAGAGACGGGAACGCCCTCTTCAAAGCGAACCGCTATTCGGGCTGGCCCTCGTTCCCCCACAGGCTGCGCCGTCCAGGTAAACAGTTCAGCCGGAACCCGAAAATCTTCCGGATTGTCCAGCCAGCCGGACTCAAACTCCCGACACCAAAGATTGGCATCCCCGCTCGTACCACGCGCTTCAAACATACTCAGGCCACAGCGTTGCAATGCCTCAAGCTTTTCCTGACGAGTCAATGCTGAATATTCGTACGGGCTACCGTAAAAACCGTCAAAACCCAGTTGGCGGAGCGCGCCGTTCAGGCGGCGCAGGCTGTTTTGTGACTGGTTGGCTGTATGAATGATGGCATCGCATCCATGCTGCGCCGCGACCTCAATAGCGATGCGGCAAATCAGCGGCCGGGACAAAGAGGCACTGATCGGGTACAGCCCCATGTATTGCGCATTACAGCGCAAGGCTGGCAATACCGCCTCCCGGGCAAAGATTTCGCGCCCATCAATGACAATAGACCGCGCGCCAAAGTGTCCGGCGATATTCGCCAGGTCTTCACGTTCGACCCCTTCCCCCATATCGATAGTGAGGGCTATGACCTCACAGTGCTCGTATTTTGCTAATTCGCTGAGCACGTAGCTGCTGTCTAACCCACCGCTAAACAGGGTCAAAATTCGCTTGCAGCGCCCCGTGATATATTCTAAATCCGCAAAACTGCGAATTTTCTGTTGCTTATTCATAACAGTCCTTTTTTTCTAAAATGACTCATCAAACTGCGTGAGAGCGTCGTAGTTCACACAGAGCTGCTGAATACGCAGAGCTATCGGCGTAACATTTTCCTGGAACAACATGCTGTAGTGAGTGCCATTCACTGGCGTAATTGTTAATCCAGCCCTCACCCTGTTGGCCCAAAACTCACCGGGATCCGTGTCTGAATCTCTGGCAATAAACAGATCTATATTCCCGTCGTAATCTGGGATCTGGTATTTATAATAAGCCTCCTGCAATGTTGAGAAGACCTGGTAAATATATTCCAGCTCATTTCTTGTAATATTGACCCGCTCTTCACCGCTGGATTGCATCCTGCCGAGAATTGCTTCGAACAAGGCGCTTTCCGTCGACGAAAGTGCATCATTATTTCCCCCACCCGTCTGCGGCGTCAGCCAGCCAATCCGCTGAAGAAATTCGTAAAATTCCACTCGAACTTCGCGTTCATCAGGCATCGTGTCACGGGTATGTGGATAGCTGTCAATAAGCAGCGTCCCCAGTGGTATACAACCGTTTTTCATTGCCAGTCGCGTCATCTCATACGCAATGAGCCCTCCAGCTGACCACCCCACAAGGATCCACGGCGTCTGAATAATGTCAGACAGCTGGTGAAGATAATTTGCAGCGATTTCAGGAACGCTAGCCTCCGGTCTAGTCAACGTATCGAGATCGACGGCGCTGATGCCTGTCACGTCCATCTCCTTACTCAACGCGCCAATCAACGGAGCGTAAGCTTCCCCAATTCCCCCGCCTCCGCCGGGATGAATACAGACGAGCTTAACGGGTGAACGACCGCGACGCAGATGAACCAGATTCGGCCTGTCCGACGTTGCCACGTCCTTCTTATCCTGGGCGGTCAGCTGTTTCGCCATCTGAGACAGAACGGGATTGGCAAAGAGATCCCGTAATGCAAACTCAACGCCCAGCGTAGCGTTGATGCCTTCTATGAGCCTCAGAGCAAGCAGAGAATGTCCCCCCAGCTCAAAGAAGTGATCGGTACGCCCCACCCTGGAAACCCCCAGCAGTTGCTGCCAGATCTCCGCCAACGCCATTTCCACGTGGCCCTTCGGCGCGGCATACTCCCGAGTGGCCAGTGACGTCAGATCCGGTTCAGGCATCGCATTACGATCGACTTTTCCGTTTGGCGTAAGTGGGAAAGCCGGTAGGGTGACTATTGCCGTAGGTACCATAAACTCGGGCAACGTTTGCGAAGCGTGAGCGCGCAGCACTGCAACCGGGGATGTCCCCAAATCCGCGTTAGCCACAATATAAGCAACAAGCCGTTTTTCGCCTGTGCGATCCTCACGGACCATAACAATGCACTCGCGAACGGCAGGATGCGCCTGTAAACACGCTTCAATTTCCCCGAGTTCAATACGGAATCCCCGCAGCTTCACCTGATGATCGTTACGTCCCAGATATTCAATGGTCCCGTCTCTGCGCCAACGGGCCAGATCTCCGGTACGATACAGCCTCATTCCCGGTTCCTCCGAGTACCTATCGGGGATGAAACGTTCAGCAGTTAACTCCGGTTGCCAGAGATAGCCGCGCGCCAGCCCGGCCCCGCCGATGTACAGTTCACCAGCCACGCCAACGGGCTGCAACAATCCTTGACCGTTAAGGATCCTCACGGTGGTTTCTGCGACAGGAGTACCAATCGAGATCGGCGTGTCGACATCCTCAATACGCTGACAGGTTGACCAGACCGTCGTCTCCGTCGGGCCATACATGTTCCAGAAACGACGCGTGGCGCAAACCAGTCGATTGCATAACTCCCGATCGAGCGCCTCTCCACCACACAGCGCTGTGAGCTGTGGACTACCCTGCCAGCCAGCTTCCAGCATCATTCGCCATGTCGACGGCGTTGCCTGCATGAAAGTAACGTCTCGATGGGCCACGAGCCGGGCAAGAGCGGCACCATCGCGCATCTCTTTACGACTGGTTAAGACAATTCGACCTCCGGTGATGAGCGGTAAATAGAGCTCCAGCACCGCGATATCAAATGACGGCGTCGTCACGGCAAGCATGCCATCATTCGCCGTAAAGCCCAGACGGTCGCGCATTGCATACAGGAAGTTGATGACTGCACCGTGGGGCAGCATCACGCCTTTCGGGCGTCCGGTCGATCCTGAGGTATAGATAATGTAGGCAAGGTTCTCGGGCGTCAGCCCCACCAGCACCGGTTCGGGATCGCAGTCTGAAACGCCAGAGATCAGCGGGCTATGGCCTTCATCATCCAGAACGAGGCAAGGTATGCCGGTGCTGCCATAGGGGGCCACATCATCTTCACCGCCCAGTAAGAGCTTCGGCTGGCAGTGTCGCAGCATGTATTCGACCCGCTCCTCCGGATAACCAGTATCAAGGGGAACGTAGGCCGCGCCTGCTTTCAGGACGCCCAGAAGTGCCACCAGCATCGCGGGGGTTCGCTCCAGCAGGAGCGCTACGCGATCGTCCGGGCCAATACCGGAATGAATCAGATGATTTGCCAGCCGATTCGCCCGACGGTTAAGCTCGCCGTAGGTGTACGATTGCTGTCTGAATACCAGCGCAAGACGCTGTGGATTTTCCTGCGCATTACGCTCAAACAAGTGATGCAACAAATACCCGGTCGGATAACCCGCACGCGTCGCATTGAAGGATGTCAGCAGTTGATAGCGTTGCTGCTCCCCCAGCATATCCACCCCAGAAAGGCGGCGCGTGCTATCCACCGCCACGTCTCGCAGAACGTTCAGCAGGTGGCTGCTGAAACGTAACATTGTCTCCTCGTCCCATAAGCCGGTGAGGTACTCAATGTGGCCAGATACCTCATTAGCCGTTTCGGTCAGCTCAAGGTTAAGGTCGATTTTCGCACTGTGGGTACGACCTTCGCGCCCCTCCAGTTCCAGGCCTGTCATCTGCAGCTGATGGTCGGGCGAGTAGAGGCCAAACATCACCTGAAAAATCGCCTGCCGTGAAAGATCGCGTACCGGCTGTAGCACCTCCACGATCCGCTCAAAGGGGACGTCCTGGTTCTCGTAAGCTTCAAGCGCGGTCTGCCGCGTCCGGTGCAGCAGCGTCTCAAACGACGGGTCGCCGGACAGATCTCCGCGCAACGCCAGCGTGTTGGCGAAAAAACCAATCATCGGTTCCGTTTCCGCCAGCATACGCCCCGCGACGGGCGAGCCGACCACGACATCGTCCTGACCGCTCCAGCGCGACAGCACCACCTGAAATGCCGCCAGCAGCACCATATAAAGGGTCACCCCCTGGCGCTGCGCCAGGGCTCGCAGCGCTTCAACCGTTTCGGGAGCAAGCGTGACCGGCACATGTGCCCCGCGATAGCTTGCCACTGCCGGTCTGGGGCGATCTGTCGGCAGCTCCAGCCCGGCCGGTGCGCCCTGAAGTTTGTTTTTCCAGTACGCCAGGCGCCGCGCGGCTTCCGGCTTATCCAGCATCTGCCTCTGCCACAGCGCAAAGTCGGCAAACTGAACAGGCAGTTCCGGCAGGATAGCTTCACGCTCTTCCACCCTGGCGGTGTACAGCTCGCACAGCTCACGCGCCAGGACGTCGACAGACCAACCGTCGCAAATAATGTGATGGGCGACAAAGGCGAGCACATGCCGTTCAGCAGATAGCCGGTAAAGCCGGAAGCGATACAGCGGGCCGGTTTGCAGTTCAAACTTATACTCAGCTACCGTCTGCAAGACATTATCGAGCGCATATTCCGGGACAGATTGCGACACAAGGGACTCATTCTCGGCTGGCACGATCGTTTGAACGGCCGTGCCGTTGCTGTTACGGAATACTGTACGTAAACTTTCGTGGCGGCAAATCACCTGATTAATTGCCCACTCCAGCGCGGCGGTCTGTAGCTCGCCGCGCATCTCGAGCGACCAAGGTACATTATAGGCCACCCCGGCCTCAACCAGACGGTCGAGGAACCAAAGACGCTCCTGAGAAAATGACAGTCTCAGCGGCTGATTGCCGTCCCGTGGCGTAATGCCAATCGGAGAAGAGCCCTCCTCCCGGGCCTGATAATGCGCCAGCCGTGATGCCAGTTGCACAATTACTGGCGCATCAAAAATCTCACGCAGCGGCAGTTCGACTCCGAGACGCGCACGTACCATTGCCACCATGCGCATGGCAAGCAGGGAGTGTCCACCTAGCGCGAAGAAATCGTCCTCAATCCCGACCTCAGGACAATTTAGCAACAGGCCCCAGATTTCGCAGAGCGCAAACTCTTCTGAAGTCCGCGGCGGCACGGCTTGGCGCTGACGCGTCACGAAAGTTGGCGGTGGTAATGCCTTACGATCAACCTTGCTGTTTGGGGTTAACGGCAGTGCGCCCAGCGTCACGAAAGCCGCCGGAATCATATGTTCTGGCAGGAACCGGCGCAGATGTACCTGCACCTCGGCAGTCTGCAATGCCGGATCCTTCAGCACAAGGTAAGCAACAAGCTGCAGCGGCTTTTGCTCACTGGACCAGGGAACGACAATCGCCTGGTGGATACCGGGGTGCGCCAGCAAGCAGGTATCAATTTCGCCCGTTTCTACCCGGAAGCCGCGAATTTTAACCTGGTGATCGATTCGGCCAAGATATTCGAGCACGCCTCTGGCTGTCCATCGGGCAAGATCGCCAGTGCGATACATTCTCTGCCCGTCACTGAAAGGATCCGGGAGGAAGCGTTCAGCGGTGATGTCTGGTCGGTTGAGGTAACCACGAGCCAGACCCGCTCCGGCGATATACAATTCACCGGGCACCCCAACCGGGCATAAATTGAAATACCTGTCCAGTACGTACAGTCGGGTATTGCTTAGCGGAGCACCAATCGGCACGACCAGACGATCTTCATCGGCAGAGCACTGATGCCAGCTTACCTCTACAGAGGTTTCCGTTGGACCGTATTGGTTATGTAGTCTGCAGTCAAAACGTTGGGAAAAATCCTGTAGCAGTGACGGGGGCAACGCCTCACCACCGACAATAAAATCGCGGACCCGACGCAGGGTATGCGGCGACACAATGTCCACCAGAGCCTGAAGCATCGATGGCACCATATGCATAACCGTGACCCGGGACGACTCAATTAAACTGGACAGATAGCTCAGGTCGCGATGCCCTTCGGGGCTGGTCACTACCAGCCCCGCACCATTGAGTAGCGGCCAGAAGAGCTGCCAGACAGAGACATCAAAACTAACAGGCGCATTCTGGAGCACGCGGTCGTCGGGGGTCAGCCGGTGCGTTCTTTGCATCCAGCTCAGGTGATTCAGGATGCTGAAGTGGCTAATCATCACCCCTTTAGGACGCCCCGTAGAACCTGATGTATAAATGACGTACGCGAGATGATGAGCATTGATGTTGCGCGCTTTCCGGGGCGGGAGCGCCGTCTCTGAAGTTTCGTCATCAATGAACATGCAGCAGGCAGACGTCTCCGGCAGCCTCGCCAGGAGACGGCGCTGGGTCAACACAACGGGAACCTGCGCATCCTCCAGCATATAAGCGATCCGGTCTGGCGGATAATCCGTATCCAGCGGCAGGTAGGCAGCTCCAGACTTCAGGATCCCCAGCAGCCCGGAAATCATCTCAATGGAGCGCTCCACAAACAGCCCGACCACGCAATCCGGGCCAATCCCCGCGTGCACGAGGCGGGAAGCCACCTGCTCCGCCCGACGGTCCAGTTCACGATAGTCGATCTCCTCGCCATCAAAATAGACGGCGAGCGCATCGGGCGTTTGCTCTGCCTGAGCCTCAAACAACGACGCGATGCATTGATCGTGGGGGTAATCTTCCGCCGTGTTGTTCCATTCGGTAAGCAACTGATATTGCCCGGCAGCCGTCAGCAGCGGCTGCTGCGATAGAGGGCATTCAACGGTGTCGGGCAGAGATTGCAGCAACGTTGATAAGCACTGGACAATCTGTTCTGCGCTTTCCTTGTCCCAGAGATCGAGGGCATACTCTAGCTGACCTGAAAGCCCATCACGGGTCTCCGTTAGCTCAAGCGCAAGATCGAACTTTGCGCTTTCTGGTAGCCTCTCTTCGGCGCGCAGGGATATCCCCGGCATCTGTAGATCGCTGAACTGCGGATGCAAGGCCAGCATCACCTGAAAAATGGCCTGCCGTGAAAGATCTCGCACCGGCTGTAGCGCCTCCACGATCCGTTCAAAGGGGACGTCCTGGTTCTCGTAAGCTTCCAGCGCGGTCTGCCGCGTCCGGTGCAGCAGCGTCTCAAACGACGGGTTGCCGGACAAATCTCCGCGCAACGCCAGCGTGTTGGCGAAAAAGCCAATCATCGGTTCCGTTTCCGCCAGCATACGCCCCGCGACGGGCGAGCCGACCACGACATCGTCCTGACCGCTCCAGCGCGACAGCACCACCTGAAATGCCGCCAGCAGCACCATATAAAGGGTCACCCCCTGGCGCTGCGCCAGGGCTCGCAGCGCTTCAACCGTTTCGGGAGCAAGCGTGACCGGCACATGTGCCCCGCGATAGCTTGCCACTGCCGGTCTGGGGCGATCTGTCGGCAGCTCCAGCCCGGCCGGTGCGCCCTGAAGTTTGTTTTTCCAGTACGCCAGGCGCCGCGCGGCTTCCGGCTTATCCAGCATCTGCCTCTGCCACAGCGCAAAGTCGGCAAACTGAACAGGCAGTTCCGGCAGGATAGCTTCACGCTCTTCCACCCTGGCGGTGTAGAGCTCGCACAGCTCGCGCGCCAGGACGTCGACAGACCAGCCGTCACAGACGATATGATGAAGTGCTATGGCTAACGAAAAGTTTCTGTCGCCGGATTGCAGCAGTTCAAAGCGGTATAGCGGCCCGCGCGTTAAATCAAATTCCCGGTTAGCGAGCTGGTTTAAACGCTGTTCGCATTCACCTGCGGTCAGAGACTCAACGTCAAGAGACAAGGTTTCAGCAGGCATAATCTCCTGCAGACACTCACCGTCACGTTCCAGAAACCGGGTCCGCAGGGAGTCATGTCGGGCAACGATCACGTTCAGCGCTGCGTTCAATGCAGGGATATTAACCTCGCCCTGCATTTGCAGGTGCCAGACTATCGTATATGCCGCTTTGCCACCCCCCAGACGGTCGAGAACCCAGAGCCTTTCCTGGGTAAATGAAGCCCGGCAGTAACGTCCATGCTGCACTGGCCGCAATTCTGTCTCAGCGCGGCTGGCACCGGCATCCGCCAACGCCCTTGCGATAGCCCGCGGCGTCGGGTCAGGGAAAAACAGGGAAGGTACGATGTCCACGGTGACTCGGGTACGCAACAGGGCTATCACTTTCATCGCCTGCAACGAATTTCCGCCCAGATAAAGAAAGTTATCAGTCGCGCCGATACGCTGTAGTCCCAGTACCTCAGCCATAGCCTGGGCAATATCTAGCTCGATACCCTGCTGCGGTTCAACATAGGCCGTAAGAGGAGGCTTATTCTCATCCGGAATGCGCAATGCCTGACGGTTAATCTTCCCGGTCGCCGTTATGGGAAGGACGTCGTTGAGAACATAGGTGGTCGGACGCATATATGGCAGCAGCGTTGTCTCAGCGTAGCGACGCAATGAGTCGATCAGCGCATCTTCAGCATCATACGTCCCCTCACGCACGGCGAGGAAAGCGACAAGACGCTGCTGGTCAGCATCGAAAACGATAGCCGCTTGTTTCACAGACGGATGGTCACACAGCAGGTTTTCAACTTCCCCTGGCTCAATACGGTAACCACGTAGTTTTATCTGGCTGTCGATCCGCCCAAGATGAATCAGATCGCCGCTCGCCAGCCTGATGACTTTATCGCCGGTCCTCAGGACCCGCACGTTCTCACCCTCAATATTCAGGGAGACAAATCGCTGCCCTTCCTGATCCGGGCGATTCAGATAACCATTACACAGCGAGAGTCCCGCTATGCATAGCTCGCCAGCCTGTCCATCCGGGAGCGGTTGCTGTCCCGCATCCACTACCACCATCGATGTCCCCTCAAACGGCTTGCCGACAGGCACATAGTGGCTTCCATAGTCCGGGGGAGCTGTCCAGCCCCAGGTATCAAAGGTCGTGATGTCCGCACAGCTCTCCGTCAGGCCATACTGATTAATCAGATGCGCCTCAGGCATCGCTATCCGAAAGCGTTCGCATAGCGAAACGGTTAACGCCTCTCCGCTCACTACCCAAAGCTGCAACGCCGGGACGACACGTGAAAGCGAGGGGTAGATTTCCAGCCATGTCGCCAACAGGGAGGGCACCATACATATACGACGTATCTTTAGCGTCGCCAGTTCCGGCAGCAGGCGCGAAGGATCACGCAACAGGTCATCATTCAGCACGCAGAGTGCATGCCCTGCACACAGCGGTCCAAAAATTTCCCAGAAGGAGTCGACCGTAGTGAAAGCGGTATTGAGGAAACAGCGCTCTCCCCTGATGAAGGGCTGGTGCGACCACATAGCCTGGAGCCTTACGACACAGGCGCGATGACTACCGAGCACGCCTTTTGGTTGCCCTGTCGATCCAGAGGTATAGAGAACCCACGCCACATCGGAAGACGTCACAGGATGAGCGGGACGGGTATCCACTGCGGTTTGCGCCGCTGCGGCCAGGGCTTCCCCGGACAATACCATCACGTCGGTAGTGGCAAAATGCACCAGTTGCGCGTCATCGGCCACGACCAAAATAGCCTGGCTGTCACGCAGCATAAACGCTCGCCGTTCGGCGGGTGCCTCCGTCGAAATGGGCAGATAGGCCGCACCCGACTTCAGAATGGACAGCAACGTTGCAATAGCCATCGCAGAGCGCTGCATACACAGGCCGACCACACTCCCCGCAGTGACGCCATGCTCTCTGAGAGGTTCAGAAAGGCGGTTAGCAAGCGTGTTTAGCTCCTGAAAGGTAAGCGTCATCTCATCTGAAACTAAGGCTACCTCGTCAGGCGTTTTTCTGACCTGCTCTTCGAACAGTGACACCAGCGTCATCGCAGCAGGAAAATCTACTATATTATTTATTTTCATATGGTTACGGATAAACCTGGCGTGTCGGACGGATCACGACATTGTTAAAGTGCACATGCGGTGGCTGACTCACAGCAAACATAAGGAAGTTAGCGACATCGTCACCCGTCACAAAAGGGCCGCTCTGCTGCTCATATGCAGCAAAGGCCTGCGCATCGTACCCGGCCACTTCCTGGAATTCCGATTTCACGGTTCCCGGTTCGATAAGGGTGACGCGCACCCAGTGTTCGCAAACTTCACGTCTGAGCGCTTCCGCGAGGGAATTAACCGCGTACTTGGTCGCACCATAGATGGGATTAACGGGTGACAGATGCCGTCCGACAATGGAGCCCAGGATGATAATGTCCTGCGCCAGCGGCTGCCCGGCGCGTCTTTTCGCACGTTCAACCATGACCTGTGCCGCTGACTTCATCTGCGCCATGGCGGATAAACAGTTCAACTCAAATAACGATGCCCACAACGACTGGTCGGACTGGAGCAACGAGCCCGGCAGCCCGCGCCCCGCATTCACAACGAAGATATCTGGCGTTTCACCAAACGCCGCCTGACTGGCGGCCATCAATTTGACGAGGGTTTCCTCTTTGTTGATATCTCCCGTCACCCCTACGAAGCGCCGTTCGCCGTAGCGCTTTTCAGCCCCAGTAGTCATATCGTCAAGCCTTTGGGCGCGCCTGGCATTTCCCACCACCCGGACGCCAGCCTCCAGTAACGCGTTAACAATGCTATAACCTATCCCTGCGCTGGCGCCTGTCACGACAGCAATACGATTTTCAAAATTGTTCATGTAAGCCTCAGGATGTCATGCTGTGAAAATTAGACTTTTGTCGAGCCGGGGAGAAAACCTCTCTCCACGCAGCAAGCTAAAAAGCGAGTAAACCAGGCCCGATCCACCGGGGGAATTTCTGCATCCAGACGTTTCAGCAAGGTGTGCGTGACGGCAGCATCGATGCGGACCTTACGCGAGGGCCGCGTCGACCACATTTGGCCCAGAGCCGCTTCGCGAGGAAAATCTGCATCCATCTTGCGCAGCGCCGACAAGTACTTTTCGGTACTCGCCAGTTGCACAGAGAATCCGGAGGCTTGTAACACCTCCACCAGGTCGTTATGCATAAATTCCGCATCAGGCGTCATGTGGAATGTTCTGCCCGAGATACGGGTATTCATCACAATCCTGACGATCGCATGCGCAAGATCGTCAACCCGGCAGAGCAAAAGGTCTTCCTCACGGTCAGGGATCAGTCCGCTCAGCACATAGGTGTTCAACGACTGCATCAACCGGTTGCTTTCAATGTTGATCTGGAAGGTTCCCGTTGAATCTGCAGACACGCTGCCGGTTCGGTAAATGCATGCGCTCCCGCCCTCCCGGATAAATGCCCTGACGACAAGTTCGGCCTCATATTTGCTTTGCTCATACGGCGTCATAAAGCTTTGCCCGATGTGCAAATGATCTTCACTGAAGCTTTGCTTATCCGTTACGATGCCCGCCACGCTCAGTGTCGAGACAAAATGAAGCCGCTTGGCGCGTTCCATGTGGCAAAACTCGACGATGGCGCAGGTGCCCTCCACGTTGGTCTGGCGAAGTTCATCCAGAGGCGCCATCAGCCGCACATCCGCAGCGGCATGGACCACCGTATCGATTTCTCTTGCCAGCCGGGTGAACGCAGCCGGAGCAAGGCCAAAGCCGACTGAGTTCAGGCTCCCCTCATGAACCACCACCTGGGCGCTCAATGCATCACGATCGGCGTGCGGGAAGTACCAGCAGAAGCGTTCCCACAGCCGTTCCTGAGCAGAGCGCTGATCGTCGCCACGTACCAGGCAATGCACGACACAGCCAGGGGTTGCCAGCAACATTTTTAGCAAGTAGATGCCGATAAAGCCGGTCGCTCCTGTCAGCAGCACCGCCCGAAGCGCACCGGAGGGTCGAGTTTCACGCAACCCACTGAGGGCGGACGGAATATACGTGAGAAGACCCGTGCTGTTGTGCTCGCTGAACAAGGTTGAGGTTTGTTCCACAGCCGCATTCACGCCCGCCTTCTGCAGGGCATCATTGAGCAGCCCAATAAACCGCTCCCCAATACGGGTAATGGTCTGACGGGAATGGACATTACTGGAGTAGGACAAATCAAGTGTCAGCCGGTTCGCCACCACGCGCCCCGTCAGCTTCAGTAGATGCACGCGAGATACATCAGGGTGTCGCGCGGCTCCGGGATAGAGGTTCGACCATGACCAGCCAAGCGACGCATCAGAATCGAGGCCAAAATGACCGAGAAAGTTAAAACAGAGTTCAGACCCTTTAACGCTTTTGCGGGGAGCATCGGATAAGTAACGGCGGATACCGTATAGTGCGCCAGCGTCGGCTTGCTTTTCCGCCAGGTTCGCCAGCCGGCGGGCCGTAAGAAGAACAGGTTCGCCATCCACAACTTCGGCTATCAGGGGATAGACGGCGGTAAACCATCCCATCGCACGGTTCATCTCCAGCTCATCCTCGAACAGCTGGCGCCCGTGGCTTTCAATATCAACAGACAGATGCGTGCCGCCGGATGCCAGAACGTCAGCGACGCTGCGCACATACGCGGCCAATAGCAGGTGTTGAATCGCCACGCAGTGCTGTCGGGGAATATCACGCAACAGCGCGTGAGACTGCCGCTCGTCAAACCCAATCCAGAGCGTGTTTGCGCTTCCTTCGCTGTTTGGACCCAGCCTAAAATCATTACGCAGCTTCGCGAGGTTTGCGGCTGCTTCCGGGTATACCTCCTCCGCAGGCAGAGTCGCCGCCAGCGTCTTCAGTTGACGAGACCAGGACCAGTACAGCCGCGGTTCAATCGCCACGCTGCGCTGGATATTATCCCGGGCCGATTCGTATAATCGCGCCAAATCGTCAATCAGAATTCGCCACGAGACGCCGTCAATTACCAGATGATGACAAACCATCAGCAGGCGATCGTGACCGTCGAGCCCCTTCAGTAGCCATATACGCAAGAGCTGGCCTGTACGGATCGCAATCTCCTGATGCGCGCGTTCTATCATATTTTCCAGCTCTTCGGCGCTCCCCTGCAGTTCCAGGCAACGGAAAATGTCCGCCACTTCGCACACGTTATCCTCTACGCTCCAGCCTCCTGTACGCTGAATGAAGCAGGTCCCCAGAATCGGGTGCGCTTTCAGCAACCCGTCCAGCGCCTTGCGAAACGCCGCAACATTGATCTTCTGCGCCGCATCAATAACCATAGCCTGCGACCAGCGATCGACCCCCTGAGGAAACTGCTCAAAGAACCAGTGTTGAACAGGAGCCAGGTACCGTTCAGAGATGCCTTGCTGAGGGGAAACGGCGGGTTGAAGTTCAGTATCCATGGCCTGAATCAGCCGGGTAAACGTGGGATCCTGGTAAAAGTGCGAGGCGCGAACTGGATAGTTTTCATTCTGCAGCAGGGAAAGCAGCTGGATAGCCAGTATCGAATCACCGCCAGCGTCGTAAAAATTTTCATCATAGCGGTGAGGATGGCTCCCCAGACACTGACGCCATGCGGAAGCGGCAACCCGTTCGTTACCCTCCAGCCCGGCGACGTGGAGGGTATTCTCAACGTGCCGGGCGGGAACGGATAGCTGAGCTTTCAGCGCCTTATAATCCACTTTTCCATTGTCGGTGACGGGCATTGTGGACAGTAGTACTATCCGCCCCGGCATCATGTGCGCGGGAAGAATACGCGACAGTAAGCTCTGCATGGACAATACCGAATCCTCAGCGGGTTGCTTTGGAACGATACACGCTACCAGCTGCGAATGGCCGGGTCTGTCGCTGTCGCAGGCAAAGATTGCAGCAGATTCAACGTCATCTTCATAAGCGATCAGCGCCTCGATTGCGTCAGGATCGACGCGATAACCGCGGATTTTTACCTGACGATCTTTGCGACCGATAAAAATATACGCTCCTGTTTTCGACCTTCTGAAGAGATCTCCCGAGGCATAAAATGGACCGTCCGCCATTCGATGTGGCAGCCGATAAAATTTCGTAGTGGTCAGTTGAGGATCGTTGGTATAGCCGGCCGCTACGCCAGGGCCTCCTATCATTAATTCACCCACAGCCTCTCCGGCCAACCTCTGCCCTTCTTCATCGACCAGTTCAAAACGGCTTTGACCAATAGGAAAACCCACGGGCACCACGAGATCGTCAGGGACGTCATTCAGATTACGCATCGGAAAAAGTGCCACACCGACCGTGGTTTCAGTCGGACCATAATGGTTTGCCACGGCCCGTGCCCACCCCTTCTGAAACACCGTCCTGACACGCTCTGATTGCAAGGATTCCCCGCCGAAAATTAACCACTTAAGCGTAAAATCGGTGTAGTGATGCATCGTCAGGCTGGTAAAATGGGAAGGGGTAATTTTCACCACATCTATACGCTGCTCGCGCATATAACGTTGAAACTCGCACGCATCCCTACGCAGGGTGTCACTGATGAAATGCAGAGTTCCCCCGGTAAGGAGTGATAAAAAAAGGCTGGTATTACCAAGATCTGCCGATAAACTCGACATGTAGGCGTAGCTGAGCGACTCGTTTATCGATAAAAGCGAGATGAGCGAGGTAGTGTAGTGCCAGATGCTGGCACGGGTAATATCCACCCCCTTTGATATCCCGGTAGAGCCTGACGTATAAATGGTATAAATCAGGTGATTCGCATCGATATCAGGGAAGCTATCGCGCGATACGTTGCGGCCCCGGTCACGTGAAAGATTGTCCATTGCAATATGCGCAATACCGAGGTCGGACAGCGCCTGAGCATGTCTGCTGACGGCTACCGCGGGGATATCGCCGCATCCCTGAAGGCGTTCAAAGGCATGGGTATCATGCCCGTCCCATTCAAGCGGGACATAACAGATACCTGCCCGAATAGCCGCGCTAATCGCGACCAACGCCTCGATGCTTCGGTCAAGTACCAGGATTACCTTATTTCCGGAATGTCGATACGGGAGCAGCGTTTCGGCCAGTGCAGCGCTCAGTTCGTCAAGCTCGCCATAGCTCATCGCACAATCCGCATCAACGACCGCTATTCTGTCTTTATATAAGAGAAAAATATCTTCCAGGCTTATTTGTTGGCTCACAATATTCTCTCACTCTTCTGCGGTGATAACCGTTGCTCTGCACATTGCAATGTGAAAGGCCGCATATCGCGCCATTCTTTCCTGATATAATCCAGACAATCTTGTTTCTTGCCGATAAAACCAGAAACCTGCCACCCCTCCGGCAAAGGTAATTCAAGGAGCCAGATAGAAAATTGACCTTCGCTATTCTTCACGACGCTATATTCATCTTCTTTTCCTGTACCTTGTAAATCAATTGGACCCATACCCCCTCCAGTTTAAATAGGTTTAATCCGATAAATTCAATGTATTACAGTTGTCACAGATTCTTCCGCTGTTTTTAAGCAAATGTGTATTTTAAGCTTTCAGTCACGACAAAAATGGTAATATCAAATAGATATAACCAGGCCGCTATTATGACCGTGCGGCGTAATCACTGTTCGAATCACAAACGCAGTAGTATTAAAGATGCTATAAAGCATGCTCCGGATAATACCGACAAAACAATACTGAAGATGCGCCAAAAACTGTCATTAAAATACCTGAAACGATAATAACAGAGGGTATTGAGAAATATCCCACTGCAAGCGCCCCGACCCCGGCCCCTAAAGGAATAGCGGCATACGAAACCATACGTGAAAAAGAAACGACCCGGCCGAGTAGTTCGCCGGGAACGCGGATCTGGCGTTCAGTAAAGTAAGTCACCATAATCAATGCATCGACGAAATTTACCATCGCCCATGCTACAGAAAAGAAAACAGGCTGGTTAATCGCCATAAACAACGTAGCTACACCGAGCAATATGGCCAGAATAGAAATTTTCTTTAGCGCACCAATTCTTTCATCAAGGATATTTTTCGCCATAAAACTGCCGGCAATCGCCGCGGCCCCTCCGACCGAACACACGGCACCGACAGCAAGATCGGATAATCCAAAATTATGTTTCAGATGATAAACAAACACACCTAAGTAAAGAAACATAGCAAAATTATTTGCCATGAAAAGTAAAACACCAAACTTTAAAAAATCATCACTGCTTATTGCTTTAGCACCTTCCTTTAGCATATGCCCGACGTGAACATTACGAACCTGGATACTCACAAAATGGATACACCTCAGGGTGACGATGACCGCAACAAGATAGCTAAACGCATTGAGATAAATGACGAACTCATAACCCAGTACCACCACCGCCAATGCGCCAATTATAGGCCCTAGCGCACTGAGCAAACTGTCTCCGGCATTTACCATCGAATTTGCCCAATGGAGACGCTGCTTGCCAATCGCGATGGGAATGCTGCCCTGAAAAACGGCATGATAAAATGTACCAATCGACGATATAACAAAAATCATCGTATAGATGGTAGAGATTGGCGCCTGGTGGTGGACCTGAAAGGCAAGTATCAGGCAGGAAGCAAAACCGACTAAATCCAGAAGCCATAATAACGTTCTCTTATCATAGCGATCGGCCATAACGCCTGCGGGTATTGCAAACAGAACCTGCGGTAAAAAAGTTAAAATATATCCCAGAGCCGTACCCAGTGCCGAATTCGTTTTAGCGTATAAAAAGAGTGGTACTGCAAAACGAAATGCCCAGTCGCCCAAAGCACGGAAAAGATAAGTATATATCAGAGCACTGTCTCTATTTTTCTTCACCTTACTTATCCTATTTCCAGCTTATCAATAATTCAAATTCTCATAAAAAACACGGAACGGAACCTCCGGCCTGGCTGGAGATCGTCTGTGCACAATAAAAAACGCATTATCAATATGTTAATGTATTCACTAAGAATATATTTTCCGTTGAAATAATTAACATCTGGCTTCTGTCTTAGTTTTATCATCTAAAAAATTATTTTCAAAGCTGAAAACATACAAAAAATTACAATGTTATCAAAATGTGATTTAAATCACCTTTTCTTAACAACAATGAAACAAAACAACAAAAAATAAATTAAAACAGCACGTTGCATGTTATCCATGCGCGTCATTTGATCGAGATAACAGAGACATTAGAGACATTAGAGACATTAGAGACATTAGAGACATTACAGACATTACAGAAAAAATAAAATAATAACATTATGTAATAATAAAATTCACAAACAATAACACAAAGGAATCATAACGCTTATAAAGCATATTAGAATATTTTTCTATCTAATAGACATTCCAGAAAAAAATTGTATCAAGTATTAGTTAATACGAAGCCATCAGCAATAGAAACTGATAATGCTCTCATAAGGCACTAATCATGGATAAAAATAAATCAAAAGAACAATTAATTATCGACGGGTTTTACTCTCTGCTTGTGCAACACATTAACAAGAATGGCAGTATACAGTTACAACAATATATAAACTGGAAATCTCATATCAGCACTAAGTTAACGTGGGTGATCCTTCATCTGGCCATACATTCTGACCGAGATGACGATGACAAAGAAAAAAACAGATCTTCTTTTGCATTAGATTTCATCCTGCAAGAAATGGAGGGATACGACCCTGAAATATTATTAAATTATTGCACAGGCATAGAGGCTCCGGATCTCATTTTCATCGATCATCTGTCGTTTGAATTTAATGTTAATTCTAACTGGCTTCTCTATGGAGAGGGCTTACCTTTTATAGAAAACAATAATTCCGGCATTGATCATACAACTTAAAAACCAGACCATATACTCCCCCTCCCGCGATATAACTGACTGAGTCTACGGGTAGACCACTTACTACCTATGTATCCCTACGCGCGGAAACCGCCATGCTGCACTACACTGTCCGGTCACGTTACGATAATCAGCTACGTCTGCAAGATGAGAACTCATCCCCTCTCACCGCCATCTTAAAGAAAGAGCTCGTACGAAAGTACGGGCTTTTTTGTCTATGGAAAACCCCCAGCCAGGCTCTGTCTCTTGATCAGATCTCCTGATCAAGAGACAGGGCTATGCCGGAGGATATTTATTTCGCATTAAGTTACCTTACCGGGGGGATGAGAACACCCGATCGGGGTTCGACAACTGGCGCAGCCAGTTGGACAGACGACGAGCCTGCGAGGAGACCGCCCACAGGGCGAGCGCAGCGAGTCAATCCCCCTCACCGCCATCTTAAAGAAAGAGTTCGTACGAAAGTACGGGCTTTTTTTCGCATTAAGTCACCCGTCCATTGCCGGATGGCGGCGCAGTTCACAGGCGCCTTATCCGGTCTACATAAGCGCAGCGCCACCGGGCAATAAAACTACCATCCGGCTTTCAATTTTAGCCAAGAATTTCAGAGAGTTTAACTTTGCGCCCCTCGTTTGAGGAAAGCGTCGCAGCATCAGCGGTAGCAATGGCATTTGTCGCCGCTTCTCCCGTTAGCAATTTAGCAAACTCCTCGCCTGGCTCCAGACCGTTTATCACATCATGCAAGTACTGCATCTCCAGTTTCATAATTGATGAGAGCCACATCGGCGTACGTTTACCGGGTTTACCATAAGCGATTGCGCCATCCATCTCACTGGATATGTTACCGTTGCGACGATCATCATCCTCCGCCTGGCTTTCATGCACAAGAAAGTGTGTTTTTTTGCCCGCTTTTATTAGATAACCAGCCGTGTTTTGCATATCAATGAGAATTGCACCTCTCGTGCCCTCAATTAATACATAGTGCTCAGGGTAGTGGAACGATGATCCCCACTGAAGTGTCGCGAAACGACCGCTTTCAAACTCAAGGGTGATCAGGACAACATCATCTTCATCACCAAATTTTTCACCTTTGTGCGCAACATTCCCCGCCGCCATTGAAACCAGGGATGGGGTTTCATCCATGATGAATAGTGTACAATCCAGTTCGTGAATGTGATGGTACAGATGCCCGCCTGACTTTGCGCGAATCTTCTTCCATGAGACCTCATCCTGCACATCTTCAAAACCATTACGTTTAGTGTGAACTTGTGTAACTTCACCGATTTCACCGGCTTTGATGAGCGCTTTTGCGTGGCGAACTCCGTGAAAAAAGTTCATAACGTGACCCGCCATAAAGGTAACACCAGCTTCTTTGCAGGCATCAACCATCTCCTTACAATCCTGGTAATTTAAGGCGATAGGTTTTTCACAAAACACGTGTTTACCCGCTTTAGCCGCCGCAATGACCGGCGCTTTATGTAAGTAATTTGGTGAAGCAATAATTACGCAATCCACATCAGGATGAGTACAAAGCGCCTCCATCGTTGCAGTGGCGACACAGTTCAGCTCTTTCGCTATCGGAGCCGCATTTGCCGGATCGTAAATCGCAGTGATTTGCGCCCCTTCAACCTTAGACATAAATCGCGCCAGTTCAGCGCCAAAATAACCCGTACCTACAACACCGTATTTCGTCATCATTTATCCTCTATTAAAATTCTTTTGTTGACTGAAATCTTTCACGACGTGCTTTTAGTCTATCCGGAATGGATAAGCCAATAATGAGTAGAATTGTTGCGGTCCAGAAAGCAACAATGAACGTTAGCGCAGCGCCTAGCCCCATTGTTATTCCAAGCCAGGTCGCCGCCATTGAATTGAATGTGCCTGATGTCGCAGCAAGATTGTAAATCAGCCCGGTACCCAAACCACGAACCTCAAGAGGAAAGTAGTCGTAGAGGAATTTGGGAACCAGCCCGCCAACACCCACGTTAGTCGCCATTAAACCGAATAAACATGCGCCCAGCAGTAAATAATTATCTTGCGGAATTCTGAATAACGGGAAAATGAATAAAAAGGACATGAGAAGACCAATGCTGAACGTTTTCTTCAAACCAATTCTATCTGCGCACAGGCCCCAAACGATATTTCCCAATACAGTGCCGAATGCCGCCGCCGTCATTAAATTAGAGACCACGCCCGTATCAAAGCCCTCTCCCGCCAAATACGTAGGCAGTAGACCAAAGATCGGCCAGTTTGCGCCGAAGATAGAGAACAGAACAATAAATACACATAATGTCAGTGGAAATTGAGCTCGATTAAATAGCCCTTTCATTGACAAAGAGAAAACTGACCAGGCACTTTGTGAATGCTTTCCGAGACCACTGAGTTTGGCTTCTTCCCACTCTTTAGATTCAGGTGCCCTGGCCCGGATGTAGATTACTAAAAGAACGGGTAGCAAACCGACAAAAAAAGCAGCGCGCCAACCATACGCTTCGGCAAATGACGGCATAAAGTAGGCTGCTATGATGTTACCAATACCGAAACCTGAAACCAGAAATGCGCTCGCTTTAGATTTTAAATGCTTTGGCCAACTTTCCACGGCATAAGTTGAAGCGCAAGCATACTCCCCCGCCATCCCCATACCGACAATGAAACGACTAAGCGTCAGCATAATTACACCGGAAGCCAGGCCACTTAACCCTGTACCTACAGAATAGGCAACTATCGACCACATCATTAACGGCTTACGGCCAAATTTGTCTGCCAGCAGACCAAATAGCGCCCCGCCAAATGGTCGCCCAATAAAGGCCGCTGTGGCAAGGAATGCGCCCTCCATATCTGTCAATCCTAAGTCAGCCTTGATCAGATACATAATGTAGAAAATCAGCATAAAGTCGAAGCCATCAAACACGTAACCCAGCCATGCTGAAAATAAAGCATTTTTTTGTGGACGTGTTATCTCGCTATACCACGGGAAGAATTTTGCTATCACAATAAAACCCTTATTTGCTGTTACCGTCTGAAATGCTTACGGAATTACTTTTTAAGTCATATCAATTGCCGAATAAGACACTATCAACCGGCACTTTCCAACGACCGCCTGAGATCGTGGCTATGTAAGGCGTATCTTCATTGTTTATCATCCTTATTCGTAGCTACGTTAAGGACGTGAATACTCAAGACAAAGTCTAACGTTCTGTAACGTAACCACGGGTATAAGATTATCGATATAAGTACTAAGCAAAGATTAGTACAGTAACTCTTTAACCTTTATCAAAAATGGTATTGTAATCCAACGCGATAACGGGTCTGTCTCTCATCGGTATTATTTTTCACCGCTACATTTCCGACCTCAACGTATGGTGTAAATGACTTATTCAGTTTCCAGGCTAAAGCCACATTATGTTCATAGTTTGTTTTTTTGTTATCAAATTTAATTTGATCGCTATCCATCCAGGTAAAGTTATATTCTAATTTTAACTTATCAAAAGAATACCCGATATAAGTATCAAATCTGTTCGTCTTTTCGTCATCAATGTTGTTAGCTGTCTTTCTGGCATAGTCATAACGGTAACGACCAGCCATATAAACACCAGAGTCAAAATTATATTGCAACCTTAAGTAAGGCTTATATATGGAAGTATCCGAACCGCTTTCAAATATAAATCCAGGCTGCAAAACAACATGATCCGTGATTTTATAATTATAACTTACCCCCATTTCTATAGCGTTCGTGACTAGATCACTTAAATACTTATCCTGCTCGCCATCCACTCCTCCCGACTTAACACTGGCATCGACATAAAAACCAATGCCGTTAGGAAGCTTTTCAATTATAGCAATACGGTCTTTATTAATTCTGGTTCTATCAGCATATTCATGCCGATAATCAATGGTTGCCGCTTGTAGATATGATGAAAATGCTATAAACGAAACCATACCCAGAAGATATCTGTTGATTTTCATAAAATACTCCGCTTATCAATTAACTTTATTTTTGTATTTAAAAAATTATTTTACTAATAAATTACCATCACGCATGGTAAAGGAGGTTACAGACGAAACAGGTTTCCCTTTAGCATTTTCACCACCAATAAGGAAAACTTCATCACCATAACTTACTGATACACCATAGCCGAGAGGTTGTTTCATTTTACCCATATATTGCCAATGACCATTAATCAAACCATAGACTTCATCTCGCCATTTTTTATTTATTCCTTCGTGGGAATAAAACTTTCCATTGGTATAATTTTGTTTTGCCCCCGGAAAATTCGCGCCACCAGCGACAAGCAGGACACCGTGACTATAGCCCGAAAATGCTCCGGCCAATCCTTCCTGCTGTTGTTCTCCAGGCGATGGCGGTAACTGGCTGTTCTTCAGCCATGTTAGCTTATCGTTATCCCACATGGCGCGGTAAATCACATCGGTACGTAAACCCGGTTTGAGTTCACCATTAATCAGCATCAGAGAATTATTTTCCATTACCGATGACGATCCTGCCGTTCCCGCGCCTGGCAGCTCACCGGCATTCTCCCATGTGTTCTCTTTAGCATTGTAGATAAATACAATTTTATTAAAAAAATAATCTTTGGCAGGTTTATTAAAATAATTATAGATGACTTTATTTTTTTCACTTTCATCCGCAGCCGCAGCCGCTATATCAATAAAATACTTATCAAAGATATGCTCATTAACCCCTCCGGTAATAAGTACCATCGTTTCGTTTAATTTTACTCCCGTATGCCCTGTTAATCCAACTGGAGATATAGTGTCAACTTTTTGCCATGTATTTTTCACCGGTGAGTATTTGTACACATCGCTATAAACCTGCAACGGTGATTCACTGTTTTTTTTCCCTACGCCACCAAAAACATACAACTCATCATTTAAAAATACCGACACTGATTGCTCACGAGCTCCGCCAGGAAACGACTTTATACGCTCCCAGTCTTTATGTTGCTTTTTAAGATCAATTTTATACCAGGATGTCCCTGCGGTACCTAAGCCGACATAAATCACGCCATTATTATCAATAGCACCAGTACCATTTTTCAGTGGTTCTGGTATATCAGGAAGCGTCGTTGCATATCCTGATGTGGTGATAGCAACTGATAAACATAGCGCCATTAGCGTCATCATTTTCTTAGAATTTTTCATCTGCATCCCCATGCGAAGAAATACAATTGGAGTAAAGCTTCATCATTAGTGATCTTATGGTGCGCAATTTCAACAATGATAATGACAAAATGTGACCAAGCGCTAAAAATAATTACATGAGGTTATCATGTACGAGGTAAAAGCACACCATGGTGATGTTAGAAGTGATTATGGGTGACCTGTCATGGCCAAACTCGTTAGCGATAGCATTCTGAATAAATACAACAAGAATTATGTGATGCATTTCATACTGGCTATCCCGTAGCGTATAAGCTCCTTCTGAGCATTTTATCTTTATGCCGGAAGCAGTTAATAAAATACAGCATGCTGCCGTCAGAATGAGTTGTATTTGTCTTGTAGCTTCAGGTCATTGCCTCAAATCCGCTGGCGCGGTAATTGAATGACAAACATACCTTATGACTGTGTTCACATTTTTCTATCTTCTTGCTTGATGTAGCAACACTCCACAACATAATATAAAACGGAGCAAAACTTCAAAATATATAAGGCGGAACTGAATGTCACTATTAGCCAGGCTGGAACAAAGTGTACACGAAAACGGTGGGCTGATTGTCTCATGCCAACCGGTACCAGGCAGCCCTATGGATAAACCTGAAATTGTGGCTGCAATGGCACAGGCAGCGGCTTCGGCGGGTGCGGTCGCTGTGCGCATTGAAGGCATTGAGAATCTTCGGGCTGTTCGTCCCCATCTTTCTGTTCCTATTATTGGGATAATTAAACGTGACCTTACAGAGTCGCCAGTCCGTATCACTCCCTATTTACGGGATGTTGACGCCCTGGCGCAGGCAGGCACCGATATTATCGCTTTTGATGCCTCATTCCGCTCTCGCCCGGTTGATATTGATAGTTTACTGACACGTATTCGCCTGCATGGATTACTGGCGATGGCAGACTGTTCAACCGTGAATGAAGGCATAGATTGCCATCAGAAAGGAGTGGAATTCATTGGTACAACACTGTCTGGCTATACCGGCCCCACCACGCCGGTTGAGCCAGATTTGGCAATGGTGACACAACTGAGCCATGCAGGTTGTCGTGTTATTGCCGAGGGGCGCTATAACGCGCCTGCACTGGCGGCCAATGCTATTGAGCATGGTGCCTGGGCAGTTACCGTTGGTTCCGCTATCACCCGTATCGAGCATATCTGTCAGTGGTTCAGTCACGCAGTAAAACGCTGATCAGGGAAAGTAAATGCTCTGCCTTTCACATCTCATGATTAGCGTCATTGGGGTTAACAAAAACTATTACTTGATCTGAATATCGTATCGTCTGAATGATGGGAAGATAAAAATACCCAGACGATGACCGCAACTCTACTCAAAACCATAAGCAGGAAAGAACTATGATCACACATTCTTTCGGCATCGTTAACTATCTTGTATTATTTGGCTACCTCCTGGCCATGATGTTAGTCGGTGTCTATTTTTCCAGACGGCAAAAAACAGCAGACGATTATTTTCGCGGTGGTGGCCGGGTTCCTGGTTGGGCGGCTGGGGTCAGTGTATTTGCCACTACGTTAAGCTCAATTACATTTATGTCAATTCCTGCCAAAGCGTTTACTTCCGACTGGACGTTTATCATTGGTCAGTATCTGGCTATCGCAATTTTACCGCTGGTTTTTTATTTCTATATTCCGTTTTTTCGGAAATTGAAAGTCACATCAGCCTATGAATATCTCGAAGCACGGTTCGATGTGCGCTGCCGTCTGTTCGCCAGCATGTCATTTATGTTATTTCATATTGGACGTATCGCCATTATCACTTTCCTCACCGTGCTGGCCTTGCGCCCCTTCATCGCTATAGACCCGGTGATTTTGGTACTGTTGATTAGCGTGATGTGTATCATTTATACCTGGATGGGTGGAATTGAAGGAGTAATATGGACTGATGTTATTCAAGGTCTCTTACTTTCTGGCAGCGCGATACTGATTTTTATAGTGATATGTCTCAAAGTCCAGGGCGGCATTGGTGAAATTTTTACGGTGACGCAGCAGGCGGATAAATTCTTTCCGGCCACGCAGTTCCACTGGAGCTGGACGGAAAGCACAGTACCTGTATTGATGATTGGTTTTCTGTTTGCCAATATTCAGCAATTTACTGCCAGTCAGGATGTGGTCCAACGCTATATCGTGACTGACTCCATAGAGGAAACGAAGAAAACATTACTTACAAATGCCAAACTGGTTGCTGTGATCCCTGTTTTCTTTTTTGCTATCGGCTCGGCATTGTTTGTCTACTATCAGCAACATCCACAATTATTACCGGCGGGATTCAACACTGGCGGCATTTTACCCTTATTCGTGGTCACCGAAATGCCAGTCGGCATTGCAGGGTTGATAATCGCCGCTATTTTCGCTGCCGCGCAGTCCAGTATCTCCAGCAGCTTAAACAGCATTTCCAGTTGTTTTAATTCCGACATCTATCAGCGCCTGAGTCATAAAAAAAGAACGCCAGAAAACCGTATGAAAATAGCTAAATTAGTTATTCTGGTCGCGGGCCTGATAAGTAGCGCGGCCTCGATATGGCTGGTCATGGCCGATGAATCAGAAATCTGGGATGCATTTAATAGTCTGATAGGTCTGATGGGAGGGCCAATGACCGGTCTGTTCATGCTGGGTATTTTCTTTAAACGAGCAAATGCCGGGAGTGCGGTTTTAGGAATTATTATCAGCGTCATTACCGTGCTGGGCGCACGCTATGCCACTGACCTTAACTTCTTCTTTTATGGGGTCATTGGCTCGCTAAGTGTGGTGATCAGCGGCGTTATTTTCGCCCCGTTATTTGCCCCGGCAACGCCATTGACGCTGGATGAAAAACCTGAACCAAAGGTGACATTATGAGTTCATGATACCACGCTATACCGACACAGCACACAGTGACGCCGACGCCCGGGGCGACAATACCGGGCCAGGTATAAACCATCCGTCAGATGGCGCGCTATAAACACCGTAAGAGCAAACAGATTACTCTCCAGTGATGTTCTGTCATAAGTTGGCAACGCGATGTAAATATTCCCCCTCCTTTACTTACATCGCGCTTTTTTTCATGCCGCAGACTTGATAGGCTCTGCTCTGTTCGATATTGCAGGCTTTTTGCCGCAATCAGCCCTCAAGAGCAGGAACTATATGGAGCCTCAACCCCCACGTCTTAAACCCGGAAAAATCCTTGATACTCTGGGTGCTATGCAAAAAAGCCTGACACGTGCCTCCCAGCGTATTGCGCAATATATTTTAGCCTTCCCCAGACAGGTGACACAGTCATCTATTGCCGATTTGTCGCGCGAAACACAGGCCGGAGAAGCCACGGTTATTCGCTTTTGTCGCACCCTGGGCTATAAAGGTTTTCAGGATTTTAAAATGGACCTGGCCATTGAACTTGCCACTACCGAGTCTGATGACAGTAGTCCTCTACTGGATGCCGAAGTTAGCGAATCCGACGATGCCCACGCCATTGGTTTAAAATTGCAGAACACCATTAGTAATGTATTATCTGAAACGCTAAATCTGCTTGATATGCAACAGGTTATCGGTGTTGTGGACGCCCTACGTCACTGTCACTCAGTTTATATCTTTGGTGTGGGCTCATCGGGGATCACGGCGCTGGATATGAAACACAAGCTAATGCGTATTGGTTTACGGGGCGATGCGGTAAGCAATAACCATTTTATGTACATGCAGGCTACGCTATTAAAAGCAGGCGATGTCGCGATGGGTGTCAGTCACTCGGGCACATCGCCAGAAACGGTGCATTCACTCCGGTTGGCCCGACAGGCTGGCGCCACCACAGTCGCCATTACCCATAATCTGGGTTCTCCATTATGCGAAGAGGCCGATTTTTGCCTGATCAATGGTAATCGGCAAGGAATGTTGCAGGGTGACTCGATCGGTACGAAAGCCGCACAGCTTTTCGTCTTTGACCTGCTCTATACCCTTCTTGTACAGTCCTCGCCAGAACAGGCCCGAGAAAGCAAATTACGGACAATGAATGCCCTGGACATGACAAAATAATTCCCTTCACGTACAGGCGTCATTTTCCTTTTTGTCCATGAGTCTGCTGGACGCACTATAAACAACAAAGCCCGGTCTCCCGGGCTCTGAAAGTCAATGCTATATTAGCGGTATGCGTGAAGTGTTCGCTGACAAAGCGCCGAGCGTACGCAGTCGTCTTTGTTGAATCGCACTATCCCTACCATCTCATCTTCGTTAAAGCGAGCTAAGGCATCGCTTAAACCTGACTGAACGTGTGCCGGCAAATCGCACTGGGTGATATCGCCATTGACAATAACCGTGACGTTTTCTCCCAATCGCGTCAAAAACATTTTCATTTGCGCCGCTGTCACATTTTGCGCCTCGTCAAGGATCACGACCGCATTTTCAAAAGTACGCCCACGCATATAGGCGAACGGCGCAATTTCTACCTTACCGATTTCCGGACGCAAGCAATATTGCATAAAGGAGGCGCCCAACCGTTTAAGCAGTACGTCATAGACGGGACGGAAATAAGGCGCAAATTTCTCAGCGATATCACCGGGCAAAAAACCAAGATCTTCATCAGCCTGCAATACCGGGCGCGTCACAATGATCCTCTCGACGTCCTTATGAATCAATGCTTCCGCCGCCTTTGCCGCACTAATCCATGTTTTTCCGCATCCGGCTTCGCCGGTCGCAAAAATAAGCTGTTTACTGTCGATAGCGTTCAGATAATGCGCCTGTGCTTCATTTCGCGCCTTAATAGGCGAGGTATCGCGACTATCGCGCGCCATGCCAATGGCTTCTACTCCGCCCATTTGTACCAGTGACGTGACCGATTCTTCTTCACGTTGCTTATGACTACGCGAATCTCGTCTCAACACACGCTTTGCTTCACGACGTGCTTTGATCACTGCTTTTTGTCTTCCCATGGATAGCACCTTGAGTTGTAGGTATACATCACCCGCGTTCTATTAAACGCGATTATGCGCACACACATCTGAGGGTTGGCTTCCTTGTAAGCCTTATCTTGCTTTTTGAAACGACGCCACACACGGCTACGCGCACCAAATATGACGTCATGGATATGGGGAGTAAGGGAAATGATGAGAGATTTTAAGATGGCAAGATCACCACCGGAGAGAGAACGTCCGTACAGGGTGTTGTAACTACTGTAAACAATGTGTCCTGGTGCGGACATTACCATTCGCGATCTCCATAGTGAGTGGCCATCACTGCCGGGGAACTACCGCTGTTACTACTAAGTACAACACAAAACACCAAAAATGCAACAATGTGCTTACAAAAAATTAACCAAAGCTTATTGCGTCACTGCCAGTCTCTTACAGAAAGATTACACAATTATTTCATAGGCAGAATACTAAAAAATATAATCATCAGATTCTGCAGGTATTAATTCTGAAAATACCCATAACCCATTGAATATGCAACATGTATAAGGTTCAAATGGGATAATTAATGTGTCCTCTATATCGTCGCTACAACGGCATTTATTTAGCAAAATTTTATGCGGTACATTTACGCCAGTAACGCTGAATCGTTTTAATTCTTGTCATTACTCTATCGCGTTAAGGCTATTAGTACCATTAACAGGAGATTTCATATGTGGCCAGTTGGTGATTACGCGGGACGTATTACACCCACAGCATCAGAAGCATCCCCCGCAGCAAATACGAGCTATTATACCTTATGGCAAACCTGGGCTAATGAAGCCATTGTCGGAGAAGGGGAACAACGAGATATAGCGGTTGAAAGATTGTATGCTTGCCTTTCCAATCAGGAGAGTATTCTTGATTTAGGGGAGCTTAACCTGCGCACTTTACCCCTATTGCCTGCATGTGTTTCAACTCTGAATGTCAGTAATAATCATTTATCTGCCCTTCCAGATCTACCCAAAGGATTAAGAGCTCTTACTTGCGCTGGCAATACATTGGCCTCACTTCCCGTGCTCCCTCCAACGTTACAAACACTTGATTGCTCACAAAACACATTATCCGAACTACAAAACGTCCCTCCCGCGTTAACGGCGCTCAATTGCTCAAAAAATAGTTTGAGAGAGCTTTCTCATTTACCTGATACACTTCAATCATTAGATTGTTCAGGTAATATGATAGCCTCACTTTCAGAATTACCTGATACACTTCAATCATTAGATTGTTCAGGTAATATGATAGCCTCACTTTCAGAATTACCTGATAACTTACAAATACTCGATTGTTCAGGAAATAGGCTTGAAGTCCTACCGGATCTCCCCCCTTCATTGAAAACTCTTAATTGTGCTGTCAATGGATTAATAGGCTTTCCATTTATGCCTTTTTCGCTGCAAACACTCAATTGCTCATACAATGAACTCACCGGGCTTCCCCCTTTTCCTGATTCACTGATAAATCTCGACATCGCCTATAATGAATTTAATTCTCTACCGCCACTCCCTCCTTTATTGGCTACATTCATATGTACAAATAATCCACTTCACCAGTTTCCAGTATTGCCTCTTTCACTACAAAGACTTACCTGCGCCAGCACATCACTAACGGCACTCCCGCCTCTGCCATCTGCACTACAGGAACTTCATTGCCAGAATAATGAGCTTATCTTCCTGCCTGAGTTGCCTGCTTCATTAACCGATTTGAATTGCTCAAATAATTATCTGGTGAGAATGCCAGCGCTACCTGACTCGCTCATTTCGCTTGATTGCTCACACAATCGTTTAGAAACGCTTTCTATTTTACCCAATTCACTTCAATTCCTGATTATCCTTCATAATCGATTAACGACGCTTCCTCAATTATCTGAATCACTGAGGTTTCTCAACTGTTCGAGTAATGGGATTACGGTACTCCCAGATTTACCTAATACTTTAAATAGTCTTTATTGCTATGCCAATAGACTGGAAACGCTTCCTACTTTGCCAGATACCCTACAAGAGCTTGGCTACAGCGGTAATCCACTGACAACGTTACCCGAATTACCGGCGTCACTCATAAGCCTGAATAACAGTGAGTCTGCCGGAGGCGCTATCGCTCCTCTTTCGTTCATCCAAAGTATTGGATATTGGTTTCCGTTCTCGCAGAGAGCTGAAATGCTTACTCGTTTTGAGGGAATAGCCAACGAAGAGAATGCAGAGATATTTAGTCGTTTTCTTAACAGACTTCAATATCGTTACAGAGACCCACAGTATGAAGATTTCAGATCCCAGGTTAAGGAGTGCCTTATCCGACTCGCTGACAAACCTGAATTGAGAGAAAAATTATTTATGTGCGCCTATGAATCAACACTAAATTGCGATGATCGCATTTCTCTCACATGGAATATGATGCGGGTCGCTGAAATGGCTTTTACCGTAGAGCAAGAGGGTCATGAGGGAAATCTTCCGGAAATGATCGATATAGCTCGTCAAGTATTTAGAATAGAATCGTTAACGGAGATTGCCAACAGAAAAATCCAGCAGATCCTAAGAGTAAACAATACATTCAATGAAGATTTAGAGGTGATATTAGGCCTACAAACCCAACTGCGCGACGCTCTTCGCTTAACGCATGTCGCCCCAGATATGTATTTCTTCCGTTTTTCTCATCTTACTGAAATAGATGTAAAAACTGCAGAACGTCAGGTGCGAGTAGCGGAAAATAGCCGGTTTGAATCATGGCTCAACAATTGGGAACCGTGGCAAATGTTGCTAAAACGTATAGATCCACTGTGGTATGAAACGGCTGTAAATGAAAAATACGCTTTTGTGGATGGCCCGGATTTTCAAAACCGACTGGACGAAAAATTCCAATTACATCAGGTACCTCCTGAGGCTCGTGACGATGCCCGCTATCCTTTAGGTAAGATCGTTCTTGCAGAAAAAATACACGAAATTTTTGTTAATCAGACACGCAAAATTTTGGCAGCGAAAGAGCACTCATCCTTGTTGGAGCCACTATGGACCGAATAAAAAACCGATTCTTCAGGAAGAAAAAACAGACAGTTAGCTAACAGCGCAGGCGACTACTGCCGTTCCTATATGATGCCACTGGTATCGACATATCAACGACATTGATGCCATGAACAGGAGAGTTATTATGCTACCAATAAATAATCCCGGAGGTATTCCGACATTGGTGCCAGAAACACCGCCAGCTACGGACAAGGACTATCCTGCTCTCTGGCAGGCCTGGGCAAAAGAAGCACCCGCAGGAGGCCATGAATTGAGAGAGATGGCAGTCGAAAGATTACTGGCCTGTCTGGCAAAACAGGAAAGTACGTTAGATCTCAGCGAGCTTAACTTAAGTTCGCTGCCAGACTTACCGCCATTGATTAAGACACTGCACGTGAATGATAATCATCTTTCGTCGTTGCCGGATCTGCCTGAATCGTTACAGATACTCATCTGTTCATTTAATCCACTGGAGCAACTGCCTCCCTTGCCCTACTCGTTGAAAGAGCTTACCTGTTCAGCCTGCCATCTGAAAAACTTGCCTTCATTGCCAGACGCTCTGGAAGAACTCTGTTGCTCAGGGAATTCTCTGGAAGAACTTCCCGTACTCCCTGTATCGATGAGGTATCTTACCTGCACAAACAATGGCCTTAGATCGCTTCCTGCTCTACCAGAATCGCTACGCATGTTGATTTGCTCAGACAATCCACTATCAGCATTACCCGGTTTACCGGGATCACTGTGTTCACTTTACTGCTCAGGGTGCAAATTAGAAACACTGCCAGACTTACCAGAGTCGCTAAACTCTCTCATCTGCCCACGTAATCAGCTCCGGGAAATGCCAACATTACCTCTTGACCTGGACGAACTTAACTACCTGGAAAATCCCCTACTGCAATTTCCTGTTTTGCCACCGTCACTCATTACACTTAATAATAGCCCCTATGAAGGCGGCGCGACCAACACTGCGCGTCCGCTGACGGATAGCGTCGCCGACTGGTTTCCTCTCGTCCAACAACGAGATATTCGTGAGCGCTTTCGGGAGATCACGCATGAAGCAAACGCCGGAATTTTTAGCGAGTTTTTAGACCGGCTGCGCAACCGTTACGCCGATCCGCAGTATGAGACTTTCAGGTATCAGGTTATGGGCTGCCTGCTCCGCTTAGCCGCGTCCCCTGGGTTACGGGAAAAATTATTTATGTGCGCGCTGGGCGCAACGGCTCGCTGTGACGACCGCGTCTCTCTGAGTTGGAACAACATGCGCATCGCGGAAATGGCCTACACCGTTGAACAACACGGCGCTGAACATAATCTGCCTAAAATGGTCGACCTCGCCCGCGAGGTATTCCGTATGGAAAGGCTTACTCAGATCGCCAGTCAGAAGCTCGCCCAAATTCAACGCGCGCACGAACACTTTAATGAAGATTTAGAGGTCCTGCTGGGTTACCAAACCGCTCTACAACATACGCTTCGTTTGACGCAAGTCGTACCGGATATGTATTTCTTCACCTGTTCGTATCTGACAACAGAAGATGTGGAAGCGGCAAGGATTCAGGTTCAGACAGCAGAAAATCAACATTTTCTGGAATGGCTGAGCCTGTGGGAGCCATGGCAGGCAATGCTCAAACGGCTTAATCCTGCCGCCTGGGACGCTGCGGAAAGCGAAAAAAACGCCTTTACGGTTAGCGAAGAATTTCAGCGCCGAATTAATGCGAAGCTGGAAACGCCCGGCTCGTCTGAATCCGTTCCCAATAAGACGATGCAGGAGGCTGGCGTCGAAGTGATGAAAGAGAAACTACGAGAATTATTTATGCCCTGTACGCTCAGCACGCTGGAAGCCAAATCGCAGTTATCGCTGCTGGAACCGGTCTGGGACTTATCAGGGAACCAGGCAGGCGTATAATACCGCCGGGTAAAACATGTCCGATAGCAATAACGCTATCGGACATGTCGGTTATTCCGCCTGTAGTTTCGACGGCGGCGCTGAATGATAATGCGCGTCCGCTTTTGCAAAGCGCTCCTGCATCGCCGCTGTCGGCGCTTTGCCAAGCAGGCTAAAGACTACAATGCCTATACTGCCGAAAATGAAGCCGGGGATGATCTCATACAGTTCCAGCCAGCCATACTGTTTCCAGACAATAACCGTGACCGCGCCGATGATCATTCCCGCCAGCGCGCCGTTACGTGTCATACGCGACCACATCACAGAAAACAGGACAACAGGTCCAAATGCCGCGCCGAATCCAGCCCAGGCGTAGCTCACCAACCCCAGCACACGGTTATTGGGGTTCGCCGCCAGCGCAATGGCGATCAGCGCCACCACCAGCACCATCACTCGCCCTACCCATACCAGCTCTTGCTGGCTGGCGCTTTTACGCAGAAAAGCCTTATATAAATCTTCCGTAATCGCGCTGGAGCATACCAGCAACTGACAACTCAACGTCGACATCACCGCCGCCAGGATAGCAGACAGGAGAATACCGGCAATCCACGGGTTAAACAGGATCTGCGCCAGTTCAATAAATACGCGTTCTGAGTTTTGGTTCACCGCCCCGGCCAGCGCAGGGTTATTGTTAAAGTACGCAATACCAAAGAAGCCCACCGCAACCGCGCCCGCCAGACACAGAATCATCCAGGTCATACTGATACGACGCGCATGCACAATGCTGTGATGGGAATCCGCCGCCATAAAGCGCGCCAGGATATGCGGCTGACCGAAGTAACCCAGTCCCCAGCCCATCAGGGAAATAATGGCGACAAAATTCAGCCCCTTGAGCATGTCAACGTTTTCGATGCTCTTTTGCTTGATCACCTCCAGCGATTCGCTAAAACCGCCTACGCCGACAATAACCATCACTGGCGTCAGGATTAACGCAAAAATCATCAGGCTGGCCTGAACGGTATCCGTCCAGCTAACGGCAAGGAACCCGCCGATAAACGTATAAATGATAGTTGCCGCGGCCCCCGCCCACAGAGCGGTTTCATAGCTCATACCGAAGGTGCTTTCGAACAGTCGAGCCCCAGCGACAATACCTGACGCGCAATAGATAGTGAAAAACAGCAGAATGACCAGCGCGGAAATAATACGCAGAACTCGACTCTTATCCTCAAACCGACCGGTAAAATAGTCCGGCAGCGTGAGCGCGTTATTGTTAAATTCGGTATGCACGCGCAGGCGCCCGGCCACCAGCTTCCAGTTAATCCATGCGCCTAACGTCAGGCCAATGGCGATCCAGCTTTCAGAGATCCCCGACAGAAAGATAGCGCCAGGCAGCCCCATTAACAGCCAGCCGCTCATATCCGACGCGCCGGCTGATAAAGCCGTAACAAACGGCCCCAGACTGCGACCGCCAAGAATATAGTCATCAAAGTTTTTGGTTGAGCGCCAGGCGATAAACCCAATCAATATCATGCCAAAAATATAGACACAGAATGTCACCAACATCGGTGTGCTAATAGCCATCAAGGTTCTCCAAATTTATTTATTGGCACTACCGTAGCGTGCCGTTTTGTACCCTGCCGGAACGTGGCAAGGGTGTTATGTTTACCAGGGCGACCGTATCCTGCCGGAAGCGGTGGTTATTCACAATCGATTTAACACACCATTTACATCAAATTTGATTGCAGAGGGATACTATTTTTCTCCAGGTTGCACTCTCTCACATTTTTTGCGGTTGCACCTTTTAAAAGTGTTAACTACCGCAGAGAAAATAAATCCAGATGGTTTTCCCCGTCAGACTCCCCCTTTCTTTTTTTAACAATTTATTCATTTTTAAGCTTGCAACGCAGGTCACATTCAACGAGGTTGCACAAAGTTGCAACATAGTGGATATTTTCCGCTAACTATTGGTTAGCAGATAGAGCGAATAACAGGAGTAGAGGGTATGGGAACCACCACGATGGGGGTTAAGCTGGACGACGCCACGCGCGAACGGATCAAAATGGCCGCCTCGCGTATCGATCGCACGCCGCACTGGTTAATAAAACAGGCAATCTTTAGCTATCTGGACAAGCTGGAAAATAGCGATACGCTACCAGAGCTACCTGCACTGTTTGCCGGCGCGGCAAATGAAAGCGAGGAGCCGGTCGCGCCGCAGGATGAGCCGCATCAGCCCTTTCTGGAGTTTGCCGAACAGATCCTTCCTCAATCCGTCTCGCGCGCCGCTATCACTGCCGCCTGGCGCCGCCCGGAAACCGATGCGGTATCAATGCTAATGGAACAGGCGCGCCTGTCGCCGCCTGTCGCTGAACAGGCGCATAAACTGGCGTATCAACTGGCGGAGAAATTGCGCAATCAAAAATCCGCCAGTGGTCGCGCGGGTATGGTGCAAGGCCTGTTGCAGGAGTTTTCCCTCTCTTCGCAAGAAGGCGTAGCGCTGATGTGTCTGGCGGAAGCGCTGCTGCGTATTCCCGACAAAGCTACGCGCGATGCGTTAATTCGCGACAAAATCAGTAATGGCAACTGGCAGTCGCATATTGGCCGTAGCCCGTCGCTGTTTGTAAACGCCGCCACCTGGGGGCTGCTCTTTACTGGCCGACTGGTCTCAACGCATAACGAAGCCAATCTTTCGCGCTCGCTGAACCGCATTATCGGCAAGAGCGGCGAACCGTTAATCCGCAAAGGCGTCGACATGGCGATGCGTTTAATGGGCGAGCAGTTCGTTACCGGCGAAACCATTGCTCAGGCGCTGGCGAATGCCCGAAAACTGGAAGAGAAAGGGTTCCGCTATTCTTACGATATGCTGGGCGAAGCCGCGTTAACCGCCGCCGATGCGCAGGCCTATATGGTCTCTTACCAGCAGGCGATTCATGCCATCGGCAAAGCGTCTAACGGTCGCGGTATTTACGAAGGGCCAGGCATCTCGATTAAACTGTCCGCCCTGCATCCGCGCTATAGCCGCGCGCAATACGATCGGGTAATGGAGGAGCTTTATCCGCGCCTGAAATCCCTGACGCTGCTGGCGCGCCAGTATGATATCGGTCTCAATATCGACGCCGAAGAGGCGGATCGCCTGGAGATCTCGCTCGATCTACTGGAAAAACTCTGCTTCGAACCCGAACTGGCGGGCTGGAACGGCATTGGCTTTGTGATTCAGGCTTACCAGAAACGCTGCCCGCTGGTCATTGATTATTTAGTCAGTCTGGCCTCCCGTAGCCGCCGTCGGCTGATGATTCGTCTGGTGAAAGGCGCCTACTGGGATAGCGAAATCAAACGCGCGCAAATGGAAGGGCTGGAAGGCTATCCGGTTTACACCCGCAAAGTGTATACCGATGTCTCTTATCTGGCCTGCGCGAAAAAACTGCTCGCCGTACCTAATTTGATCTACCCGCAGTTTGCGACCCACAACGCCCATACATTAGCGGCGATTTATCATCTGGCCGGGCAAAATTACTATCCGGGTCAGTACGAATTCCAGTGCCTGCACGGTATGGGAGAACCGCTGTATGAACAGGTCACCGGTAAAGTGGCGGACGGAAAACTTAACCGCCCCTGCCGTATTTACGCGCCGGTGGGAACACACGAAACCCTGCTGGCCTATCTGGTACGACGCCTGCTGGAAAACGGCGCCAACACCTCTTTTGTCAACCGCATCGCCGATGCCACCCTACCGCTCGATGAACTGGTGGCGGACCCGGTCGAGGCCGTGGAAAAACTGGCGCAGCAGGAAGGTCAGGCTGGCATACCACATCCGAAAATTCCGCTGCCGCGCGATCTGTACGGCGAAGGTCGGATAAACTCCGCCGGACTTGATTTAGCGAATGAACATCGCCTCGCCTCGCTTTCTTCTGCCCTGTTAAGCAACGCCATGCAGAAATGGCAGGCAAAACCTGTGCTGGAACAACCGGTGGCCGACGGTAAGATGACGCCGGTTATCAACCCGGCGGAACCGAAAGATATTGTCGGCTGGGGACGCGAAGCGACAGAAAGCGAGGTTGAACAGGCATTGCAAAACGCGGTCAATCAGGCGCCGGTTTGGTTTGCGACGCCGCCGCAAGAACGCGCCGCCATTTTGCAGCGGGCGGCGGTATTGATGGAAGACCAAATGCAGCAGTTGATTGGCCTGTTGGTGCGTGAAGCGGGGAAAACGTTCAGCAACGCCATTGCCGAAGTGCGCGAAGCGGTAGACTTCCTCCATTATTATGCCGGTCAAGTGCGTGACGATTTCGATAACGAAACGCATCGCCCGTTAGGACCGGTGGTCTGCATCAGTCCGTGGAACTTCCCGCTGGCCATTTTCACCGGCCAAATCGCCGCCGCGCTGGCGGCAGGCAACAGCGTTCTGGCAAAACCGGCAGAGCAGACATCGCTGATTGCCGCCCAGGGCATTGCTATTCTGCTGGAAGCGGGTGTACCGCCGGGCGTCGTGCAACTGTTGCCGGGACGGGGAGAAACCGTCGGCGCCCAGCTCACCGCCGATGCGCGTGTACGCGGGGTGATGTTTACCGGTTCCACGGAAGTCGCGACGTTGTTGCAGCGCAACATCGCCACGCGTCTTGACGCCCAGGGCCGCCCTATTCCATTGATTGCGGAAACCGGCGGCATGAACGCTATGATTGTCGACTCTTCCGCGCTCACCGAGCAGGTGGTCGTGGACGTGCTGGCTTCCGCTTTCGACAGCGCCGGACAACGCTGTTCCGCGCTCCGCGTGCTGTGTTTGCAGGACGATATCGCCGAACATACGCTGAAAATGTTACGCGGCGCGATGGCGGAGTGTCGGATGGGGAATCCAGGCCGTCTGACGACCGATATCGGGCCGGTGATTGATAGCGAGGCCAAAGCCAACATTGAGCGCCATATCCAGACGATGTGCGCCAAAGGTCGCCCGGTTTTCCAGGCCGCGCGTGAAAACAGCGAAGATGCGCAGGAATGGCAGACCGGTACGTTTGTTATGCCAACGCTTATTGAACTGGAAAACTTCGCAGAACTGGAGAAAGAGGTCTTCGGACCCGTGTTGCACGTCGTGCGCTATAACCGTAACCATCTGGCGACACTTATCGATCAGATTAACGCTTCCGGCTACGGGTTAACGCTGGGCGTGCATACCCGTATCGATGAAACCATTGCGCAAGTCACCGGTTCCGCCCATGTCGGCAACCTGTACGTTAACCGTAATATGGTGGGCGCGGTCGTCGGCGTCCAGCCGTTTGGCGGCGAGGGACTGTCCGGTACCGGGCCAAAAGCGGGAGGGCCACTCTATCTCTACCGCCTGCTGGCACACCGCCCGTCCAATGCGCTCAATACGACTCTTACTCGTCAGGATGCGCGTTACCCGGTAGATGCGCAGCTTAAAACGACGCTACTCGCGCCGTTGACCGCCCTGACGCAATGGGCGGCGGATCGCCCGGCGCTACAGATGCTCTGCCAACAATTCGCCGATCTGGCGCAGGCCGGCACGCAGCGCCTGCTACCGGGGCCGACCGGGGAGCGCAATACCTGGACGCTGTTGCCACGTGAACGGGTGTTATGCCTGGCTGATGATGAACAGGACGCGCTGGCGCAGCTTGCCGCCGTTCTCGCCGTCGGCAGTCAGGCGCTATGGCCGGACGATGCCTTCCACCGTGATCTGGCGAAATGCCTCCCCGCCGCCGCTGCGGCGCGTGTCCAGTTTGCGAAAGCGGAAACGCTGATGGCGCAGCCGTTTGACGCGGTGATTTTCCACGGCGACTCCGACAAGCTGCGGACCGTGTGCGAAGCCGTCGCCGCCCGCGAAGGCGCAATAGTGTCGGTACAGGGGTTCGCCCGCGGCGAAAGCAATATGCTGCTGGAACGGCTCTATATTGAACGTTCGCTAAGCGTAAACACTGCCGCCGCTGGCGGTAATGCCAGCCTGATGACAATTGGCTAATACTGTGGTTAATTAGGGCTCCGTCAATGGAGCCTTTTTACTCGCATCAGAGGACCATATGAAACGAATTTTCCTTACCTGCGCTGCGTTGTTGTTCAGCAGTCAGGCGTTGGCTGATGAGTGTGCCAGCGCCAGTACGCAACTGGAAATGAATCGCTGCGCCGCAGCGCAATACCAGGCGGCAGATAAAAAGCTGAACGAAACCTATCAAAGCGCGATTAAACGTGCGCAACCGCCGCAGCGCGAGCTGTTACAAAAAGCGCAGGTTGCATGGATTGCCCTTCGGGACGCCGATTGCGCGCTTATTCGCTCAGGTACAGAGGGCGGCAGCGTTCAACCGATGATCTCCAGCCAGTGCCTGACCGATAAAACGAACGAACGCGAAGCATTTTTAGCCTCGCTGTTGCAATGTGAAGAGGGTGATTTGAGCTGCCCACTGCCGCCAGCCGGTTAACGCACGCGAATCCCTTCAATAATAATGCGCTGAACGCTTTCGACCGTTTGGTTGAAAAAGGCTTCATCGCGAAGCGTCGCGCCGGTTACCGCTTCAACCTGAGGGACAAAATCGGCGTAATGTTGCGTGGTGGCCCAAATCATGAAGATCAAATGGTACGGGGAGACGGGCGCCAGTTTCCCGCTGTGTACCCATCCGGCAATCAGCGCTGATTTTTCATCTATCAGAGCTTTTAGATCGCCGGTCAGTTCATCCATTAATAGCGGCGCGCCCGCCAGCATCTCCATACAGAATAGCCGTGACGCCTGCGGATAATCACGCGAAACTTCCAGCTTGAGACGGATATACTCTTTGATGGCCTCCAGAGGAGAAAATTCTGCGCGAAACGCCTTGAGCGGTGCCAGCCAGACATCAAGGATCTGCCGCATTACCGCGACATACAACGCCTCTTTCGAGGGATAATAATAGAGCAGGTTGGTTTTGGAGACTCCCGCCCGTTCAGCCACCTGCTCAAGGCGCGCGCCATGAATGCCATACTGGGAAAAAACAGCGAGCGCGGCCATCAAGATAGCCTGCCGTTTTGCACTGGCGGCCTGCGAACGTTTCCCGATTTTTTTCTCTACGCGTTGCGACATGCGCCCTCTCCTTTTTGTCAGGACGCAAGCATACCAAATCCGGCTTATAAACAAAAAACCGCCGGAGATCCGGCGGCGGTGGCGCATAACGCTTTTTAACGAGAAACACTAAACGTCAAGCTATTTTTACGCAGGCTAGCTATTACGGTTACTGCTTTTGCCCCCTTTTTTGCCTGCTTCAGATGCACGCTGCGGGTCATTCTTAAAATTGCCCCCGCTGTGCTGGCCACCTTTACGACCTGCTTCTGATGCTCTTTCGCGGTCTTCCGCAAAATTACCGGAACCGCCACGATGGTTTGCCATTACTGACCTCCGTCATAGATTAGACATCATATTGCATAGGTAGTGAGGAGTATCTCCTCGCGCAGCGTATAAACGATGCCATCAGTAACGCCACGTAAGATTAAGCGTAGTGAAAATCGCCGTGGTATGCCGCTTACCGAAATATTCTGCAACATCAGAAGCCGAATATGTAGAATAATAACCATAAGAAATAAATAAGTTGCTCTTATGATTGAAAAAATCGAAGCGCTTAAAAATGTATCATTTTGCAACAAAGGCCGAAAAATCAATTATTGTTATAAATCAAAGAAGTGGCGCTGAAATTTGCACTCTTCACAGGAGGGCATATCTTTAAATAGACGTAGCGAATCGCTACACACATGATTAATCTGAGGAGTAGTACAAATGGCAAAGATTCTGGTGCTCTATTATTCCATGTACGGACACATTGAAACCATGGCGCACGCGGTGGCGGAAGGGGCAAAGAAAGTCGACGGCGCAGAGGTCATTATAAAGCGTGTGCCAGAAACGATGCCGCCTGAAATCTTCGCAAAAGCTGGCGGTAAAACGCAAAACGCCCCCGTCGCAACCCCACAGGAGCTGGCGGATTACGATGCGATTATCTTTGGTACACCAACCCGGTTTGGCAATATGTCAGGCCAGATGCGTACCTTCCTGGATCAAACCGGCGGACTGTGGGCATCCGGAGCGCTATACGGCAAGCTCGGCAGCGTGTTTAGTTCTACCGGAACGGGCGGCGGCCAGGAGCAGACCATCACCTCGACCTGGACTACACTTGCCCATCATGGGATGGTGATTATCCCGATCGGTTATGCCGCACAGGAGCTGTTTGACGTCTCCCAGGTACGCGGCGGCACGCCTTACGGCGCAACGACTATCGCTGGCGGCGACGGTTCACGCCAGCCAAGCCAGGAGGAACTTTCTATCGCGCGCTATCAGGGGGAATACGTCGCCGGTCTGGCAGTAAAACTCAACGGCTAATCTTCAACAGGAGGATTCGAATGCCAACTCAAGAAGCAAAAACGCACCGCGTCGGCGAATGGGCAAGCCTGCGTAATACGTCGCCGGAAATTGCCGAAGCCATTTTTGAAGTCGCTCACTATGACGAGAAACTGGCAGAAAAAATATGGGAAGAAGGTAGCGATGAGGTGTTGATCAAAGCCTTTGAGAAAACGGACAAAGACTCGCTCTTCTGGGGCGAACAGACCATCGAACGTAAGAACGTATAAGACAAACGCCCCCGCCTGCGCGGGGGCATACTGTTATTTTGCGGCTGTATTCATGACGTTATCGAACTTATCAAGCGGACAGAAGCCGTTCGCATCCACCGGACATCCTTTCAATTCCAGCGTTACCCTTTGCGCAGGCGATTTGAGCGTTAACGCTTCCGCGTTACGTAACTGCCGGGCGCTCTGGTAGACATACTCGATTTTCATCAAATCCCGGTTAGCGTTGCCGTCATGCCAGCGTTGGAAGACAAGCTGACCGCCAATCGGCGTTCTCTCATACTGGTCATGGAGCTGATAGGGTTTAAAATCCAGCGCCGTCAGCAGCGAAGCGATATTGGAATCATGCCCCACCAGCACGGTAATCTTCGGCGCGCTAACGCGATCGGCAACCAGCACCTTATCGATATATTTCACCAGCGGCGCAGCAACATTGCGCGCCACCGTTGGTGAGGTAAACAGGCTGTCCTGGTAGCCGTTTTTCAGTTTTGACAGCACTTTCCACTGCCGATCGGTGTTAATCTTGCCCCAGGCAACCTGATCCAGCGGAAAACCTTCGTAATATTGTAGGGTAAACGCATCCACCAGCGAGTTCCCTACTTTCAGCGGCCCCTGCACGCCAGGCTCTTGCTGATAATTCGCACTGAAGGTATTTTTCGCGTCGATTAGCGAACATTGATGCTTCTCTTTGCAGGACGGCGAGTCCTGATAATGTGTTATCTGCTCAAGCAGTTTATAACTCTCATCAAGATGCATCTGACTACGCGCTTTTTCCATCGCCTGTACGGCCTGTTGCCTGAACGCAGCGGAATCATCGGTAATCACCGGATTGAAGGTAGGGTCCATAGTGCCCATTTTTTCCTGATGATGAACAGGAATATCACAGCCGGGGAAAGCGCCGGTAATGAAAAATTGCGCAGTGGCGACGGTGCGCTGCAAACTATTCGCATAGGCATATACCGTATCGGGCGCCGGACATTCTCCTGGCGGTATCAGCCCCTGCGCGACCAGCCATTCACGTGTGTAGTGCCCCATATAGACTTCCAGCACGCCGCCTTTCGTCGTCAGTTGCCCGCCGGGAACGTCCCACGCCGGCCAGGCGTTCGGCGTCGACTGCGCCAGTACGCTGCCATTATTCGCCAGCGGCGCCCGCAGATTATGGCGGCTCATCATCAGCACCTGTTGTAATTGATAACCTTCTGGCGTTGTCTGCGCCTGTACGGCGGATGACAACAAAACAGCCCCTGCCACAGCAACAGCGAGTAATGATTTTTTCATCCCTATGACCTCTTGTTGTTATCAAATCGTTCTGAGTGTGACAGAAACGGATCATTTTTCCGGGAACGATTTCGCAAAACGGGGGTTTTTCTTACAGTAAACGCGTTAGCGCCGGGAAATCCCGGCGCATATTCAGAACGTTTTCGCCCACCACAGCCGAAGCTTCATGCCCCAATAGCTGGTCCAGCCGCTGGTGGTGAAAACGACCCGACCCTGTGAAACCACCACCAGCGTTGGCGTCACGCTGATTTCCCAGCCAGCGGATAAGGCGCCGTTAGCATCATTGACGACCGGAAAGTCAACGCCCTTGCGCGCTAGCCAGCGGGCAACCTCAGCGTCATCGCCGGAGCGGAGCGCAACGGTCATGACGTTTTCCCCTTCCGCCGCCAGGCGAGCGACCGCAGGCGTAGTAAAGCGGCATACCCCGCACCAGCTAGCCCAAAAATAGAGCAGTACGGGGCGTTCCTCGCTCAGTGTCGCCAGAGTTGTCGACTCTCCCGTCAGCGTACGTAACGGTGTAGCAGCAAACGACGGAGGTGCCTGCGGCGCGCGCCAGACGTCCATGGCCACCATCACCGCGATGAGGAGCGCCAGAAAAACCGCGGCTTCACGCAGCCAACGCCGCAGTTTACCCGCCATTGGCAGCCGCCAGTTTTTCTTTCACCACCGCTTCCAGCGTATCCCAGGGCACTGCGCCCGGAATCAGTTCGTCGCCGATGATCGTCGCTGGCGTTCCTTGCACGCCGACCAGCCTTGCCAACTGCAAATTCGTGCGTATGGTTTCCATGCTTTTTTCATCCAACGTCACTGGCGTAGCCCCTGCTTTCTCCTGGGCCTGTTTAATACTGCCATCCGTATGGTAACCGCGCTTTTGCATGAGTTTTTCATGTAGTGCGAGGAACTGTTGCGGATGATCGCGCCAGGTGGTCAGCGCAATACGCGCCGCCAGTACGGAGCTCTCTCCTTTGAATGGCAGCGGTTTAATAATGACCGCAACGTCAGGATATTTCTGCACAATCTTCTCAAGCATCGGATCGAGCTGTTTACAATACGGACAGTTGTAGTCCGTAAAGTTCACCAGCGTCAGTTTAGGGTGTTTAGCGCCTATCCGCGGGCTGGCAGGATCGTTAAACAACGCCGCATGGATCAGATTTTCAATCTGCTTTTCCTGATCCGGCGTAAAAGGGGCGGTTTCTTGCGCGATGCTCAGCGTCGAAAACAGCGCCAGCAGTAAAACAATCATGTATTTCATTGGGTTATTCCTTTCGCTTTTTTCAACGTTTGTAATACCGCATCGCGGGTCAGCAAGGTGGGCAATGCCTCCCCTTCCGGCAAGCCGGGGCCATATATCTGATTAAACGGAACGGCGACCTGGCCGCGCGTTTTCAGAAAATCTGTAATGGCATCGGACGGCAGCGTCCAGTCTCCCCGCAGCGCCACAACATCCGGCTGTTGCAAGGCGGCCTGCACATCCTCTTTTTGCAGCACGTTGTATTTATTCACTTTACAGGTAATACACCAGTCCGCAGTGACATCGACAAATACCCGCTTATGCTGCGCCAGCGCCGACTGGATTGCCTGTTCACTCAACGGTTGCCACTGAACATTGTCTTGCGCGCTCTTTGACGCCGTGAAGCCGAAATGCGGCAGGAGTAACGTCGCCAGCCAGATAGCCGACCCCAGCATCATCAGACCGAGAACCCTGCGCAGGACGTTCATCCAACGCCCGGGGCGCGGTAAACGTAGCGCAAGCCCTGGTCGTATCGCGACCAGTAGCCACGGCGCGCTCATTCCCAGGCCTAGCGCAAGGAACAGCCCCCAAAGCGTCGGCAGCGACGCCGTGAGCGCCACCGCTACCGCCGTGCCCAAAAACGGCGCGCTACAAGGCGTCGCCAGCAGCGTGGCGAACGCACCCTGCCAGAAATGTCCCGACATACCATTACCGCCGTAAGTGGCCAGTTTCGTGGTCATAGATGAGGGAAGCCGGAACTCAAAAAGCCCGAACAGGCTGGCGCTAAACAGCAACATCACCAGCGCCATAAAACCAATAAACCATACATTCTGGAACTGGACTCCCCAGGCCAGCGCATGATTTGACAGGCGAAGGAGGGTCATAAACGCCGCCAGCGCCATAAATGACGCAATGATACCGGCGACCGAAGCCAAAAATTGTCGCCTGATGTGAGAGCGGCTTTTTTCCTCTACCAATAAGATAGAGCCAAGTTTCATGCCCAGAACCGGCAGTACGCAGGGCATTAAATTAAGAATCAGTCCGCCGACCAGCGCCATCAATACAACCTGCCAGAAAGGTAGCGCCGCATTGTCCGGCGTCTGCGCTGGCGCCGCGCCAATGGTTTGCGTGCTCTCCTGGGCGATAGCGCCATCGGCTAACACGAGGGTCAGCGATTTGTCGCGCAAATCGGGCGCCTTTTCGCCCCAACTGTCCGTCACCGGCACCGTCGCCTGTAACCTGTCGCCCTCTACGCGCAGACGAGGCTTCGCAAAATCAACGTCATCCATGGTGTCAAGATAGAGCCCGGGCGATGACCAGCCCGCCGCTCGCGTGGCAGTGATCACCAGTTCTCCCGTGCGATAGCCGACCTCAAGCGAGTCCGTTAGTCCACTGCGTAGAGGAACTTTGCCCATCGCCCGCGCATAGTCATGGGCAAAATCGGCATTCTGCACAGTGGGCGTCACGGAAAAGGGGTAATCGGTCAACAGACAAACATTGCTGCAGGTTGATAACGTCAACACGCCGCTCAAGGTCGCGGGCGGCGTACCGCGCACGATCATCGGGAAGGTCACCTCGTCGTGATAGCCCTGGGTGGTGATATTCGCCACATCAAAGCGCGAGGGGGTTGGCCAGAACCAGCTCACCTCAGGCATGTCGCCTTTCCAGGCGATAGAGGGCGCGACGCCCCCTTCCCCCGGCGCGCGCCAGTAGGTTTTCCAGCCGTTGTCCAGTTTTACATCCAGCAACAGCCGGGTCTCGCCATTAGCGGACGTATCGGCACGTAGCCGTATGCTGGCATGGTCGTTATCGGGCGAACGCAGCCAGCCGCTTTCCGCCGCCCAGGAGACGGGCAGCCAAAGCCATAACAGGCAGAACAGTATCCGCCTGAACAAAATCATCATATTTTTTCTCCGTGAATGAGTAAGTAACCGTTAGCAATAACCGGTCTGTCATTCACGGAAGACACAAAATCGAAGATGTACCCGCAATGTGGGCGGCGAAATAGCCCGTGGAGGCAAAAATGGCAGACGCATGACCCGGACAGGCGCCAGTAAGGAAAGCAGTAGACAAAGCGCAAGGATAGCGCCTTCAAAGAGTACCGGAGGTGCCGCCAGCAGCGACTTGGCGCTTAATTCACAGGGAGTGACCGGCGAGGCGTCATCCGTCGAGGGATGGGCGCTAACTACCGCTGAAGAGGCCGTCGCCTGCATCTGCAAGGCGTGCAGGCCCGCCATGCGTTGCGCGGTACAAACCATTACCACGACACATGCAAGGCAAAGAAACCACCAGCCCATCCGTTGTTGTTTCGCCATTGCGCCCTCACTGTTTAACGCGAGTTATCTTAGCCACTGGGGCGGTTTTGGCAACCTTTCCCCTGTAAAGTTATGTCGGCGCGTTACGCAACCTCTGATAGTCGGACGACGTAATTTATTCTTACTCATGATATAACTGGTGTTTTCATACGCATTTTTCAGGTTTACCCTACACTTAGTGGAGATACCTTTTTGGGGTCCCTTCTGTATGTATTGATTTAGCGAGATGATGCTATGGAACTTAAGGATTATTACGCCATTATGGGCGTGAAACCGACGGACGATCTCAAGACGATTAAGACCGCCTATCGCCGACTGGCCCGCAAGTACCATCCTGATGTCAGTAAAGAACCCGATGCCGAAGCCCGTTTCAAAGAGGTTGCTGAAGCATGGGAAGTGCTGAGTGATGAGCAACGGCGCGCCGAGTATGACCAGTTATGGCAACACCGTAACGATCCACAATTTAATCGCCAGTTCCAGCAACACGAAGGCCAACCGTATAACGCCGAAGATTTCGATGATATTTTCTCATCTATCTTTGGTCAGCATGGTCGCCATTCGCACCACCGCCACGCCGCACGCGGTCATGATATCGAAATCGAAGTGGCGGTATTCCTGGAAGAAACGCTGGACGAGCACCAGCGTACGATTAGCTATTCCGTCCCCGTTTATAACGCGTTCGGCCTGGTGGAACGGGAAATACCCAAGACATTGAATGTGAAGATCCCGGCTGGTGTCAGCAACGGGCAACGAATCAGACTGAAAGGCCAGGGCACGCCGGGGGAAAACGGCGGACCTAATGGCGATTTATGGCTCGTTATCCATATTGCCCCGCATCCGCTCTTTGATATCGTCAATCAGGATCTGGAAGTCGTCCTTCCGCTTGCCCCATGGGAGGCGGCGCTCGGCGCTAAGGTGTCCGTACCAACGCTTAAAGAGCGCATTTTGCTGACCATTCCCCCCGGCAGCCAGGCAGGCCAGCGGTTGCGTATTAAAGGCAAAGGATTAGCCAGTAAAAAACACACAGGCGATCTCTATGCCGTCATCAAAATCGTTATGCCGCCGAAACCCGATGAGAAGACAGCCGCCCTGTGGCAACAACTGGCGGACGCGCAGTCGTCCTTTAATCCACGCCAGCAATGGGGGAAAGCATAATGGCTAACATCACTGTCACCTTTACCATCACCGAATTTTGTTTGCACACCGGCGTGACGGAAGAGGAGCTGAACGAAATCGTCGGACTTGGCGTGATTGAACCTTACGAGAATGATAATGCCGACTGGCAATTCGACGATCGCGCAGCGAGCGTGGTACAACGTGCGCTACGCTTACGCGAGGAGCTGGCGCTCGACTGGCCAGGGATCGCGGTCGCGTTAACGCTGCTGGAAGAGAATTCACGGCTGCGCGAAGAAAACCGACTCCTGCTGCAACGCCTTTCTCGCTTTATCTCTCATCCTTAATCCGCAATAAAGGCAATAAACCGCGGGTGGGCTTTCAGCCCGCCTCGGATTTATATGCACCTGATAAAATACCAGAACGCATCTGACGCGCTCCACCAACTGAAGATATATAGTCTTACACAACGCCTGCGGCCTGTTCAACAAACCACCAATGTTATGAATTAATGCACCATTAAGAACCTCATCGTTTAAATAAAGACCAGCCGCAAGTTCACATGTTTTAGATTTTTTTGTTATTTTTACACGCCAGCATTCATTTATTGTCTGAAGAATATATTCTTTCGCTGTTTCGTACTCCCTGGTTGATACACATCTTCTTCCTGCCAATATTCGGTAAAATGTGCCGCTGCGTTTACAGGTTGCGGTATTTATAAATAAGAAAGACAACAGACACTTACAGTTTAATTATTGAGCATTATAACATCCCCTGCTGTCCAATATTTACACCGATACTAAAACACAAAAATGTAATAGAATGTAAACAAAATAAGAGCATACAATAAATAACTTATTAAAAAATCAATATAAATGGAGTGGTCAATAAAAAACGATCGTTTTCAACGAGTTATGTTTTTCAGATTTTCATCTATCCTGAATAGGCTTGCGAAAAATGTAATTTACACCATTGACTATTTCACTTAAAAGGTTTCTGTAATGGAATGGAAGGTCGTTGATACAGTTATAAGCCCCTCTACCGGAGTGTCATTCTCATGCATACATAGCCTAAAAAATCTTAGATTGACCTTATGGTATCAGGCAGATGTTTACATGCCTCCGGGTAGCATTATCATACCCTTTAATAAGGGGGTCTTAATAAACGATAAACTTTATCCCGTTACTGTTTACAACGTTACCAGGTTTAATCCTGTACTATGGAAATCGCTTAAAGAAAATAGCCACTGTCCTGGTACCTGCAATCCAAAACCAGAAACCTGCAATTATCCTTTCGAGTGTCTGGTGTCCGTTTGTCCATTTGGTTTAACCAGAAATATTCAAATAGATAATAAGAAAGTTTAGGAAATAAAGTATGCATAAGCTATGCTACTGATTAAGTGTATTCGCGCACGTTTGCAGTATTTTGCAGTTAAATATGTTTGATATAAAAATTGTCCAGTTCGGATATTTTTTGATTTGTTTAATCTAACCTTCACTTTGGCAACGATGAGCCGGTACACAGGATATTACTGATGGCCGGCAGACAAAGAAACGCATTGCTTTTAACACTGTATAAATTCCATCCGTGACATTCTTATTTAGTAATATTTCACCAGAGCAATTATCTTACCTTTATTCTGCATAAAAATCAGCAAGTAGTGTTTAGAAAAAATAATGTTTCAGACGAAAAGATCTACGCGTCATGCTGATCGCCAAAAACATAACGGACTGACATCATGTCAGCCCGTTGGTTTACCCCTCCCCTGATGTTTACGGTACGCTTAGCGTCATATTGTCATGACCGACAATGACAGGACCCGGGTAATTTTTCATGGCTTCCTGTTGCCAGACGTCATCCGCAACCGTCGCAGGCACCAGATGACTTAACACCAGTTTTTTCACGTGGGCCTCGCGAGCAATCTTACCTACGTCTTCAATCGTGGTGTGATGCGACGCAATCGCTTCAGCAAGCGTTTTTCCGTTGCCAATACTATTAGCCAGTTTTGCTACCGAAGGGACATGTACCGCCTCATGTACCAGGATATCCGCCCCCTGAGCGAATGTTGCAAGCGGCGGAAACCAGGACGTATCGCCAGAGAAGACGATTCGCTTACCCTGTGTATCAAAACGGTAAGCGAACGCTTCACCGTCCGGGAAAGGGGAATGAGGCACTTTCAGCGCGCTTATTGTGACCAGTTCATCTTTATAGATGACGCCCTGGCCAATATCTGTCGCCTTAACCAGGTTGCGCGGATCGGGTTTCCCCTCTTCTTCCATGCGTAGCGTGATATCCCTGTCAAAAACCTTCCAGCTAGCCTTTGTCATCGCCTGGGTTCCCGGCGGGCCATAAACCTGTATGGTATGGTCTTTCAGGCCACTTGCCCAGGCATTCATCAGCAAGGAAGGATAATCCAGTATGTGGTCGCTGTGCAGATGGGTGAGCAAAATAGTATTGATGCTGCGCAGTGGAATGCCATTTTTCACCAGTTGCAGACTGGCACCGTAGCCGGCATCTATCAGCCATATTTTATCGCCGATAGTGAGCGCCGTAGCTTGCGGTAGTCTGGCCGTATTGAGCAAAGAAGGTCCGCCTTTGGTGCCCAGTAAAACAATTTTGATCTCTTGAGGCGCAGGAGCCCCGACAGCAATGGCAAGGTGACTTTGCGCCAGCATACAAACCGCCAGCATAGCGACGCTATTTTTCATCATGTTTTTACTCTTCTTAGTTAAGGAAAGAGGGAACTTCACGTTGGCGAAACTGCGAGGGAGAACAGCCGGCAAGGCGATTAAAAAAACGGGCGAAATAAGCCGGATCTTTAAAACCTAATTGCCAGGCGATCTCGTTGACAGCATTGTCGGAAAAAAGTAGCAGTCGTTTCGCCTCGCGTAATTGCCGATCAAAAATCAGGCGCTTAGGAGGGCGATTAGCAAAGCGGCGGCAAATATCGGTCAGGCGAGATTCGGTAATATGCAGCTCGCAGGCATAATCGGGCACCGTCCAGTGCTGGTGGAAGTGGTTATCAATTAACAAGGTAAAGCGCTGAAAGAGTTTCAATTCACCGCGCATCCCGGTTGCGGCGTGATCGTCCAGCTTCGCATTGCGTAACAGCAGAGTAAATACCGCCTGCGCCAGTAGCACCAGTGTATGTTCGCAGCCAGCCAGTTGTTCCGTGGACTCCCGCTCAATTAGCTGCCAGTAATGTTTGAGCGCCGCCAGTTCGTTGGGTTTATCCGCCAGAGACAGACAGATTCCCGGCAGGCCGAAGGCCTCTCTGGTACCGGGATAAAGCACTTCCAGCAGCGGCCAAACCAGCTCTTCGCGTACCGTCAGAACATGACCATCGCTATCCGATTCGGTAATAAAAGCATGCGGCACCGAGGGCGGCGTTAGCACAAATAGCGGCGCCTGCACCGAATAGCGATGATCGTCGAGCTGTAGCTCAATCTGGCCGGTATCAAGAAAGTGCATTTGAAAAAACTGGTCGTGGCGATGCGCCTGCATATCACGACCAAAGAAATCCGCCATACGAGCAAACGACTGATAATGCACATCGTTACTGCCCATGCTTTCGTCATACTCTTTGCTGATATCAATATTGGCGATCGCACGTTGGCACATAGTTTCTCCTCAAGGGGTGGCGCGCGGACGCGATGCTTTCATGGGAATGAGCCAGATAATGGCAGCGCCGACGACTAACAGAGAAGCGACAAACCAGAGTCCGCTATTGAAGCTACCGGTGATATCTTTTAGCCAGCCAATCATAAATGGGCTGAGTGCGGAGCCAATATTGCCGGTGGCATTGATGACCGCAATGCCTATCGCCCTGGCGCGTAAACTGATCGACTGATCCGGCGTGGTCCAGAAGATCGCCATCGCGCTAAAGGAACCCGTGGATGCCATCACGATCCCCAGGAGCTGGATCAGGTTATGGTCGGTCGCCGACGCCAGCAGCCAGCCCGCGGCGGCAAACAGGAACGGCAGCGCAGTGTGATGTTTACGCTCTTGATGTTTGTCCGAATGGCGGCTCCAGTAAATCATACCCAGAATAGTACAAATCTGCGGGATCGCCGCCAGCAGGCCGATGGTGATATTGCTGCTGCCTTCATTAAAACTTTTCAGGATTTGCGGCGTCCAGATACTAATGGCGCTAAGCGTATTGGTAAGGCAAAAATAGGCCAGCGTATACATCAGTACAATTGGCGTGAATACTTCGCGCCACAGACTACGCTGTTGCATGGCGTTATGGCTGATGGACCCTTCCGGCTGAACCAGCGTCAGGCGGTCATTATCCATCATCTCCTGCAAACATTTTTTATCCTCTTTCGTCAGCCATTTGGCTTTTGCCGGGGTATCATCCAGGTAAAACCAGACCATAATGCCTAACAAAACTGACGGAAATCCTTCCAACAGGAATAACCACTGCCATCCATGCAGATTGAATATACCGTCCAGCGATAAAATATAGCCGGAGACAATCGACCCCAACGCGGTAGTGGCCGGCATGGCAATCATAAATAACGCGTTGGCGCGGGCGCGGAAAAACGCCGGGAACCAGTAGGTTAAATAGAGCAATATTCCTGGCAAAAAGCCCGCTTCGGTAATGCCCACCAGCATTCGCAGCACATACAGGCTTTTCGGTCCCACCGCGAACATCGTGGCGGTAGATGCAATGCCCCATAGCACCATAATGGTCGCAATCCAGCGGCGCGCGCCGACGATGCTCAACATCACGTTGCTGGGAATGCCGAAAATGACGTAGGTGGCGTAAAACAACGTTGTGGCAAGGCCAAACATGGTGGCGCTTAACCCCAGATCCTGCCCCATCGTCAACCCGGCAAAACCGATGTTAATACGGTCTAAAAACGAGAAGATAAACAACACGAATAAAAATACGATCAGTCGGCGGAACAGTTTATTTATGACGGTTTGTTGACCCGTGCTGAGCGTTTTGTGCGAACTGACAGACTCAGGGCTTTCCGGAAGTGCAGATGATGTGTCGCTCATTTTTTTTCCTCTGATGGGAATTTTTGTAGGGTACTACGGGTTACTCGGTGGCGCTGCGCCATCCGGCCTGGCTTAATAGACGCCGGACGAACCGGACATGTTGTTTTTTTCTGTGCCAAAGCGCGCCGCCAGCGCCTGTGCGCCGCGCGCCAGCAGCGTGGTGTCAACGCCGACGGCGACAAATAGCGCCCCCAGCTCCAGATAACGTTTCGCCAGTTGTTCATTGGCCATCAGAATCCCCGGCGCTTTCCCCGCCGCGCGTATCTGCACGATGGCGTTCTCAATCGCCGCCTGCACTTCCGGGTGCTGCGGGTTTCCGGCAAAGCCCATATCGGCGCTAAGATCCGCCGGGCCAATAAACACGCCGTCAATACCATCCACATCGAGAATTGACGCCAGATTGCTCATCGCCTCACGCGTTTCAATCTGCACCAGTACGCACATGGCGTCGTTGGCCTGGTGGAGATAGTCCGGAATGCGATTCCAGCGCGATGCCCGCGCCAGCGCGCTACCCACGCCGCGAATACCGGCAGGCGGATAACGCGTAGCCGCCACGGCCTTTCGTGCTTCATCGGCATTCTGCACCATCGGTACCAGCAGAGTTTGCGCGCCGACGTCAAGCAGTTGCTTAATCTGTACCGGATCGTTCCACGACGGACGCACCACCGGCTGGCTGAGATAGGGCGCAATCGCCTGCAACTGGGTCAACACCGTCTGCACGTTGTTTGGCGCGTGTTCACCGTCAATCAGTAGCCAGTCGAAGCCGGCGCCCGCTAACAGTTCGGCGCTATAACTGTTGGCAAGCCCCAGCCACAAACCGATTTGCGGGCGTCCCGCTTTTAACGCGTCTTTGAAAGCATTTTTCATCGTTTTTTCCTTACACAAACCGGCAACTGATCGCACCCATGTTGCCGTAGTCGACATGGAAGGTGTCGCCCTTGCGCGCCGGCACCGGGCGGGTGAACGAGCCGCCGAGGATGATTTGCCCGGCTTCAAGCTGGACATCGTAGGGAGCAAGCTTGTTCGCCAGCCACGCCACGCCGTTGGCCGGATGATTCAGCACGCCTGCGGCGACGCCGGTCTCTTCGATCACGCCGTTGCGATAGAGCAGCGCGGAGATCCAGCGCAGATCCAGCTCGTCTGGCTTGATGGGACGACCACCGAGGATCACCCCGGCGTTAGCGGCGTTGTCGGAAATAGTGTCGAACACTTTGCGTGGGCGCTGGGTTTCCGGGTCGATGTTGTGGCTACGAGCGTCAATCAATTCCAGCGCCGGAATCACATAATCCGTGGCGTTGTAGACGTCAAACAGCGTGCAGTGGGGGCCGCGCAGCGGTTTCGCCAGCACGAACGCTAGCTCCACTTCAATACGCGGGACGATAAAACGGTCGGTGGGGATATCGCCGCCGTCATGGAAGAACATATCGTCAAGCAGCGCGCCGTAATCCGGTTCGCTGATTTGCGAGCTTGCCTGCATCGCTTTCGAGGTCAGGCCGATTTTGTGGCCTTTGAGCGTGCGCCCTTCAGCAATCTTGATATTGACCCATTCACGCTGTACGGCATAGGCATCTTCAATAGTAATGTTGGGATAATCCAGCGACACTGCGCGAATCTGTTCACGCTGTTTTTCAGCCTGATTAAGTCGCTGGGCGATCAGGGTATGGGTCTGTTTATCGAGCATAGTGTTTCCTGTGACATTGCATTACCGGATAGCGTTCGTCTATCCGGCCTACGGTTTTCGGCCGGGCAATTTGCACGCTATTTAAATAACGCGTGTACGTTGTTTTGTTTGTAATTGAGCGTCGGATGTAACTCGGCAATCTCAAATGACAGCGCCAGATAGCGGCTCTCCATCAGAGCGGCGAAGTGGGCTTTAATCAGCCCAAACAACATTTTGCCTACCTCCTGACGGCTTTCCAGGCTGCGCCCGGCACCGATTTTCAGCGTCATATGCACGAAGGCGTAATCATGCTTACCGTCAGCCATCTGCCAGGTGTCCAGCCAGTGGGCGCGGCTACGGATGCCGCCCATCGGGAAAATACCAGTGGCGGCCAGCGCCTCGTTCACTTTGCTGAACAGGCCGGGTAAATCAGCCTGCTCACGAATATTTTCAGTACATTCAGCAATAAAGTGCGGCATAAACACTCCTTACGCAGGCAGCGGGAAAACGGCGTTCACCTGGCCGGTACCGGAGCTGGCGAACAGATCGGTGATGAACTCCACCTTGCCGTCGTATTTGTCCCAGCCCAGCATTCCCAGCAGCATTACTGTGTCGTGCATGTTGCCTTCGCCGTAGCAGTAGTCGGCGTACTCCGGCAACATGGTACAAAATTCCTTAAATTTGCCCTCGCGCCACAGCTTGACCACGCGCTCGTCCATCTGATGATCGAACTCGCGGGTATAGCTGTTCATCCCCTCTTCTGCCCGTTGGTCGTCAATAAAACGGTGCGACAGAGAACCACTGGCGAATACCGCTACGGTACCGTCATATTTCTCAATCGCCTTGAGAATTGCTTCGCCCAGTCTGCGACTGTCGGCAAAGTCATGAACAGTACAGAACGCCGAGATAGAGACCACTTTGAAGTGCTTGTCGCTGTTCATGTAGCGCATCGGTACCAGCGTGCCATACTCCAGCTTCAGGCTCGGGATGTTGTGCGCTTTGGCGCGCACGCCCAGTTTGACCGCTTCGTCGGCGATAAGGTGGCCCAGCTCCGGGTTGCCGTCATAGTCGTAAGTCATATCGCGAATAAAATGCGGCAGTTCGTTGCTGGTATAGACCCCCCGGAAATGGTCGGCACAGTTAATGTGGTAGGCGCTATTCACCAGCCAGTGGGTGTCGAATACGATAATGGTGTCGACGCCCATTTCGCGGCAACGCTTGCCAATCTCAATATGCCCATCAATGGCTGCCTGACGACAACCGTGATTTTTTCCCGGCAGTTCAGAAAGATACATTGACGGCACGTGGGTGATTTTTGCTGCTAACGCTAACTTGCCCATATCAGACTCCCCATTTTGGGATAGGATGGTCGCCCATTGAGATGCAGACGTTTTTCATTTCCGCAAACACTTCGAAGCTATATTCGCCGCCTTCGCGCCCGGTGCCGGAGGCTTTCACGCCGCCGAACGGCTGGCGCAGGTCGCGGACGTTCTGGGTGTTGACGAAGACCATGCCAGCTTCAATTCCACGCGCCAGGCGCAGCACTTTGCTAACGTCCTGGGTCCAGATATAAGAGGCCAGACCGTATTCTACGTCATTTGCCAGACGTAGCCCTTCCGCTTCGTCTTTGAATGGCAGCAGGCAGGCGACTGGCCCAAAGATCTCTTCCTGCGCTACGCGCATACGGTTGTCGACATCGGCCAGCACGGTTGGGCGCAGGAAGTTGCCGTCTTTCAGATGCGCAGGCAGGTCAGTGGGTTTTTCCGCGCCGCCCGCCAGCAGCGTTGCGCCCTCTTCAATGCCGAGGCGGATATAACCGGAGACTTTCTCCCAGTGCTGTTGGCTAATCAGCGCACCGACCTGGGTGTTCGGGTCGGTCGGATCGCCGACACGCAGGCGATTCGCGCGTTCGGCAAAGCGCTTCACGAACTCAGGGTAAATGCTCTGCTGGATAAAGATGCGCGACCCGGCGGTGCAGCGTTCGCCGTTGATCGAGAAAATAGTGAACAGCGCAGCGTCCAGCGCGCGCTCAATGTCGGCATCTTCAAAAATCAGCACCGGTGATTTGCCGCCCAGCTCCATCGAGTATTTTTTCAGGCCGGCATTTTTCATGATATTGCGCCCGGTGGCGGTACCGCCGGTAAACGACACCGCGCGCACATCATGGTGACGTACCAGCGCATCGCCCGCCGTCGCGCCGTAGCCCTGCACCACGTTGAGCACGCCTGCCGGAATTCCTGCCTCCAGCACCAGCTCGCCCAACCTGTCGGCAGTCAACGGCGACAGCTCGGACATTTTGAGCACAGCCGTGTTGCCCAGCGCCAGGCACGGCGCGACTTTCCAGGTAGCGGTCATAAACGGCACGTTCCACGGCGACACCAGTGCGCAGACGCCGACGGGCTGCACCAGCGTATAATTGAGCATTTTATCGTCAACCGGATAGGTCTTGCCGTTCATCTGCTGACACACTTCAGCAAAGAATTCGAAGTTATGCGAGGCGCGCGGGATCAGCACGTTTTTGGTCTGATGAATAGGCAGGCCGGTATCGGCGGTTTCCATCGCCGCGATTTCCGGTACATTCTGGTCAATCAGGTCGCCAAGGCGGCGCATCAGGCGCGCGCGCTCTTTCATCGGCAGATTAGCCCACTTCGGGAACGCCTCTTTTGCCGCCGCGACAGCCTGGTTCACTTCTGCTTCACCGCCGGAGGCCACTTCCGCCAGCACCTCGCCGGTCGCCGGGTTGGTAGTCTGGAAGTAGTCGTTGCCTGCAACGTTTTTGCCGTTAATCCAATGATTTATTTTCTTCATTTTGCACTCTCCTCACTGACGATTCGGTTAACCAGGCGCCCCACGCCTTCTACTTCAACGACAACTTCATCCCCCGGCACCACATCAGACAGTCCTTTCGGCGTGCCGGTGGCAATCATGTCGCCCGGTTGCAACGTCATAAATTCGCTCAGATAAGAAATCAGGAACGGGATGCTGAAGATCAGATCGGCGGTCGTCCCTTGCTGGCGCAGCTCGCCGTTGACAAAGGTGCGTAGCGTCAGGTTGTGCGGATCAGAAACCGCTTCTTTATCGACAATCCACGGGCCTATCGGCGTCAGGCCGTCGCGGCTTTTTACCCGTAGATTCGGACGGTAGTAGTTTTCCAGATAGTCGCGGATCGCGTAGTCGTTACAGACGGTGTAACCGGCCACATACTCCATTGCTTCGGCTTCGCTCACCTTACGCGCCGTTTTGCCAATCACCACGACCAGCTCGGCTTCGTAGTGCATGTATTCGACGTTATCCGGGCGCACCGATGTTTGGTTATGTTCGGTAAAGGTGTTTGGCGCTTTGATAAATACCAGCGGCTCTTTCGGCGGGGTAAATGCCAGCTCGCTGGCGTGGTCGGCGTAGTTCAGCCCCAGCGCAAATAACGTTCCCGTCGCTGACAGCGGCCACGTAAAAGTCTGATGGCGGGCGAATTCATCTTCTGCCACTACCGGATTTTCCAGAGCAGGTAAACCTTTCGCCAGAATACGCACCCGATCGCCGGGACGCAGCGCAACGCGATTCTGCGGCGTACCAAGTAAGATCGCATCACCAGGGTTAAGCGTAGCGAACTCACTTAACGCGCTAAGCAGTTGTGCGGCGTTACGCTGCAAATCGGCAGTATTCCAGTGGTCAGCTTCTCGTCCGTTGATTTCAGTGATAATGGTGAGATTATCCACATCACTCAGCGGCGCCATTTCACCCAGCGGGCAAAAGCCATCGCGACATTTCGCTTTAATCGCCGGGCGATAAAAGCTCTCTTCCGGCAGGCTAACTTCGTTAGCCAGCGCATACCCGGCGATATAGTCCGCTGCCGCTTCAGGGCGTACCCGGCGGGCGGTTTTTCCCACGATAAGCGCCACTGTCGCGCCGCTCAGTACCTTTTCTCCCTGCGGATAAGGAATGGGATCACCGTGGCGAATCACTGTATTACGCGGCTTGATAAACCACACTGCGGTTTTAGGCGGCGCATTATAGGGAGGCTGAGAGAAAGCCTCTCGCCAGGCATCAAGCTGACTGCGATGGTTTAACGCAACGGCGAAAACTGTACCCTTCATACATAAACTCCTCAGGCCGACTTAACGGGCTGTGATTTCATTAATATATTAATGATTAGATTTATGCTTTCGCTGTACATTTAGCAAGCTGAAGTAAAGTATTTGTGATGTGATTAACAATATTTTCACAAAATTATTTTTAAAAACATAAATATCAAATAGTTAAATAAAACACCTTGTTTCTGATAGACTCTAATCACAAAACGGATGTCATAGTTAACATCGGTATATACGATTATTCAGGTATTAATAATTCTGCAAAAGAGAACCACTTATGCATGATTCATTAACCATCGCATTGCTTCAGGCGCGCGAAGCGGCAATGACCTATTTCCGCCCCATCGTTAAAAGCCACAATCTGACCGACCAGCAATGGCGCATTGTTCGAATACTGGCCGATAGCCCATCAATGGATTTTCACGATCTGGCCTTTCGTACCTGCATTTTGCGTCCAAGTCTGACCGGAATCTTGACGCGCATGGAGCGAGACGGACTGGTGTTACGACTCAAGCCGGTTAACGATCAGCGTAAGTTATATGTCATGTTGACGGAGCAGGGACAAACGTTGTACGCCCGTGCCCGGACGCAGGTAGAAGAGGCTTATCGAAAAATTGAGGCCGATTTCACGCCCGAAAAAACACAGCAATTGATGCTACTGCTGGAGGATCTTATTGCCCTGGGACGCCAGCTTCCTGATAGCGAAGAGGAAGCATAGCATTCTTACCTTCCCACGCCGCCGACGCGGGAATGCCCTCCCGCTTATAACATTGACGGCGATCGCATTTTACTCTTCTTCTTCGACGTTCATCTGAAAAGTACCCGCCGTTGTCCTGAAAGTCTCTTCACAGTTTACGCTTCTACCTATTCAATTAAACAACAAATAAGAAACATATTATTAACAAAAACATTCCGATTAACGAGGAAGAGGCCGCAATGAAACCTGAAGATTTTCGTACTGATAACAAGCGTCCGTTAACTGGCGAAGAGTATTTAAAAAGCCTGCAGGACGGGCGGGAAATTTATATTTACGGCGAACGTGTTAAAGATGTTACGACACACCCGGCATTCCGCAATGCCGCAGCCTCTGTTGCACAACTGTATGACGCATTACATAAACCGTCGATGCAAGATACCCTGTGCTGGAATACCGATACCGGCAGCGGCGGTTATACGCATAAATTTTTCCGCGTGGCGAAAAGCGCAGACGATCTGCGCCAACAGCGTGATGCTATCGCTGAATGGTCACGTCTGAGTTACGGCTGGATGGGACGCACACCGGATTATAAAGCCGCCTTTGGCTGCGCTCTGGGCGCTAACCCAGCCTTCTACGGCCAGTTTGAGCAGAACGCCCGCAACTGGTACACCCGTATTCAGGAGACCGGCCTGTACTTTAACCATGCTATCGTCAATCCGCCGATCGACCGCCATAAACCTGCCGACGAAGTGAAAGACGTTTATATCAAGCTGGAGAAAGAAACGGACGCGGGGATTATTGTCAGCGGAGCGAAAGTCGTCGCCACTAACTCCGCCCTGACTCACTACAACATGATTGGTTTCGGCTCAGCCCAGGTGATGGGTGAAAACCCGGATTTTGCCCTGATGTTTGTCGCGCCCATGGATGCCGAAGGCGTAAAACTTATTTCGCGCGCCTCGTATGAAATGGTCGCGGGTGCGACGGGCTCGCCGTTTGATTATCCTCTCTCCAGCCGTTTTGATGAAAACGATGCCATTCTGGTGATGGACAAAGTGCTGATCCCGTGGGAAAACGTGTTAATTTACCGTGACTTCGATCGTTGTCGTCGCTGGACGATGGAAGGCGGCTTTGCCCGTATGTATCCACTGCAAGCCTGTGTTCGTCTGGCGGTTAAACTTGATTTCATTACCGCTCTGCTGAAAAAATCGCTCGAATGTACGGGCACCGTAGAGTTCCGGGGCGTGCAGGCCGATCTCGGCGAAGTAGTGGCCTGGCGCAATATGTTCTGGGCATTGAGCGATTCTATGTGTTCTGAAGCAACCCCGTGGGTAAACGGCGCCTGGCTACCGGACCACGCCGCGCTGCAAACCTATCGTGTGATGGCCCCAATGGCCTATGCGAAAATTAAAAATATTATTGAACGTAACGTTACCAGCGGTCTGATTTACCTGCCTTCCAGCGCCCGCGATCTGAATAATCCGCAAATCGACCAGTACCTGGCGAAATATGTACGCGGCTCTAACGGGATGGATCATGTTGAACGCATCAAAATCCTTAAATTGATGTGGGATGCCATCGGCAGCGAGTTTGGCGGCCGTCACGAGCTCTATGAGATTAACTACTCGGGCAGCCAGGATGAAATTCGTCTGCAGTGTCTGCGTCAGGCCCAGAGCTCCGGCAATATGGATAAGATGATGGCGATGGTCGATCGCTGCCTCTCCGAATATGATCAGAACGGCTGGACGGTTTCGCATTTGCACAATAACGACGACATCAATCAACTGGATAAGCTGCTGAAATAACGCGGCAGGAGGTTCTCATGCAAGTAGATGAACAACGTCTGCGTTTTCGCGATGCGATGGCGAGTCTGGCGGCAGCGGTCAACATTGTAACCACTGCGGGTCACGCCGGACGCTGCGGCATCACCGCAACAGCGGTCTGCTCCGTCACCGATACGCCGCCCTCCGTGATGGTATGTATTAATGCCAATAGCGCCATGAACCCCGTTTTTCAGGGCAACGGCAGGCTGTGCATTAATGTACTTAACCATGAGCAGGAGCTGATGGCGCGCCACTTTGCCGGTATGACGGGGATGGCGATGGAGGAGCGTTTTCACCAGCCATGTTGGCAAAACGGGCCGCTGGGCCAGCCGGTACTTAACGGCGCGCTGGCCGGTCTTGAAGGCGAGATCAGCGATGTACAAACCATTGGCACGCATCTGGTGTATCTGGTAGCAATCAAAAATATTATCCTTAGCCAGGATGGGCATGGCCTGATTTATTTCAAACGCCGTTTTCATCCGGTAAGACTTGAGATGGAAGTGCCTGTTTAATCGCCACTCATGCCCACAAGCGGCATAACCACCGCTTGTGGGAAGATAGCCGATACGCTGAAGATTTTTATTCCCGCCGCGATGTCTGCCCGTCATAAATCGCGGCGTTTAACAAAACGTAAATTAGCTCCCGCGATAGGTTGAATAACCATACTGACTTAATAACAGCGGCACATGATAGTGCTCATTCGTTTTGCTGATATGAAACTCGACGGGAATCTCCGGGAAAAACGTGTCCAGTTTTTTACTTTCAAAATAGTGGCCGGTTTTAAAAATAACGCGATAATCCCCCGGCGCGGCAGGTTTTTCCGGCCACAGTGCTTTAATACGCCCATCCTGGTCGGTATGTCCGGTGTTTAATTGCGCCCATCCGTTGTCCTTTTTCTGCTCCAGTACCACCTCCACGCCGGGCGCTGGTTTGCCTGTTTGCTGATCGAGAATATGTACGCTGAGGATATTGTTCCCAGCGGCCAGCGCCATTGCCGGGGCTGCAATAATAGACGCTATCACGGTAGCCAATATATATCGTTTCATGCTTCACTCCTTTACGGTATTGATGCAAGAAAATATATCTGGCGCGTCCAGGATTAACCTTACACGGACATTACAATTATGTCATCTTGTTGGAGATTGACGGATTCGCTAACAAGCCTATGGCATACTGCGTTGATGAAGATTTTATTGATTGAAGATAACCAGAAAACCATTGAGTGGGTACGTCAGGGACTCACGGAAGCAGGCTATGTGGTTGATTATGCCTGTGATGGACGAGACGGATTACACCTGGCCCTTCAGGAACATTATTCATTGATTATTCTTGATATTATGCTGCCGGGGCTTGATGGATGGCAGGTTTTACGCGCGTTACGCACTGCGCATCAGCCCCCTGTTATTTGCCTGACGGCGCGCGACTCGGTTGAGGATCGCGTCAAAGGTCTTGAGGCGGGCGCTAATGATTACCTTGTTAAGCCTTTTTCCTTCGCCGAACTGCTGGCCAGGGTGAGAGCTCAACTCAGACAGCACGTCCCTGTCTTGACCCGACTGACGATCAATGGTCTGGATATGGATGCCACAAAGCAATCAGTGTCAAGAAATGGAAAACCGATTTCCCTGACCCGCAAAGAATTCCTGCTCCTCTGGTTACTGGCGTCCCGGGCAGGAGAAATCGTACCCCGAACCGCGATCGCCAGCGAAGTATGGGGGATCAACTTTGATAGTGAAACCAACACCGTTGATGTCGCGATTCGTCGGCTTCGCGCCAAAGTAGACGATCCATTTGAAAAGAAGCTCATTATGACCGTCCGGGGGATGGGTTATCGATTACAGGCGGAAGTGTCGCAGAATGGTTAAGTTATCAATGACGCTGCGCCTGACAATTTCTTTTATCACCATACTTATCCTCACCTGTACCGGCATTAGCTGGACGCTCTATAACGCGCTGAGCAAGGAATTAACGTATCGGGATGATATGACGCTAATAAACCGGGCGGCGCAAATGCAACAACTGTTACTGGATGGCGCCAGGCCGGAGAATCTGCCGCTCTATTTTAATCGGATGGTGGATACGAAGCAGGATATCTTGTTGATTCATTCACCAACAGGCCATAGTGTTGCGATTAATCATAGCGGCATCCCCGACCAACGCTTTAACACAATTCCAGTGGTTAAAAACATAACCCGCGAAGCCTTATTTCGCCAGACGGTACAAGGAACAGAGCTGACCGCGGTACGGGTAATCGCCAGACGCGACGATATCCCGCTGACCCTTACCATTGCCAGGCTGGCGACGGAAAGGCGACAAATGCTGGAGCAATATCGTCGCAACAGTTTGCTGATGAGTCTTATCGCGATCCTCGTCTGTTCGGCACTCAGTCCGTTAGTCATCAGAAATGGGCTGCGGGCCATTACGTCGCTCAGCCGGCTCACCGCGGCGACAGATAGCGGCACACTTCGCCAGCCGCTGGCGGAACAGGCATTACCCGCCGAACTCAGGCCGCTTGGGCAAGCGCTAAATACCATGCGCCAGAAGCTTTCCGACGATTTTGAACGCCTGAACCAATTTGCCGACGATCTGGCGCACGAGCTGCGCACGCCGGTTAATATTTTACTGGGGAAGAATCAGGTGATGCTGAGTCAGGAGCGCAGCACCGAAGAGTATCAACAAGCCCTTGTCGATAATATTGAAGAGCTGGAGAGACTGTCGCGACTGACAGAAAATATTCTCTTTCTGGCGCGCGCGGAGCACCAGAATATAGCGGTAAAAAAACAGCCTGTTTCGCTAAATGCGCTGGTCGAAAATATGCTCGATTATCTTAGCCCTCTTGCCGAGGAGAAGGGCATCCGTTTTATAAGTCAATGTCAGGGGACGGTATGGGCTGATGAAATGTTATTACAAAGAGTACTCTCAAACCTGTTGACGAATGCCATCCGTTATTCTGATGAAAACGCCGTGATACGTATTGAAAGCGCTTATGAGAATAACATTGCAGAAATTCGGGTCGCTAATCCGGGAAGCCCCCCCGCCGATCCGAACAAGCTCTTCAGGCGTTTTTGGCGAGGAGATAATGCCCGCCACACCACCGGTTTCGGCCTGGGGCTATCGCTGGTTAACGCGATTGCCCTATTGCACGGCGGCTCGGCGTCTTACCGCTATGCCGATGAACACAACATTTTTTTGGTTCGTCTGCCTGATAACGTTTGATAGCTAAGGGCAGTACAGGTTCTATTCCCCTTCCCTGCCACAGGGCTATTGTTCTCAATACAACCTCAATAAAAAGAAAATAAGATATGTCGGTAAAGAGTATTGCCGACGCGATCACTTTCTCGGTTTCCAATCCAGGGTCAATTCATCCCATAACGCGTCATTCAGTGGGAATCTTTATGAAAATGTATCTTGCATTCGCCATTACGCTGCTGGGTATGGGTAAAGTCATTGCCTGTACTACCCTTTTGGTAGGCAATCAGGCTTCGGCTGACGGTTCCTTCATTATCGCGCGCAACGAAGATGGCTCGGCGAACAACGCCAAGCATATGGTTATTCACCCAATCGCGTTTCATCAACACGGCGAGTATAAAGCACACCGGAACAACTTTAGCTGGCCTCTTCCGGAGACAGCGATGCGCTATACGGCGATTCATGACTTTGATACTAACGATAACGCCATGGGGGAAGCCGGTTTCAATTCGGCGGGCGTCGGAATGAGCGCAACGGAAACCATTTATAACGGCAGAGCGGCGCTGGCCGCCGATCCTTACGTGACAAAAACGGGAATTACTGAAGACGCCATTCAGACCGTGATCCTGCCAGTGGCGCAATCGGCGCGTCAGGGTGCCAAATTACTGGGCGACATTATTGAACAAAAAGGCGCGGGCGAAGGTTTCGGCGTCGCTTTTATTGATAGCAAAGAGATATGGTATCTGGAGACGGGGAGTGGTCATCAATGGCTGGCAGTACGACTTCCGGCAGATAAATATTTCGTTTCCGCAAATCAGGGACGTTTACGCCATTACGATCCGGATGATAAAGCGAATTATATGGCGTCGCCGACGTTAGTAAGTTTTGCGAAAAAGGAGGGATTATATGATCCGGCTCACGGCAGATTCGACTTCCATCAAGCCTATTCGCAGGATAACAAAATCGATATCACCTATAATTATCCTCGCGTCTGGACGCTGCAACACCAGTTTAATCCGCATCTGAATACTGCCGTTAACGAAGGGGAAACCTTTCCCATTTTTTTAACGCCAATGACGAAAATCAACGTGGCGGTAGTACAAAACGCGTTACGCAATCACTATCAGGGAACGTCGCACGACCCTTATTCCAGTCATAATCCACAAGAACCATGGCGACCCATCTCCGTTTTTCGTACCCAGGAGTCGCATATTTTACAGGTCAGACCGAAATTACCGCAAGCTATCGGCGAAATAGAATACATTGCCTATGGAATGCCATCCCTTAGCGTCTATCTCCCCTATTATCAGGGAATACGTCATTATCAACCCGGATATGATAAAGGAACCGATCGGGCGAGTAACGATTCTACCTACTGGACATTCCGCACGCTGCAAACGCTGGTTATGCAGGACTACGATACGTTTGCGCCAGATGTGCAACGCGCCTGGAAAACATTTGAACAGCAAACGGCTAAGCAACAGCATACGATGGAACAGGCCTATCTGAGATTATATGCGTCGCATCCGAAAGAAGCGCAACGCTTACTACAAAATTTTGAAGATAAAACGATGCAAAGTGCGCAGACGCTCGCCCATCGTCTGACAAACAATATTATTACAACAATGACTTACCATACAGATATGAAATATCACTTTTCAAGTACGCAACTATAAATTTAATGGTAATCTATTAGCCACTCATAAACAATAAGATAAAGCGGCAGCAAAATTAGCCAGATATAAAAGACAATAATTATTATGGATTGATAGAGAGGATAGTTTATTACACTCCAGGAGAATATCAGTAAAGAGACAAAAGCGGCAAAAACCCAGGAGGTATATAAGCACGTTTTTCTTTTCAAAATAGCCCCCCCTCTCGCATAAGACGATAGCTACAGCTTATGTCCCGTATTACATAACTTCTCCCGACAGGCCTCTTTTACCCATGCTGAAAAATTTTGCGTCTTCTCTGATTTTAACGCGAATTCTATCTGTTCGAGCATGGAATAGGAAAAACGAATATTTTTCGTCACGGTCTTACTTGTCCGGGGCTTGGCTGGCATACACACACCTGTATAACATTTGATGTAACGCCGTTACTTTACGCAGGAGCAAATTGGTGAATTTGATCTGAATCAAAAAGACAGGTTTTCAATAAAAGTTGTGCCGTAAATTGTGAAGTTTGTAGATTTTATGAACATCTGATGTGCCGTTCTCCCCTCATCATCACCGCTATGTATGGGCGTCAGGACGTTCCCCAGCCTGAGCAGAAGTGTTTTTCCACTAAAAAGGACGTTTTCTTAAAGTTTCTGGCGAATAAAAACCACACCCTTTTAAGAGGTCGTTGAACCTGTCGAATGTTCCCACTACACCATTCAGGGATATTAAAACTGCTATGCAAATACAGAGCTTCTATCACTCGGCTTCATTAAGAACCCAGGAGGCTTTTAAAAGCCTACAAAAAACCTTATACAACGGAATGCAGATTCTATCTGGTCAGGGAAAAGCGCCGGCTAAAGCACCCGACGTTCGCCCGGAAATCATTGTCCTGCGAGAGCCTGGCGCAACATGGGGAAATTATCTACAGGATCAGAAGGCGTCTAACCACTCGCTGCATCACATCTATAATTTACAGCATGACCTTCTTACCGTCGCGGCAACGATTCTGGATAGACAAGACCCGGTACTAATGTCAATGGCAAATCAAATGGAGTTAGCAAAAGTTAAAGCGGACCGGCCAGCAACGAAACAAGAAGAAGCCGCCGCAAAAGCGTTGAAAAAAAACCTTATCGAACTTATTGCAAAGCAACAGCAGAGTGGTCTGCCTGCAAAAGAGGCTTACCGCCTTGCAGCAGCGACGTTTAGGGACGCTCAGGTCAAGCATCTTAATAGTCAGCCCTGGCAAACCATAAAAAATACGTTAACACATAACGGGCATCAATATACCAACACGCAGCTCCCTGCCGCAGATATGAAAATCGGCACACAGGATATCTTTCCCAGCGCTTACCAGGGAAAGGGCGTATGCAGTTGGGATACCAAGAATATTCATCACGCCAATAATCTGTGGATGTCTACGGTGAGTGCGCATGAGGACGGTAAAGATAAAACGCTTTTTTGCGGGATACGTCATGGCGTTCTTTCACCCTATGATGTGAAAGATCCGCTTCTGCGTCAGACCGGCGCTGAAAACAAAGCCAAAGAAGTATTAACTGCAGCACTTTTTAGTAAACCTGAGTTGCTTACCAGGGCCTTAGAAGGTGAAGCGGTAAATGTGAAATTGGTATCTGTTGGGTTACTCACCGCGTCGAATGTTCTCGGCAAAGAGGGAACAATGGTCGAGGATCAAATGCGTGCATGGCAATCGTTGACCCAACCGGGAAAAATGATTCACTTAAAAATCCGCAATAAAGATGGCGAACTACAGACGGTAAAAATAAAGCCGGAAATCGCCGCGTTCAATGTGGGTGTCAATGAGTTGGCGCTCAAGCTTGGCTTTGGCCTTAAGACATCTGATAGCTATAATGTCGAGGCGCTACATCAGTTATTAGGTAATGATTTACGCCCTGAGGCCAAACCGGGCGGCTGGGTTGGCGACTGGCTGGCGCAATACCCAGATAATTATGAAGTCGTAAACATATTAGCACGCCAGATTAAAGATATCTGGAAAAATAACCTTCATCATAAAGATGGCGGCGAACCCTATAAACTCGCACAACGCCTCGCAATGTTAGCCAATGAAATCGACGCAGTGCCCGCCTGGAATTGTAAAAGCGGCAAAGATCGTACAGGAATGATGGATTCAGAAATCAAGCGAGAGATCATTTGCTTACATCAGACCCATACTTTAAATGCTCCTGGCAGCCTTCCAGATCGCAGTGGACAGGAAATTTTCCAAAAAGTATTACTTAATAGCGGCAACCTGGAAATTCAGAAACAAAATACGGGCGGGGCGGGAAACAAAGTAATGAAAAATTTGTCGCCAGAAGTGCTCAATCTTTCCTATCAAAAACGAGTTGGGGATGAAAATATCTGGCAATCGGTAAAAGGAATTTCTTCATTAATCACTTCTTGAGTCTTGAGGTAGTATATGGAAAATCTATTAAATCGTTTATATGACGCGTTAGGTCTGGATGCGCCAGAAGATGAACCGCTTCTCATCATTGATGATGAGATACAGGTTTATTTTAATGAATCCGATCTTACTCTGGAAATGTGCTGTCCCTTTATGCCATTGCCTGACGACATCCTGACTTTGCAGCATTTTTTACGCCTGAACTATACCAGCTCTGTGACTATCGGTGCTGACGCAGACAATACTGCTTTAGTGGCGCTTTATCGCTTACCCCAAACCAGTACCGAAGAAGAGGCGCTAACTGGTTTTGAATTACTTATTTCAAACGTGAAGCAATTTAAAGAACATTATACATAATATATCAATATGCTCTCTTCAGGAGATAAAACGCAATGCGTATTCTCGTTACCTAAAGAGAAAAAGCCACAGTCTATATACAAACCAAAGATAACCCCCAGCGAATGTTATTCGCTGGGGTTGGTTTTTAGTGGAAATGTAAGGGGCAAACGCTCATCTCTCTCATGCTGATCTGTTTGTGGGAGAAATTTTATAGTATGCCTGCGTTCGCTGCGCTATTTTCATATCACTATAGCGCACTATTTATCTATTAACTATTGACTATCATCGCAGCTAAACCTGCAGACAGTGTTGCAGCAAAAATCGCAGCAATAGCTACCGCTGTCACACCAACGCCAGCCCCGACAGCTGCGGCGGTTTTGCCTTTAGAGATATCTTTTTTCTCAAGTGAGGTCAGGTCTGCCAGCGGAATTACCTGATCGGTACTCGTAATTAATGATTGTGGCGTAACTTTCTGGATAGTCACCGTATCCTGACTGCCATCTTTACATTTATATTGTACTACATCGCCTTCATATAGCGGAGGATCAAGAAGATAGTAGGTATAGTTTCTTTCTAATTGATGCTGACGGAGTTGTACGGGATTATAGGTTGAACATCCCGTCATCATCATGACGGTAGCAACCATCATTCCTGCCAATATTTTTTGATATTTCATCTTTTTTTCTCCCCTTCTTTCTCACCGATTGATAACGACCAATCATAATTTACCGCCAGATAGTTGAGAGTCAGTTAACCGTTATGATGATTTACCCGCCTGTTTATACAATGAGGACGCGCTGCACGACTTTTATAGTGATACTAATAACACAGTCGTTCTAAACCATTACTATACAGCAGTGTTATTGTTTAAATCATTAACATATTCAGACCGTGCGTTACTATATCTAATTTAATAATCATGCACTGCACCACAAATAAAAATTCATGCCTGCCATGTATGACCAAGAATATATATCAGGATGAGATGAACATCACTGTCGCTCAATTTTTCAATGCTACTTTGAATTTGTCGATTGCGTCGAATCACCTTCAGGTATAATGAGATAAATAAGCACAACAATCATCATCATAAAAAGTCGAAATGATGCCTCAACGCCGTGGTAAGTTTTAGTAGACATCCACATTCTAAACCATTCACCACCTATGGCAGCAAATCCCGCCAGCCAGAGAATAACCCCTAGTGTAAGGGCAACGATCCCCCATTTTTTTGAGTGAGTAAACTGTTCTGCTGACGCATTCCGGCAACAAAACATAATATATCCGCCATACCATCCAGTCACAGAGATCATTACTTCAAATGCTATAATAATAGAATATGCGATATGATAGGCTATAGGGTTAAGTACCGCTCTGTAACAGATAGTGGAAGACGGTAAAATTGACTCCATAGACATTACTAATTTTACAAATGCAAAATTAGTCTGGTAATCAGTAAGATTACCAAAAGCCACAAGAGTTACATAAAAGGATACGGCAGTAAGCGTTATAATTTTACTATATCTAATAATTAACATAAGTAGCCCTTTTCATGATATGTTTGGCGTAGAACGTAACACACCAAAGATAAACCAGAAGTCACTACGGACAATAAGAGCCAGCCTTCAGTCAATCAAATAAACCAGATGTTTTCATTAGCCGAAAATAATATCCATTGTCGCTATTTTCAGCAAATAGAACCCGTGCACAAGCATGCCTTCGTAAAAACCGGAGAGCCACAACACCACTGCCGTATTTGTCAGCGCTCGTTTCAGGCTAATTACCGCGACAATGCGCACAAGCAGGATGTGAAAAAAGTTATTTCTCAATGGCTCAGGCATCAGCGATACAGTACGAACCACTGAAAGTGGGCATAAACACCGTTATCAGAACCTTAAAAAACTATTAACAAAGCAGGTAATCAACATTGGCTTTATTACCACAGATGACTGGGGGAGTTATGAATATGAAGTTCCGCCAGAAATCCACTTATCAGCAAGGCATTCACACATCACATTGAGCGACATAATTTGAATCTACGGATACATATTAAGCGACTGGCACGTATATCGAGAGACAACATGAACCCCCTGTATACCCCATAAACTCTTGCACAAATGCAGATGCAGGCCCAACGGAGATAAAAAACAACCTATTTCGGCAGGACAAAAAATGACTCACCTCGAAAAAACCGAGCATTCAGCGGTGATTATTCGAATAGTTTTTTATTATGTAATCATGTTAAATATGATAACGATAATCATTCAGTAATGATAGAAACACATAAACAGAATTATATATTTTCATGAAAATTATTGCATACATACGGCTGATGCAGGGGAATCCATCAGCTATGACCTTTATTTTATTGATTCTTTTTTCCTCCTCCGTACCAGCAAAACAAAAAAACCAGGGAATCGTACATACTGATTTTATTAACTATTTAGTGAATAATGATCCTGTAGGTGTGAAAAATACTCTGCAATATTGTGATAAATGCCTGCAGAATATCGACCCTCTTTTTCTCGACTGGGCTAACGCTATTCTTGAGTATCACAAGAAAAATTATGCTGAATCAATACAATATTACAGAAAAATAATTTCAGCCAGGCCTGACTGGTACAGTGCAAGGTTACAACTGGCCACAGTCTTATATCTGAACAAAGACATTCTTTCGGCTGAAGAGCAACTGAGAAAGTTACGCAGTGAACATCTGACAGAAGAGGCGGCTGGTCTCATTGACAGATTTATTGCCAGGGTACAAAAAACAGATCACTGGTCATTCCGTGGTGGTTTTACATATCTGAATGAAAAAAACATTAATAATGTTCCACCGTCAGGACGTTCCATCAGAGGATGGAAGCCCGAAAAACCGCAGTCGGGTAAAGGGGTGATGTTCTGGGGAGAGGCGGAAAAAAGGTTTTCTCTTCCGGATAATTTTTTTGTTATTACCCGCCTGGCTACTTCAGGGAAAACATACTGGAATAACCATTCTTATGATGAGCTGGATGGCAGTGTTGGCGTGGGAGCAGGTTATCGGAATGTAAATACCATGGTCCAGTTTATCCCATTTTACGAAAAAAGTTATTATAGCGGAGGTCAAACATCAGATGGTGGTTTGCAGTCTTACTCTGATACAACTGGTATCAAGGTGGAAACAGAATTCCAGCTCGCATCACGTTGGCGTTTATATTCAGATGCTAAGTTGGATAAAAATGAGTATAAGAAAAAGACTTACCTTAACGGATATCGCTACTCGCTTAATGAAACTCTGATTTATTTCCCTGATTCACGCCAGTATATTTCTGCGGGTCTGGGATACAGTATGCTCAGAACTGAAGAAAAAGATAGCTCTTTCAATAAGTCAGCATTCCGGGCCGGGTGGATGTACGAATGGGATGGAGGTATATCAACGCTCTTACAAGCTGCTTATGGTTATAAAAAATACCTGGACGGAGACTTCTGGGGAATAAAACAAATGAACCATGAATATAGTACGTCTGTAACAGTATGGCATCGCGATATTTATTTTTTTGGAGTAACACCAAAAATAACATGGAATTATCAGAGAACTGACAGTAATCATCCTTTCTACGACACAGAGAGGAATCGTCTTTTCCTGAGTTTCAGCAAATACTTCTGAGAGGATACAATGAAAACCACTTTTATTATCACCAGCATAATCTTGTCGTGCAGCCTGTTAACGGCCTGCGGTGGCGGAGGGGGAAACAGCAGCAAAACACATAGTACCACCACGAGTGAATCCACTCACGTCGTGAGTATCACCACATCAGGAACCCCCGGTTCATCTAATAATAATTCAGATGAGATAACTGAAACCGTCGGCTCCACGGGAAATGATTCCACCGACAATACGGGGATACCTGCAATTAGTGAAACTAGCGGAACTAGCGGAACTAGCGGAACTAGCGGAACTAGCGGAACTAGCGGAACTAGCGGAACTACGTTACAGAAAGAGCCTGTAATATCAACGCCGTCCAGTGAGACTCGTATTCCAGAGGCTAAGTACAGCTCAGGCACCATCCTTACCCGTACAGTAAATGATACGGACTCCAAAATACTTCATAGAAATGATGTAGTACGCAATCCTGATGCCTTTACTCTCAGAATGAAAGACGGTGAAGTTGTCGTGGATGTCAAACCAATAAATACCGGCGATCCGGCTGACTACCGTGAGCTGGTATCAAAAAATCTTAATATCCTGAGGGATAAAAGTGGTGAGGCTGTCGGTTTTTACGGCATCGTGGAAACGTATACGAGTGAAACTACCCGAAATCTGTCAGGCAAAGAAAAATATGGCAGAATGGATTATATCGTTGCCATGAACGGAGAAGAAAAGAAACTCCCTTCTGTCGCGGCTGACTATACCGGTAAACTTTACTACGATCAGGAGCAGGCCGCAGGAAAAGAAGCCGATATCAGCCTTCGTTATGAAGATCGTCAGGTTACCGGGGCCATACTAGATAAAGATCGCCCACATTTCAGCATGGAAATTGATACCCGAAAACCTCACGAAGTGGACGAAGATGGCAGTTTCATGGCCGTGTTAGTGGGGACGAATAACCGTGCAGACACCAACATGCACGGGTACATTTATGGCAATTTTTACGGAAAGGACGGTGAAATCGTCGCCGGTTCGGTCCACTCTAAAGATGATGACAGCTGGGGTGGCGTGTTCGGGGGAGAAAAGCAGTAATAAATATCAGGAGGTGGTATATCCACCTCCGCTAATTTTAGTGGTGCGGCAGGAATAACCCTGACCGGTCCCCCCGCAGCCCGCAAGGCTGACACAAAATAGGCATCCCCCGGTCATATTTCTCGAACAACACCGCTAGCCTCCACTCAAAAGACTATAAAAAAGAGTCCGGAATCTGTTTCTTCAACCATTATCTGACAAACCGCACCCTGCCGGAAATCTGTCATATAGTTTATTCATTGTCAGCTCTGCAAGACGATGATTTACTGCCGAATTAAATAACCCAGTTCATCGTTTGAAAGTTTATACCGGTTTGACTCTGCTACTTTCACCTGGGTTTCCTTATTCTGACATTTTCTGAACTAAAAGAACCAGTCCTGTTTATTTTTCTTCATTACTCTCTCTGCTATGAAATTTTTTCTTATTTCCCCGGCATTTATTGCTACCTTTTTCCTTATCTGGTTGTCGATAAGGCATTGACGTAACCAGTCTCATGACAACGGCTAACATGGCCTTACTTAACATGTTTTATTGATATGAAAATGTTATTGTTGATATAGCCTGAACCGTGCCTGCCTGAATGTCTCCGGTGCGAATATAATTAACTTTAAGACTGACCGCAGGGGCAGGATCTCCCCTGTATGTTGAGAATCGCCACTGGTTTGTATTTCCTTTTACTGAGGAATCTGGGCCGAATCTTAAGGCTTCAGAGTGTCCGTCTTTATATATCTTCAGACCCATCCCTCGTGCTGTTGATGCGTTATCCAGTGAAAGTACCGGGCTCTGGTTTGCCGGGTCCGTGGCATCCGTCAGTGTTGCATAAACATCTATGTTATCCTGGCATTTTAACTGTAAATTGAGTTTTCCTCCTGGTACCTCTGAGCCGACTGACGGGAACTGTTTTTTATAGGCGGCAGCTAACTGAACAGTATAGTTACGTTGCGAAAGACTGCATGTTTTTGTTTTAACAAAGAAATTAAAACCGTTCAGAATAATAAATGAGGTGCCTCCCAGATTGTTGACCCCACTGTTACTTGATGTGACTGAAAAGTTTCCCACATGAACAGGGGGGACATTAATCCACCCGGGTGCAAGCCTGCCCAACACAATGACGCCAATCCTTATCGATGCCCCCATTCTTGGGACAAGATACCATCGGCCATTAGGCGGTATAACGTCCATCAGATTATTCCCTTTCATCTCCACTCCTTCGCCAAACCCGCTTTCCTGACTGTCCGCTATCGTAAAAGTCACCCCGATGTTAGGCACACCAATATCGTAAATATCCTGCCCGTTATACTGGCCCATGACCGGACGGGTTATTACAGCCTGCCCTCTGAGATAATATGGCCAGCAGTAATCAAACAAGACGTTTTCACTGTAATAAGCACTTTTACCCACCTGGTACGGATAGGAAGACGCATCAGCGGGAGCATCAAGATTACTGAACCGTATATCCGGTCTGAGAATAAAATTTTTAGGTGTGTTATTGCAGAAACGGGCCGCTGCGCTCTGCCCAGACTGGAAAAGAAAAAGAAGTATAATGAAGTAACGCATTTTAGCCGGCAACGCCTTCATAATTGCAGTCTCCCTATCCTCAGTTACATTGTCGGTGGATAACATGCCTGAGTTTTTCATCTCAGCACCCGTTACAGACCCCGGCTAATTAAGAGCCAGGAATACAGCGCATATTACTTTTCAATAACCACAGTTATTGTTTTTGCGGTTTCATACAGCGGACTGGCAGTATGGTGACTACGGGTTTATCCGTCTGGCGTTTTACAACAGAGTGATAAGAAAAGATGCAGTGATCAGCAGCATACCGTCCCCATATCACCTTTATGGTTCCTTTATCCTTCAGACCCCGGGCAAAAAGTCGTCCTCCCTGAACAACATACCCAACAGATTTACCCTGAGCATCAAAGGCCTCGGATGCCATAGGAGGGATGCTTCCGTCTGACATTCGTATATCAAACAACATTGCTTCACCTGACTGCGTGGTGAAATTCACCAGCGTCGCACTGTTTGCCCGCGGAATAATTTCCTGTTCTGTCGCTGACAGCTCAACATTCATCGGCAACGCTTCGGGATCGATACTGACCGCATTTTTTTCATAAGGTGTGACAGAAGGGACGATACCGTTTCCCCATGGATCGAGACGATTGCCCGGAGAATTATTAATGGTTGCACCACCGGCGCCTTCCGCATGGATAATAGCGAATGTGTCACTCAGATCGTTACTCAGGGTGATACCAAATGGATGAGCCACGACGGCACCGGAAACGCCAAGCGAGGTCTGGCGGTGATTAAGACTGTCGTTACCGGCTGTCGCGGTTAAATAAGCGTAAGGCGAACGGTAACCGGTACTGGCTGAATATCCGGAACCGCCTTTTTCCATCGCGCTGGCAGAAAGGCCATATGAAAACTGATTGTCCTCTCCGGCAACCCCGCTGACCGAGGTCTGCAGGCTGTTTCCGGCACCTTTGCTGCCATTCAGCGTGGTGGATAAGAGCGGACTCTGCTGACTTTCCCCCAGAGGAATGGAGAAATTCACATAAATACGACGATCATCACGCAAATTGTCAGTGTCAAATGACCGGGAATAACCCACCTGGTAGTTCAGCCGCCGATATACGTTACTGTACCCTGCCTGATATTCGCTGCGGGTCCCTTTACGGCTCCAGTAGCTGTATGTTGAACCCGTCAGATAAAGGTTGCCCCTTCCTGCTCCCAGTTCCTGGTTTACTGATAACTGAAACTGGTTTCTCGGGCGAAAGAACATGCTATTTCTGGCCTGGCTGTTTTCGAAATAATCCACCCGGTTAGCCCACATGGCATCCCGCAGGTTGTAAAAGTCTTTTGACATATACCGATAGGCGGCCAGTGTCAGGCTGGTGTTTGTTAATGGCATACTCACATTGTAGCTGGCGTGCAAACTGTACCCTTTTTGCGTACGGTCATTACGGCTCAGTTTCGTCTCCGAGAACGTGATATCAGATGCAATGGCACCAAATGGGGTGTTAAATGCCGCGCCGGCAAGAGCTGCAATATAATGTGGTGTTGCCATCACCCCGGAGTTTACCGTCACATCATTCACTAATCCGTACTGCAGAGTTCCCTGAAAAACAATTTCATCCAGATTATTGTCTGCATACCGGTAGCGGCCTGTTGATACCTGGTATCGGGTATACCCGGGACGGACAAGTTGCGCCACTGAAGCAAACGGAACAGTAAACAGGCGTGTCTGTCCGTTTGCTTCTGTCACGCTGACCGTCAGGTCACCACCATATCCGGAAGGATAGAGGTCATTGACGGTAAACGGTCCAGCCGGAACGGTTGTTTCATAAATGATATTCCCGTTCTGTCTGATGGTTACTTTTGCATTGCTGCTGGCGATACCATGTACCACCGGCGCATAGCCTCTCAGGGAGCCCGGTAACATCCGGTCATCGGATGCCAGTCTCACTCCCCGGAGGCTGACATTTTCCATCAATTCTCCTCCCGTACTGAAATCCCCCACCGTCAACTGACCACGCAGGGCTGCAACATCATGCCGGAGGTTGGTTTCTGTGCTACGGTACCCCCCGGTACGCCCTCCGGACCAGTTTCCCCTGTGTCGTAAAGCAAATCCGGCAAAATTGAATCCTGCTCTGATCCCCAGATACGTCCTGTCTTCCTGTGTACCGGCAACCCGGTAACGGTAATTATTCAGGTTATAGTTAACAAACGCGGCAGGTACCCCCGTCTGCCACTGTGCCGGAGAGATATAACCGCGGGGACGATGGATAAGCAGCGCCTGGGGAATATCGATATTCAGACGCAACTCTGATGGTTCAAACCGTATTCTGGATACCGGTATGACAGAAGAAATATCCGTACAACCGCTGCTATTTTTTATTATCCTGTCACTCAGCGCTTCTTCGTTTAAATCCAGTAATGATAACAGCTCGGGTGTCAGGCAGAGGAGAGTTCTGTCCATACCGGATGAAAGATTAAAACGCAGTACCGCTCTTCCTTTCCATTCTCCATTAAGCCAGATATCGGAGTAATATTCACCCGGCGGAACAGGTTGTCCATGACTGAAACGCTTCACATCAATAATGTTTTCTCCGGGTATATGTTGTAAAAATACCGGATTAAATTCGACATCGGCTGCCGCCAGTACATCCCTGTTTACCAGACACGGCAATATAATGAAAAGCAATAATACCGATGGCCTGCCTGTTGTTGTCCTTTGTAACCGGCATTTGTTTTCCACTGTTCATCCTTTACTTAATTGATGACTTGCCTTCCTCATAACCACCGTAATCATTAATGACAGTCCAGATGACGCTGGCACCGTAAAGGTTTTTCCCCGGCAAGGTGAACTCTTTAACAGAATAAGGTGAAACCATCCCCGGCTGCGTTAATGACTGAATATCCCTGTCAGACTTCAGTGCAATTTTTTTATAGGTAACAAAATAAGGTGTCTGATTATCAGCCCTGAGGAAGGTCTGGTTTCCTCTGTTTACCCGTGACCACGTAACCTGTCTGGCGGCATCCGCTACAGATTGATTTAAAGTTGCAGGCCGGAAAAAAAGTTTAATACGACTGCGGACAGCAAGCTGGAGATAATTTACATTACCGACATCCGCCTTTTTTCCTCCGAATTCAGGCCTGGGAGGAATGTCAAGTACATTCAGATAAAATACCGACTCTCTGTCCCGGGGAAGAGGCTCCCCGGTATACATAATTCTTAAAGTCTGTCCTGTTCCCGGTTCTATTCTGGAGACCGGAGGGGTGATGACAAAAGGAACCCTGACAGATCCCGGAGAACCAGACGCATCCCCTGTATCGAGCCATGCCTGAACCAGTGACGGTGAATTATCACCATTCTGGAGCTGCACATTAATACTTTTTTTCTGCTCCGGATATACCACCCGAGTCCCCATAATAACAACGCTGGCGCAGGCAGAAAAAGACAGCAGTCCTGATATAATCAAGAGTATCAGTCCGGGCATGGTAACCTCTGTTCAGACAGGAAAAACCGGATTTGCTGCAAAACACTCAGGGAGAATTATTCGTATGCAATCGTGTAATTCACGGTAGCGGCCACATCCCCGGCTGTTGCAGCGCCTGTTGCATAATATCTGGCGTTATAACGCAGTTTTACATCTGAAGCGTCAATCCGGGTTGCTGTGGTATTCTGAGAGGAGACATCTTTACCCAGGGTAATCGGAGTATTTCCATCGGCGTTTAATAACTGAACCTGCACATTAGTTGCCGTTCCCGTATTATTCAGATTCCCGGTAGTAAAATCAGTGGTGGCGTTGGGTTCAAAATAGGCTTTTACACTTTGACCACCGGAAGACGATCCGGTATCACATCCATTCAACTCAATCACAAATGGTGTTAACGCCGCTGTTTTAGCCGGAGTGTCCAGAAGTGTTTTTGAAACAGCCGGTAGCGTCACGGTTAAATTTTTACTGCCGGTTGCCACCGAACATGTCTGGTCCAGAATTTTTCCCACAAAATTAATTGTGCCGTCATAGGAAAGAACACTGGCGGAAAAAATAAACGACAACATACCTGTGGCGATGAAAGTCTTTTTCATGCAACTGCTCCTCAATAACAGCATTAAGTACGATTACCAGCATCAATGAAATAAATACAGACAAGACCTTTATAAATACAAACCAGGAGTTATCTGACAGAAAGTATTATTGACGGCAACATAAAATTCAACGTGTTTATATCGTTTGATCACTAATTAATTGATAGGAAACAACTATCAAACATTAAAAATCGATCGTCGTTATCGATCTGGCATTCTATTGCCACTTACTTATCTCTTTGTTTTATAATCCCTTAAAAAACATAAAGTCACGAACGGCTTCATTAGCATCCTGGTTTATCTGTTACCAGCTCTGGCTAACGTCATAGCATATGGAATATTCTGAGCGGGCTATCTTTTTAAGCCAACATTATCCACAAAGAAATAATAACCATGTTTATCTCCCCCTGTAATGCCCCTCTTTATCTGATGACTGAAATAATGAACTGACTGCCACCAGTAATCCGCCGATTATCTGCCCTCCATTGCGCTCACATAAAGAGTGATGCACGGTAATACATTAAGGTAAATAAAAACTATTCGGCCTTCCCGAAAGTACCACAGATTACATCCCGGGATACATTATTCCGGGATGCCCGGCAACCCTGACTCACGGGGAAAAATGAATGATAAATCCCGTGCTATTAAACACTAACAGGTAGCGAAATATTAAGTCGATGAATCCGCGAAAATGCCTGGGCAAAGAATTGGCAGGACTGTTTTGCTCTCCACAGAAGCCCGGGATTACGGAGATAAATATCCTGTTTCCAGAACCACTATAACTCACTAAAAATCAGCATGGTAAACCGCCGGATTACCCTTTTACCGCATCAGTAAAACTCATCTCCTATACACATTTCACGACGTGATATTTTACGTTATTCATTTTTTAGGATTTATCTGTTCATTTCTACAATAAAAGTCATGTAAATTGTGTGCCATTGCACAGATAACAATCAGGCTGGAAATAAGTTTGCCAGTTTCAGCCGATGAATAAATGCGCCTTAATAACACATCTGTGCGACTGGAGAGGTGATGTTAAATCTCCTTAACATTCAGTTGCTACTGCCCGCTTTATTCCCCGTGAGCGGGACTTTTTACTCGCAAATGTCTCTGATATCACAAAGGTAGCCATGCCCGGATATTACAGAATCCCCCCCGGATGGGAAAACAGAAGACGAAGACAGGATGACGATGTGCTTCTGGAGGCCACGGTGACTGTAGATAAGACAATACAAATACAGGTAGAAAATACGTTCATTCGATGGCTAAAAACGAGGGAAAAGGGGGCAGTTTCTCTTGATAATAAAAAGATAACATGCTGGTACTGTGGCGGAGTATGGCTTCATTACACTGTCAATACTAATGTGATTTCTTTATACCTGCACTCGGGAGGCGAGGATGCCTTTGACTCTCTGGCTGACTGTGCAAATGAAATCGCCCGGCTTTTATATCAAAACCACTCTGACGTCAGCATCAAATGGACTGAGCATCCACACCGGCGCAAATACCTTAAGGATACGACGGGCACTTAACCGATAAGCTTTTTTTTACACCGCGTTCCGGCACCGATGGACAGTACGGTGATTGCGGTGGCCTTCAGCAGGGACAGACCGTGAACTCAGCCCTGAGTGCGCCAGGTATGCGTTTACGGACACTAATACCTGAAGAGATACCGGAGAGTCGAATTGCCAGCCTGCTGTATCCGGAATCCGACAGCCCTATCCTATAGCCAAATTAATCCTTTTATCACGCGCGCCCTTTAGACCAATATGCCATAAAGTTAATCGCTTTGTGCTCGACGCCACACTCACCAATTAAATAGCGGCGCAGTCGCTTGACGACTGTGGACTCTGCGGCTACCCATCCATAAAACTCTGTGTTGCTGGTTGTGGCTTTATCCCAGATAATATCCCCTTCGGCTTCTTCTCGCACCGTATCGTGATGGCGACTTTCGGGTATTCTCGCATGCGTTTTCACGGCCTGAATCAGACATTCACCGTGCTTCACCGCCGAGGAATTACGCGGCAACCAAAAAATTTTGGCGAAATTAAACTCGCTTAAATTCGCACAGTCACCCTGTTCAGGAACTTCAAAGAACGCCTGAACCTGTGGCGGGTTCGTCTGTTCCGCCAGCATTTCCAGGATTCCTCGCGCAGCAGGGAGCGCCGTCTCATCAGCAATGATTAATGCATTCCGCAGTCCATGAGGGGGCGTCCATTCATAGCCGCCGCTGTCTTCAACATGCGTCGCATCAGGCGCCACCATCTGAATGGCATCACCGGGTCTGGCATTAATCGCCCATGCCGAAGCCGCGCCTTCTGTACCATGATTGATAAACTCCACGGTGACCTCCTGGCAAACAGGATCGACATGTCGCAGCGTATAAGTACGGATAACCGGGCGCTTCTCTTTTGGCATCCCCCGCACAAGCTGATACCAGTGCCCTTCCGCAGGTAACGACGGCGGTGTACCGTCTTCGGACGGAAACAGTATCTTAATGCGCTGATCCGGCGAGTCGCACTTCATCTGCGACACCTCCTGTCCGCTGAAAACCAGGCTCAGCAGCGAAGGGGAAAGCTCCGTCTTACGCACCAGTTGAACATTGAACAGGCGGTAGCCCTGAACTCCAGCCATAACTTTTCCTTACGCTTAAATCGCAGAATGCTGTGAACGGTAGCGGCTGCGCCAGATAAAGCCAGATACCACAGTAAATAACACAGCGACAAACAAGGCCGCCATAATCAGCGCCGCTGCGGTGCCAGTTTTCGACACCAGCGGCACCAACAATGCACAAAGCCCATAGCCAAGCGTGTGGCTGGTAGCGATCCAGCCCGCACCTGCGCCGTCTGTCAGCTTATCGTTCAGTAAAAGCTGATAAGCGGGCGTTGCCAGAGCGGCCCCAAACGATAGCGCCGCACAGCCGAGGTAAAACAACCATAGCTGTTCGGCAATCATTATCGCCAAACCACTAATCATCAGCGCCCCGGCACTCAAGAGCAGCGCCATCGGCGTCAGGCGCTGAGGGCGGAGCACCCCGAACTGTGCGATAAGCGCAGCAACTGCGGCCAGACCCAACAGCCACGCAATCTGATGGCTAATGGCGGCAGTATCCGTGGCGAACTGGCGAGTAAGGGCGGGCGAAAGACCAAGCTGCATCATGCTCACCGCCGCGGCTAACAGCAGCGCACAAAGCAGATATGGCAGACAATTCAACCTCAGTCTGGCGCTCTTACGCTCCGCTGCGGGCTGTGGCGGCATGCCCGGCAAACGCAGCAGCATCAACAGCGCCAGCAGTGGGGCTGCCATTAGCAGCCCTATCGGTGCCAGAGGGTGAATTGCCAACATTGCCGCAGCGCACAGCGGCCCGAATAGTCTGCCGCAGCTCAAGCCGGAGCTAATGGTCGCCAGAGCGGTCATGCGATTCTCTTTCCCCGCTCTCTGCAATGCCCAGACCTGACAGGCTGGCACCATCGCCGACACGGTAAGCCCGTAAACGATCCGCGCGATGATTAATATTCCCAGTCCCACCGCTGTCGTTACGGCGTCGGTCGCCATTAGCACGCAACCCAGTCCGAGCAGCGTAAAGCTTGCGCTGTATCCTCCCAGAGCCCACAGCACCACCGGCTTACTGCCCACACGGGTAATTTGCTTTCCCCACCACGGGGAAGATGGCAGGAACAGCATTGAGCCGAACATCAGCAAAGCCGCCCAAATCGACAGGCTCAGGCTTGTCTGAATCACCAGCACAGGGATCGCGACCAACAGGCCGTTTTGCCCGACACCCAGTAGCCCCACGCTGAACGCAAGCGGCCAGCAGGACAATGGCTTTTGCGGCGTTTCCGCTATCTCCACAGACGTCACGATATTGCAATTCCGTATATTAATTGTGTTTATTTGTAAAATTAATTCTACAGATTCTAACAATTGCCATTGATAATGAGAAACATTATCGGCAAAATTCGCATTATCATAACGCGTGGGATCTATTTGATTATGACTTTGCCAACTAAAACGCCGGCCCTGGATGTAGCTGCGCAGTGTTTCCTGAATTCCCTAGTTCGTGAAACCAAAGACTGGCGGCAGACTGAATACCAGCCAGCCGAATTGATCATCCCGCTGGGCGAACAGCAGGCACTCCATTTCAGAGTGGCTTATTTCTCCCCAACCCAGCATCACCGTTTTGAGTTTCCGGCTCGTTTGGTCACAGCGTCCGGTAGTCAACCCGTCGATTTCACCACCTTCTCCCGGCTTATTATTGATAAGCTCCAGCACCAATTCTTGTTGCCCGCGACCCGTTGCGAAACCTTCCATCAGCGTGTGATGGAAAGCCACGCCCATACTCAGCAGGCGATTGACGCTCGCCATGACTGGGTAGCCCTGCGTGAAAAAGCGTTGGACTTTGGCGAGGCGGAGCAGGCTCTGCTGGTCGGGCATGCCTTCCACCCGGCACCTAAGTCTCATGAACCGTTTAATCAGCAGGAGGCCGAACGCTACCTTCCGGACTTCGCTCCCCACTTCCCGCTGCGGTGGTTTGCGGTGGACAAAACGCAGATCGCCGGTGAAAGCCTGCATCTCAGTCTGCAACAGCGGTTGACGCGTTTTGCCGTAGAGAATGCGCCGCAGTTACTCAACGAATTAAGCGACAATCAATGGCTATTCCCGCTACACCCGTGGCAGGGGGAGTATCTATTGCAGCAGGAGTGGTGCCAGGAGCTTGTCGCTAAAGGGCTGCTTAAAGATTTAGGCGAGGCTGGCGAGCCGTGGCTACCGACCACCTCTTCTCGCTCGCTCTACTGCGCCACCAGCCGCGACATGATCAAATTCTCCCTGAGCGTGCGTCTGACCAACTCCATACGTACCCTGTCAGTGAAAGAGGTGAAGCGTGGAATGCGCCTGGCCCGCCTGGCGCAAACCGACAACTGGCAGACGTTACAAGCCCGCTTCCCAACCTTCCGGGTGATGCAGGAAGATGGCTGGGCTGGGCTGCGCGATCTCCACGGCAACATCATGCAGGAAAGCCTGTTTGCCCTGCGTGAAAACCTGCTGGTGGATCAGCCACAAAGCCAGACTAACGTACTGGTCTCTCTGACTCAGGCCGCACCGGATGGCGGTGATTCGCTACTGGTTGCGGCGGTAAAACGCCTGAGCGATCGCCTCGGCACCACTGCACGGCAGGCCGCCCACGCATGGGTCGATGCTTACTGTCAGCAGGTGCTAAAACCGCTGTTTACGGCTGAAGCGGATTACGGTCTGGTGCTACTGGCGCATCAGCAAAATATTTTGGTTCAGATGCTTGGGGATCTGCCGGTCGGGCTTATCTACCGTGACTGCCAGGGCAGTGCGTTTATGCCTCACGCGGCAGACTGGCTTGACACCATTGGCGAGGCGCAGGCGGAAAACATCTTCACCCATGAGCAGTTGCTACGTTACTTCCCTTATTACCTGCTGGTTAATTCCACTTTTGCCGTGACCGCCGCGCTGGCCGCAGCCGGGCTGGACAGTGAAGCGAATCTGATGGCGCGCATACGAACTTTTCTGGCTGAAATACGTGAACAGGTGACCCATAAAACCTGCCTCAACTACGTGCTGGAAAGTCCGTACTGGAACGTAAAAGGTAATTTTTTCTGTTATCTGAACGACTACAACGAGAACACTATCCTCGATCCCTCAGTGATCTACTTCGATTTCGCCAATCCGTTGCTGGCCCAGGAGGGCTAAATGTCTAAGACAAATATCGTTCACAGCGGATATGGACTGCGCTGTGAAAAACTTGACAAGCCTCTGGATCTTGGCTGGAGCCAGGACAATAGCGCGGTACTGCACTACCCGGGGCCGCTACCGACAGGGTGGCTGCGCGACGCGCTGGATCAGATATTTATCGCCGCACCGCAAATTTCAGCGGTGGTTCTCCCCTATGCCGAATGGCGCGAGGAGCCACAGGCGCTGACGCTTTTCGGGCAGGTCAAAAGCGACATCATCCACCGCGCCGCCTTCTGGCAGTTACCGCTATGGCTGAGTTCTTCGGCAAACCGGGCCTCCGGCGAAATGGTTTTTGATGCAGAGCGTGAGATTTACTTCCCGCAGCGCCCACTTCGTCCGCAGGGAGAGGTTTATCGCCGTTACGATCCACGCGTTCGCAAGACGCTGAGTTTCCGCGTTGCCGATCCCGCTCTTGATGCAGAACGGTTCACCCGCTGGATGAACGATCCGCGCGTTGAGTATTTCTGGGAGCAAAGCGGCTCACTGGAGGAACAGATCGCTTACCTGGAGCGTCTGCTCACCGGTAAACATGCGTTCCCACTGATCGGCTGCTTCGACGATCAGCCGTTTAGCTATTTCGAAATCTACTGGGCGGCAGAAGATCGCATTGGTCGCCACTATTTGTGGCACCCCTTTGACCGTGGCTTGCATCTGCTGGTTGGTGAACAGCAATGGCGCGGAGCCCACTACGTGCAAAGCTGGCTGCGCGGACTGACGCATTACCTGCTGCTGGATGAACCACGCACGCAGCACACCGTACTTGAGCCTCGCGCGGATAACCAGCGCCTGTTTCGCCACCTTGAACCTGCGGGATACCGGACAATTAAAGAGTTCGACTTCCCGCACAAGCGCTCGCGCATGGTGATGGCGAATCGCCATCACTTCTTCACGGAGGTCGGCCTGTAATGAATCACAAAGATTGGGATTTTGTTAACCGTCAGTTGGTGGCAAAAATGCTGGCCGAGCTCGAATATGAGCAGGTTTTCCACGCTGACTCTCAGGGTGACGGCCGCTACTACATTAACCTGCCGGGTGCGGAATGGCACTTCAGCGCTGAACGCGGCATCTGGGGCTGGCTGTGGATTGATGCCCAAACCCTGCGCTGCGCGGATGAGCCGGTTCTGGCGCAAACGCTACTGATGCAGCTAAAGCCGGTGCTGTCGATGAGCGATGCCGCCATTGCTGAGCATATGCAGGATTTGTATGCCACGCTGCTGGGTGACCTACAGTTGCTGAAGGCGCGTCGCGGGCTGAGCGCCAGTGACCTGATTGATCTTGATGCCGACCGCCTGCAATGTCTGCTAAGCGGCCATCCTAAATTCGTTTTTAATAAAGGCCGCCGCGGCTGGGGCAAAGAGGCGCTGGAGCGATATGCGCCAGAGTATGCCACCCCCTTTAGACTGCACTGGCTGGCGGTAAAACGTGAGCATATGGTTTGGCGCTGCGACCGCGAGCTGGATATTCAGCAATTATTGACGGCCGCGATGGATCCGCAGGAGTTTGCCCGCTTCAATCAGATCTGGCAGGAAAACGGGCTGGACCATAACTGGCTTCCGCTGCCGGTACATCCGTGGCAGTGGCAGCAAAAAATCGCCCTCGATTTCATCGCCGATCTTGCCAGGGGCAGAATGGTTTCCCTCGGCGAGTTTGGCGACTTGTGGCTTGCGCAGCAGTCGCTGCGCACCCTGACCAACGCCAGTCGCCAGGGGGGGCTGGATATCAAGCTGCCGCTGACCATCTACAACACCTCCTGCTACCGGGGGATTCCAGGCAAATACATTTCCGCCGGGCCGCTGGCCTCACGCTGGCTGCAACAGGTTTTTTCGACCGACGCCACGCTGATGCAAAGCGGCGCAGTAATCCTCGGTGAACCAGCGGCGGGCTATGTGTGCCATGAAGGCTATGCCGCACTTGCCCAGGCCCCCTACCGCTACCAGGAGATGCTCGGCGTTATCTGGCGTGAGAATCCGTGTCGCTGGCTGAAGCCGGACGAAAGTCCGATTCTGATAGCGACACTGATGGAGTGCGACGAAAACAACCAGCCGCTGATAGGCGCATATATCAGCCGCTCCGGGTTGGACGCTGAAACCTGGCTTACGCAGTTGTTTCGGGTGGTTGTGGTTCCGCTGTATCACCTGCTTTGCCGCTACGGCGTCGCGCTTATCGCCCACGGACAAAATATAACGCTCGCGATGAAAGATGGCGTACCACAGCGCGTTCTGTTGAAAGATTTCCAGGGCGATATGCGGCTGGTGAAAGATGAGTTCCCGGAGATGAACTCTCTGCCTCAGGAGGTACGTGACGTCACCGCTCGCCTGAGTGCCGACTACTTAATTCATGATTTGCAGACCGGCCACTTCGTGACGGTTCTGCGCTTTGTTTCGCCGCTGATGGCTCGCCTTGGCGTACCGGAGAGGCGTTTTTATCAACTGCTGGCAGCAGTGTTGAGTGATTACATGCAGGAACATCCACAAATGTCAGCGCGCTTTGCGCTTTTCTCACTCTTCAAGCCACAAATCATCCGCGTGGTGCTGAACCCGGTAAAACTGACCTGGCCTGACCAGGATGGCGGCAGCCGCATGTTGCCGAATTACCTTGAGGATCTGCAAAACCCGCTGTGGCTGGCAACCAGGGACTGAATCATGACAAACACTGTAGATTTTATTGGCGTAGGTATCGGCCCGTTCAACCTGAGCATCGCGGCACTGTCTCATCAGGCCGAAGGATTCAGTAGCCGCTTCCTTGACAGCCGCCCGAATTTTGCCTGGCATCCCGGCATGCTGGTGCCGGACTGCCATATGCAGACTATGTTTCTGAAAGATCTGGTTAGCGCGGTGGCACCCACCAGCCCGTACAGCTTTGTTAACTATCTGGTGCAGCGCAAAAAATTCTACCGCTTCCTGACCACCGAGCTGCGTACCGTATCCCGCGATGAGTTTTCCGACTACCTCCGCTGGGCCGCCGAGGGTATGAACAATCTGCATTTCAATCATACCGTTGAAAGTATTGATTTCGACGAGACACGCCAACTGTTTGTAGTGCAGAGCAGTCAGGGTGAAAGCTATGCCCGCAACATCTGTCTGGGCATTGGTAAGCAACCGCACCTGCCGCCTTGCGTAAAAGCGGCGACGCAAACCTGCTTCCACGCCAGTGAAATGATCCTGCGCCAGCCAGACCTCGGTGGCAAGCGGGTCACCGTGGTTGGCGGCGGGCAAAGCGGCGCCGACCTGTTCCTCAATGCGCTGCGCGGAGAATGGGGCGACGTTGCAGAGATCAATTGGGTTTCGCGCCGCAATAACTTTAACGCGCTGGATGAGGCGGCATTCGCCAACGAATACTTTACGCCTGAGTACGTTTCAGGCTTCGTCGGTCTGAATGAAAGCGTGCGCCAGAAGATGCTCGACGAGCAGAAAATGACTTCCGATGGCATCACGGCTGACTCGCTACTAACCATCTATCGCGAGTTGTATCACCGCTTCGAGGTGCTGGGGCAATCGCGTAACGCCCATCTGCTGCCAAGCCGTTCGGTCACCGAGCTGAAAAGTCGCGACCAGAGCTGGCAACTGCTGCTAGAGCATCATCTGGATAACGGCTATGACACCCTGGTAAGCGACGTGGTGATTTTCGCGACCGGTTACCGTCCCGCGCTGCCGCAGATACTTTCACCGCTGATGCCGCGAATCGCCATGCGCGATGAGTGCAATTTCAAAGTACGCGACGACTTCACTCTGGAGTGGAACGGCCCGAAAGAGAACAACATCTTCGCAGTCAACGCCAGTATGCAAACCCACGGCATTGCCGAACCACAGCTCAGCCTGATGGCCTGGCGCTCCGCCCGTATTCTTAATCGCGCGCTGGGGCGTGATTTATTCGATCTCAGTACGCCGCCCGCTCTGATTCAGTGGCGCAGCGGCAGCCGGGAAAAACCGCAGCCGGAAGCGGCTTCTTTAACTCGCTACACAGCATCTTTGGGCTGATATTTTTCGCCCGTATGAAGGAATAATGATGATAAGCAAAAAATATACGCTTTGGGCTCTTAACCCGCTGCTTCTCGCCATGATGGCGCCAGCAGTCGCCCAACAAACCGATGATGATACGCTCGTGGTATCTACCAACCGCAGCAATCGCACCGTAGCGGAGATGGCGCAAACCACCTGGGTTATCGAAAACGCCGAACTGGAGCAACAGATCCAGGGCGGTAAAGAGTTGAAAGACGCGCTGGCTCAGCTGATCCCAGGCCTTGATGTCAGCAGCCAGAGCCGAACCAACTACGGTATGAACGTGCGGGGCCGTCCACTGGTTGTACTGGTTGACGGCGTGCGTCTCAACTCCTCACGTACCGACAGCCGACAACTGGACTCTATCGATCCTTTCAATATTGACCATATTGAAGTGATCTCCGGCGCGACGGCCCTGTATGGTGGCGGTAGTACCGGTGGTCTGATCAACATCGTGACCAAAAAAGGTCAGCCAGAAACCCAGATGGAGTTTGAGGCTGGCACCAAAAGCGGCTTTAACAGCAGTAAAGATCACGATGAGCGCATTGCCAGCGCTATCTCCGGTGGCAACGACCATATCTCCGGGCGCGTTTCAGTAGCGTACCAGAAGTTTGGCGGCTGGTTTGACGGTAACGGCGATGCCACCCTGCTCGATAACACCCAGACCGGCCTACAGTACTCCGATCGCCTGGACATCATGGGCACTGGTACACTGAACATTGATGATACCCAGCAGCTTCAACTGATCACACAGTACTATAAAAGCCAGGGCGACGACGATTACGGGCTGAATCTTGGGAAAGATTTCTCAGCTATTAGCGGGGCCAGCACGCCATACGTCAATAAGGGGCTGAATTCCGACCGTATTCCCGGCACCGAGCGTCATCTGATCAGCCTGCAATACTCTAACAGCGATTTCTTGGGCCAGGAGCTGGTCGGCCAGGTTTACTACCGCGATGAGTCGCTGCTGTTCTACCCTTTCCCAACCGTAAATGCTAATAAACAGGTGACGGCTTTCTCTTCGTCACAACAGAACACCGACCAGTACGGCATGAAACTGACTCTGAACAGCAAACCGCTGGACGGCTGGCAAATCACCTACGGGCTGGATGCCGACCACGAGCGCTTTACCTCCAACCAAATGTTCTTCGATCTGGCCCAGGCAAGCGCTTCCGGGGGCCTGAATAACCAAAAGATATACACCACCGGACGCTATCCATCGTATGACATTACCAACCTGGCGGCCTTCCTGCAATCGAGCTATGACATCAATGATATTTTTACCCTCAGCGGCGGCGTACGCTATCAATACACTGAGAACAAGGTTGATGATTTCATCGGCTATGCGCAGCAACAGCAGATTGCCGCCGGGAAGGTAACATCCGCCGACGCCATTCCGGGCGGCTCGGTCGATTACGACAACGTCCTGTTCAACGCTGGTCTGCTGATGCACATCACTGAACGCCAGCAGGCATGGCTTAACTTCTCCCAGGGCGTAGAGCTGCCGGACCCTGGTAAATACTATGGTCGCGGCACCTATGGCGCAGCGGTGAACGGCCATCTGCCCCTGACCAACAGCGTGAACGTTGATGACAGCAAGCTGGAAGGCGTGAAGGTCGATTCTTATGAGCTGGGCTGGCGCTTTACCGGCGACAACCTGCGCACCCAAATCGCAGCCTACTACTCGATTTCCGATAAGAGCGTGGTGGCGAATAAAGATCTGACCATCAGTGTGGTAGATGACAAACGCCGCATTTACGGCGTGGAAGGCGCGGTGGATTATCTGATTCCAGATACCAACTGGAGTACCGGTGCGAACTTCAACGTGCTGAAAACCGAGTCGAAAGTGAACGGTAGCTGGCAGAAATATGACGTGAAGGTGGCAAGCCCATCGAAAGCGACAGCCTACATTGGCTGGGCGCCGGATCCGTGGAGCCTGCGCGTACAGAGCACCACTTCATTCGATGTGAGCGATGCAAAAGGCTACAGCATTGATGGCTATACCACCGTCGATTTGCTCGGCAGCTATCAGCTTCCGGTGGGTAAACTCAGCTTCAGCGTTGAGAACCTCTTCGACCGTGACTACACCACCGTCTGGGGGCAGCGCGCGCCGATGTACTACAGCCCGGGTTACGGCCCCGCTTCCTTGTATGACTATAAAGGCCGCGGCCGCACCTTCGGTCTGAATTACTCAGTTCTGTTTTAAACCACTCTCCTTGTCCGGCACATGCCGGACAAGGAGAAGAAATATTTGGAGAATCAGATAGGCGGCAGATATTTGAATTCCCGTAAGTGCGTCAGGTTGGGCTCTAATAATTGTTCATGCTGTCAGCATCAATGCGACAGAGTCTATTTAATTATTCGGAAATTTTTCTATACACTCAACGGGGCGACTTGTCATGGTAACATCTGCGCCTATTCTTTCTAAAGGAATACGACAAGCAGTTATAATAAACTCTCGTAACGGATCGTAGGGCATGGAGTCAACTTCAGCAGTAAATCCTTGTTTTTGAATGCGTTGCACCAGTAATTTTGTTTCATCTATATTTTTGGGGTTAGGATCAACTTCAATTGAATAAAGTTTTTTATATCCTTTACTCTTTATATCCTTCAAGGCATTATCAAGAGATGATTGAGAATTAACCCTGGTGGTAAAATAAACTGATTTTTGATGATCGTTTAGCCAGTTAGCGTCATTTTGGCTACCGGATTCTATCAATGTACGCTGAGCAAGATCTAATTTATTAATATTATCAATTAACTTCTCATTTGGTGTTGTTTTTGTGTTAAACATAAAACAGAATTCTTTATTTTTATCCATAGCAACATAGTCATCTATTCTGTAAACACCAAGTGTTGGATCTTTTTTCCTGTATTCATTAAGTTGCTCAGAGTTTATTTTACTCAATAAGAAGAATGTACCATTTGATCTTTGACTATCATTATGCGCCACAACCCAAGTGTGGTCTGATAATGTACGCACTGACATTTTCAAAAACCTTATCGTCTTTTCTTTATCACTTTTAACAATAGTATTGTACTTACTGATTGCAGTTACCTGTCCAGGACAAGTATTAAAAGCACTATTCGTAGGCTTACAAACTTCAAATGCTCTAAAGTTGAATGCTTTTCCATCGAATACGCCTTTATCAGTGGCCCCCATTTCATGGGCAATAATCCTACCGCATTGCGCTAACGGGAGTTTATATTGAGTTTTATGACTACAGCCAGATAACAAAGACCATATTATGCAGAAAAGTACAAACATAATATATTTTTTTCTTAATGGTATTTTTTTTATCATCATTAACCCCTTCTTGATTGTGGTGAGAATTGATCTTGCCCACCCTCTCCTGTCAGCTTTTGTCTCTAAGTTAACATTACCCGCTGGCTCCTGAATTCCCCTGGTGACAGGTATCCCAGGGTATTGTGCAGGTGGTTTTCATTGTAGTGGGATGAGGGACAATAGAACGAAAACGTACACTAAGGAGATAATTTATTGTTTAATTAAAATTTAGTGTGCCCAACTCTCCCTTCGAGCATCCTCCAGCAGTATGAACGTAGGGTATGCCAATTTATTGATATGCTTGTACATTAGTGGAGACAATCGGATGATATCCTCATCCATGGTTTATTCCCCCCATTACTGAGCATCAAGCTCAATCCATTATTTTCGCGCAATACTATGCCCGTCAGCATAGAGAAACACTGTATCTCCCTGTCGCTGAATCAGTGAAATATCAAAGACAGCATAAATTAAATATATGTTTAACCACTATAAAAATACCCCATCAGAACATTAACATTGTTTAATAAAGTGAATTGAGCGGATTCGCGTTTGAACTCTGCGCTAAAATTTCTTCTTTTCATAGGGGCATCTGTGTTGTTATGAGGTGAGCATATCACCTCTGTTCAGGTGGCCAAATTCAGAGTACCGCTACATTTAGATGTCCTACCACATGTGATATCGATAATTTTGGCGGGATTTTTACTAAAAGATGCACATAATCCAACTGAACATTTAGCTCTACTATTTCTATACCGAGCTACTCACCTGAAATCCTGAACTGTTTGCAGACTTCCTTGCCAACATTGTTCCGCAGGATGCGAAATTGGCATTTGGGTGTCCAGACAATATAATATTGACAACACCAAAGCACATGAGATGCTTTCTTTAACCATTAGTAGCATTTTGGCAGAGCCAACCTCTTGCTGACCACCTCCGCAGGAGGTGGCATTCAGATAGGAGTTAAAAGAGATCGCAAGAAAAACCTTTTAAAATTTATTGCCCTACCCCTATGTGTTGCCAGAAAGCTCGGCCAACTCTTTCCCTCTTGTTTCTGACATTTTTGCAACACATTCATTGAATGATCGTTTGATATGCCGAGCTTTTATTATCAATCTGGAATGAATATAACTTACAATTAGAATCGCTAAATTTAATCCAATCCCTTTGGGAACTCTTAATGTTGTTGACGAACGCCTGTTTTAGAGATTAATCATTCACATATGCTGAATTAACTTTAGATAGCAGCATCGAATATTACTTGGTCAACTTTTTATCAGATGAATCCTTTTCGCTTTCTGGGCACGAAGCAACTTGATCAGATGTTGTTATTTACTCTAACAACAAACTATGACTTACATCACAAAAACTCCTCCAGAGATAACGCCATACTAACTTTGTGTACATTTTGTTGACATATATAATGGTATCAATAGGTTACATATTAATATAAAGGACTTGGCTATGTACTCAATTGATTATAATAGCTATCGCTCGGTAAAAGGTTTCAATCGTCGTGTTCGTTTCCTTGTGATGCATTACACTGCTATTGATTTTAAGGCGTCAATTACCGCTTTGACCGGGCCTTCGGTGAGCGCTCACTATCTCGTTCCTGACCCTTCAGAAAAAACGTATATTGATGCTGGTTTTAAGGATATGCGTATATTCAACCTGGTTGATGAAAATGAGCGGGCCTGGCATGCTGGCGTAAGTTCATGGGCCGGACGCAGCCAACTGAATGATACCGCCATCGGGATTGAGACGGTTAACCTGGCCAGTGATAACAACGGCGTGTTTGTCTTTCCTCCCTATAATCCGGTCCAGATTGATGCAATCAAGGCGCTGGCCGCCAATATTCTGCAACGATATCCTGATATTACGCCGGTGAACGTTGTCGGACACAGCGATATTGCCCCGGGGAGAAAAAGTGATCCTGGAGCTGCTTTCCCGTGGAAAGAACTTTACGACGCAGGTATTGGTGCATGGTATGAGGAATCGACCATGCAGCACTATCTGACGCAATTCAGCAAGTCTGTACCATCTAAAGCAGATATTGTTGCTAAGTTAAAAGTATACGGATATGACATCTCAGATGCTGGAACAGAAATCGGATACAAGAATTTACTCCGTACATTTCAGCTTCACTTCCGACAAAAGAATTATGATGGTGTCGCTGATGCTGAAACAACGGCAATTCTTTATGCGTTAGTGGATAAATATTTCCCGGCAAAATAATTATTAACCACTGGTTTAAATAATTAATGTGCCACAGGTTAGAAATCAGTGGCGCAGTTTCATTAAGCTGGCGGTTCCGGTCAGTCAGGTTTTGAAGAGCACATGAACTCACTCTCATATGAATTATTTTCCATGGAAAATATAAGCAAGCACTGAAAACAGCACAGACAGAATGTCCAAAACTGTCACCTGACGTGCTGGTTCTCTACAACAACGATCGTGGTCAGTTCATCCGCAAGACGTTCAATAATCGCTGGTTAAAAGCTGTACGCGCCGTACAAAGTGAACCGGGCCGACAACTGGATTACACGTTCCACGATATCGAGGCAAAAGCTATTTCAGATTTTGAGGGTAGTAGCAGGGATAAGCAGATTTTCAGCGGTCACAAAACAGAAAGCCAGGTGCTTATCTACGACAGGAAGGTACAAATCAGCCCGACACTGTATCATCCGGTTATTGGGGAAAAGTGAATTTTTATTCAAATGGAAAGATACGATATTCTCTGAGAATATTCTTTTTTATTCTTCGCCTCAAAAACAAAGGGGCTACCTTTCGGTAACCCCTTGTTTAATCTGGCGGAAGCGCAGAGATTCGAACTCTGGAACCCTTTCGGGTCGCCGGTTTTCAAGACCGGTGCCTTCAACCGCTCGGCCACACTTCCGGAATGAGGCGCACTATAAACATCCCGGTGCGTCATGTAAAGACCGAATGTGTTCGTTTGCGTGAAAAACAGGCAAAATTTCTTTAATCGCCTGAAATGACAGCATATTGACCATTTCTTCAACACAAATGCTGGCTTAATGCGTGTTTATCGTCCCTTCTGTTTTACCGCTGTGATTATCGATTTTTTTGTCGCTAGCGCTTTGGTGGCGCTGCCACCTGTTTCATGGCTAGCGCTAGTGTGGGAAGACCTTTTTAACGGCGGTAATTGCCTGAAATCTCTTAAGGAAACTAAACGTAAACGGATGCGTAAAGATGGGTAAAACCACTGGGTGATAGTGACCGTTTTTATTATTCTTCTTTATTAATTACATCTGTCATAAGAGAGTGACTATGGATCGTATCATTACATCATCGCGTGATCGTAGCTCGCTACTGAGCACGCACAAAGTACTGCGCAATACCTATTTTCTGCTGAGCCTGACGCTGGCTTTCTCCGCAATTACCGCGACAGCCAGTACGGTATTGATGCTGCCCTCTCCCGGCCTGATCCTGACGCTGGTCGGTATGTATGGGTTGATGTTTCTGACCTATAAAACCGCCAATAAGCCGACCGGTATCCTGTCTGCTTTTGCGTTTACCGGCTTCCTCGGGTATATCCTGGGTCCGATTCTTAACGCCTATCTGTCAGCAGGCATGGGCGATGTCATTGGCATGGCGCTGGGTGGTACTGCGTTAGTGTTTTTCTGCTGCTCCGCTTACGTCCTGACCACCCGTAAGGATATGTCTTTCCTGGGCGGTATGCTGATGGCCGGGATCGTCGTCGTGCTGATTGGTATGGTGGCGAATATTTTCCTGCAACTGCCTGCATTGCACCTGGCGATTAGCGCGGTGTTTATCCTGATTTCCTCGGGCGCTATCCTGTATGAAACCAGTAACATCATTCACGGCGGTGAAACCAACTATATTCGTGCGACCGTCAGTCTGTACGTTTCGCTGTACAACATCTTTGTCAGCCTGCTCAGCATTCTGGGCTTCGCCAGCCGCGATTAATCGACATTCACCTTTTCCAGCCCTGCTTATGCGGGGCTTTATTTTTTGCTACACTGCCGTCCGTGTTGATTATGCAGTGAAACGTTATGTTGATCTTTGAAGGTAAAGAAATCAGTACTGATAGCGAAGGTTATCTGAAAGAGACGACGCAGTGGAGTGAACCGCTGGCAGTCGCTATCGCCGCGAATGAAGGCATTGAGCTCTCTGCGGAACACTGGGAAGTCGTGCGCTTCGTGCGCGAATTCTACCTGGAGTTTAATACCTCTCCCGCCATCCGAATGCTGGTAAAAGCGATGGCGAATAAGTTCGGCGAAGAAAAAGGCAACAGCCGCTATCTGTATCGTCTGTTCCCGAAAGGCCCGGCAAAGCAAGCGACCAAAATCGCTGGCCTGCCCAAGCCGGTAAAATGTATTTAATACCGAATACTGAAGCCTGTTAACGTCTCACGAGGGCTGTGCGGTTCAGTGAGGATGTTGTCCACACGAGCAGAGCGCGGCCCGCCTTCTTTCAGCCACTTGATGAGCTTTTCCACCTGCGCCGCGTCGCCACAGGCCACCACTTCTACGCTTCCGTCATCCATATTCTTCGCATAGCCGGTTAACCCCAGTCGCAGCGCCTCATGCTGCGTAGTATAGCGAAATCCGACTCCCTGAACGCGACCATAAACCCAGGCGATAATGCAGACGTTCGACATGATGGTTCTCCTTTCATAATCAGTGGTGGAGGCTCATACAGGACATACTTAACGTACCTGACTGGGCAGACACCCATAATGTTGGCGGAATCTGGCCGTAAATCGCGACCCCGACAGGTAGCCGCACCGTAGCGCTATTTCGCCGATCGGCAGCGTCGTCGATTGCAGTTGAGAAAGCGCGCAGGACATGCGCACCTCTTCAATAATTTGCCGATAACTCTGTGATTCGCGCTGCAAACGCCGACGCAGAGTCGATGTACCCATAGCAAGACGGCGGGCTATCTCCTGGGCTGTCCATAGCTTAGCAGGCGAGAGCATTATCAGTTGCCGCACCTGCTCCGTGAGGGTGTAACGCCGTTCAATAAGCAGCGGTCCCGCCGCGCCATCATGCAAAAGCGCTAACAGTAACCCCATTGCCTGATGTTCCTGTAATCCGACGGGTAAGCCCTGGCGCACAGCATCCAACACGTTCGCCCACATAAATGTCAGGCTACAGCTCATCGGCGTACACAGCGATGTCAGTTTTGCCGGTGGATAATCCTGAACGTACATCATTTTAAAGCGAGCAATAATCTCCGGTGAAAGTAACAACAGGTCGGAGCGAAAACCGCTCTGCGCAGGCTGATTAATAATCTCCAGCGGCGTGTTCGCCGGGATAATAATCAACTCGCCAGGCCCGGCGACAAGGCGGTTATCATCCTGAATGATGACTTTACTGCCCTGCGTAATATGGCAGATAGCGGCGGAAAAAAGCGTAACACGATGCAAACGGTGCAGATGACTGGAGCGCACCTCTGCCGTCGTAAGATCCTGATGTCGAATATGCATCTCCTGCACCGTGCCGTCCTCTGTTTTATCTTCCGTATGTGGCCGTGAATTTCGCTTTCGCAATCACATGCGCGTTAAGCATAAACCCTACCAACGCGCCGCTTGCCTCACTGTCGAGCGGCAGTGTTGCCGTATTCAGCGCCCACACGGTAAACTGATAGCGATGAGGCTTATCGCCCGGCGGCGGACAAGCGCCGCCAAAGCCAGCATAACCGAAATCATTACGTCCCTGCACCACTCCCGAGGGTAAGGTGTTTTTATCAGCCCCCGTTGGCAGGTCGTGAATCTGCGCAGGAATATTCACCATCGTCCAGTGCCACCAGCCGCTTCCGGTAGGCGCATCGGGATCGAAGACGGTAATAGCGTAGCTTTTGGTTCCGGCAGGCGGATTGCGCCAGCTCAGTTGCGGCGAAATATTTTCTCCGCTACAACCAAATCCTTTAAAGACGTGTTGTTGCGTTAAACGAAAATCCGCCGGAATATCCGCGCTACTGAGGCTAAACGCCGACGCGGCAGATACGCTGCCACTCAATGCCATCATTGCGGCTGCGGTCAAAGAGAAGACTGTTTTCATTGTATTTCCTTCTTCATGTAACGAAATAGCAATATAAAAAGCGCCCGCTGAAGAAACTGTGCCTTTACGATTCTATTTTGTGCAGAAACGCTCACCACCATACGCTGATGATTGCCCCTCTCATCTGTGCTACCCTACGCGCCATTTCGTTTTCACGGTCCCAGGCTGGAACTATCATCCGGCTCGCGTCACTGTTTGTGAGAGGTTACTCCGCATGACTGAATCTACATTTCCGCAATATCCCCGTTTAGTCCTCAGCAAAGGGCGAGAAAAATCTTTACTCCGCCGCCACCCATGGGTCTTTTCCGGCGCCGTCTCGCGTCTGGAAGGCAAAGCCAACCTCGGTGAAACTATCGATATCGTCGATCATCAGGGAAAGTGGTTAGCACGCGGCGCCTGGTCGCCAGCGTCTCAGATCCGCGCGCGCGTCTGGACATTTGATAAAGCAGAATCCATTGATATTGCGTTTTTCACCCGTCGCCTGCGCCAGGCGCAGCAGTGGCGCGACTGGCTGGCAAAAAAAGACGGTCTGGATAGCTATCGTCTGATCGCCGGTGAATCCGATGGCCTTCCTGGCGTCACTATTGATCGTTTTGGTCATTTTTTGGTGCTGCAACTGCTCAGCGCCGGGGCCGAATATCAACGCGCCGTATTAATTAGCGCTCTGCAAACATGCTATCCGGATTGCGCTATTTACGATCGCAGCGACGTCGCCGTGCGGAAAAAAGAAGGAATGGCGCTGACGCAAGGCCCGGTCACCGGCGAACTGCCGCCTGCGCTTCTGCCAATTGAAGAACACGGTATGAAATTACTGGTCAATATCCAGGGCGGCCACAAAACCGGTTATTATCTTGATCAGCGCGACAGTCGTCTGGCGACGCGCCGCTATGTGGAAAATCAACGGGTACTGAACTGCTTCTCTTATACCGGCGGTTTTGCCGTGTCGGCGTTAATGGGCGGTTGTCGCCAGGTTGTCAGCGTGGATACCTCGCAGGATGCGCTGGATATCGCCAGACAAAACGTTGAACTGAACCAACTGGATTTGAGCAAAGCCGAATTCGTGCGCGATGACGTGTTTAAGTTGCTGCGCGCTTACCGTGAACACGGCGAAAAATTCGACGTTATCATTATGGACCCACCCAAATTCGTCGAAAATAAAAGCCAGTTAATGGGCGCCTGCCGGGGCTATAAAGACATTAACATGTTGGCGATTCAACTGCTCAATCCGGGCGGCATACTGCTGACATTCTCTTGCTCCGGCCTGATGACCAGCGATTTATTTCAGAAAATCATTGCCGATGCAGCAATAGATGCCGGTCGTGATGTACAATTTATAGAGCAGTTCCGTCAGGCCGCCGATCATCCTGTGATCGCCACCTACCCGGAAGGGCTGTATCTGAAAGGGTTTGCCTGTCGCGTCATGTAACTTGAAAAGTGGAATAGTATCCTCATATAAAGGATATCTATTTCCCGGGAGGTGACTATGATAGCCAGCAAATTCGGTATCGGCCAGCAGGTCCGCCATTCCCTGTTAGGTTACCTCGGAGTGGTCGTCGATATCGACCCGGAATATTCGCTTGATGAGCCGTCGCCTGATGAACTGGCGGTTAACGACGAACTTCGCGCCGCTCCGTGGTACCACGTGGTAATGGAAGATGATGATGGTCAGCCAGTCCATACTTATCTGGCCGAGGCCCAGTTGCGAAGCGAAATGCGGGATGAGCATCCAGAACAGCCATCGATGGATGAACTGGCGCGTACCATTCGCAAGCAGCTTCAGGCGCCGCGACTACGTAACTGATTGTATTTAACAGGCCGGATGGCGACATGCTGCTTTATCCGGCCATTTTAACTTTTATTTCGCCAGCCCCAGACGGGGGATCTCAATCGCCGGGCAGCGATCCATCACCACGGTCATGCCTGCATCCCGCGCCAACACCGCCGCCTGTTCGTTGATCACGCCAAGCTGTAGCCACAGCGTTTTTGCGCCGATGGCGATAGCTTCCTGCGCGACGCCCCACGCAGCTTCAGAGTTGCGAAAAACATCCACCATATCGACTTTTTCGGGAATGTCAGCCAGCGTGGCATACCCCTGTTGCCCCAGCAATGTCTTACCAGCGACTTTTGGCGCAACCGGAATCACATGGTAGCCCTGTTCAAGCAAGTATTTCATTACCCGATAGCTTGGGCGATCGGGTTTATCGCTCGCGCCTACCAGCGCGATAGTGCGAGTGGACGTCAAAACGTCAGCAATATCGGTCTCTTTCATCATCTTTCTCCTGGCTGTTTTGCAAAGTGTACGACAAACCTGACATGGCAACCATTCATCCCATACCGATGTATGAGAGCAAAACGCCAAAATATGTCTATATGTTAGTAAACATGATCTAAGAAAAATTTCGATACATTATTAGCCAGACGGCCTTTGGACAGGAGAACCTTATGAAAACCGGCGCGCTAACCACCTTCCTTGCTCTCTGTTTGCCGGTTACTGTTTTTGCCACAACACTCCGTCTGTCGAATGAGGTCGATCTTCTGGTGCTGGACGGCAAAAAGGTGTCCAGCTCGTTATTACGCGGCGCAGAGAGCATCGAACTGGAAAACGGGCCGCACCAACTCGTTTTCCGTGTGGAAAAAACCATCCGCCTGCCCGGTAATGAAGAGCGGCTTTATATTTCTCCACCGCTGGTAATAAGTTTCGATACTCAACTGATAAATCAGGTCAATTTCCAGCTCCCGCGGCTGGAAAACGAGCGCGAAGCCTCGCATTTTAACGCAGCGCCACGCTTGACGCTTTTGGATGGCAACGCCATGCCTATTCCGGTAAAACTCGATATTCTGGCAATTACTTCTACGGCTAAAGTGGTCGATTATGAAATAGAGACCGAGCGTTATAACAAATCGGCGAAACGCGCCTCGCTTCCTCAGTTCGCCACGATGATGGCAGACGACAGTACATTACTTTCCGACGTCTCAGAGCTTGACACCGTACCGCCGCAATCACAAACTCTGACAGAACAGCGGCTGAAATATTGGTTCCGTCTGGCCGACCCGCAGACACGCAATCATTTCCTGCAATGGGCGGAAAAACAGCCGCCCTCTTGATATGAGTTGTGCCAGCGCGCAATTTTTTTGTCTTTCTCTTGCAGCATCAAGCGCTTCCAGTAATCTGTAGACAGGTTAACTACGGAATCGAATTATGGAACTGACGACTCGCACCTTGCCAACGCGCAAACATATCGCGTTGGTTGCCCACGACCACTGCAAACAGATGTTAATGAACTGGGTGGAACGCCATCAGCCGTTGCTGGAAAAACATATTCTCTATGCAACCGGCACCACGGGGAATCTGATCCAGCGCGCAACGGGTATGGACGTTAATGCAATGCTGAGCGGCCCGATGGGCGGCGACCAGCAGGTTGGCGCGCTCATTTCAGAAGGGAAAATCGACGTGTTGATTTTCTTCTGGGACCCGCTTAACGCGGTACCACACGACCCGGATGTAAAAGCGCTACTGCGTCTGGCCACCGTATGGAATATCCCTGTCGCCACTAACGTCTCAACGGCGGACTTTATCATCCAGTCCCCGCATTTTAATGACGCTGTAGATATTCTTATTCCGGATTATGCGCGTTATCTGGCCGAGCGCCTGAAATAACCGCTGAGCGGGCGGCTGTACCGCCCGCGCTTTAGGGTTTTCTCGCCACCGGCACATCTAGTTGTTTAAGCGTCTCCACAAAGCGCGAGGGATTATCTTTATTGAAAAGCAGCCAGACCCGCGCGCGCGCGCGCGTCAACGCCACATATAACAAACGCCGCTCTTCAGCGTCCGGAAAATCCTCAACCTGAGGAAGAAGCGCATCTTCCATAACAGACTCTCGCGCCGGTGCGGGAAAACCGTCGTTACCCGCCTGTAACCCTACAAGAATAACGTAATCGGCCTGCTGGCCTTTGCTGGCATGGATAGTCATGAAATCTATCTGTAACTTCGGCCAGCGAGTCGCCGCTTTTTGTAGACTGGCGGGTTTCAGATGATGATAGCGCGCCAGCACCAGGATACGTTCATCCTCCTTTGCATAGCCGGATAATTTATCCAGTAATGCGTCCAACTGGCTTTCATCCAACAGCGTAACCGCTTTTTTATCGCCTACGGTAAGACTATTTAACGGTTTTTTAAGCTGATGCGGATTCTGCTGCACAAAGCGGTTGGCAATATCGCCAATCCGACTATTAAAACGGTACGTAGTGTCCAGGTGGCAATGCTCGCCCTCGCCGAACGACTGATGAAACGCCGTCGTTAAGGAGAGCTGCGCCCCGCTAAAACGGTAAATCGCCTGCCAGTCATCGCCAACGGCAAACAGCGTAGTCTGGCTATTTTGCTTGCGCAGCGCCTCTAACAGCGCCGCCCGTTGCGGGGAAATATCCTGAAATTCATCGACCAGAATATGCTTCCACGGGCTGATAAAACGCCCTTTTTCGAGGATCACCATTGCCTGATGAATCAGCCCGGAGAAATCAACGGCATTTTCCGCTTTCAACGCGCTTTTCCAGGCCTTCAGCAGCGGCGCCATCAGCTTAATGCGTTTGCCGAACCGCTCTCGGCACTCCTCTGGCGCGCCAGCGATCATTTCTGCCTGCGCGCCGCCGTGCATACGCATCAAACTGACCCAACGATCCAGGCGAGGGGCCAGACGCCGCTGCAATGTCTCATCGTCCCAGAAATTGCCTTTCGGCACCGTCCACTGTATCTCCTCTTCCAGCCACTGACGCCAGCCTTTGGCCTGCGCTTTCTTCTCGCTACACTGCTGACGCCAGGTGTGCAGAAATAGCTGATGCCGCGCTGCGGCGTCACTTTCCAGCTTACTGACAACCGGCGCTTTTTTACTGCCTTGCTGAATAATATACAGCGCCAGCGAATGGAACGTACGGGCAGTAATCTCTTCTGTATGTAACCGCTCGCGGATACGCTCATCCATCTCCTCTGCCGCCTTGCGACCAAACGCCAGTAAAAGAATTTGCCCCGCATCGGCTTGTCCACGCGCCAACAGCCAACCCGCGCGCGCCACCAACACCGAGGTCTTGCCGCTACCCGCTCCCGCCAGTACCAGTAACGATGATTCGCCATTAACCACCGCCCTGGCCTGGGAGAGATTAAGCGGAGAGGATTCTATCTGCGTAAAAAAGTCGGCATGCGCTTCCAGCATGGCAGCGGTATACACCTGATTATGTTGCTGCCGACTTCCCTCGCTATCCTGTAACCATGCCAGACACTTACGCCATATCTCGCGACAGTTATCAAACTCCTCCAGGCGTGAGATGGGTAGCGGCAAGGCGGCAAACGTCTGACGAATTTCGTGTTCCAGTCCCCGAACCCGCTCACGGGTAAGCCATTGGTTTTCGCCCGTTCGCTCACTGATACGCGCCCATTGATCTTGTAATGCCTGCGCGGCGACATCGCTCATCTCCTGGCTCCAGCGACGCCAGTGCGCGTCCAGGTGGCGATGGAATTGCTGGGTTTCCGACCACTCGGTACCGTGCAAACGCACGACTTTATCCTCCGGGAGGACAAACTCCAGCTCGCCCCACACCAGTCCACGCTTACAGTGAATCGCCAATAACTGATTGAATGGAATAAGATATTCATGCCTGTCGCCAGACACTTTCACTCCCGCGTTAAGAATCACAGCACGATCATAGGGATGTTGCGCCAGACGTTTTCCAAGAGAAGTTGCTTTCAGTTCCATGACTCAGCGAATCCAGACGTAAAGATGTGCTTATCAGTGTAACCGCCAGAGAAAACGTGCTCCAGTCTAAAAAAACGTTACAATTGCCCGCAGTGATAGAAAACCGGAATGAACTGAGGGTTTATGCGTACCGTTCTGAATATTTTAAACTTTGTACTGGGCGGCTTTGCCACTACGCTGGCCTGGCTGCTGGCGACGCTTGTCAGTATTGTGCTTATTTTTACCTTGCCGTTGACCCGCTCCTGCTGGGAGATAACCAAGCTGTCCCTGTTCCCTTACGGCAATGAGGCCATCCATGTTGACGAACTTAATCCGGCGGCGAAAAACCTATTAATGAATACTGGCGGTACCTTGCTGAATATTTTCTGGCTACTTTTTTTCGGCTGGTGGCTATGCCTGATGCACATTGCCTCCGGTATCGCGCAGTGTGTCACTATCATCGGGATACCTGTCGGCATTGCGAACTTTAAAATTGCCGCGATTGCGCTTTGGCCTGTCGGTCGCCGCGTCGTCTCTGTAGAAACCGCTCGCGCCGCGCGGGAAGCTAACGCGCGCCGCCGTTTTGAATGATCGGGACAAATAGCCTTTATGTTAAGTCCGCTGATTCGCCGTTATACCTGGAACAGTACCTGGCTGTATTACATCCGCATTTTTATCGCCCTGTGTGGCACCACCGCCCTGCCCTGGTGGCTGGGCGACGTCAAACTCACCATCCCGCTCACGCTCGGTATGGTTGCCGCGGCGCTAACCGATCTCGACGACCGCCTTGCCGGGCGTTTACGTAATTTAATCATTACGTTAATTTGCTTTTTTATCGCTTCTGCTTCTGTTGAGCTGCTCTTTCCCTGGCCGTGGCTATTTGCGTTGGGCTTAACTTTATCCACCAGTGGATTTATTCTGTTGGGAGGATTAGGGCAACGCTATGCCACCATCGCGTTCGGCGCATTACTCATTGCCATCTACACGATGCTGGGCGCCTCTTTATATGCGCACTGGTATCAGCAACCTCTACTCCTGCTGGCGGGCGCGGTATGGTATAATCTGCTGACCCTAACCGGGCACCTGCTATTTCCTATCCGCCCATTACAGGATAATCTGGCGCGCAGTTACGAACAGTTGGCGCACTATCTGGAACTGAAATCACGCCTGTTTGATCCTGATATTGAAGATGAGAGCCAGGCACCGCTCTATGATTTAGCATTAGCGAACGGGCAGTTAATGGCGACGCTGAACCAAACGAAAGTGTCGTTGTTGACTCGCCTGCGCGGCGATCGCGGTCAACGCGGCACGCGTCGCACCCTCCATTACTATTTTGTGGCGCAGGATATTCATGAACGCGCCAGCTCTTCGCATATTCAATACCAGACGCTGCGCGACCACTTTCGTCACAGCGACGTGATGTTTCGCTTTCAACGTCTGATGTCAATGCAGGCACAGGCCTGCACGCAGCTGGCGCGCTGTATCTTACTGCGCACGCCATATCAGCATGATCCGCGCTTTGAACGCGTCTTTACCCACATTGACGCCGCGCTTGAACGTATGCGCGCCAGCGGCGCTTCTTTGGAACTGTTGAATACGCTTGGGTTCTTATTAACCAACCTGCGCGCCATTGACGCGCAACTGGCGACGATCGAGTCGGAGCAGGCCCAGGCAATGCCGCGCAATGAGTCAGAAAACCAGTTGGCTGATGATAGCCTGCACGGGTTTAGCGACATCTGGCTGCGTCTGAGCCGTAATTTTACCCCAGAGTCCGCTCTCTTTCGCCATGCAGTACGCATGTCGCTGGTATTGTGCGTGGGTTATGCTCTCATTCAAATTACCGGGATGCGCCACGGGTACTGGATATTACTCACCAGCCTGTTCGTTTGTCAGCCTAACTATAACGCGACCCGCCATCGCCTTGCGCTCAGGATTATCGGTACGTTGGTAGGCGTTGCTATCGGCCTGCCGATTTTATGGTTTGTTCCTTCGCTTGAAGGACAGTTAGTTCTGCTGGTGATTACCGGCGTGCTTTTCTTTGCATTCCGTAATGTACAGTATGCCCATGCGACGATGTTCATCACTCTGCTGGTATTACTCTGCTTTAACCTCTTGGGCGAAGGCTTTGAGGTAGCGTTACCGCGCGTCATCGACACGTTGATTGGCTGCGCTATCGCCTGGGCTGCGGTCAGCTTTATTTGGCCGGACTGGCGCTTTCGCAATCTTCCCCGGGTACTCCAGCGCGCCACCGATGCGAATTGCCGCTACCTTGATGCGATCCTTGAGCAATATCACCAGGGCCGGGACAACCGCCTGACCTATCGCATTGCCAGGCGCGACGCGCACAACCGCGATGCGGAACTGGCATCCGTGGTTTCTAATATGTCAAGCGAACCCGACGTCAAGGCCGAAACCCGGGAAGCGGCGTTCAGGCTGCTTTGCCTCAATCATACTTTTACCAGCTATATTTCCGCCCTCGGCGCGCACCGCGAAAAGCTCAGTAATCCGGATGTGCTGGGGCTTCTGGATGACGCGGTCTGCTACGTTGATGATGCGCTTCATCATCAACCTGAAGACGAACAGCGAGTACACCAGGCGCTGGAGGATTTAAAGCAGCGAGTTCAGTCGCTGGAAACACGTCCGGACAGCAAAGAACCTCTGGTTGTTCAACAAATTGGTTTGCTCATTGCCTTACTACCCGAAATCGGGCGCTTACAACGGCAAATTTCACCGCCGTCTTCTACATCCATTACCCAGCCGTAAGCGAATGAGCCCAATCGGCAAGCTCCTGGCGACGACTCGCCGGGAGCGCCGCTTCATGTACGCCAACAATTGCGCCTTCTAACGCATACAGAACTTTTACCGTCAGCAAAGGATTACTTTGTCGCAACCTTAGCCAGCACATTTTTGCACCCAGTACGCGTAACATATTCTCGTCCTTTATCCCTGACTCATTGAGCAATGTTTCCAGATGGAAGGTCATATTGGGGAGATCTTTGAGCCTGTGCTGTAAAATACGGCTGTGTTTTTCCTTCATTGCCGCGTCAAGAGAATACTTCGATAAACGTACCAGTTGCTGCTGATCGCGCCACAGGCTTTCATCCACCCGATAATAGTTGAGCATAACAGGGCGTCCACACTTCATAAATGTGAGCCAGACGGGAGGATGCTTCACACAATAGGGTACGCTTTGCTCACAGGCGCGGAGATAAAGCTCGCCGTTAGCCACCATCGCAAAGACGGTATCTTCCACGGTCAGACTATAGCTGCCGAATAAGGATCGATACTGGATCGTCCCCAGAGAGGCCAAATATTCTTGCGATTTATAGATCCTGTCATAAGAGAGTGCTCTCATAAAATTCCTTTTAAATCATAAAGTAAAAGAATGATTTGTAATAACAGATCCGTTAATGACGAAAATAGGCAACTTATACTCCGCGAGCAAGATGATTTTTATTTTTGACGTCACTAAGAATAAAAATTGCGAGACAGTTTCCGAAAATAGAGTTGATCTTTCATCGCTACAGGGGTACTGTATGGATATACAGTAACTCACAGGGCTGGATTGATTATGTACACTTCAGGTTATGCAAATCGTTCTTCGTCATTTTCTACCACTCCCCACAACACTGCGCGTGCCGCTACGGAAAATGCCGCCGCAGGGCTGGTCAGTGAAGTTGTCTACCACGAAGACCAGCCCATGATGGCGCAACTCCTGCTTTTGCCTTTACTCCGGCAGTTAGGCCAACAATCACGTTGGCAGCTCTGGCTCACGCCGCAGCAAAAACTCAGCCGTGAATGGGTACAGTCTGCAGGTTTGCCATTAACGAAAGTGATGCAAATTAGTCAGCTTGCGCCTCGTCATACGCTGGAGGCAATGATTCGCGCTCTGCGTACAGGAAATTACAGTGTAGTGATTGGCTGGCTGGCGGAAGAACTTACGGAAGAAGAGCATGCCAGCCTGGTTGAAGCAGCAAATGTAGGCAATGCGGTAGGGTTTATCATGCGCCCTGTACGTGCGCACGCTTTACCCAGGAGACAGCATTCCGGGCTAAAAATTCACTCTAATTTGTATCATTAAGTAAAATTAGGATTTATCCTGGAATTTTTTTTACGCGATTGCATCTCCTTTGAGTGCTAACGTTTTTTTTACGAGAAAGCTTGTCAGAAGCGGTTTCCGCGATTTTTGCTGTACGATTTATCATCTAAAAGTGTTAAATGATGTGTATGTTCGTCATGTTTTTTTCACATGTCTGACGGAGTTCACACTTGTAAGTTTCCAACTACGTTGTAGACTTTACATCGCCAGGGGTGCTCGGCATAAGCCGTAGATATCGGTAGAGTAACTATTGAGCAGGTCCCCCGGTGAAGGATTTAACCGTGTTATCTCGTTGGAGATATTCATGGCGTATTTTGGATGATAACGAGGCGCAAAAAATGAAAAAGACAGCTATCGCGATTGCAGTGGCACTGGCTGGTTTCGCTACCGTAGCGCAGGCCGCTCCGAAAGATAACACCTGGTACACTGGTGCTAAACTGGGCTGGTCTCAGTACCATGACACTGGCTTCATTCCTAACAATGGCCCGACCCATGAAAACCAACTGGGCGCAGGTGCTTTTGGTGGTTACCAGGTTAATCCGTACGTTGGCTTTGAAATGGGCTACGACTGGTTAGGCCGTATGCCGTACAAAGGCGACAACATCAATGGCGCTTACAAAGCTCAGGGCGTTCAGTTGACCGCTAAACTGGGTTACCCAATCACTGACGATCTGGACGTTTATACCCGTCTGGGTGGTATGGTATGGCGTGCAGACACTAAGTCTAACACCCCTGGCGGTGAGTCTACTAAAAACCACGACACCGGCGTTTCCCCGGTATTCGCGGGCGGTATCGAGTATGCCATCACCCCTGAAATCGCAACCCGTCTGGAATACCAGTGGACTAACAACATCGGTGATGCCAACACCATCGGCACCCGTCCGGATAACGGCCTGCTGAGCGTAGGTGTTTCCTACCGTTTCGGCCAGCAAGAAGCTGCTCCGGTAGTGGCTCCAGCCCCGGCTCCGGCTCCGGAAGTACAGACCAAGCACTTCACTCTGAAGTCTGACGTACTGTTCAACTTCAACAAATCTACCCTGAAGCCGGAAGGTCAGCAGGCGCTGGATCAACTGTACAACCAGCTGAGCAACCTGGACCCGAAAGACGGTTCCGTAGTCGTTCTGGGCTTCACTGACCGCATCGGTTCTGACGCTTACAACCAGGGTCTGTCCGAGAAACGTGCTCAGTCTGTTGTTGATTACCTGATCTCCAAAGGTATCCCGTCTGACAAAATCTCCGCACGTGGTATGGGCGAATCTAACCCGGTTACCGGCAACACCTGTGACAACGTGAAACCTCGCGCTGCCCTGATTGACTGCCTGGCACCGGATCGTCGCGTAGAGATCGAAGTTAAAGGCATTAAAGACGTGGTAACTCAGCCGCAGGCTTAAGTTTCCGTCTGATAAAAAACCCCGCGTCGCGGGGTTTTTTGCTCTGGTCTGGGTGACAACGCCTTTCAGCGTTACTTCTTGCCTAATAACGCCTGTAAATCCTGCTTTAACGTGGTCATTTGCGTGGCATATTTCTCTTTATGCTCCGCGTCTTCTATGAGTTGCACAATCGTTTCGGATAATGTTTTACCGCGTCGCTGCGCAAGGCCCGCCAGACGCTGCCAGACCATAAACTCTAAATCAATAGATTTTTTGCGCGTATGCTGATGTTCCGCATTGAAGTGTCGTTTGCGTCTTGCCCGAATGGTTTGTTTCATCCGATTAAGCAAGGCAGGATTCATATGCCTGTCTATCCAGACATTTACCCGCACCGGTTCATTTTCGAGGGCCAACAACAAATTGACGGCTTCCTGGGCAGCACTGGCTTCCACGTAGCGGGTGATCAACTCCCCTTCGCGGTGCTTTTTCACCAGATATTTCCATTTCCAACCGCTTTCAAGATTTTCAAGTTGTTGATATTTCATTGTGATCCCAATGTTACCGTGTAACTGTTATCAGAATATCAGTTTTTTAGCCATCTGAAGAAAAGAATCTCGAACCTGTGAATGGTTACACGTCTTCACATTACTTTGCATTCGCTTTCCGCGTGTGCAGCGTGACGGGTTAGGCTATAATCCCCCCTTTTACAACAGACTAAAAAACCTCAACTTTGACCATTACGAAACTTGCATGGCGTGATCTGGTTCCGGATAGCGAAAGCTATCAGGAGATATTTGCACAGCCACACGCGACTGACGAAAACGACACCTTACTCAGTGATACTCAGCCACGACTGCAATTTGCGCTTGAGCAACTTATTCAGCCGTGGACATCATCCTCTTTTATGCTGACTAAAGCGCCTGAAGAGCAAGAGTATCTTACTTTACTTTCAGATGCCGTCCGCGCTCTGCAAACCGACGCCGGACAATTAACCGGCGGGCATTATGACGTTTCCGGGCATACTATTCATTACCGCGCCGCGCAGAATGCGCAAGACAACTTTGCCACCGTCACACAAGTCGTCAGCGCGGACTGGGTCGAAGCCGAACAGCTTTTTGGTTGCCTGCGGCAGTATAATGGCGACATTTCCCTGCAGCCGGGTCTGGTTCATCAGGCGAACGGCGGCGTACTTATTATTTCCTTACGAACCCTTCTGGCGCAGCCGTTACTATGGATGCGTCTGAAAGCGATCGTTAGCCGCGAGCGTTTTGACTGGGTGGCGTTTGACGAGTCGCGTCCATTGCCGGTCTCCGTGCCATCAATGCCGCTCAAACTGAAGGTGATTCTGGTTGGCGAACGTGAATCACTGGCCGATTTTCAGGAGATGGAACCGGAGCTCGCGGAACAAGCTATCTACAGTGAATTTGAAGACAATTTACAGATAGCGGACGCAGAAGCTATGACCCTGTGGTGTCAATGGGTGACGCGTATCGCTTCACGCGATAATTTGCCTGCCCCGGCACCGGACGCCTGGCCCGTCCTGATACGCGAGGCTGTGCGTTATACCGGCGAACAGGACACTCTGCCCCTTTGCCCACTGTGGATAGCCCGCCAGTTTAAGGAGGCGGCGCCCTTATGCGAAGGCGATACATGCGGCGCAGAAGCGCTCAGCCTGATGCTTGCCCGACGCGAATGGCGAGAAGGCTTTCTGGCGGAACGGATGCAGGACGAGATTCTGCAAGAGCAGATCCTGATTGAAACCGAAGGCGAACGCGTTGGACAAATCAATGCGCTTTCCGTCATTGAGTTTCCCGGGCATCCGCGCGCCTTTGGCGAACCGTCGCGAATTAGCTGTGTTGTGCATATCGGCGATGGCGAATTTAACGATATTGAGCGGAAGGCCGAACTTGGCGGAAATATTCACGCGAAGGGAATGATGATTATGCAAGCCTTCCTGATGTCGGAGTTGCAGCTTGAGCAACAAATTCCCTTCTCTGCCTCGTTAACCTTTGAGCAGTCCTACAGCGAAGTGGATGGCGATAGCGCCTCAATGGCTGAATTATGTGCGCTCATCAGCGCGCTGGCCAATGTGCCTGTGAATCAAAACATTGCGATTACCGGCTCGGTTGATCAGTTTGGTCGCGCGCAACCGGTGGGTGGGCTAAACGAAAAAATTGAAGGTTTCTTCGCCATCTGCGAGCAGCGGGAATTAAACGGTAAACAGGGCGTCATTATCCCTGCCGCCAATGTCCGGCATCTCAGTCTTAAATCTGAACTGCTGCAAGCGGTTAAAGAAGAGAAGTTCACTATCTGGGCGGTAGACGACGTGACCGACGCCTTACCGCTACTGTTAAATCTGGTGTGGGATGGCGAAGGACAAACGACGTTGATGCAGACTATCCAGGAGCGTATCGCGCAGGCGACGCAACAGGAAGGCCGTCATCGTTTCCCGTGGCCATTACGTTGGCTGAACGCTTTTATTCCGAACTGATCGGACTTGTTCAGCGTACACGTGTTAGCTATCCTGCGTGCTTCAATAAAATAAGGTTTACATAAAACATGGTAGATAAACGCGAATCCTATACAAAAGAAGACCTTCTTGCCTCTGGTCGTGGTGAACTGTTTGGCGCTAAAGGGCCGCAACTCCCTGCGCCGAACATGCTGATGATGGACCGCGTCGTTAAAATGACCGAAACGGGCGGCAATTTCGACAAAGGTTATGTCGAAGCCGAGCTGGATATCAATCCTGATCTATGGTTCTTCGGATGCCACTTTATCGGCGATCCGGTGATGCCCGGCTGTCTGGGTCTGGATGCTATGTGGCAATTGGTGGGATTCTACCTGGGCTGGTTGGGCGGCGAAGGCAAAGGCCGCGCGCTAGGCGTGGGCGAAGTGAAATTTACCGGTCAGGTTCTGCCGACGGCAAAGAAAGTCACCTATCGCATTCATTTCAAACGTATCGTAAACCGTCGCCTGATCATGGGACTGGCGGACGGTGAGGTTCTGGTGGATGGTCGTCTGATCTATACCGCACACGATTTGAAAGTCGGTTTGTTCCAGGATACTTCCGCGTTCTAAGTGTTGAATTGATATTCCGCGCTATCGGTATCATGCTTGCAAAGCCAATAAAGGCGAAACCTCCGCAGTGCGGAGGTTTCTTTTTCTAAAGAGACAGAATCAGGCCATTACCACCCTGTCCTCCATGGCTTGTCGCCAACCTCCCAACCAGTATGACCGTTGATTCAGCGTCTGATAGGGACACATTTCTTTTGATCGTCCGGCGATGCCGGCCTGATATCCACGTTGATGTGCCCGTTCCAGGCGATCTCGTTTTTGTCTCTTCATGCCTCGTTTCCCTCATATTTGTATCTGGTGGAAAAGAAAACAGTGATTACAAAATGTGCAATCACACTACACGAATACCTCTAAATGGATCGCCCGTCAATGCGCAAAATTCACACCAATGTCATATTTGTGAGCTATACGGAAAATCATTTGTACAAAAAATGTGAGCCAGAACAACTATTTTTCCGGCGTTAAACGTAAAAAAACCGCCTCAGGCGCATGACCTGAAGCGGTTAAATTTACATTACTTTTATCTCAGGGAAGCCGTTTTATCTCATCAGCGATAACGGCCGCTTCCTGGCTCCATGCGCTCGCCAGTACTTTGACCATTTCATCATAGCCATCTTTCTGCTGGCTGGCTTCAATATGGAAAGGCCGCTTAATCAGTTGTCCGTTGTGGTTTAATAGCCACTCCCCGCTCACGATAACCTTACCATCGTAACGTCCATGGAACCCGGTTACAGTCACGTTTAACGTATCCTGGGTTGTTCCCAATGGCTGAGAAGCGACGACCCAGCCAGGAAGCCGGGCGCTAAGATTTGCCACCAGAGTGTTACGCAATTGCTGATCCAGCGGGCTGGCCCATAGATTGTTATTGGCAATCACATACTGGACATCACTGGTTTGATACACCACGCCGTTACCTGCCAGATAGTCAGGTACGGAAACCTGCTCTACCCATAAGAGGCGGTTGCCCTGGCTCGTAGTGCTTTGCACACCACTTTGCGCTATCGGGAGCTGATAATAGCTTTTATTCTCTCCGCCGGAGCTACATGACGCCAGCCAGAACGCCATTATCACGACTAGCCATTTTTTCATTGTTTCGCCCTCTTAGGCTCGGGATCTTTTTTATCCTTCGCTTCAAATACCAGCGCGTTGCTTTTCTCGTTCAAAGTCTTCAACACCGGTTGTAACTCACGAAGCACCTGATCGAGACGCTGCATATCCGCCACCATTTTGTTATACGCTGCCGATCCAGGCTGGAAGCCTTGCATACTGCGATTAAGTTCGCGTAACGTCGTTTGCATATCCGCCGGAAGCTGCTGCATCGACTGACTGGAGGTAATCTTGTTCATATTATCCAGCGTGGTTTGCAGCCGACGCATAGTGCGCTGGCTTTCAGACAGCGTATTGGTCACTTGTTCAATCATCGGATTCAGCGGCAGGTTGTTAATCTTATCCAACGTTTCCACCAGCCGCTGTTGAATTTGCGCCAGGCCGCTGCTGACGGTAGGAATAATTTCATAGCCATCAAATTCGCGTAGCCCGGTAATCGGCGGCTCCTTGGGATAAAAGTCCAGATCGACATACAGCGCCCCGGTAACCAGGTTACCTGTTTTAAGCGAAGCGCGTAAACCGCGCTTAAGCAGTTCCGTCAAATGCGCGCCAACATCTGCATTTTCTCCCAGTTGCGCTTTCAGACGCTCCGGTTCAATGCGCACCAGCACAGGAATACGGTAATCATCGTTAAACACCTGACGCATATCAGACGCAAAGAAAGGCACTTTGCTTACCGTCCCCAGACGAATACCGCGGAACTCCAGCGGCGCGCCAGGTTGCAATCCGCGCACCGAATCTTTAAAGAACATCAGGTAATCGATATGATCGGTGTACAGCGAATCCTGAATACTTTTTTGATCGTCGTAGAGATTAAACGCCGTTTTTTCGGCGACGGGTTGTCCCTGCTCAAGTCCTTCCGGCACGTCAAAACTCACCCCGCCGCCAAACAGCGTCGTCAACGATCCCATTTCCACGCGCATTCCCGCAGATGTCAGATCCACAGCGATACCGCTATCTTTCCAGAATCGTACATTACTGGTGACCAGCCGATCGTTTGGCGCCTTAATGAACAACTGATAGCTCATTGTCCGTTTTTGCGGATCGAAAGAGCTGGTTTCAACGGACCCCACCCGATAGCCTCGGAACAGAACGGGATCACCAGGACTGAGCTGGCCAGCCTTTTTGCTGTCCAGAATCACACGAATACCTTTGGCATCGGGCGGCGCCAACGGCGGTGAATCAAGAAGCTGATAGCTTTCCGGCTGACTGCCCTTGCTCCCTGGTTGTAGTTCAATATACGCGCCTGATAACAACGTCCCAAGCCCACTGATGCCTTCACGCCCCACCTGCGGTTTTACGACCCAAAATACCGAGTCTTTATGCAGCAACTTTTCCATACCGGAATGAAGCCGCGCTTTGATTTGTACATGGGTCAGATCGTCAGTCAGCGTCGCGCTTTCAACCACGCCGACATCCACGCTGCGACTTTTAATCGTCGTTTTTCCGCCTTCAATACCTTCCGCATTGGTGGTGATTAAGGTAACTTCTGGTCCCTGGTGGCTGTAGTGATAAAACAGAATCCAGGCTCCGATAAGCGCAGTAACAATCGGGAATATCCAGACAGGCGACCAATTTTTCACCTTTTGTACTTTGGCTTCCCCTTTTTTAGGTTCCATGCTATCAGGACTCCTCATGGCCTGGTTCGTATTCACGATCCCACGACAGACGCGGATCAAAGGTCATCGCAGAAAACATTGTCATTATGACGACTAAAGCAAACATCAACGCACCCATCGCAGGATAAATATTCATTAACCCTCCCATACGCACCAGCGCAGAGAGTACGGCAATGACAAAGACATCAATCATTGACCAGCGCCCCACAAACTCCACTACTTCATAAATAAAATGCATCCGCTCACTGTCGCGTTTACCGTGGCCTTTCGCATCCCAACAAAGCCAGGCAATGGCGATCATTTTTAGCGTCGGCACCATAATACTGGCGAGAAAGATAACCGCCGCAACCGGATAAGACCCCTCACTCCACAGCAAAATCACGCCAGCCAGAATGGTCGACGGCATTTTCGAGCCCAATAAATCGGTAATCATAATCGGCAAAATATTGGCGGGTAGATAAAGCATGATCGAGGTAAATAGTAACGCCAGCGTCCATTGCAAACTGTTCTTACGCCGGACATAGCCTTTCGTATGGCAACGCGGACAAACGAGACTCTTCGCAGGCAGGATCGCCGTGCAGCAGGCGCAGGAGCGCAAAGATTGCCGGATACCGGTAATCCCCGGCGTTAACGGCTGCGCCAACGCCGGCTGAGGGGCGATATCATCCCACAACCAACGGCGATCAACACACTGGAATGCCCGCAGTTGAACGAGACAAAATAAGCACCAGGGAATAAAACTGTTGCCGATGCCGATATCGCCGTAGGCCATCAGCTTAACAAAGCTGACCAGCACCCCGGCGAGAAATATCTCCGCCATTCCCCACGATTTCAGGAGGAAAAAGATCCGCGCCAGCGTTTTTTTTACCGACAACGGCAGATTGGCTCGGTTGACGAGCAATAAAATGGTCACCAGGCAAAATGCCGGCACCAGTTGGACAAATAATAAAAAGAACGTGCCGAGGCTGGCGTAATCTTCAGAAAACATGACCCCGGGGATTTCCAGAAGCGTGACTTCGCTGGTGACACCCGCGACATTCATATTCACGAAGGGAAACAGGTTAGAAAGCAGCAACATAAATAGTGCCGCTAACGCATAGGCGGTAGGACGCTGCCGGGGCGCGTCCCACTCGGTCGTTAACGTTGCGCCGCATCGTGGACATGCTGCTTTTTGTCCATGCGAGAGGCGGGGTAAAGCCACCAGCATGTCACATTGCGGGCACAATATGTGCTTCGCAGCATGGTGATGTTCACACATAGGCGCTCCTTTAATTATGCCCCGTTTTTCAGGCCTTCAAGATACTCCCAACGTTCGAAGGCTTGCTCAAGTTCTTGCTCCACCTGACTTAAATCGGCCAGAACTTTTTGCGTTTGCTCATGGGGCTGGCTAAAAAAGGCCGCATCCGCAACCTGCGCCTGTAGCGCTTCCAGCTTCGCTTCCAGGTCTTCAAGCTGACCGGGTAATTGCTCCAGCTCGCGCTGCAGTTTATAGCTTAGTTTGCTACTGCCCCGTTTTACAATTTCTGCTTTAGGGGCAATAACTTCCTCATTTTTTTTCACCATCGGCTGTTTCGTCGCCAGATGCTGCGCTTGCTGCGCACGCGCATCATGGTAGCCGCCGATATAACGTCCGATTTTGCCGCCGCCTTCGAAAATCCAGCATTCCGTCACGGTATTATCGACAAATTGGCGATCGTGGCTGACCAGTAGCACCGTGCCCTGATAGCCATCAATTAATTCTTCTAATAGTTCCAGCGTTTCGACGTCAAGATCGTTCGTTGGTTCATCGAGAATTAAAAGATTGCTCGGCTTGAGGAAGAGTCGCGCCAGCAGCAGACGGTTACGTTCGCCGCCGGAAAGCGCGCGAACTGGCGTCATCGCCCGTTTGGGGTGAAACAGGAAGTCCTGCAAATAGCCCAGTACATGGCGCGGTTTACCGTTTACCATTACCTCTTGCTTGCCTTCCGCAAGGTTATCCATCACGGTTTTTTCCGGGTCCAGTTCGGCGCGATGCTGATCGAAGTAGGCGACTTCCAGCTTCGTTCCCACATGGATACGCCCGCTGTCAGCCTGAAGCTGTCCCAGCATCAGTTTCAGTAACGTGGTTTTACCGCAGCCGTTCGGGCCAATTAACGCAATCTTGTCGCCGCGCTGTACCTGAGCTGAGAAATCTTTTACCAGTTGTTTTCCTTCTACCTGGTAATCGACATTTTCCATCTCAAAAACGATTTTACCGGAGCGCGTCGCCTCTTCGACCTGCATCTTCGCCGTGCCCATCACTTCACGACGCTCGCTGCGTTCACGGCGCATCGCTTTTAACGCCCGCACACGCCCTTCATTACGGGTGCGGCGCGCCTTGATACCCTGGCGAATCCAGACTTCTTCCTGCGCCAGTTTGCGATCAAACTCCGCGTTTTGTAGCTCTTCTACGCGCAGCGCTTCTTCTTTCTCTAGCAGGTATTGATCGTAATTTCCCGGATAGGTGACCAGTTTGCCACGATCGAGATCGACAATGCGGGTCGCCATATTGCGAATAAACGAACGATCGTGAGAGATAAAAATAATCGTTCCGTTAAAGGTTTTCAGAAACCCTTCCAGCCAGTCGATGGTTTCGATATCCAGATGGTTAGTCGGTTCATCCAGTAACAATACGCGCGGATTGCTGACCAGCGCCCGACCCAGCGCGGCTTTACGCAGCCAGCCGCCGGAGAGCGACGACAGCGCGGCGTTAGGATCGAGTCCAAGCTGCGCCAGCACTTCATTAATACGGTTTTCCAACTGCCACAGATTATGATGATCGAGCTGCTCCTGTACGCGCGCCATTTCATTGAGGTTTTTCTCGCTGGGATCGCTCATCACCAGACGGGAAATCTCATGATAGCGTTTGAGGTATTCCGCTTGTTCTTCGATACCTTCGGCGACAAAGTCATAGACGCTGCCCGCAATATTACGCGGCGGGTCCTGTTGCAGACGCGCGACGATCAGATCCTGCTCATAAATAATACGCCCATCGTCCAGACCCTGTTCGCGGTTGAGGATCTTCATCAAGGTGGATTTCCCGGCGCCGTTACGCCCCACCAGACAGACGCGTTCGTTATCTTCGATATGCAACTCTGCGTTATCGAGAAGCGGCGCGTCGCTGAACGACAGCCATGCGCCATGCATACTGATTAATGACATTTACTTTTCCTTTCAGGCAGCGCGGATCAGCCAGCAATTATGGATCTGACGGTTACGGGCAAAATCCGGGGAGAGCGTTTTTTGCGTAATTTCTTGTGCTGTAAGCCCCAGTTCGGCCAGACCTTCCAGATCCATACGGAATCCGCGCTTATTATTTGAGAACATGATGGTGCCGCCTTTACGCAGCAGGCGTTTTAAATCTTTCATTAACGCGACATGATCGCGCTGAACATCAAACGACTCTTCCATACGTTTTGAGTTAGAGAACGTCGGCGGATCGATAAAGATCAAATCGAACTGTTCATTCGCCTCGCGCAGCCAGCCCAGGCAGTCGGCCTGAATCAGGCGATGCGCGCGACCGCTCAGTCCGTTCAGACGCAAATTACGTTCGGCCCACTCCAGATAGGTGCGGGACATATCCACCGTTGTGGTGCTGCGCGCACCGCCCAGACCCGCATGTACGCTGGCGCTGCCGGTATAAGAAAAGAGATTCAGGAAATCTTTGCCTTGACTCATCTCTCCCAGCATCCTGCGGGCAATACGGTGATCGAGGAACAGACCGGTGTCGAGATAATCCGTCAGATTTACCCATAAGCGCGCATTATATTCGCTGACCTCAAGGAACTCGCCCTTCTCGCTCATTTTCTGATACTGGTTTTTTCCTTTTTGCCGTTCGCGGGTTTTTAACACCAGTTTATTCGGCGCAATACCGAGCACTGACAAGGTTGCCGCAATAATATCGAACAAACGCTGCCGCGCTTTTTGCGCATCCACTGTTTTCGGCGGCGCATATTCCTGAATCACCGCCCAGTCGCCGTAACGGTCTACCGCCACGTTATATTCCGGCAGGTCGGCATCATACAAGCGATAACATTCAATGCCTTCCTGGCACGCCCATTTTTCCAGCTTTTTAAGATTCTTACGCAGGCGATTAGCGTAATCTTCCGCCACCGTCGCCGGTTTACTGTCTGCGGTGGTTTCCGCAATATGATAGTTTTTCTGCACGCAGTCCAGCGGGCCATTCTTGGCTTTAAACTGTTTGTCGGCACGCAGTTGCAGGCTGCCCAGCAGATCGGGCGAGGCGCTGAACAGCGACAGGTTCCAGCCGCCAAACTGATTTTTCATGATACGGCCCAGCAGACTGTGCAGCGCAATCAGCGCCGGTTCGCTGTCCAGACGTTCGCCGTAAGGCGGGTTACTGATAACCGTACCATACGGGCCTTTCGGCAACGGATTGCTCAGTTGCGCCACATCTTTCACTTCAAAGGTGATTAGCTCGCCGATACCAGCGCGACGGGCGTTGCTGCGCGCCCGCTCAATGACGCGCGCATCGCTGTCGGAACCGTAGAAATGAGAGGAATACTCCGCCAGTCCCTTACGCGCCCGGGTCTGCGCTTCGGCTTTCACTTCCTGCCAGATAGTCTCGTCATGCTGCGCCCAGCCGCTAAATCCCCAGTGGCCACGGTGCAGTCCCGGTGCGCGATCGGTCGCCCACATCGCGGCCTCAATCAATAATGTCCCGGAACCACACATAGGGTCGAGCAGCGGCGTACCCGGCTGCCAGCCGGAACGCATAACAATCGCCGCCGCCAGCGTCTCTTTGATTGGCGCCAGACCGGCGCGATCGCGATAACCGCGCAGGTGCAGGCCATCACCGCTGAGATCCAGCGCAATGCTGGCAGTTTCTTTATTCAGCCAGACGTTAATACGGAGGTCCGGCGATTCGCGGTCCACATTTGGACGCGGAAGATTTTTCCGCGTAAATGCATCGACAATCGCGTCCTTAACTTTCATCGCGCCATACTGACTATTACGGATGGTGTCGTTCAGGCCGCTGAAATGCACCGCAAACGTCGCACCAGGATTAAAAATCTCTGTCCAGTTTATCGCCTGAACGCCGAGATAAAGATCGAGATCGCTGTAGACCTTGCACTCGCCCATCGGCAGGATAATACGCGAGGCCAGGCGGCTCCACATCAGGCTCTGGTAAATAAGCCGCGTGTCGCCCTGAAAATGGACCCCACCCTGAACAACCTGACACTCTACGGCGCCCAGTTTTTCCAGTTCAGTTTTTAACAGCTCTTCCAGCCCGCGGGCCGTACTGGCAAACAGAGAATTCATATTGTCACTTTTACGCTAAGAAAATTGTTGCGCATTATAGCTAATCTCACGCCCATGTCATAAAGTTGAAGGCTTATTTTCATTTGAGGGACTGTACGGTGGCGACGTTATCACGGCTCTTTATTCATCCGGTCAAATCCATGCGCGGCATTGGTCTGACTCATGCGCTGGCAGATATCAGCGGTCTGGCTTTTGATCGCATCTTCATGATTACCGAGCCTGACGGTACATTTATTACCGCCCGCCAGTTTCCACAAATGGTACGTTTTACCCCCTCTCCCTTACATGACGGCCTCCATTTGACCGCGCCAGACGGCAGTAGCTCACTGGTTCGCTTTACGGATTTCACCCCGCAGGATGCGCCGACCGAAGTCTGGGGAAACCATTTTACCGCTCGCGTCGCTCCGACGGTGATTAATCAATGGTTGAGCGGCTTTTTCTCCCGCGATGTCCAGTTGCGCTGGGTTGGGCCGCAGTTGACGCGCCGGGTTAAACGGCATAACGCGGTGCCGCTGGGATTTGCCGATGGCTACCCGTATTTATTGACTAACGAAGCCTCGCTGCGCGATCTGCAACAGCGTTGTCCGGCTGGCGTACAAATGGAACAGTTTCGCCCAAACTTAGTGGTTTCCGGCGTAGCGGCCTGGGAAGAAGATAACTGGAAAGTTCTTCGCATTGGCGAGGTGATTTTTGACGTTGTGAAACCTTGTAGCCGCTGTATTTTTACGACCGTCAGCCCCGAAAAGGGGCAAAAACATCCCTCCGGCGAACCGCTGGCGACGCTGCAAGCTTTTCGTACCGCCCTGGACAATGGCGATGTGGATTTTGGTCAGAACCTGATCGCCCGCAATAGCGGCGTCATTCGCGTCGGCGATGAGGTGGAGATTCTGGCAACAGCCCCGGCAAAAGCCTATGGCGCCACAGCGGTCGACGACAGCATTACGCCAGATAAACACCCGGATGCGAGCGTGACCATCGACTGGCAAGGACAAACCTTCTGCGGGAATAATCAACAGGTGCTACTGGAACAGTTGGAGAATCAGGGAATTCGTATTCCGTATTCTTGCCGGGCGGGTATCTGTGGTTGCTGCCGGATACGTTTACTGGAAGGCGAAGTAAGCCCGCTGAAAAAATCGGCCATTGGCGACGATGGTACGATTCTGAGCTGTAGCTGCGTGCCTAAAACCGCGTTACGACTGGAAAATTAAACCGCTTGTTCAAGGCTGAAACTGTGACAGTGAACCTGCGGTTTCAGCCTGTCGTTCATAATTTTAATCGCATCGCCAAGCTGCATAGTTCGGCCTGCTATCACCACGCCCGGCTGGGCCAGAAGGCACAACGCGGCATTTTCTCCCGGCTCAACGACCAGCAAATTAACCTGCTCCGCCGTATCGCTTAACCAGACGCTTGCGGCATCACCCGTTCCCGGAGTCCACATTTCGCCATGCGCCACAAAATGCCAGCTTTTTGGCATCTGCGGTTTGAGATAACGAATCGCCACCAGCGCATTCAACACCAGCTCCGCGCGTTGCTCTTTGGTTAATTCGAAATCCCGGCATTTTTCTTCAAAGGAAAAATAGAGCGCGGCATCATCCACACAAAAACCGGTCGGGCAAAACGCGTCCGGCGTAAGCATCTTACGAGAGAAGCGCGAGCGAAAAAGCATACCATTGGCGAGATCGAGCATCATACGATCGTGCTCTTCATCATAATACCAGCGCCAGTTATCGTCAGGTTTAATTCGCATTGGCCTCTCTCCCGCTTTTAAGCAATTCGTAACAGCATTGTCCTTTTGCCGCTTCGTTTATTACCCCAATAATAAAAGCCCAAAATGTCTAAATAAGCAACAGTGGAGAAATATAAAACAACCAGCGCCGGAAATAAAGCCCTGGTTGTCTGATAAAGGGTAAAGTTTAGATATGCGTTACGATTTCTTTAATCAATGGCGGGCCTTTAAAAATAAAGCCGGAATAAATTTGTACCAGAGTTGCTCCTGCCGCTATCTTCTCGCGCGCGGCGATAACTGAGTCAATGCCGCCGACGCCGATAATAGGTAATTGTCCATTTAACTCCTGGGATAAACGGCGAATAATTTCTGTGCTTTTTAATTGTAATGGCCGGCCACTTAATCCCCCCGTTTGCTGGCAATTTTTCATTCCTTGTACCAGAGAACGATCGAGGGTGGTATTTGTCGCAATCACGCCATCAATATTATGTCGAAGCAGGCTATCGGCAACCTGGATCAATTCTTCTTCACAAAGATCCGGCGCGATCTTTACCGCCACCGGCACATATTTATGATGGATCGCCTGAAGATCGTTTTGCTTATTTTTAATGGCGCTCAATAGATCATCCAGCGCATCGCCATACTGGAGCGTGCGTAACCCTGGCGTATTCGGCGAAGAAATATTAATGGCGATATAACCCGCATAAGCATAGACTTTTTCCATACAAATCAGGTAGTCATCTTTGCCATTTTCGACAGGGGTATCTTTATTTTTACCGATGTTAATTCCCAGAATACCATCAAAATGGGCCTTTTTAACATTCTCGACAAGGTTATCGACGCCCAGATTATTAAATCCCATCCGATTGATCAGACCTTCAGCATCCACCAGACGAAAAAGACGCGGCTTATCGTTACCCGGCTGTGGGCGCGGCGTCACGGTGCCGATTTCCAGGGAACCAAACCCCATCGCGCCTAGCGCGTCGATGCACTCCCCGTCTTTATCCAGACCGGCAGCCAGCCCCAGTGGATTCTTAAAGGTAAGTCCCATGCAGGTGACCGGCTTTGTTGGTACTTTCTGGCGCACCAGTGCTTCCAGCGGCGTACCTGTAATGCGGCGTAATTGTTGAAATGTAAATTCATGAGCGCGCTCTGGATCGAGCTGGAAAAGGGCTTTACGAACGAAGGGGTAGTACATGAACTCTCCTGGATTCCCGGTGTGCAAACCGGGGGCGTATTATGGGCGATAACCGTGCAAAAGGGAATTGACCTACGGCAATAAATAGCAATCGTTTTCCTTCAGCCCCACTTCACGCTTCGCCAGGGCGCGTCATCATCCGGCAAAAAAATGCCCGGCAGCGCTAACGCTTACCGGGTATGTCTTACATTTTTATAGCGGATATGATCAGGTTAACGCTTTAGTTATCTTCTCGTACAGATCGCCGGAAAGATTCTCCAGTCCTTTTAACTGCTCCAGCGCCGCACGCATTTTCTCCTGTCGCTTACCATCATAACGTTTCAGACGAATCAGCGGTTCAATGAGGCGAGATGCAACCTGCGGGTTACGACTATTCAGATCGGTCAGCATCTCGACCAGAAACTGGTATCCGCTACCGTCTTGCGCATGGAACGCCGCCGGGTTACTGCCGGCAAACGCGCCAATCAATGAACGGATGCGGTTCGGATTGCTCATGCTGAAAGAACGGTGTTTGAGCAGGCCGCGTACAGTTTCCAGTACATTTTCCGCCGGGCTTGTGGATTGCAGGATAAACCATTTATCCATCACCAGGCCGTCCTGATGCCACTTATCGTCATATTCCTGCATCAGCGTATCGCGGCACGGCAACTGCGCCGCCACCGCAGCAGACAGGGCCGCCAGCGCATCGGTCATGTTATTGGCGTCGCGATACTGTTTGCTGACCAGCGTATTAGCCAGCTCCGTCTCGCCGAACGCCAGGAAGCGCAGGCAAGCATTGCGCAGCGTGCGCTTACCAATATCGCCGTGATCAACACGATACTCATCCAGATGATTGGCGTTATAGATAGCAAGGAACTCATCCGCCAGTTCTGCCGCCAGCGTACGCGTTAGCGCTTCACGAACTTGCGCAATGGCGATCGGGTCGATGACCTCAAACAGCTCCGCAATTTCATTGGCCGAAGGCAACGTTAAAATTTCTGCGGCCAACGCCGGATCGATTTTCTCATCCAACAGCACCGCGCGGAACGCATCAGCGACATGCACCGGAACCGATAACGGCTGCCCCTGCTGATGACGCGCCACATTCAGTTTAATGTAAGTGGCCAGCAGGCTTTGCGCCGCATCCCAACGGGAGAAATCGTTGCGCGCATGGCGCATCAGGAACGTCAGTTGCTGATCGCTCCATTTATATTCCAGTTTCACCGGCGCTGAAAACTCGCACAGCAAGGCCGGAACAGGCTGGAAGTAGACATTATCAAAGGTAAATGTCTGCTCCGCCTGCGTGACGTTCAGCACAGCATTGACAGGATGACCGCCTTTTTGCAACGGAATAACGTTGCCTTCGTTATCGTACAGTTCAATGGCGAATGGAATATGCAGCGGCTGCTTCTCTGCCTGATCCGCCGTCGCCGGAGTGCGCTGGCTGATGGTCAACGTGTACTGCTCGGTTTCCGGATTATAATCATCTTTTACCGTTACAATCGGCGTACCGGACTGACTGTACCAGCGGCGGAAATGGGACAGATCGACATTAGAAGCATCTTCCATCGCCTGTACAAAGTCATCACACGTCGCGGCGCTGCCGTCATGGCGCTCAAAATAGAGCTGCATCCCCTTCTGGAAATTTTCCTCACCCAGCAACGTGTGGATCATGCGAATGACTTCCGCGCCCTTTTCATAAACGGTGAGGGTGTAGAAGTTATTCATTTCGATAACTTTATCCGGGCGGATAGGATGCGCCATCGGGCTGGCGTCTTCCGCAAATTGTAAACCGCGCATGGTACGCACGTTACTGATGCGGTTCACCGCACGTGACCCCAAATCAGAGCTAAATTCCTGATCGCGGAAAACGGTTAACCCCTCTTTCAGGCTCAACTGGAACCAGTCGCGGCAGGTGACGCGGTTGCCGGTCCAGTTGTGGAAATACTCATGGCCTATCACGCGCTCAATATCGAGATAATCTTTATCCGTCGCGGTATCGGTACGCGCCAACACATATTTGGAGTTAAAGATATTGAGACCTTTATTCTCCATCGCGCCCATATTAAAGAAATCCACCGCGACAATCATATAGATGTCGAGGTCATATTCGAGTCCAAAACGCGTTTCATCCCATTTCATGGAATTCTTCAGCGAGGTCATCGCCCACGGCGCGCGATCCAGATTGCCGCGGTCAACGTACAGTTCTAATGCGACTTCACGCCCGGAGCGGGTGGTAAAGGTATCGCGCAGCACGTCAAAATCACCGGCCACCAGCGCAAACAGATAACACGGTTTCGGGAACGGATCTTGCCACTGAACCCAGTGACGGCCATTCTCCAGTTCGCCCTGCGCAACACGGTTGCCATTGGAAAGCAGGAACGGATATTTGATTTTATCGGCAATAATTTTGGTGGTAAATCGCGCCAGTACATCCGGGCGGTCAAGATACCAGGTAATATGGCGGAAGCCCTCCGCTTCACACTGGGTACAGAGCGCATCGCCGGACTGGTACAATCCTTCCAGCGCCGTATTCGCCGCCGGACCTACCTCGTTGACAATGCGTAACGTAAAACGCTCTGGCAGGTCGCTGATGATAAGCGCGCCCTCTTCTTCTTTATATGCTGTCCACGGCGCATCGTTGACGTGGAGGGATACCAGCGTTAAATCTTCCCCATCAAGACGAAGAGGCGCATCAGGCGCGCCATGACGAACAGCCTGGCTTATTGCGGTGACCACGGTTTTTTCGGCATCGAGGTCAAAGGTCAAGTCAATATCAGTAATCTGGTAATCCGGCTCGCGATAGTCGTGGCGGTATTTGGCTTGTGGCTGTTGTGTCATAAAAAACCTTTCGCATCTTTTGTAGAGTGTCGACTCCAGTCTATTCCTGTTGCGCAAATCGCGCTACGCAGAATGTTCATCTTTTCAGGCACAAACAGCCTCTTTGCTACATTTTTATAACATGGGGCACGAAATGCGCTCGACCCTAAAGACAGCTTATGGTGTGATCGGGGTTCAATAAATCGCTAAACAAGGTATACTCCAGCGGTTTTCTTAGTTGTTTATTGTACTAAACGCTCCCGTGAGAGGACGCTACAGCGCACCTATGACACAATTCGCTTCTCCTGTTCTGCACTCGTTGCTGGATACAGATGCTTATAAGTTGCATATGCAGCAAGCCGTTTTTCACCACTACTATGATGTGCAGGTAGCGGCTGAGTTTCGTTGCCGTGGCGACGACCTGCTGGGTATTTATGCCGATGCTATTCGCGAGCAGGTGGACGCGATGCAGCACCTGCGCCTCCAGAAGGACGAGTTCCAGTGGCTCTCTGGCCTGCCCTTTTTTAAACCGGATTATCTGAACTGGTTACGCGAATTTCGCTATAACCCCGCTCAAGTCTGTGTCACCAACGATAACGGCAAGCTGAATATTCGCTTAACCGGCCCGTGGCGTGAAGTGATTATGTGGGAAGTGCCGCTGCTGGCCGTGATCAGTGAACTGGTTCACCACTACCGCTCGCCAAACGCGGGCGTTGCTCAGGCGCTCGACGCGCTGGAAAGTAAGCTGGTTGATTTCACTGCGTTAACCGCCGATCTCGATATGTCCCGCTTCCACCTGATGGACTTCGGTACCCGCCGTCGTTTCTCTCGTGAAGTGCAGCAGGCGATAGTTAAACGTCTCCAGCAGGAGTCATGGTTTGTCGGCACCAGCAACTATGATCTCGCGCGTCGCCTGGCTTTGACGCCGATGGGCACTCAGGCGCACGAATGGTTTCAGGCGCATCAACAAATCAGTCCGGATCTGGCGACCAGTCAGCGTGCCGCGCTGGCCGCCTGGCTCAACGAATATCCGGACCAGCTTGGTATCGCATTGACAGATTGCATTACAATGGATGCGTTTTTACGCGATTTCGGCGTTGAATTCGCCAGCCGTTATCAGGGGTTACGCCACGACTCAGGAGACCCTGTCGAATGGGGTGAAAAGGCGATTGCCCATTATGAAAAGCTGGGGATTGATCCGCTGACAAAAACGCTGGTCTTTTCAGATAACCTTGATCTGCAAAAGGCGGTCGAGCTCTATCGCCATTTCGCGTCTCGCGTGCAGTTAAGCTTCGGCATAGGTACCCGCCTGACCTGCGATATCCCCCAGGTAACACCGCTCAATATCGTTATTAAGCTTGTGGAATGTAACGGAAAGCCGGTGGCTAAACTTTCCGACAGCCCCGGTAAAACGATCTGCCATGATAAAGCGTTTGTGCGTGCGCTGCGTAAAGCTTTTGATCTCCCGCAGGTCCGCAAAGCCAGTTAATTCTTCCCAGGGAGCCTGCCAGGGCTCCTTTTTCAGGTTTATTTCCGAAATCTTTCACTTCAGCTACGATTTCTGCTTGTCTGATTGCAGATGCCAGGTAACATAGGAATCCCCCCATTTCGGGTGGACAAGTGTTTATTTTTTCCGACTATTAACAGAGAGAATATTATGAGCGTTGTGCCTGTAGCCGACGTACTCCAGGGCCGCGTAGCCGTTGACCAAGAAGTCACCGTGCGCGGATGGGTGCGTACCCGCCGAGATTCAAAAGCTGGCATCTCCTTCCTCGCCGTTTATGACGGCTCCTGCTTTGATCCTGTACAGGCTGTAATTAATAATTCTCTGCCCAATTATAATGAAGAAGTATTACACCTGACGACAGGCTGCTCCGTGGTGGTAACGGGTAAGGTTGTCGCGTCGCCGGGACAAGGGCAAAGTTTCGAAATCCAGGCCACGAAAGTAGAGGTCGCAGGTTGGGTGGAAGATCCGGATACCTACCCGATGGCGGCAAAACGCCATAGCATTGAGTATCTGCGTGAGGTCGCGCATCTGCGCCCGCGCACCAACCTGATTGGCGCGGTAGCGCGCGTCCGCCATACTCTGGCACAGGCGCTGCATCGCTTCTTCGATGAGCAGGGCTTCTTTTGGGTCTCCACCCCGCTGATTACCGCTTCCGATACCGAAGGCGCTGGCGAAATGTTCCGCGTCTCAACGTTGGATCTGGAAAACCTGCCGCGTAACGACCAGGGCAAGGTAGATTTTGACAAAGACTTTTTCGGCAAAGAATCATTCCTGACCGTCTCCGGCCAGCTAAACGGCGAAACGTATGCCTGCGCGCTGTCCAAAATCTATACTTTTGGGCCGACCTTCCGCGCGGAAAACTCCAACACCAGCCGTCACCTGGCGGAGTTCTGGATGCTGGAGCCGGAAGTGGCGTTCGCCGATCTGGAAGACAACGCCCGTCTGGCGGAAGCCATGCTGAAATATGTCTTCAACGCGGTTCTGGAAGAGCGTGCGGATGACATGAAGTTCTTTGCCGAACGCGTGGATAAAGACGCTATCGCTCGTCTGGAGCGTTTTGTCTCTACCGACTTCGCTCAGGTGGATTACACCGATGCGGTCGCCATTCTGGAACGCTGTGGTAAGAAATTTGAAAACCCGGTGTTCTGGGGCGTCGACCTCTCTTCCGAACACGAACGCTATCTGGCGGAAGAACATTTCAAAGCACCTGTGGTGGTGAAAAACTATCCGAAAGAAATTAAAGCGTTTTACATGCGCCTTAACGAAGACGGCAAAACCGTAGCGGCAATGGATGTACTGGCGCCGGGAATCGGCGAAATCATCGGCGGTTCCCAGCGTGAAGAGCGTCTGGATGTGCTGGATGCCCGTATGGCCGAAATGGGGCTGAATAAAGAGGATTACTGGTGGTATCGCGACTTACGTCGCTACGGTACTGTACCGCATTCCGGCTTTGGCCTGGGCTTTGAACGCCTGATCGCTTACGTCACGGGTGTGCAAAACGTGCGCGATGTTATTCCGTTCCCACGGACGCCACGCAACGCCAGCTTCTAATTTTTACGTCACACTCAAGGCCAGCTATGCTGGCCTTTTTTTCACCTGAATGTCAGTTTTATTCTCAATAAGTAAATAAATTTAATTACAACCCTCTGAATTACCACATCTTGTTACTGTATATTTCACAAAAATATTTACACATAAAAATCTAATCCTTAATTTTATTAAGGATTAGATTTTTATGCTCTAATAGCACAATTTTTCCCCATCATTTCAGACATCAGGACATCTAAATGGCTATTTTTATAAAATGGCTCATCTGCTGCTTTTTCAGGCACAATGGTGTCGCATGCCAATAAATATAATAAAATCATATGAATAAAATTAAAAAGAACAAATTAAGACGAAAAATCAGGGGAAGTTTGACGTTGTTCACAAAGTTCCGCAAAAATAATATTTTCTTACATATTTTTTCCTTTTGATACTAAATCTTTATATTTGTAGCATTTTCACGGTAGCGAAACGTTAGTTTGAATGGAAAGATGCCTGTCAGACACATAAAGACACCAAACTCTCATCAATATTTCTGTAAAGTTTTATTGACGGAATTTATTGGCGGCAGTGGCAGGTGTCATATAAAAAAACCAATGAGGGTAATAAATAATGATGAAGCGCAAAATCCTGGCAGCGGTGATCCCTGCCCTGCTGGCTGCTGCAACCGCAAACGCAGCAGAAATTTATAATAAAGATGGTAATAAGCTGGATCTGTACGGTAAAGCCGTGGGTCGTCACGTATGGACAACGACCGGCGATAGCAAAAATGCCGACCAGACTTATGCCCAGATTGGTTTTAAAGGGGAAACGCAAATTAACACCGATCTGACCGGTTTCGGTCAGTGGGAATACCGTACCAAAGCAGATCGCGCTGAAGGCGAACAGCAGAACTCGAATCTGGTCCGTCTGGCCTTCGCAGGTTTGAAATACGCAGAAGTGGGTTCAATCGATTATGGTCGTAACTACGGTATCGTTTACGATGTTGAATCATATACCGATATGGCACCCTACTTCTCCGGCGAAACCTGGGGCGGCGCCTATACTGATAACTACATGACCAGCCGTGCTGGCGGTTTGTTGACCTACCGTAACTCTGACTTCTTCGGTCTGGTGGACGGTCTCTCTTTCGGTATCCAGTATCAGGGTAAAAATCAGGACAACCACAGCATCAACTCTCAGAATGGCGATGGCGTAGGTTACACCATGGCATATGAGTTCGACGGCTTTGGCGTCACCGCAGCGTACAGCAACAGCAAGCGTACTAACGATCAGCAGGATCGCGATGGTAATGGCGATCGCGCAGAATCGTGGGCCGTTGGCGCGAAATATGATGCGAACAACGTCTACCTGGCTGCCGTATATGCCGAAACCCGCAATATGAGCATTGTTGAAAATACGGTTACCAATACCGTGGAAATGGCAAACAAAACGCAGAACCTTGAAGTGGTCGCTCAGTACCAGTTTGACTTCGGCCTGCGTCCGGCAATCTCGTATGTGCAGAGTAAAGGTAAGCAGTTGAACGGCGCCGACAGCACAGCCGACCTGGCGAAATACATTCAGGCGGGCGCGACTTACTACTTCAACAAAAACATGAACGTATGGGTTGACTACCGTTTCAACCTGCTGGACAAAAACGACTACAGCTCCAGCTACGTTGGCACCGACGATCAGGCGGCAGTCGGTATTACTTACCAGTTCTGACCAGCAGACCCCTTTGTTTTATGCCTCAAAAACAGGACTTCGGTCCTGTTTTTTTATGTCTCTTAGAGAAAACGTGCGTCTTTCAAAAACAGTCGGGCTTTTTAGCGCTAACGGTTGGCATTTTGTAAATCTGCCGTTAACCTGATAGCGGATTTCCCTTCTGTAACTATAATGGAACCTCGTCATGTTTGAGAACATAACCGCCGCTCCTGCCGACCCGATTTTGGGCCTGGCCGATCTGTTTCGCGCCGATGACCGTCCAGGGAAAATTAACCTTGGCATTGGCGTATATAAGGATGAAACCGGCAAAACACCGGTGCTCACCAGCGTTAAAAAAGCCGAGCAGTATTTACTGGAAAATGAAACGACGAAAAACTATCTCGGCATTGACGGGATTCCGGAATTTGCTCGCTGCACCCAGGAATTATTGTTTGGCAAAGGCAGCGCGCTGATTAACGACAAGCGCGCACGCACGGCGCAAACGCCGGGCGGTACCGGGGCGCTACGCGTTGCCGCCGACTTCCTGGCAAAAAATACCCCGGTAAAACGGGTGTGGGTGAGCAACCCTAGTTGGCCGAACCACAAAAGCGTGTTTAACGCCGCCGGACTGGAAGTCCGGGAGTACGCTTACTACGATGCGGAGAATCACACGCTGGATTTTGACGCGCTACAAGCCAGTCTGAGCGAAGCACAGGCCGGCGATGTGGTTCTGTTCCATGGTTGCTGTCACAACCCAACCGGCATTGACCCTACTCTGGAACAGTGGAAAGCTCTGGCTGAGCTTTCTGTTGAAAAAGGTTGGCTACCGCTATTTGATTTCGCTTACCAGGGCTTTGCCCGCGGCCTGGAAGAAGATGCGGAAGGTCTGCGCGCCTTTGCCGCGCTGCATAAGGAGCTGATTGTCGCCAGCTCCTACTCCAAAAACTTCGGTTTATATAATGAACGCGTCGGTGCCTGCACACTCGTTGCCGCCGACGCGGAAACCGTGGATCGCGCTTTTAGCCAGATGAAATCAGCCATTCGCGCTAACTACTCTAACCCGCCGGCGCACGGCGCGTCCATCGTCGCCACTATCCTGAGTAATGACGCACTGCGCGCCATCTGGGAACAGGAGCTGACGGACATGCGCCAGCGTATCCAGCGTATGCGTCAACTGTTCGTGAATACCTTGCAGGAGAAAGGCGCAAACCGCGACTTCAGCTTTATTATCAAGCAGAACGGGATGTTCTCATTCAGTGGTCTGACCAAAGAGCAGGTGCTACGTCTGCGTGAAGAGTTTGGCGTTTATGCCGTAGCTTCTGGTCGCGTGAACGTGGCAGGTATGACGCCGGATAATATGGCACCGCTGTGCGAAGCCATCGTCGCGGTACTGTAAAAACCTGTCGGCTGGCGTGACCGACAAAAAAGCCTGCACATTGCAGGCTTTTTTCATTCTGCTTACCAGACCGGCATCTCGTCTTGCAGGAAGGGGTTATGCAGACGCTCGTAACCGAGCGTGGAGAGCGGGCCGTGGCCAGGGATAAAGGTCACATCATCGCCAAGCGGCAGTAGTTTACGCTTAATGGCGTCAATCAACTGATTGTGATCGCCGCGAGGAAAATCGCTGCGCCCGACGCCGCCTTTGAAAATCACATCGCCGGAGATCAGCAGTTGCGACTGTTCATCAAAGAAAACCACGTGTCCCGGCGTGTGTCCCGGACAATGTAACACCTGTAACGTCACATTCCCTACACTGACGCGATCGCCTTCGTTCAGCCAGCGGTCAGGCGTCAGCGGCTGGCACTCATCCAGACCAAACATGCGGCTTTGCGCCGGCAGTCCTTGCAGCCAGAACTCATCTTCTTTTTCCGGACCGATAACAGGAACGCCGTAATGCTGCGCCAGTTCACTCGCTGCGCCGACATGATCGAGATGGCCATGCGTGAGTAAAATTTGCATCAACGTCACACCGCTGGCGTCCACTTCCTGTTTAATTTTTTCAGCGTCGCCGCCCGGATCGACCAGCGCCGCCAGCCGGGTTTGTTCGCACCAGATTAATGAACAGTTCTGGGAGAACGCGGTGACCGGAATAATACGATAGTTCATACTGCTCCTTTGATTAAGCCTCGCTGATTACCAGTGCCGCGCCGGCCCGGTATCAATATGCACAAAGTTACTACGTGGGTAATATCCTACACCACCTGCGCCCATAGATAACGCCGCTTTGCGAATATTGCTCAGCGCCACGCCCTCAATATGAAAATCCATCGCCTGCCCTTTCGTATGGTAGCTTTTTTTCGCTACGCCGCTGCTACGGGCGCGTAATTCATTATTGGTATCAAGAGAGCGGTAGCCCGAGATGAGCTGCACAGGTTTACGCGTCCCTAACAGCCCCTGAAGTCGGTAAAGTTGGTCAAACAGGCGGGGATCGATTGATCGGACTTTATTCGCGCGATAGTCACGGAAAAAATGGTTTAACTTTGCTAATTCATCCTGAATGTAGGCTCTTCCATCGAAAAACTCCGCCTTGATTGACTCTCCGGTATGGAGATTGTTTAACGTCAAAATACGCGGGCGTGGGGTCGAGAGTGTGGCAAACGCTGGCACGGGCAGGATGGCGGCGCCGAGGGCGACACCACCAAGCGCCAGCAGCTTGCGGCGATTAGCGTCAAATTTGTCCATGATAATCAGGTCTACAGGTCAATGTTATCGTTAATACACTTCTACCTTTAAGCAGGCATAATACCGACAGGCACAGGCTTCTGAACGGCCCGGTCGACTCAAAGGTTGTTGTATATGCACTTCTGGCGCACGAAAGGCACCTTAACTGGCGATAAAGCCTGCGTCAAGATGGCCCTCCCCCAGCAACGACGGGGTCTACAGCGAAACGACCCCGTTGAAGCTAAACATTAGGACAACATATTTACCAGAACTTCTTCATTTACCTGATTAATTGTTCAACCTTTGGCACAATTTGTGCGCTGGATCGCGCTGTGAGATCGTAATTGTAAATATCTGTACGATACTGCATACGACCATCTGCGCCGACAAACGCGGTCAGATAGTAAAGATTAACCGGAATGTTCTGCCGGATATTGACATACCGCGTGTCGCCTTGCTTCAGAGCGCCAGAGATCCGCGCATCGTTCCAGCCCGCATCTTGCAAGAGCATATTAGCCAGTTCAGAGGCCTTATTGACACGCACGCAACCGGAACTTAACGCCCTGGCGTCACGCTGAAAGAGATTATGGTTGGGCGTATCGTGCAAATATATCGCATCTGAACTCGGCATATTAAATTTATAACGCCCCAGCGAATTGTGCGCGCCTGGCGCCTGCTGGAAACGGAACGGAAGATTCGATGGCGTAATGGTGGCCCAGTCAACCTGCCACGGATCGATCGCTTCTTTGCTGTTCCAGCCGCGCATCACGGTGTAGCCATGGCGCTCCAGATAGCCTGGGTCATTCCACACCTTCGGTAAAATGTCTTTACGCGCAAGCGTGGGCGGAACGTTCCACGGCGGGTTCACCACCACATTATTCAGCGCGCTGCTCATCATCGGCGTTTTACGATCGGGACGCCCGACGATCACCCTCGAAGCCAGCACCTGGTTGCCATTCTGATAGTAGACCAGCGAATAAGCGGGAATGTTCACCATAATACCGGTAGATAATTCCGCCGGCAGCAGGCGTAAACGTTGGATATTCAATGCCAGTACGCCTGCGCGTTGCGCGGGGGTCATATTGAGCCAGTTACGCGTTGCCGGGCCAATTACGCCATCCGCCCCCAGACCTTGCCATGCCTGGAAACGCTTTACCGCCTCGACCAGTTCACGATCGTAGGCGGCGCGTACCGCCGGAGCCGGCTTGCTACGGCGGGCCGTTTGTTCGGCGACCGGCTGCGCCGCCGGTGTTTCGACGCCCACGGCGGAGGGGCTGACAACGGCGCTATCAGCAGTATTATCGCCGGGTAAGGCAATCTTTGGACCGCCATCCAGCATCCCCGTACGCTGTAATATTTCGCGCAGCGCAGGCACATCGTTACTCCATTGCCCCGGGCGCAGCGTCACGGTATTGGTCAACTGTGGCCACGGGCGAGAGTCCGCCACCAACTTCAGCAACGCGTCATGCATGAGTGCATACTGTGGATGTTGCGGCGCCAGGCTGGCGACAAACGTCGGCAACTGCCCCTCTTCCAGCGCGATTTGCCACTGGTTAATCACCGAAACTGGCGGCGTCGCCAATGCATAAGGTTTGTTGCTATATAACCAGCGATTGCCTTTGACGGGGATATTCGCAATGAAATGGAGATAGCCCATCATGGCGTCTGACAACACGACATCGCGCGCCATACCGTTTACGGCGGGATCGGTCAACAATGCCACCCAGGCGGTAAACTGCGGCTGGAATCCGGCAATCGCCACCTCCGCCAGTTGTTGCTGGAAGGCTTTCACCGCATCGCGATTATCCCACATGGGCTTCATGTCGCGCGCGGCGTAAAGCAATGCCAACTGGCTCATATAAACCGGCGTATAGCCGGAAGGGAGCTGCGACTGTAGATCAGCCCGAATTTTCCCGGCTGAAGCGCCCTCCGGCAGCGGCTGAATCCCGGCCAGAATCGCCGTCGCGGCTGATTGCTTCTGCGGCCCAGCCAGACCAGTCGCGGCAACGGCGCTATCGCCAGGTATCATTTCAGGCTCATCGGCCTGCGCATTGAACAGTGGAGCGAATGTTACGGCCAGGCATAAACTGATTGCCGACAGACGACGACCACACATCTTGTTAAGCAACATCCCTTGCCCCCTGTTTTCGTTATCATACTCCGCATGACGGTGCAGCCCGCGGCGCGGGTCAACCTCACCAATGCTTTTGTTTAGTATGACGAGTCAGCCTGCTCACTCGTCAGGCTTAACTCCAGTATATAAAGTTCGATACGTTTTTGCCTAACCTAATGTAAAGAAGTTTAAAGAAAATACACTACCCGGAGAGATTTTTCAGATAAAGAAAAAGGCGGCTTTCGCCGCCCCAGTCTAATGATAAAGCAGAACTTATTTTGCCGGATGACGCGTAAACGCTTTATCCGGCCTCTGTTCGCGATAATTTCAATACGTCAGGAAATCATCCAGGTCTGATAAGCGAAACAAACGCCATCAGGCATGCCACCGTTTCTGCTGTGTTTAACTCGCTTCTGAAGGTGTATCTTCCGTCTGCGTGCCGGGAAGCGTTTCCGGAAGTTGCGGCGCAAAGCCACGCAGTCCGACAACATGAACGTGCTCAGTATTCTGAAACACTTTACGCACCAGTTTATACGTCGTGCCCTTCTCCGGACTGATGTTTTCCGGCGCCGCGATGATGAGCTGCATCTGTAAACGTTCGCACAGTTCAAACAGCGTGGCGATAGAGCGCGCATCCAGACGCGCCGCTTCATCGAGGAACAGCAGGCGACATGGCGAAATATCTTTCCCGCGCAATCTGCGTGCTTCGTCTTCCCAGCTTTGTACCACCATCACCAGAATCGACATCCCGGTCCCGATAGCTTCCCCGGTAGACAGCGCGCCGGATTCCGCACGCAGCCAACCGTCTGATCCACGGTTAACTTCGACTTCCATCTCCAGATAGTTACGGTAGTCCAGCAACTCCTCGCCGATAGTCTGCGGCGTGCGTTGCCCCATATCGATCTGCGGATTCAGGCGCTGGTACAGTTTCGCCAGCGCTTCGGAGAAGGTCAGACGATTGCTATTAAACAGATCCTGGTGCTGCTCATGCTGTTCTGAAAGCACATCCAGCAGGGTGGCATGCGTTTCACGCACGTTGACGTTTAACCGCACGCTATTCACCTGTCCAAACGAGACGCTTTGCAAACCCTGGTTCAGCATTCGGATACGGTTCTGTTCGCGCTGGATAGTCTTGCGGATAATGTTCGCCACGCTGCGGGAACTGATCGCTAGCTTTTGCTCACGCGACGTCAGCTCTTCCGTCAGACGGCTCAGTTCAATCTCCATCTGTTCAATGGCTTCAACAGGATCGTCGGTACGAATAATATCCTGACGAATACGTTCGCGCAGATGCTGATAAACGGCCACAAAGAACTGGATTTTACGTTCCGGGCGTTTTGGATCTTCCGACAGGCGCAACACGTCGCGCAGATGTTCGTTATCCGCGACCGCCAGGCGCAGCGCGCCCAACGCCTTATCCGACATGGAGCGCAGTTCATCCGCCGACAGATAAGCCAGCTCACGACGGTGCAGACGACGTTCCACGCCATTGTCTTTAACCATCCGCATGACTGCGCACCAACCGGCTTTCGCGGTCACGACCTGCTCGCGCATTTCATGATAATCGCGCTCCAGCTTGCGCAGCTTGCGGGTCAGGTTATCCATCTCCGCTTCGCAGAAGGTGAGCGCTTTCTCAAGCTGATTGCGACGCGAACGGTTATTGCTCAACTGGGCGTGCAGTTCATCCCGACGCTGGCGGGCGCGCTCTTCCGCCCCGCTGTCGGCGCGAACGCCAATATCCTGTAATTCGCGCTGCAAATCGTTAAGCAGCTCTTTTTTCGTGTCGTAAGAACTTTTTAGCGAGGCCAGAACCTGACTGTACTGACTTAGCTGCGCAGCATGGCTGCGCAGCGCTTCGCGGGCGCGGGTACGCTCGGCTTCCGCCTGCTCCAGCCGCTGGCGCAGCTTTTCATTGAGATCGCTGTTGCCGCTCAGCATTTCCGCCGAGTCGGAATAGCTGAAATGCGCCCGACGTTCGACAACTTCAGCCAGCGCAAAAGCCTGCTGGCGCGCGTCGCGCTGCATTTGCTGCGACCATGCATAGTCTTCTTTTAACTGCTCAAACTGTTCCGGATCGCTTTGCAGAACGGAAACCACTGGCTCCAGTCTGGCTAACTGGTTGCCATATTGCTGCACAAATCGCGCCGCTTCTTGCGCCTCATCCAACCGCTCCTGAATTTCATCGACCCGATCGGCCAGCGTTTCATCGGCCAATAAATTCAGCCGCGGCAGCAAACGGTTAAGCGCGGAAACGCCCTCTTTCGCCTGCTCAAACTGAATGCGCTGCTGCTGGTTGTCGTTTTCATGCGTCGCCAGCGCGCGCTCCAGCTCGACGCGACGCCCGTTCAGTCGGCGAATTTCCGCTTCCGGATCGTCCTCAAAGGCGACGGAAAGGTGACTGCCGATAAAACGGCTGAACGCCTGGTGCAAACGCTGGGTTTTCTGAACGTCAAACGAGAGCGTGGCAAAGCGCTCGGAAAGCACTTCCCGTTCCGCATGGAGACTTTCAATACGGTTCTCGCGCGCCGCACGGCCAAAAATAGGCAGCGACGGGAAGCGCGAATAACGCCACTGACGATCGGCAATTTTCACTACCACCGCCTTTTCCAGCTCGTCAACGCTGAATACGCTGTCATCAAAAGACTGCGGATCGCCTTCGATCAGGTACAGATCTTCCGGGCAATCGGTCAGACCTTCAAGCTGTTCGGCTATTTGTGATAAATCCGGCACGACGATCGCATGGCGCGACGGGCCATACAGTGCGGAAAAGTACGGCGCATCTTCAAGGCTGACATCATCGTAGATTTCCGACAGTAATACCCCGCCAAAACGCTCCGCCAGCGCATTCAAACGCTGATCTTCCGCGCCGCCCGGCTGACTTAAACGTTCGATCTCTTCATCAACCGCATTTTTACGCGCGCCCACTTCGTCGCGTTCGACAATGGCTTCGCGCTCACGCTCCAGTAACTGTTGCAGGTATTCTGTCACTTCCTGGCTGGACGTAAACTCCTCGCCGCACTGTTCGCTAAGCTGGTTAAGGCTGTTTTGCGCCGCCAGCCAGACGGGCGCACGCTGCATCAGATGTTGAATACGCGACTGAAGCTGCTCCTGCTCCTGACGCAAGGTCATACGCTGTTCGCTGGCGTTAGCCACGTTGTCAGACAGCGCCGCGATGCGCGCTTCAAGCTCCTGATGCAGCGCTTCCAGTTCGTCAATATCAAAATTTTTGCCCTGTCGCTTACAGAACTCCGCCAGCAGATGTTCCGCCTCTTGCTGCTCGCGCAGCCGCTGTTCCAGTTCGCTCAGGCGCATCCGCAGCGGCTGTACCTGCTCCGCCAGATGACGCTGGTTCACGCCGTCCCGTAACAGCTCGCGCGCCACGTCCCAGGCTTCGCTACGCGCCAGCGGGCCGTTGATCGCCGCAACCAACTGGTAAGCCTGCTCAAACTGGCTGTGCGCGGTTTGCGCCACGCTCATTTTTTGTTCCAGCGACAGCAGTTTTTCCGTAGCTTCCTGCTCTTTTGCCTGGAAAGTATTCAGCCATTCGGCGGCGCTTTCAGGCGTTAGATCCGGCAGATGGCAAATTTCTTTGGCGCGGGCGAGCGCGGATATCGCCTGGTTATACTGAATCGCGCGCGTTTGCTGTACATCCAGCGCCTGCTGGTAATCCGCAAGCTGACTTTTGAGTTCATCGACTTCCAGCTCGGCGGCTTCGGCACGCGCTTCATTTTCGTCCTGCATTTCGGCAGCTTCCGCCACCACTTCGTTTTGCTCTTCAAGTCGAATCTGCAGTTCTTCAAGATCCGCTTCGTAGCGTTCAATTTTTTCCTGCTGGCGCAGCGCGGTTTGCACCAGGTTCAGGTGATCGCTCGCCGCCTGGTAATCCGCTTCAAGAGAACCTTCGGCACCGTTATGCTCACCCAGCTCGCGAGCCATATCGACATGCTTATACTGCTCCGCCGCCAGTTGCTTGCGCGATGTGTACAGTTCGCGTCGAAACGCCAGCGCCTGATCAAGGTGAACCCGACGCTCATTGGCGTGGCGCATATAATCCGCAGCCACATAATCGGTGGCTTCGCTGATCAAATGCTTAAACAGATCGCGATCGGATTGGGTAACGCGGATCGCTTCCAGCGTGAGCCGGTTCTCGCGCAACGCCGCTTCCATATCCTGGAACGCCTTGCGCACGCCGCTGTTTTCCGGCAATAAATAATCGCGTAGCGATCGGGTAATAGCACTGGAGATCCCGCCGTACAGCGAGGCCTCGATCAAACGATAGAATTTACTGCGATCCGACGCTGAGCGCAGACGACGAGCGATAATCCCTAAGTCAAACATCAGCGAATGATAATCGGTGATGGAGTTAAACTGCTTAAACTGCACGCCTTCCATCTCGTCAAGCTTGTCTTTCAGCTCAGCAAGCGACAGTACACGCGCCTGACGTTCGTTTAATGTCTCTGTCACCAGTTGCGTCGGCTGTACCGACATCGGCAGTCCCTGAATAGCGAACGGTTTAATGTCCACTTTGCGATCGCGCCCGGCGACCTGCTGCAGACGCACGCCGACCACCACCCGCTGATGGCGGGAATTAATGGTGTCGAGCATGGAGTAACAAACGCCCGCCTTCAGCTTACCGTGCAAACCTTTATCGCGCGAACCGCTGGTGGCGCCGGCTTCCGTGGTGTTACGAAAGTGCAGTAATGTGAGATCCGGAATCAGCGCCGTGACGAACGCCGCCATCGTCGTGGATTTCCCGGCGCCGTTACCCCCGGATAACGTCGTGACCAGTTCATCAAGGTCAAAGGTACGGGCAAAAAAACCGTTCCAGTTAATCAGCGTTAGCGAGCGAAATTTACCGCGTTCAATCATTCTTCTTCCTCTCCACTGTCCGGCTGATTCTCTTCGGTCTCATCATTAAGTTGCAGATGGTTTTCAATTGGCATCGCTTCTCCGTCGCGGATAAGACGACGCTGCGCCTCGCGAGGATCGTCGCCGGCGCGTACATCCGCGCCAAAACGGAAGACCGATTCTGTAATGCGGAATTTGCTGCTGTCGTGGCCCATAAACCACACCATGCCCAAACGACGCAGGCGGTTCAAAGAAGAACGTACCTTTTCCTGCAGTTTCTGGCGATCGACGTCAGATCCCGTCGAGCGGTTATTCACCAGCTTTAGCAGTTTGGCTTCGTCCGCCAGGGTAAGCAGCTCGTCGTACAGCTCCTGCTGGGTAAAAATCCCTTCGTTCGCCAGACGCTCCGGGCTGAGATAGAGGTAGCAGAGAATTTTACCGACCATCATATCCAGTTCGGATAACACCGAGCGCGGGATAAGCGTGGTGGAACGCGGACGCAGGTAGAAAAACCCCTCCGGCGCACGAATCAGCTCCACGTTATAACGCGCGTAAAACTCTTCCAGGTATTCCTGAAAATCCATCAGAAAGGCATGATTATCCAGTTCGTCCAGCCCGATGTGGCGGCCCGAACGCAATGCGCTATCCAGCGCCGGAAATAACGGATTCGCCAGCGCCTGCGCCAGCTTAACCGGCATCACTTGTTCAATATTTGTCAATGACATGCGCCTGTACCTTGGCTCCGTAATCATTAATCGGCTGCCATTTGGCTGGCAGTCCGGTGAAATCTGCTTGCGCTACGCCAAGACGTACCGCTTGATCGATAACAATACGCGCCACGTCGAAATGACGCGCGCGCGGGTATTGCGCCAGATACTCACGCACCACCAGTCCAAGATCTAGTGGCTTTTGTCTGGTTTTGTAGATAGCCAACTGTTCTTCGATAATGGCCGCCAGTTGCTCACGGATCTCGTTAAACTCTTCATATTCCAGATCCGGCGGCAACTCCCCGGTGACTTCATCGTCACGCAACGCCATCTCTTCATCGCGCATATCCAGCAAACGATCGGCATTCGCGTAGGTTAGCGCCCACGGTTCATCGAAATACGTTTGCACAGACTGACGCAAACGCTGGGCGAAGACACGGTTTTTATCCATATCGATCGCGGTACGGATAAATTTATGCACGTGACGGTCGTAGCCGATCCATAAATCGATAGACTGCTGTCCCCAACTGATAATACGGTCAAGTTTGCTTTGCAGGTCAAAGACCAGCTTGTCGACAAAATGCAGATCGTCGTGGGACATCGTGGCATCCTGAATACGCAGCAGGTTAGCCTGCAGCTTATCGCCCGCCGCTTCCAGCGTATCCTGCAATTCACGCAGCGTACCGGACGTTTCGGAAAGCAGCAGTTCACAACTCGAAATCGCCGCGCGCCAGTCTTTATTCAGCAGTTGTGCGATATCATCTTTTACCTGCTGCTGCTGCTCATCCATGATGCGCTGAGTCAGATCGATACTGTCGAAAATTTCCGCCACCGAATATTTCAGCGGCGCGTAGACATTACGGTGCCAGTGGAACTCGTCGCCGCCCTCTTGTGCCGCATCCGCCGCGCTTTTCAATTCGCCTGCCACAATTGATAGCTGCATGGAGAGACGTAATGTAGAGAACTCCCGCTGGCGAATATAATAATCGGTGATGCCAATTCCCAGCGGCGTTAATCGGTAAATCGCATTGCCTTCCGCCTGCTCGCTGGTAAAGCGGTTCAGCAGACGTTGACGCACCATATCGTTAATCGCGTTATTAGCGCGCACGCCGATGGTTTCGCTGGTTTGCTCAAACGCATCACTCACATGGCGGAATGCATCCACCAGCTCGCCTTCACTCATCTCGCCGTCAAGGCGTTCGCCGTTCAACGTGGCGACCGCCAGCAGGAAGGAAAGCCTGTCTACCGGCAGCGAGATGGAAAAGTCGTTTTTTCTGGCCCAGGCAACCAGTTCGGGGACTGTCTGGGAAAATTCACTCATAGGTTATCCTTGCATCTGCGGCTAGCGCCGGGCTTTTAATCGCGGTGACATGAATGTAGCGCCCAAGGCTAATATACGGCTCCTGGCGGCAATAACGCGTTTCCAGTTCGACCAATGTCTCATAACAGTCACGCTGTTGGTGCTTTTCACGCAGATAATCATGAAACACACGCACGCCGGTTTTACCGGTAATCTGCCAGCCAATCGCCTCCAGCCACTGGTACACCTGCGCGGGGTCGCGCGGGTAGTCAGGCGACAACGTGCGCTTCTTGCGTTTAGGCATCCCCGCCTGCACGTAGTCAAAATTACCCGCCACCATATTGTGCATCAGCAAACCGTTAGCGTTATAGAACATTAACGACAGTGCGCCGCCAGGGCGCAATACTGACCAGAGCGTTTCTAATACGCCGACAGGATCGGCTACCCACTCCAGCACAGCATGAAACAATATCAGATCAACCGGGCTTTCCAAATGCGCAGCGACGTCCTGAGCCGGGCATTGTATAAAATGCATGTCTTTGCTCACACCTTTTGCCTCGGCCGCCTGCCGCGCGCGGGCGATCATTTCACCAGACAGATCGCATAACGTCACCTGATGACCGCGCTCCGCCATCTTAATCGCCGTTTGCCCTTCGCCACCGCCAGCATCCAGCACCTGCAATTTTCGCCCGCCGAACGCCTCCAGCACGCGATCCAGGTCTTGCCACAGAATGGCTTGCCGCAGTTGCCCTTTGGTTGTGCCGTAAATGTTACGGGAAAACTTTTCAGCAATGTCATCAAAATTGCGATCCTGCATCGGACTCTCCACAGGCTGGCTCAGGCGTTATCTGATAAAACCGCTATTTTGTCACAGCCACGGCGAGAATGAACCTGTCTGGTGTAATATCACCGTTAATCCTCCGCTATATGGTTAAAAAAGGAACCAAAAAGGATGCTTTTTACGCTAAAGAAAGTGATTGGCGGTATGTTGTTGCCGCTCCCGCTGATGTTGCTGATGATTGGCGTCGGCCTGGTGCTGGTCTGGTTTAGCCGCTTTCAGAAGACCGGAAAAGTATTTATCAGCGTAGGTTGGCTGGCGCTATTGCTATTAAGCCTGCAACCCGTCGCTGACCATCTGCTGCGTCCGATAGAAAACCGCTACCCCACCTGGCAGGGTCCGCAAAAGGTGGAGTATATTGTGGTTCTCGGCGGCGGTTATACCTGGAACCCGCAGTGGGCGCCGAGCTCTAATTTAATTAACAACAGTTTGCCGCGGCTTGCGGAGGGCATTCGACTATGGCGAGCGAATCCGGGAGCAAAGCTGATTTTTACCGGCAGTGTAGCAAAAACCAATACGGTAAGCACGGCGGAAGTCGGCGCGCGAGTGGCGCAGTCGCTGGGCGTACCGCGTAGCGATATTATTACGCTGGATAAGCCAAAAGATACGCAAGAAGAAGCCGCCGCCGTTAAGCAGGCCATCGGCGACGCACCTTTCCTGCTGGTGACATCCGCCTCGCATTTGCCACGCGCGATGATCTTTTTTCAGCATGTCGGGTTGAACCCGCTTCCTGCGCCAGCGAATCAGTTGGCGATCGATTCGCCACTCAATCCCTGGGAGCGGGCAATTCCGTCCCCGGTCTGGCTAATGCATAGCGATCGCGCTGGGTATGAAACATTAGGACGACTCTGGCAATGGCTGAAAGGGGCATCAGGCAAGCCAGGGGAGCAATGATTTCGCCGCCAGATCAAAATTGGTACGGTTAAAACGCCCGGTATTCACCAACTGCGCAACCTCGTCCCACAGCACATAGAGCCAACGCCGCCAGATGAATGACTCCGCCACTGGCGCGCGTTGCAGATAATGCCAAAGCAATCCCTCCGCCAAGGGATTATCCATCAGGCGAAACAGTTCGAACTCTCTCGGCGCCCACAGCATCAGCCCGGGGCCGACCATCGCCAGGAGCTGATCGCTACGGGCGTCTTTAAGCATACTGCGCAGGCAGAAGTTACCATGCACCAGTACGCAGTTGTCATTAAACCCCTCAAATAACGAAGGAAGACACTCTCTGGTGCGAAACAGAATGCGTTTGTCCTGCATCGTTAAGCCGGTATTGCTGAACTGGTTTAGCGTCGTCCACAGCACCTCCACCCGCTGGCGATACCAGGAAGGCCAGATATTTTCCTGAGTATGGTCTACGGCGCCAACGCAACCGCGGCTATCCTGCCGATGCCAGGCTAGCAATCCTTCAACAATCTGATCTTTTAGCTGTTCCCAGCGTTCCGGCGTGCGCGCTGGCGCCTCTACCGACACGCCGCGCAGTCGTTCCAACAGCAGCACATCCGGACCAGGATGCTCTTCATGCGTCAATACGCCATAGATTACCGGCATCCTCACCGTACCGCTACGCGCCAGCATTGAGGTTTTCCATGCCAGTTGCTGCGCCACGCCGGGAGTTGTAAAGCTTCGCGCCATCAGCGGCATCGGATTTCCCTGGCTGTCATATAATGACCACAATGCGGAATCCGCTTTCTCATTTACACACTCTATACGGCTAAGTTTTTCACCCAGTAAATGGCTGAGTTCGGCCCGCAACTGTTCCATTCCAGATTACCCCCATTAGTGCTACTGCTTTAATAATGAGCGTCGTATGGACAGATGTCACCCGTATGAGATCAAGAGAAGAAAAGAAAAATGAGGAAAATCGTAACGGTACGAGAGAAGGGTCACTGGCGAGCAGACGTGAGTATTCATCTTTGCGCTACCATACAGGGCTGTTCATGACCGTCTGCGACGATCATGAACAGGGTCATATTAACGCATTTCGGCGCGAACGCGCTCAAGGTCGTCGGCGGTGTCTACGCCCGTACCAGGCACCGCTTTGGCGACAGCGACATGAATTTTTTCGCCGTACCACAGCACACGGAGTTGCTCCAGCATTTCAATATGTTCAAGCGGGCTGGGCTGCCAGCTCACGTAACGGCGGATAAAACCCGCGCGATAGCCGTAAATGCCCAAGTGGCGCAGGCAAGTATCCCCTACCGTTTCCAGACTTTTTGCAAAGCGATCGCGATCCCAGGGAATCGTCGCCCGGGAGAAGTAGAGCGCATAGCCTTCGGCATCCAGCACAACTTTCACCGCATTCGGATTAAATGCCTCTTCGGCGCTGTGAATCGGCGCCGCCAGCGTCGCCATGCCAACCTGGCGCTGCGCCAGATTTTCTGCGACCTGGCGAATAATAACCGCCGGGATCATCGGCTCATCGCCCTGGACGTTCACAATAACGGTATCGTCGCTGAATCCGCACTTCTCTACCACTTCCGCTAACCGTTCGGTACCGGACTGGTGATCGGCGCGCGTCATGCACACTTCGCCGCCAGCCGCGTCTACCGCATGGGCCACATCTTCATGATCGGTCGCGACAATAATGCGTTCCGCGCCAGATTCGCGCGCCCGCTCCAGGACATGAACAATCATGGGCTTGCCATTGATATCCAGCAATGGTTTGCCTGGCAGTCGGGTAGATGAAAAACGGGCCGGAATGATCACGACGAAACTCATGATTTACTCTCATCAGATGTCAGGGAGCGAGCTTCATTTTCCAGCAATACAGGAATGCCGTCGCGTAACGGGAAAGCCAGATTATCCAGTTTGCAAATTAATTCTTGCTTTTCCTGGTTGTACCAGAGTTTGCCATTGCATACCGGGCAGGCGATGATTTCAAGCAGACGATGATCCATAGTTCCTCCAGATGGACCGGATTGTGAATCCTTCAATATTAACATAATCGGTTATGGTGCAGGGTCTATTTCCCAGCCGTGACGCATGCCGCTAAACAAGCCTGGCGGACATTGTCCCAACGTCACGCGCGATGCCCGTTGCCAGGTGGCAAACGCGCTAATGGCCTGCAAAATTCCTTTTTGCAGACTAGCGCCAGGGCGAATATCGTCCTCCAGATACAGCGAGATGACCTCAAGCACCCCCGTTTTACGGTGCATTTTGGCGTCCATTCGCCCGACTAAACGGCCCCGGTATAATAGCGGCAGCACAAAATAACCGTACTGGCGCTTCGCCGCGGGCGTATAACATTCCAGCCGGTAGTTGAATGCGAAGAGCTGCGCTGCCCGCTTACGATCCCATACTACGGGGTCGAAAGGCGACAGCACTGCGCTATGGGTCGCCTTTAAGGTGTTATTCAGCGCCGGTTCAAGCTGCGAAAAAAGATCGGCATGAAGCCACATCCGCCCCAACGTTTCCACCTCGACCGGAATAATCTGCTGCTGTTTCGCCCGGCTCTCCCGCCATCCCTTCAGGTCAGGACGTTTCAGGCGGTAGTAATCCGCCAGCCACTGTTCACGGAAAATCCCCAGACTGCGCGCGCTATTATCCAGCATCAGACGTTCCGCCTGCGGCTGTAACAGTCCATCGCGTTCATCATCCCAATGCGGCATCACACGGTACGTTAAATCATATACGCGTTGAAAATTACGCCGCTCAACAACCATGACCTTTCCGGCGGTAAATAATCCCTCAAGGTGGCGTTTATGCGGTTTCCATTCCCACCAGCCGCTGACACCTTTCTGCGCATGTTCAAAATCGGCAGAACGCACCGGACCGTGCTCCTGGATATGCCGCACTAGCTGTTCTATTTCTGCCTCATGGTCATGCATCCATGCCGCGCGATATTTCCAGCCCATCTTTTCCGGCGACAGCATACGATGACGGATAAGTTTGAAGTCGCGGCGTGGTAAGAAACAGGCCTCATGCGCCCAGTATTCCATCAGCTCGCCGCGTAGCAGCGCCTCATCCAGCCAGGCCTGTGGGTACGAGCCGAGACGGCTAAACAGCACCAGATAGGGGCTACGCGCGACAACATTGATGGTATCAATTTGCAGCAACGCCATACGTGAAATGGCGGCAAGAACATCGCCAGGCATCGCGTTACGGCGCGGCTTTTTCAATAGCCCCTGCGCAGCAAGATGGAGACAACGGGCCTGGGAAAGAGAGAGGTACGGCAATGACATTCATAACTCCATAAATTCATCACTGCCGCTGCATTAGGGTGCGCTAGCGAACCAGCGAGGTGATATGCTCAAGCAACTTATCAGGCTGCTCGCCGGACAAACGCGCATCAACCGGTAAAAACCACCAGTTTTCCTCGGCAAAAGCACGGCATTTCACCGCGTCTTTTTCCGTCATTACCAGGGTCTGCCCCTCGCTGACCAGAGCCTGAACCTCAGCAGGGGCAAGCGTCTGGTGATCCGCCAGCGGGACGCACTTTTGCGGATGCGCGCCGCAGGATTCCAGCGTTGCGAAAAAGCGCGGCGGATGACCAATGCCCGCCATCGCCACAATATTGCTCAGTTGCGCTACGTCGCAACGCGCTCCCGTACGTAAGTTCACCGCCAGTCCAGGCGCTAGCTGCATGGGTATTTCGCCCGCCCGGGCGACGCCGCCATTCACGATGGCGGCGTCCACGGTTTTCAGGCGACTGGCGCGTTCGCGCATAGGACCGGCGGGAAGCCACCAGCCGTTGCCAAATCGGCGCACGCCGTCAATCACCACAATTTCAATATCTCGCGCCAGTCGGTAATGTTGTAACCCATCGTCGGTGATAATGATCTGCACATCATGCGCCGCCAGAATCGCTTTCACCGCCGCGGCGCGTTCAGGCGCAACCGCGACAGGCGCACAGGTCCGTTGATAGATCAATACTGGTTCATCTCCCGCTTCTGCGGTTGTCGTCTCCGGCGTCAGGAGTAGCGGATAAGCCGCGGCTTTCCCGCCGTAGCCACGAGAAACGACCCCCACGCGCATGCCACGCCGTTGCAACTGCTCCACCAGCCAGATTACCACCGGCGTTTTACCGTTACCGCCGGCCGTGAGATTCCCTACCACAACCACCGGTACCGGCGCTCGCCAGGCGCGTCGAAGACCAAGCTTATAGCTCAGACGAATCGCCCCGCTCACCAGGCCATACAACCAGGAGAGCGGCAGCAGTAACCGCCATAGTGGAGATTCACCCGACCAGATACGCGCAATCATTGGCCAAATTGCATCTTATGTAGCTGGGCGTAAACGCCGCGTTGCGCCAGCAGCTCGCTATGAGTGCCGCGCTCAACGATAATGCCGTCTTCGACCACAACGATCTCATCCGCCTGTTCAATGGTGGAGAGACGGTGCGCAATCACCAGCGAGGTACGGTTTTTCTGCAGTTCATCCAGCGCCGCCTGAATCGCACGTTCAGACTCGGTATCCAGCGCGGACGTGGCTTCATCAAGGATCAAAATCGGGCTGTCGCGCAGTAAGGCGCGGGCAATCGCGATACGCTGGCGCTGACCGCCGGAAAGCAGTACGCCATTTTCGCCGATGATGGTATCCAGACCATTATCCATCTTGTTGATAAAGTCCATGGCATAGGCCATGCGCGCCGCCTCTTCAATCTGCTCGCGGCTGTATTCTTCCGTCCGTGCATAAGCAATGTTATTGGCGACCGTGTCGTTAAACAGATGCACGTTTTGCGAAACCAGAGCCACCTGATTACGTAGAGAGGCCAGAGTGTATTCGCGCAGATCGTGACCATCCATCAGGATGTGTCCTTCATCAATATCGTAGAAGCGCGTGATCAGGCTGGCGATAGTCGATTTACCCGATCCGGAACGCCCCACCAGCGCCACGGTTTTCCCGGCAGGAATTTTCAAATTGATGTTACGCAATGCCGGAACTTCACGGCCCGGGTAAGTAAACGTCACATTGCGGAATTCAAGATCGCCGGTCGCGCGGTCAATGACACGTTTACCTTCATCTTTCTCCTGTTCGCTGTCCAGAATTGCAAACAACGTCTGACAAGCCGCCATCCCACGCTGGAACTGCGCGTTAACGTTTGTCAGCGATTTTAACGGACGCATCAGCGCGATCATGGAGGAGAACACCACGGTGATGGTCCCAGCCGTCAGGCTATCCATTACGCTTGGGAAGCTCGCTGCATAGAGGACAAACGCCAGCGCCAGCGAGGCAATGAGCTGAATGATAGGATCGGAAATTGACGAGGCTGAGACCATTTTCATGCCTTGTAGTCGCATCTTATTGCTGACTTTATCAAAGCGTTTAGTTTCGACTTCCTGACCGCCGAAAATCAGTACCTCTTTATGCCCTTTTAACATTTGTTCGGCGCTGGTAGTCACTTGTCCCATCGTGTTCTGCATATTTTTACTGATGCTGCGGAACCGCTTTGAGACAACGCGAATCGCAATCGACACAATCGGCGCTAAAACAACCAAGATGATCGACAACTGCCAGCTGTAATAGAACATCATGATAAACAATCCGATGATCGATGCCCCTTCACGCACCACGGTAATCAGCGCGCCAGATGAAGAAGAGGCAACCTGTTCTGAATCGTAAGTAATACGCGACAGCAGCGTACCGGTAGACTGTTTATCAAAGAAGGCGACGGGCATTCCCATCATATGGCCAAACAGGCGACGGCGCATGGTCATTACCACCTTGCCTGACACCCATGAAATACAGTAGCTGGAGACATAGCTGGTGATGCCTCGTAATACCATCAGCCCAATAACCACCAGCGGCATCCACAGCAACACTGAGCGATCCGTTTTACCGAAACCATCATCCAGTAATGGCTTGAGGAGCGATAACATGAAGGTATCGCTGGCTGCGTTGAGAATTAACGCTATGCCCGCCACGATCAGACCTGCTTTAAAAGGCGCTATGGTTGGCCACAGTCGGCGGAAGGTCTGCCACGTAGAGAGATCTTTATCGTTATGCATTCAAAAAACCAGCATTTGTTGAAATAGCCGCATATTCTACCCGTTATCCTCGGGCACGCCAAACCACTGATGATACCAACGAGGTAAAATTTGATCCCGTAAGCCTTGTATGCGCCAGCCCTGCGGAGAAAACCGCAGCGAAATTTGCCCCTGGTGGGGTGTATCAAGCCACTGATACGCCTGCTGTCGGTAGCGCTGTTTTACCTTACGTGACGGCAGCCGCCATGCGTTATAGCGCGAGGCGGACGCCAGCGCCGCTTTACCATGTACCCGCTGAATAAGCGGTAGCGACGACGACGTATTACTGCCATGATGCGGCACCTGGATAAACGTCGCCGTAAGATGTCGCCAGTAACGACTTAGCATTTTTTGTTCAGCGCCCGCTTCAATATCGCCCGTGAGCAGGATGCTGTGTACGCCATCATCCACTTTGACCACACAAGAGCGGTTATTTCCTCGATCGGTACTTTCGCGTAACGGCCAGTGCGCCTGAAACGTCAGCCCCTGCCATTGCCACTGCTCGCCGCGAAAACAGGGCAAATGTCCCTGCCAGCCTAACGGGCTGCGAATCCACATTGACGGCCAGACCCGCTGTAGCGAACGCAGCCCGCCCCGATGATCCAGATGCTCATGACTCAAAATAACACCCTCCGGCGTCAGATTATGCCAGCGCAACCAGGGAATAATAACCTGTTGCCCGCTATCGCCCTCCGGCCATGCCCGGCCGGTATCGTAGAGTATGACTTTATCGCCCCTGACGATCGCTATCGCCAGCCCCTGACCGACATCCAGCATATGCACCTGCCATCCGCTGGCGTTTATCGGCCGCCAGAGTGGCCAGCTCATCAGCAATAACCCGCATAAACAGACCGCCGGCCAGGTACGCCAGACATTTAATCGCCACGCGATAAGCGTTAACCAGGGCGATAGCGTCAGCCACTGCCAACGGTTATCAATATTCACCCAGCCCTGCGGTAAAGCATTCAACAGGTAAAATAGCGCGGCTAACGCGCGATCGGTCAGGAACCATACCCACTCTTCAAGAAAAAGCGGCCCGGTTAAATGCAGAATCATTCCCGCCAGGATGAGCGGAACCGTCAAAAATGTGACCCAGGGTACGGCAAAAAGATTCGCCAGCATTGCGGTAACGCTTATGCCATGAAAAATCGCCACCTGGAGAGGCAAAAGCAGAAGTGTAATGCCTGCCTGTAGGTGAAGCAGGTTAAGCAACCAGCGTACGCCCCGTGGAAAATTTCCGTTTGGCGCAGGAAACCACTGATACCAGAATAACAGGCCGGCAACCGCAAATGCTGACAGCCAAAGACTTTGCGATATAACCGCCACAGGATCGGCGAAAATAATCGCGGCCAGACAGCAGCACCAGACTTGCCAGCCGCTCCACTGTCGTCCGCTTAATTTTAATCCTCCCCAGACGCTCAGCGCCGCCACCGTGCGCAGCGCAGGCGGTTGTAAGCCGGTAAGCCAGGCATAGCATATCGCGCAAAGAATGCCGCCCAGCAATGGCGTCTGCCAACGAATCCATCTGACCGGCAAAAAGAATTGTCCGCCACGGATTAATCCGGCAGCCAATAACGCGGCAAAAGCGATATGCAGGCCGGAAATCGCCATCAAATGGGCGGTCCCTGTATCGCGCATAATGGCTTTCACCTCCTGCGACACCGCTCCCCGCTCCCCCATTCCCAACGCCAGAATAACCTGCTGCCACGGATAAGGCGCAAGCGTAGCGCGAAGCGAAGCAAGGTAGCGCGCACGCAAGCTACACTCTGGGTTAATGGCTTTAGCCTGTAGAAAACGCCCGGTCAATGGTTGGTGCTGCGCCAACGCGTAGCGTTGGCTATCAAAACCGCCTTCGTTAAGCTGGCCGTGTATCGCTCTGACCTTCAGCGTCATCGCCCACTGTTGCCCGGCACACACTTCCGTGGGTAAGTACTGACCATACAGGACAACCCCTACAGCAGGAAAGAGCAGCTTTCCGCGCAAATGGGTAATTCGCCCATAATGGGTCGTCATATGATCGGTGGCGGTAATGACGACTGTCGCCTCCTGCGTCGCGGCGGGCAGGACGTTACCCGCCCAAATGGCCTGCCTGGCGGCAAATATTCCCCACAGGAAAAAGAGCAAGGTTAATGCCGCGTAGCGCGCATAGTGGTGAGGAATGAGGCAAAGTAAACATGCCAGACAAAACAGCGTCGCGAGAATCCACGTGTCGGGTAATACTGGCAATATCGTAAGTGGAAGTATGCCGCATACTACGCATACGCTGACCGTCGTTATCTTCATAGACACCTCCCTGTGCAGGAAAGTGTGCAGGTTCAGGACGCCATTGTCTGGTGGGGATTTTGTGCTATACGGCGCGGATTCCAGGTTTTTTACCCGGCAAATGTAAGGCGCAGCAAAAAATGCGAAACGCTTTCCAGTTTGCGCCTGACGGCGTATAAATGAAAAAAGCACCCTGACGGTGCTTTTTTCGGATTTAAGTTTTGCGTTAAAACTTAACCGTAAATATTGGCGCGATCGCGCAGTTCTTTACCTGGTTTAAAGTGAGGAACGTATTTTCCTTCCAGTTCCACTTTATCACCGGTCTTGGGGTTACGTCCGGTACGAGGCGCGCGATAGTGCAAAGAAAAACTGCCGAAACCGCGGATTTCAATACGCTCGCCCTGCGCAAGAGTCGAGGCCATATGCTCCAGCATCTCTTTTACTGCGTCTTCAACCGCCTTAGCGGGAATGTGAGATTGCTGGGTTGCAAGTCTTTCAATCAATTCTGACTTGGTCATGATTCCTCCGGTTCCTTAAAGGCAAATTTGGCTGCAGCCGTTAGATTGATTAAGGGCGGCCGTAGCCGCCCTTAGTGCTTGATTACAGGACGAATCCTGCAATCTGTCAAGTAAACTCGTTATACTTCGGACTAAAATGCCCGAAGTTCCAGAGAATTACTCGCCTTTAGCTGCTTTGAATGCTTCAGCCATTGCGTTGTTAGAGAAGTTTGCATCTTCCTGTTTGTTAACAGTTGCGATTGCATCTTTCTCGTCAGCTTCGTCTTTCGCACGAACAGACAGGCTGATTGCGCGGTTTTTACGATCAACGCCGGTGAATTTAGCTTCAACGTCGTCGCCAACGCTCAGAACCAGAGTTGCATCTTCAACGCGGTCACGGGATGCTTCAGAAGCACGCAGGTAACCTTCAACACCGTCAGCCAGTTCTACGGTTGCGCCTTTAGCGTCAACTGCAGTCACTTTACCGGTTACGATAGCGCCTTTCTTGTTCAGGGCAACCCAGTTGTTGAACGGATCTTCTGCGAGCTGTTTAACGCCCAGGGAGATACGTTCACGCTCTGCGTCAACCTGCAGAACAACTGCAGCGATTTCGTCGCCTTTTTTGTATTCACGAACTGCTTCTTCGCCTGCAACGTTCCAGGAGATGTCAGACAGGTGAACCAGGCCGTCGATGCCGCCGTCCAGGCCGATGAAGATACCGAAGTCAGTGATAGACTTGATTTTACCTTCAACGCGGTCGCCCTTGTTGTGGGTTTCTGCGAACTGCTGCCACGGGTTAGATTTGCACTGCTTCAACCCTAAGGAGATACGACGACGTTCTTCGTCGATATCCAGAACCATCACTTCCACTACGTCGCCAACGTTAACCACTTTGGACGGGTGGATGTTTTTGTTGGTCCAGTCCATTTCGGAAACGTGAACCAGGCCTTCAACGCCTTCTTCAATTTCAACGAAGCAGCCGTAGTCGGTCAGGTTGGTCACGCGACCGGTCAGTTTGGTACCTTCCGGATAACGTTTAGCGATAGCAACCCACGGATCTTCGCCCAGCTGTTTCAGGCCCAGGGATACACGGGTACGTTCGCGATCGAACTTCAACACTTTAACGTTGATTTCGTCGCCAACATTCACGATTTCGCTCGGATGCTTAACGCGTTTCCAGGCCATGTCCGTGATGTGCAGCAGGCCGTCAACGCCGCCCAGATCAACGAATGCACCGTAGTCAGTGAGGTTCTTAACGATACCTTTAACTTCCATGCCTTCCTGCAGGTTTTCCAGCAGCTGATCGCGTTCTGCGCTGTTTTCAGATTCGATAACGGCACGACGAGAAACCACAACGTTGTTACGTTTCTGGTCCAGCTTGATTACTTTGAATTCAAGCTCTTTGCCTTCCAGGTGCAGAGTGTCGCGCACCGGACGAACGTCGACCAGAGAACCCGGCAGGAACGCGCGAATACCGTTCAGCTCAACAGTGAAGCCACCCTTAACTTTGCCGTTGATAACACCGGTAACAGTTTCAGCATCTTCGTAAGCTTTTTCCAGCGTGATCCATGCTTCGTGACGTTTAGCTTTCTCACGAGAGAGCAGAGTTTCACCGAAGCCGTCTTCTACTGCATCCAGAGCAACGTCAACTTCGTCACCAACCTGGATTTCCAGTTCGCCCTGGGCGTTTTTGAACTGCTCAGCCGGAATGGCGGATTCAGATTTCAGACCAGCGTCAACCAGTACGATATCTTTATCGATAGCAACAACAACACCACGAACGATGGAACCCGGGCGGGTTTCGATTTCTTTTAAGGATTCTTCAAAGAGTTGAGCAAAAGATTCAGTCATGTTTAATCTTCAGGTTTCATATTTAACGTCCACCTGGCTCCGTGCCGGATGGGGTTGTTTAACATACCCGCTGTCATTCCCTTGCAGCGGGGGTACTGCAAATTCGGTCGCATTTAAGCGAGAGCCAATTTTTGGCGCGCGTATTGTAACGCTTTTTCAATCACTTGCTCAATGCTTAATCGGGTAGAATCCAAAACTAATGCATCAGCAGCAGGAACTAACGGCGCTACAGCGCGATTACGATCGCGATCGTCGCGTTCCTTGATCTCGGCCAAAAGGCGTTCAAAGTTAACACTAAAGCCCTTCTCCTGCAACTGTAGCATGCGTCGATGCGCACGTTCTTCCGAGGAGGCGTCAAGGAAAATTTTTACCGGCGCATCCGGGAAGACCACGGTGCCCATATCGCGCCCATCGGCGATTAAACCGGGCGCTTCGCGGAACGCGCGTTGGCGACGAAGAAGCGCTTCACGCACGCGTGGGAACGCCGCCACCTGGGATGCCGCGTTCGCGACTTCCTGCGTACGGATTTCGCCGCTAACGTCCTCGCCTTCCAGGATAACCTCCAGATTGCCGTCCGTTGAGACGAAACGCACATCCAGATGGGACGCCAGCGGCACCAGCGCATCTTCAGAGGCGAGATCGACATGGTGATGCAATGCCGCCAGCGCCAGTACGCGGTATATCGCGCCGGAATCCAGCAGATGCCATTGCAATGCTTCCGCCATTGCTTTGCACAAGGTGCCTTTACCTGCACCGCTTGGGCCATCAATGGTTATTACCGGGGCAATTGCCGTCATCTTTATCTCCTTAAACAGGCGTACCGTTAACGTAAACGCCGCGCATTATACGCGCCAACGCTCGCGACCGTTAACGTTGCGTGCAAAAACCAGTTTTGTCTGTAATCAGATGCGGAATAATTGCGCAATTATAGCGGACCGACGAGGAACCAGCCCGAAAGATTAGCAGTAGTCGTGATTGTAAAAATAGCGCGAGTGCGGACACCGGCGCGCCAGCCTGTCGGCTGGCGCAACAGAAGGATCAGGCTGGCGTACTCATCCGCGCCAGTTGTTCGAAATAATCAGGGAACGTTTTTGCGGTACATTTAGGGTCCAGGATCGTGACTGGCGTATCGGACAGCGCGACCAGTGAAAAGCACATCGCCATACGATGGTCATTGTACGTGCCGATATCCGCGTGATGGAGCTTTGCTGGCGGCGTGATACGAATATAATCGTGCCCTTCTTCGACTTCAGCCCCCACTTTACGCAGCTCGGTCGCCATCGCAAACAGGCGATCGGTTTCTTTCACCCGCCAGTTATAAATATTGCGCAGCGTCGTGGTTCCTTTCGCAAATAGCGCCGTGGTGGCAATCGTCATCGCCGCATCCGGAATATGATTCATATCCATATCTATGGCGTGCAGCTCGCCGCGCGTACAGGCAATAAAATCATCGCCCCAGGTAATGGTCGCGCCCATTTTCTCCAGCACATCGGCAAAACGAATATCGCCTTGCATACTATTACGGCCAATCCCGGTTACTTTTACCGTACCGCCTTTTATCGCCCCGGCGGCGAGGAAATAAGAAGCCGACGAGGCATCGCCCTCGACCAGATAGCGACCCGGCGACTGATACTGTTGACCGCCCTTCACGACAAATTGTTGGTAGCGATGGTTCGCTATCTCCACGCCAAAGGTTTTCATTAAATTTAACGTGATGTCGATGTAAGGTTTTGATACCAGCTCGCCTTTAATACGGATCACTGTGTCTTTAGGCGCCAGCGGCGCGGTCATCAGCAGCGCGGTAAGGAACTGGCTGGAAACGCTACCGTCAACCTCAACGTCACCGCCGGTAAAACCGCCGCGCAGACGCAAGGGCGGATAATTTTCCTGTTCCAGGTAATCAATATTCGCCCCGCCCTGACGCAGCGCATCGACCAGATGGCCTATCGGACGCTCTTTCATGCGCGGTTCGCCGGTTAACACTGTCTCATTTTGACCCAGGCATAGCGCTGCCGCTAACGGACGCATCGCGGTTCCGGCATTACCGAGAAACAGTTCCAGATCGCCTGGCGCGCGCAATGCACCGCCATTACCGATGATGTCACAGCGGGTGCGATCGGCAGAAAGAGTATAATCAATCCCCAGCGCGCTCAGGGCATTGAGCATATGGCGGACGTCATCGCTATCCAGCAGATTCGTCAGAACGGTTTTACCGCAAGCTAAAGCCGCCAGGAGCAAAGCACGGTTTGAAACACTTTTGGAGCCAGGTAAATTAATGGCGCCATCGACCCGCGCGATAGGTTGTAACGTCAGGGATTCCATGAAACTCAACTCTCAAAAAACAGAAATAAAAACCCCACAGACTGACCGTGGGGATGAAAAAAGAAACGAATTAGCCGTGGCGACGCTCAAAATCGATCATGAAATCGGTCAGGGCTTTCACCCCTTCAATCGGCATGGCGTTATAGATAGAGGCACGCATACCGCCGACGACACGGTGCCCTTTCAACGCGTGGAGACCGGCGGCGAAAGACTCTTCCAGAAATACCTTGTCCAGCGCGTTGTCCGCTAACTGGAACGGAACATTCATCCGCGAACGATTGGCTTGCGCGACATCGTTACGGTAGAAATCGCTGTTATCAATCACACCGTACAGCAGTTCCGCTTTTTGCTGATTAATTTTGTGCATCGCCGCCACGCCGCCCTGCGCTTTCAACCATTTGAACACCAGACCGGAAAGATACCAGGCGAAAGTCGGCGGCGTATTAAACATCGAGTCGTTATCATTCAGGACGGTGTAGTCGAGGATAGACGGGCAGCTCTCATGCGCCTTGCCTAACAGATCCTCCCGGACGATAACCAGCGTCAGCCCTGCCGGACCGATATTCTTCTGCGCGCCAGCATAAATCACGCCATAGCGAGAGACGTCCAGCGGCGCAGAAAGGATGGTAGAAGAGAAATCCGCCGTGACGACCACCTCCGGGCCAAAATCAGGCGTTTCATCAATGGCGATGCCGTCAATGGTCTCATTCGGGCAATAGTGTAAATAAGCGGCATTATCGGAAAGCTGCCACTCGCGCATCGGTTTCACGGCACGTTTGCCGTCAACGGTGATTTTGGCGTCGATAATCTGCGGCGCACAGTATTTTTTGGCTTCTTTGATGGCGCTCGCCGCCCAGTAACCGGCATCGACATAATCCGCCGTGGTTTTATCGCCCAGCAGATTTAGCGGCACACCAGCAAACTGCCCGCGACCGCCGCCGTGACAAAATAAAACTTTATAGTTGGAGGGGATATTAAGGAGATCGCGAAAATCCTGCTCCGCCTCCTCAGCAACCTGGATAAATTCTTTGCCTCGATGGCTAATTTCCATTACCGACGTACCAAGATCGTGCCAGTCACACAATTCCTGTTGCGCCAGTTTAAGTACTTCCGCCGGTAGCATCGCCGGACCTGAACTAAAATTAAAGACCTGAGCCATTTCCCCTCACCACGCTGCATTGTTGCCTGCCTGACAGACATCAGGCAAACGTTATTCATGTGGATATCGGTTTTATCATTCAGTGACACGCGCCGCAATGGGTAAAACAATACGCGGGGGAAATGCGGCGTGCGTCACACAACAGAATCTTCCGGATTAACCGTATAAATCCGATATTTTCGCTGTTAAACAACGCGTTTAGCCCGGCTTGCCTTCGTCCATTCTGGATTTGCGCAGCGCGGACATAATTGTTTTTCTCCGACGGTCATTCGTACCACTTCACTGCAACGTACACAGGCATAATCGCCAGCCTCCGGCACCACCGTAAAGCGTGGCGTACAGTGTTCAGGAAGAATGCTTAATCCCGGCTTCACGTCTTTATCTTCAAAGAAATAGACGCTAATTTGACCATTCGTCTCAAGGATGGCCAGCCTGACCTGCCCCAGTTGTTCAACGCCATTCAAACGAAGCTCCATAAAAAATTCAAACTCTGTCATATTCGAGCGTTGCAGTTTTTCCCACGCCAGTTCGCCGTCTTCAACAACGACCACTGACTTACCTTCCAGTAGATCCTCCAACTTTTCACTATGCGCCATCAGCCACATGACCAGACGATAGAGCAGCGCCAGGGTGATGAATACCACCAGAACGGGAAGCATCGGAACATCATCATAAAACGCGACGTCGCCTGCCGCAGATCCCAATGTCAAAATGATCAACACTTCAAAAAGCGACATTTGCCGCACGCCGCGTCGTCCTGTCACCTTTAAGAAGAGAAAGACCAGGACAAAGGTGTAAAAGCTACGTAGCGCCACTTCCCCCAAAAATGCTACCGGCACGTTATCCAGCGCCATTCGTTGCAAATCAAATGCCTTCATTTTTTATGCTCTTCCTGTGAATTCCTGTGTAAAAGCATAGCCAATACTTTTATTTCCGCCGATGTCCCGGCGAGATAGCGCCCGTCACATAAAACCCGTATCATTGCGCGCTTTCCGTACGACAAAAGTGATTTTCATGACGCAAACATTTATTCCCGGCAAAGACGCCGCGCTGGAAGACTCCATCGCCCGCTTCCAGCAAAAGTTACTCGACCTCGGCTTTCACATCGAAGAGGCCTCCTGGCTGAACCCGGTGCCAAACGTCTGGTCAGTGCATATTCGCGATAAAGAGTGCGCGTTATGCTTTACCAACGGAAAAGGCGCGACCAAAAAAGCGGCGCTGGCCTCGGCGCTGGGCGAATACTTCGAGCGTCTGTCAACCAACTACTTTTTTGCTGATTTCTGGCTTGGTGAAACGGTCGCCAACGGGCCGTTCGTGCATTACCCGAACGAAAAGTGGTTCCCGCTGACTGAAAATGACGACGTGCCGGAAGGCCTGCTTGATGCCCGTTTGCGCGCGTTTTACGATCCGGAAAATGAACTCACCGGAAGTCAGTTGATTGATCTTCAGTCCGGCAATGAAGCACGCGGCGTCTGCGGCCTGCCATTTACCCGTCAGTCCGATAACCAGACCGTGTATATTCCGATGAATATCATCGGCAACCTGTACGTCTCTAACGGGATGTCTGCCGGCAATACGCGTAATGAAGCCCGCGTTCAGGGACTGTCGGAGGTCTTCGAGCGCTATGTGAAGAATCGTATTATTGCGGAAAGCATCAGTCTGCCGGAGATTCCTGCAGAGGTGATGGCGCGTTATCCGGCGGTAATGGAATCAATCGCCACGCTGGAAGCCGAGGGTTTCCCAATTTTCGCCTATGACGGCTCGCTGGGCGGTCAATATCCGGTTATCTGCGTCGTGCTGTTCAACCCGGCTAACGGTACCTGCTTTGCTTCTTTTGGCGCGCATCCTGACTTTGGCGTTGCGCTGGAACGTACAGTGACCGAGCTACTCCAGGGACGCGGTCTGAAAGATCTTGATGTCTTCACCCCGCCAACGTTCGATGATGAAGAAGTCGCGGAGCACACTAATCTGGAGACCCACTTCATCGACTCCAGCGGCCTGATTTCGTGGGATCTGTTCAAACAGGACGCCGATTACCCGTTCGCGGACTGGAGTTTCTCCGGCACTACCGAAGAAGAGTTCGCCACGCTGATGGCCATCTTCGCTGCTGAAGATAAAGAAGTTTACATTGCCGATTACGAGCATCTCGGCGTGTACGCCTGTCGTATTATCGTACCGGGAATGTCTGATATTTATCCTGCCGAAGATCTGTGGCTGGCCAACAACAATATGGGTAGCCATCTTCGTGAGATTCTGCTTTCGCTGCCCGGTAGCGCCTGGAATAAAGAAGACTATCTCAATCTGATTGAACAATTGGATGAAGAAGGTTTTGACGATTTCACCCGCGTGCGTGAACTGCTGGGTCTGGCGACCGGAGCGGACAATGGTTGGCATACACTGCGTGTCGGCGAATTAAAAGCAATGCTGGCGTTAGCGGGCGGCGATTTGGAGCAGGCGCTGATCTGGACAGAATGGACGATGGAGTTCAATTCGTCGATCTTTAGTCCGACACGCGCGAACTATTACCGTTGCCTGCAAACGTTACTGTTACTGTCGCAAGAAGACTCGCGTCAGCCGCTGCAATATCTCAATGCTTTTATAAAAATGTATGGCGCAGAGGCTGTAGAAGCCGCCAGCGCCGCGCTTAGCGGTGAAGCGGCTTTTTACGGACTACCGACTGTCGACCACGATCTGCAAACGTTCCCGGCCCATCAGTCCTTGTTAAAAGCTTATGATAAATTACAGCGCGCGAAAGCAGCATACTGGTTAAAATAAGGCCATATGAGTGTCTTAGGGTAGGTTTACACTATCGGCTGCGTTATATTACGGGGCGCTTTCGGGCCCCCGTAATATTTATTTTCGATAGGCGGCAAAAATGTAATAACAAGGTTAAACATTGGTAGTTAATATTAAATTAATTAACATAGTGATGTTACTTTATTTGTTGATTACTCCATTTTAATTAACCGTGTAACAGGAGGATTAGGGAAAAGATTCAACTCACATTATAATTTTTAAAATTTATTTTTATTTGGATAATCAAAAAGTTACACCGTAATTGCATAAAAACCATGCGTCTTACGGGCCTATAAGCCAGGCGAGATATGATCTATATCAAATTCTCATCTATAATGCTTTGTTAGTATCTCGTCGCCGACTTAATAAAGAGAGAGTTAGTGTGAAAGCTGACAACCCTTTTGACCTTTTACTCCCTGCAGCAATGGCCAAAGTGGCTGAAGAAGCAGGCGTCTATAAAGCAACGAAACATCCGCTTAAGACTTTCTATCTGGCGATTACCGCCGGTGTATTCATTTCAATTGCCTTTGTTTTTTATATTACTGCGACAACCGGTACTGGCGCGATGCCTTATGGCATGGCAAAACTTATCGGGGGTATCTGTTTCTCTTTGGGACTGATTCTCTGTGTTATCTGCGGCGCTGATCTTTTCACCTCCACCGTTCTGATCGTTGTGGCTAAAGCCAGCGGTCGCATCACCTGGGGGCAACTGGCTAAAAACTGGTTAAACGTCTATTTTGGTAACCTGATTGGCGCTCTGCTTTTCGTGTTACTGATGTGGCTTTCCGGCGAGTATATGACTGCCAACGGTCAGTGGGGACTGAACGTCCTGCAAACCGCCGACCACAAAATGCACCACACTTTTATTGAAGCTGTCTGCCTCGGTATTCTGGCGAACCTGATGGTTTGTCTGGCCGTGTGGATGAGCTATTCAGGTCGCAGCCTGATGGACAAAGCGTTCATCATGGTACTGCCCGTCGCCATGTTTGTCGCCAGCGGTTTTGAGCACAGTATCGCAAACATGTTTATGATCCCTATGGGTATTGTAATACGCGATTTCGCTACACCGGAGTTTTGGACCGCGGTCGGTTCATCTCCGGAAAGTTTTTCTCACCTGACCGTGATGAGCTTCATCACTGATAACCTGATTCCGGTCACGATCGGTAACATTATCGGCGGCGGTTTGCTGGTTGGGTTGACATACTGGGTCATTTACCTGCGTGGTAACGATCATCATTAATCGTGATGTTCGCTATACGCAGTAAATAAAAAATCCACTTAAGAAGGTAGGTGTTACATGTCCGAGCTTAATGAAAAGTTAGCCACAGCCTGGGAAGGTTTTACCAAAGGTGACTGGCAGAATGAAGTAAACGTCCGTGACTTCATCCAGAAAAACTACACTCCCTATGAGGGTGACGAATCCTTCCTCGCTGGCGCTACTGAAGCCACTACCACTCTGTGGGACAGCGTAATGGAAGGCGTTAAACAGGAAAACCGCACTCATGCGCCTGTTGACTTTGACACCTCTGTTGCTTCTACCATCACTTCTCATGACGCTGGTTACATCAACAAAGCGTTGGAAAAAATTGTTGGTCTGCAAACTGAAGCTCCGCTGAAACGTGCGATTATCCCGTTCGGCGGCATCAAAATGGTTGAAGGTTCCTGCAAAGCGTACAATCGCGAGCTGGACCCGACTATCAAAAAAATCTTCACTGAATACCGTAAGACCCACAACCAGGGCGTATTCGACGTTTATACTCCGGACATCCTGCGTTGCCGTAAATCCGGCGTTCTGACCGGTCTGCCGGATGCGTATGGCCGTGGTCGTATCATCGGTGACTACCGCCGCGTAGCGCTGTACGGTATCGACTACCTGATGAAAGACAAATTCGCGCAGTTTACGTCTCTGCAATCCGATCTGGAAAACGGCGTAAATCTGGAAGCGACTATCCGTCTGCGTGAAGAAATCGCTGAACAGCACCGTGCTCTGGGTCAGATCAAAGAAATGGCGGCTAAATACGGCTGCGATATCTCTGGTCCGGCGACTAACGCTCAGGAAGCGATCCAGTGGACTTACTTTGGCTACCTGGCTGCGGTTAAATCTCAGAACGGCGCGGCAATGTCCTTCGGTCGCGTATCCACCTTCCTGGATGCGTATATCGAACGTGACCTGAAAGCAGGCAAAATCACCGAGCAAGACGCTCAGGAAATGATTGACCACCTGGTCATGAAACTGCGTATGGTTCGCTTCCTGCGTACCCCTGAATACGATGAACTGTTCTCCGGCGACCCAATTTGGGCAACCGAATCTATCGGTGGTATGGGCGTTGACGGTCGTACTCTGGTCACCAAAAACAGCTTCCGCTTCCTGAACACCCTGTACACTATGGGGCCGTCTCCGGAGCCGAACATCACTGTACTGTGGTCTGAAAAACTGCCGCTGAACTTCAAGAAATTCGCCGCTAAAGTATCCATCGACACCTCTTCTCTGCAGTATGAGAACGATGACTTGATGCGTCCGGACTTCAACAACGATGACTACGCTATCGCGTGCTGCGTAAGCCCGATGATCGTTGGTAAACAAATGCAGTTCTTCGGCGCGCGTGCAAACCTGGCGAAAACCATGCTGTACGCTATCAACGGCGGCGTTGATGAAAAACTGAAAATGCAGGTGGGTCCGAAATCCGAGCCGATCAAAGGCGACGTTCTGAACTTCGACGAAGTGATGGAACGTATGGATCACTTCATGGACTGGCTGGCTAAACAGTACGTCACTGCGCTGAACGTTATCCACTACATGCACGACAAGTACAGCTACGAAGCCTCTCTGATGGCGCTGCACGACCGTGACGTTATCCGTACCATGGCGTGTGGTATCGCAGGTCTGTCCGTTGCTGCTGACTCCCTGTCTGCCATCAAATATGCGAAAGTTAAACCGATTCGTGACGAAGATGGTCTGGCTATCGACTTCGAAATCGAAGGCGAATACCCGCAGTTTGGTAACAACGACGCTCGTGTAGATGACATGGCGGTTGATCTGGTAGAACGTTTCATGAAGAAAATTCAGAAACTGACCACCTACCGTAACGCTATCCCGACTCAGTCTGTTCTGACCATCACTTCTAACGTGGTTTATGGTAAGAAAACGGGTAACACCCCAGATGGTCGTCGTGCTGGCGCGCCGTTCGGACCAGGTGCTAACCCAATGCACGGTCGTGACCAGAAAGGTGCTGTCGCCTCTCTGACTTCCGTTGCTAAACTGCCGTTTGCTTACGCTAAAGATGGTATCTCTTACACCTTCTCTATCGTTCCAAACGCACTGGGTAAAGACGACGAAGTTCGTAAGACTAACCTGGCTGGCCTGATGGATGGTTACTTCCACCACGAAGCGTCCATTGAAGGCGGTCAACACCTGAACGTGAACGTCATGAACCGTGAAATGCTGCTGGACGCGATGGAACATCCGGAAAAATATCCGCAACTGACCATCCGTGTATCTGGTTACGCAGTACGTTTTAACTCCCTGACGAAAGAACAGCAGCAGGACGTTATTACTCGTACCTTCACGCAGACCATGTAATGGGTTTGACTGAAATTACGCCATAAAAAGCGTACAAAAAAGGCTCCATGTCAGTGGGGCCTTTTTAATTTTTTATAAAAGCATATTACGACAACCAGAATTTTTACTTATAAATAAAGTGTTATTATGTGATCTATATATTTTTTCCAGAATAGAATCAATTTCTCTTTTATTATTGTGATAATCATCATCATCCTTATTTAATGCATCAGATAACAGCATGGTGTTAGCTTCTGTAAAATCACATGACAATGACGGTGTATATCCTTGTAGCAGATAGATAAGTGTTGGATGAAACATATCAAACAGGACTTCCCCCTCTAATTCCCAGTAACCTATTTTAAAAAATTGGGTAGAAATCTCAAAAGACCCCATTTGAAGACAGCGTAGTTTATCCATCTCATCCTCAGTAAGCGTACCATTCCATTCAACACATGCCATTTTTCGATCTTCTCCAGACCGCATAAGCTTATAAACTTCATCCTTAATTTCATCATCCTCATTAACTTCCTGTCTAAGTTTAAAAGCAAAGTTTTGTAATAAGTCTGGATAGAGAGAAATTTTTTCTCCATACTTAATACATATTTTAAAAAACAACTCTTCTTCATCTTCTTCCATCACTTTAAAAATACAGTTTTCTGAAACATTGAGGAGACGATACAAATTACATTTCTCAATAACCTTGCCATCAATCTCAAATAAAACTTGTGTCTGACTCAGATCAAAACGCATAACAAAGCGGTCTTGTTGAGATGGATTAGTATATTTTTTTAATTGTACAAAGGCATGTATCTTATCCATGCCGTCTGTATCAACATTAAGTTCAGCTTGATTTTCACGTCTACATCCATGGATGAGTGTATATAATGCCTCCAGTGCCTCTTGTTTTTTTTGTGTCCTGAAGTTGTCCTTAAATCTATCCCATACCCCCATATATAGCGCTTCTTCTTTGTCAGAACTCATCAAATGGGCTAGCCGTGAAGCATTAATTTCATAGTTATGATGATTACCAAAACTTAACGTAACTGGCATAATAACTCCTTTGATTATTTACCGCGAAAGCAAAATTCAATCCGTTGCTCTCATTTTTTGATTAAAGCCACACTCTATTTTAAGAGATTGAATCAGTCCGGCTTTAGAAATAACATCAGATTTAGACCTGATTGCATGTTGAATGCGACGCCAGGCGCTGGACAGGCATAGCGTTCTTTGGACGCATCTGAATTATGTTGAGAATTATTTTCGTTCTGACCAGGACAAAACGGCGCCAACCATTCGAAAAAAGAGGCGGGTCATAAACAGCAAAACCAGCACGCTATGGATGATACGCTTGCAGTATGTATTGCGGTTCAGGCGTTAAACAGAGGTTCAGAGCGGGTTAATGAACCAGAATTTCTGGCAGTGCAAGTTATGCAGCATAGATTTGCCGTATATTTTATACTGAATAGAGGTAAAATAGCGCCATTGCAGTACATTCTGGAACAGCCACACATTCTGTAGTCCAAAATTTACGCTCGCAGTACCGCTTTTTTACAGGATGCAACCCCCTTACCAGGGTGCTCAACATGCCCGGAATGTGTCCATAAACCCCACGTTATTTAGAGCTAGCCGAAGCGATATGAGTAACTTAACCAATTGTATTACAAAAGAAAATGTTGCAGTAACTGCTGATGAAAAGCCGGTTATTGGTCGCATTCACTCCTTTGAATCCTGTGGCACTGTTGATGGCCCGGGCATCCGCTTTATTACCTTTTTCCAGGGCTGCCTGATGCGCTGCCTGTATTGTCATAATCGCGACACATGGGATACGCACGGCGGTAAAGAAGTTACTGTTGAAGACTTAATGAAAGAGGTAGTGACCTATCGTCACTTTATGAACGCATCCGGCGGCGGTGTGACGGCATCCGGCGGCGAAGCCATTTTGCAGGCAGAATTTGTGCGCGACTGGTTTCGTGCCTGTAAAAAAGAAGGTATCCATACCTGTCTCGACACCAACGGCTTTGTGCGCCGTTATGACCCGGTGATTGATGAACTACTGGACGTTACCGATCTGGTGATGCTCGATCTCAAACAAATGAATGATGAGATCCACCAGAATCTGGTTGGCGTATCCAACCACCGGACGCTGGAATTCGCTCAGTACTTATCAAAGAAAAATGTGAAGGTCTGGATCCGTTACGTTGTGGTTCCCGGCTGGTCTGACGACGATGATTCCGCGCATCGCCTGGGCGAGTTTACCCGCGATATGGGCAATGTCGAAAAAATCGAACTGCTGCCCTATCATGAGCTGGGCAAACATAAATGGGTGGCAATGGGCGAAGAATATAAGCTGGATGGCGTGAAGCCGCCTAAAAAAGAGACCATGGAGCGTGTAAAAGGCATCCTTGAGCAGTATGGTCATAAAGTGATGTATTAATCGCCTGCTATCTTATCCCCTTTTAAACGGCTACCTATAACGGTAGCCGTTTTGCTTTCTGGATAACGCTCTTACCGCGAAAACACCAGTGACCTTAAAAGGCGCTCATATAACAGGAGCGCCGTGGAAAAGCGTATCGTTATGCGTGTCTACGCGCCAGTAACGGGAAAATTAAACCCAACCCGATCAGCACAAAAGGCGTCACAATATTCAACGTAAGCTGGAATATCCACTCCGGCGTGAACGCCTCCATTTTGGGGAAAATACCGGTAAGGCAGGCAAACGCAGTGAAGGAAAAACACCAAATCCCCACGGTTAACGCCAACGCCCGGTTGCGAATAAACACATATTCGGGTTTGAACTTTTGCGCCAGTCGAATGACGGCAATAAAGGCGACAAATACCCACAGATAGCGCAGCGGCATAACGACAGAGTTGAGATTAAGCAGCCATTTGTACAGGTTGTTCATATCGCCGATGCCAAGTGTTGGCAACATAATCAAGATAGCGACCAACACTAATGTCAGCAAATAACCGTTAACTGGCGTACCTGAAGCGTTAGTTCGACATAAGCGCTGCGGGATATATTTACTGTCTGCGTCACCCAGCAATACTTTCAGTGGCGCATCAATAGAAAACACCAGCGCGGCGATTTGACCCAGAGTATTGGCAATAGCATAAATCACCATTAATGTATTACCCATATGGTAATACTCACCCAATTTCTGGAACGCATAATACTGCCCATTGGTCATTAAATCGTCAGGTATATGCCGGGAGTCAAACATCATTCCCATCGCCAACGAACCGAGGATAGCGCAGACCGCAACCATGACGGCTAAAAAGAGCATCCCTTTCGGAAACTCTTTTCCTGGGTTCCGCGTCTGGTTGACGTAAGGTGAGATCTTCTCCGCCCCGCCAACCGCAAAGACCAACATAGATATGGTGGTGATATAGGTAAAATCGATATGGGGAATAAATGACTGCCAGGTGATGTTAGCGGTCGCAATTTCAACGTTTGTAATGGCCGGCGCGGTCACTGCCATCACAACGTATAAAATTGACATGATAAACATGGCAATCCCGGCCACAGACCCAACAACCTTTAGCGATTTCATCCCCCGGGAAGCAACCCACATAAAGAAAACAAACAATGCCAGCGTCAGCCCCTGCAAGGCAACGACGGTATACTCTTTTATCAACGAGCCGTCGCCTTTTAAAGCCCATCCCAGAGCAATGAGTATCGCCTGCGGCTTTTGCGCCAGGTAGGGAATATGCACCACCCAATAGGTCCATGCCGCAAGGTAAGCCAGCCCCGGCCCCATCGTATGCTTAATCCAGGTACTGACGCCCCCTTTTCCCTCTTTGAAGGTTGAGCCCAGTTGGCCCACGATCAAGGCATAAGGAATAAAATAGAGCGCAAAAATAAACACCCAGGAGAAGACAACCACTAACCCCTGGTTAGCATAGTTATTGACAACATTGCCGAATCCCCAAACGGTAATAAACGACATCAAGGCAATGTTGTACCATCGCAACTGTTTTTCCTGCACATTCGGCATAACGCGATCCTTCGTGAACACAATGCTATTGTTATAAATGAAGTGGGGAATTATGCGCGGTAAAGACGGGGAGAGAAAATAGAGGAACGCAAAATTATAACCTTCGGCACATTTTATTTTTCAGCAAAGCAAGAAAATTATGCAGGTCAATTATTCTACGTAAAACATAAATAAAGAGTATGCAAGACTCACGTCCTGCATACGATTCAGAGAACAGTTAGATGTGGGCGACAGGATTGGGCGTCTGACCGGCGTTACGTAACAGCATCAGCAGATAAATAAACGATACGCTGGCGATCATAATAAACAGCAGATTATCTGAATAATTCTGCATTAACATCGCAGTAAAAGACGGCCCTAACAGGCTTCCTACCGTATAACTTAACAACAGCGCCTGGTTCATTGCCACAAGCTGGTGGTGTTCGACTTTTTCACAGGCCCAGGCCATTGCGACGGGATAAAGCGTAAAACCCGCCGCCCCCAGAATAAACAGAGCCGGCGCCATCGCCGCCTGGGTTAACATGGCGATACTGCCGAGTATTACAACGAATACCTGTACGCGTAACACCAGCAAGCGACCAAATTTGTCCGCCAGACGTCCCATTGGCCATTGCCCCAAAATACCGGCGCTAACCAGCACCGCCATCCAGAAACCGATGCTGGCGTTAGCCATCCCCTGATGTTTCAGATATAACGGCATCAGGCCATATAATGAACCAAGAACAATGCCGGAAATAATACAACCATTCACGCCAAGACGCGCCTGGCGTAGCTTCAGCATGGCGCTAATAGAAGTGGAATGACGCGCCTCCGTTTGCTGATTTACAATCCGGGTAAAGAGTAGCGGTAGAATTCCCGCCAGAATCATACCCGTAACCCAGGGAAGGACGTGCAGCAATTCACCAGACACTTTACTGACCAGTAATTGTCCAAGAAAGGTCCCCACGTAATAGACCATCATATAGGCGGCAAGCAGGCGCCCGCGATTATGCGAGGTTCCGCTGCACATCAACGCGCTTTCGACAACAACCCAAATCATGGCACAGCCGATGCCGGCAATAAAACGCCAGCTCATCCAGCTCCAGAACCCCACCATCACGCCCAATCCGACACAACCTGCGGCGAAGATCAACGAGGCAAGATAATAGCTACGGTTAAACCCAATGCGTTTAATTAAATACCCGGTAAATAATGTCCCGACCAGATTGCCGGTAAAATAAGACGAGCTGACCATCCCCACCTGCCAGGTAGGAAGGTTTGCCTGGGCAAGCCACAACGGAACAAGCGTATTCAGTACCGCAATGGCCAGAGTCAACAAAAGTAGCCCGCACAGCAAAAGCATGACGGGACGGGTATAGGTGGACATGAATAAAAACCGTGAGGAAGTTCAAATTTCATGCGCATCATGCCACCGCCAAAAACATTGTCAATCGGCTCCGCATGGGCGATCCGCAAGTTTTGAGACTATCGATTTGATTTACTGATTCTGAACGTGAATATATTGAACGGTTAAAAATTCATCTCCTTGTTTTTATTGATCTAACCCACAAAAGCGGCGTTTCGCTCAGTCGAAAAATTTCATGGTTCCTGCAGACGCATTTTTCCGGTCTATGCTTTCAGAGGAGGACTGCATCGCAAGGCTTTTGTTACCCCACTCCCCTTCCAATGGAGAAGATAATGGCCAGACCTTATGTTCGTCTCGATAAAAATAATGCCGCCGTGCTACTGGTTGATCATCAGGCGGGTTTACTTTCGTTGGTTCGGGATATCGAACCGGATAAATTTAAGAATAATGTGCTCGCCCTCGGCGATTTAGCAAAATACTTTAACCTGCCAACCATTTTGACCACCAGTTTTGAAACCGGGCCCAACGGGCCGCTGGTTCCGGAGTTAAAAACACAGTTTCCGGATGCCCCTTATATCGCACGCCCCGGGAATATTAATGCCTGGGATAATGAAGATTTCGTCAATGCCGTCAAAGCAACCGGCAAAAAGCAATTAATTATTGCGGGCGTCGTCACCGAGGTATGCGTGGCATTTCCCGCGCTGTCGGCCATTGAGGAGGGTTTTGAGGTCTTTGTTGTGACCGATGCTTCGGGCACATTTAATGAAATTACCCGCCACTCCGCGTGGGATCGTATGTCTCAGGCTGGCGCTCAGTTGATGACGTGGTTTGGCATCGCATGTGAATTACACCGGGACTGGCGAAACGATATTACAGGCCTGGCTACGCTGTTTTCCAATCACATACCGGATTATCGCAATTTGATGACCAGCTATGATACGTTGACGAAACAGAAATAGAAAACCGGGGCGAAAGCCCCGATTTTACTCCACTGCCGGATAAAAAGCAGTATGTTAACTGGCTACTGCCATGCCCACAGTCATATGCAGACCATAGAATACGCCGCGGCCAATCAATTCCCCCGCCAGCATCAGAATGAAGGCGACAGAGAGCAACGGTACCGCAGGTTGATACCCTTTTAACTGCGGCACAATCCAGCAGCACAGCGCCGCCGCCAGCAGCACCATACGCCATGCCATCAGCGAACCATAATCCGGCACCAGCGCAGACGCCTGCTGAATGGAACTGTGAATCGTCGCCAGTTCCGCGCCCTGCATGGCCGCCATAATAGCGCTGACCACCAGCGCCAGCACCGAAACCGCAGGCAACAGGCGCATCGCCCAACCATTCACGCCCGCGATACGCAGCAGTAGATAACCCAGCAGCGGCCCCCCCATAAAGAGCGTCAGGAAGAAGCCTAGCGGCGTCCAGATGCTATACCATGTCGGTACTGTATCGATGCTGTTATACACGCGTACCATCATCCAGACGAAGACGACGCCCAGTACCATCGTGATAACCAGCCAGAGTACACGCAAGGCCGACGGCAGCTTTTTCAGTACCGCCAGCAGCCAGCCAATCCCGCCGATCGCAAAAAACACCGAGCCGCTGGCAATTTCATTGCTCAGTGCGGAAGCGCCCACGCGGTTAAGCGAGTTAAAGGCGCGCATCGGCGAACCCAGATGCAACATCGAGGCGATAAAGCCAATCCCCATCAGCACCCACAGACCAAACATACAGGCGATTACCCGCTGCTGCGTTTCCGCGCGCAGATCGCCTTTCATCAGCGCCAGGGCCAGAACAATAAAACCACCAGCCACGCACTGACCAAAGACCGTGAAGATCATCAACGGCCATTCATGCCATCCACTTCCCATCTTATACCTCCTTCGGATTGGCCAGATAACCGGTGGTGTCCCCGGTCGGGCGGCTGTTGGCGTTGGGTTTTATCACAATATTCGGCTTCGTGAAGTGCGCGCGCGGCAACGGCGCAACGGCGGCCAGCTCACCGTGTTTTTTACGCAGTTCGTCTATCGGGCCGAAATCCAGCGCCCGCAGCGGGCAGGATTCCACGCAAATCGGTTTCTTGCCTTCCGCCACCCGGTCATAACAGCCGTCGCACTTGGTCATATGACCTTTGGCCGCGTTGTACTGTGGCGCGCCGTACGGGCAGGCCATGTGGCAGTAGCGGCAGCCGATACAGACCTCTTCGTTCACCACCACAAAACCGTCATCGCGCTTGTGCATCGCGCCGCTCGGGCAGACTTTGGTACAGGCCGGGTCTTCGCAGTGGTTGCACGAAATGGAGAGATAATAGGCAAAGACGTTCTGGTGCCAGACGCCGTTATCTTCCTGCCAGTCGCCGCCCGCATACTCATAAATGCGGCGGAAGCTGACATCCGGAGTCAAATCTTTGTAGTCCTTGCAGGCCAGTTCGCAGGTTTTGCAACCGGTGCAACGGCTGGAATCAATAAAAAATCCATACTGGGTTGTCATCGGTTACTCCTTACGCCTTTTCAACCTGAACAAGGTTCGTATGTGACGGGTTCCCCTTCGCCAGCGGAGAAGGACGTTGGGTCGTCAGTACGTTAATACATCCGCCCTGATCCACGCGTTTTGCATCCGGGTCGTACCATGCGCCTTCTCCCAGGGCGACCACGCCCGGCATCATGCGCGGCGTCACTTTAGCCTCGATATGTACTTCGCCGCGATCGTTGAAGATGCGGACTTTATCGCCATTTTTGATACCGCGTTTCTGCGCGTCCATTGGGTTAATCCACATTTCCTGGCGACAGGCAGCTTTCAGGACGTCTACGTTGCCATAAGTGGAATGAACACGCGCTTTATAGTGGAAGCCCGTCAACTGCAACGGGAATTTATCCGTTAGCGGATCGTTATAGTTTTCAAAACCTGGCGTGTAGATCGGTAATGGATCGATCACGTCGCCTTCCGGCAACTCCCAGGTGGCGGCGATATCCGCCAACGCCTGTGAATAGATTTCAATCTTGCCCGATGGCGTTGTAAGTGGATTCGCCTGCGGATCTTCGCGGAAGTCTTTATAGGCAACATGGTGGCCTTCGGGGTCGCGCTGTTTGAAGATGCCTTGCTTACGGAACTCCTCAAAGGTGGGCAGATTCGGAATGGATTTACGCGACTGTTCGTACAGATGACGCATCCACTCTTCTTGCGTCCGTCCTTCGGTAAACTGTTGCTCCACGCCAAGACGTTTCGCCAGTTCGCTGGTCATCTCATAAATCGTTTTACACTCGAAGCGCGGTTTAATCGCCTGGTCAGTGAAGATAACGTAAGACATGTTCCCGCAGGAGGCATCCAGCGCAAAGTCCATCTGCTCAGAAGCGGTGCAATCCGGTAACAGAATATCGGCGTATTTTGCCGACGAGGTCATATGACAGTCGATAACGACGATCATTTCGCACTTCTTGTCATCCTGTAAGATTTCGTGGGTGCGGTTAATCTCAGAGTGCTGGTTAATCAGACAGTTGCCAGCATAGTTCCAGATCATTTTGATCGGCACATCCAGCTTATCTTTACCCCGCACGCCATCACGCAGCGCCGTCATTTCCGGGCCGCGCTCAATGGCATCGGTCCACATAAACATGGAGATGCTGGTTTCAACCGGGTTTTCCAACGTGGGCATACGTTCAAATGGCAGGTCATAAGACCCTTCGCGCGCGCCGCTGTTACCGCCGTTAATCCCAACATTACCCGTCAGGATCGCCAGCATCGAGATGGCGCGCGTGGCGATTTCTCCATTAGCGTGACGCTGTGGTCCCCACCCCTGGCAAATATAGGCGGGTTTAGCGCTGCCGATTTCTCGCGCCAGCTTAATAATGCGATCCGCCGGGATACCGGTAATTTGCGCCGCCCACTCCGGCGTCTTCGCGACACCGTCTTTACCCTGGCCCAGAATATAGGCTTTATAGTGGCCGTTTTTCGGCGCGCTGGCAGGCAAGGTTTTTTCGTCATAACCGACGCAATATTTATCCAGGAACGGCTGATCGACCATGTTCTCGGTAATTAATACATATGCCAGGCCATTGACCAGCGCCGCATCGGTACCTGGGCGAATCGGAATCCACTCATCTTCACGACCGGCGCCGGTGTCGGTGTAACGGGGATCGATAATGATCATCCGCGCGTTTGATTTCTGCCGCGCCTGTTCAAGATAATACGTTACACCGCCCCCGCTCATGCGGGTTTCGCCTGGATTATTGCCAAACAACACCACCAGCTTACTGTTTTCAATGTCGGATGGACTATTGCCATCCGCCCAGCCGCCATAGGTGTAGTTCAGACCCGCTGCGATTTGCGCGGAAGAGTAATCGCCGTAATGGTTGAGATAACCGCCGCAGCAGTTCATCAGACGGGCGACCAGCGTTTTTCCCGGCGGCCATGAACGTGTCAGCGTACCGCCCAGAGTTCCCGTGCCATAGTTCAGATAAATGGACTCGTTGCCATACTCTTTGATAAGACGCTGCATATTGGTGGCAATGATATCGTAGGCTTCGTCCCAGCTAATACGCTCAAATTTACCTTCGCCGCGCGCGCCGACGCGCTTCATCGGATACTTGAGCCGATCCGGGTTATAGACGCGACGACGCATAGAACGACCACGCAGGCAGGCGCGAACCTGGTGCAGACCATCGTAATCATCGTTTCCGGTATTATCTGTTTCTACATATTTGATTTCGCCATCCATAACATGCATACGTAGCGGACAACGGCTGCCGCAGTTTACCGTACAGGCGCTCCAGACGACTTTCTCGCCCGTTTTCGCCGGGCTTATCGCCTCTGCGGCGTTAGCGATGCGGGTAAATGGCAGGGTAAATGCGCTACTGGCCATCGCCAGGCCGCCTATCGCAGTGGTTTTGACTAAACCACGACGGCTCACCTCGGCTGCCAGCACGGCATCAGGGATCTTAGTTTTCATAAGGGCTCACTCTGCTGCTCACAATAAAAACAATAAGTCGATGTATAGATTTTTATATAGCGATGACACCGTTATAAAGTCTGATATATATCGAAAAAGTAGAAAAATAGCGTTAAAAACTGACCTTCATTCGAAATCAGTATTACCCCTAATAGAGTAGGGATTATTGTCCGGTATCAAACTGGCATAAAAAAAGCGCCCGAAGGCGCCTTTTAGAAGAGGAGAAAGCGAGGATTAGCCGATATATTCCAGTCCGTTCATGTACGGACGTAATACTTCCGGCACTTCAATGCGACCATCAGCCTGCTGATAGTTTTCCATCACGGCTACCAGGGTACGGCCTACCGCCAGACCAGAACCATTCAGGGTATGGACCAGGCGGGTCTTTTTGTCGGACTTACTGCGACAGCGTGCCTGCATACGACGCGCCTGGAAGTCCCAGATGTTAGAGCAAGAAGAGATCTCGCGGTAGGTATTCTGCGCCGGAACCCAGACTTCGAGGTCATAGGTTTTGCAGGCGCCGAAGCCCATATCACCGGTGCACAGGATGATTTTACGGTACGGCAGTCCCAGTAGCTGGAGCACTTTTTCCGCGTGGCCGGTCATCTCTTCCAGCGCCGCCATGGAATCTTCCGGGCGAACGATCTGCACCATCTCAACTTTGTCAAACTGATGCATACGAATCAGACCACGGGTATCACGACCATAAGAACCCGCTTCAGAGCGGAAACAGGGCGTATGCGCCGTCATTTTAATCGGCAACTGATCTTCGTCGATGATTTCATCGCGTACCAGGTTGGTCAGCGGAACCTCCGCCGTCGGGATCAAAGCATAGTTGCTGCTGTCTGCTTCTTCTTCCAGCGGGCGAGTATGGAACAGGTCGCCTGCGAATTTCGGCAATTGACCGGTGCCATACAGCGTGTCGTGGTTAACCAGATACGGCACGTAGTTTTCGCTATAGCCGTGCTGTTCCGTATGCAGATCCAACATGAACTGCGACAATGCGCGATGCATACGCGCAATCTGTCCTTTCATCACCACAAAACGGGAGCCGGTCAGCTTAACCGCAGCGGCAAAGTCGAGGCCGGAGTGCATTTCCCCTAAGGTGACGTGATCGCGGATTTCAAAATCAAACTCACGCGGCGTACCCCAGCGGCTGACTTCAACGTTGTCGTTTTCATCTTTGCCTACCGGCACTTCATCCGCAGGCAGATTTGGAATGGTTAGCGCGATATCGCGGATCTCCGCCAGCAAGGAATCCAGCTCGGCTTTCGCCGCATCCAGCTCTTCGCCCAGTTTATTCACTTCCCGGCGTAAAGGCTCAATATCTTCCCCGCGCGCTTTCGCCTGGCCGATGGATTTCGATCGAGAATTACGCTCTGCCTGCAGGTTTTCCGTGTTGACCTGCAAAACTTTACGACGCTCTTCAAGAGCGCGCAGCTTATCTACATCCAGCTTAAAGCCCCGGCGTGCCAGTTTTTCAGCGACTGCGTCTGGCTCATTACGCAGCAGATTGGGATCGAGCATGCTTATCCTGTGCTTATCGAATAATAAAAGGAAACGCGATCAATTGATGATCGCATCTGATTATATTGATGAACGTAAAACCCGTTTATTTGATGGCGACGTTTTCGCCTTATCTGACCGACAACAGCAATAACGCATCCATTGCGCCATACCCGCGGACCTCATAAGCAACGCGCTATCAGGCATAACGAGATTCATCATCAACGCCATGATACCTGGAGCATCATATTTAGAGATAACCTTACCGCAACGTTTACCCTAGCGGTAGCGTTTTGTGGGGCTATTTTGATCCTGTTCAGCCAGCCAGGCGAGCTTTTCGCCAATCTTGCCTTCCAGACCACGATTTGTCGGATGATAATAGCGCGTTTGCGCGATTTCCGGCGGGAAGTACACTTCACCCGCAGCATAAGCATTGGGCTCATCGTGGGCATAGCGGTACTCCTGGCCATAGCCCATCTCTTTCATCAGTTTGGTTGGCGCATTACGCAGATGGACAGGAACGTCATAATCAGGACGTTCGCGCGCGTCGGCCAGCGCAGCCTTAAAGGCGGTATAGACGGCGTTGCTCTTCGGCGCGCAGGCGAGATAAACGATAGCCTGCGCGATCGCCCTTTCGCCTTCAGCCGGGCCAACGCGAGTGAAACAATCCCAGGCGGCAATGGCGACCTGCATCGCGCGCGGATCGGCATTACCAACATCTTCCGAGGCGATAGCCAGACAGCGACGCGCCACGTACAGCGGATCGCCTCCTGCGGTAATAATTCGGGCATACCAATAGAGGGCAGCATCCGGCGCGCTACCGCGCACTGATTTATGTAAGGCGGAAATAAGATCGTAGAAACGATCGCCTTTGTTATCAAAACGCGCGCTGCGCTCGCCGGCGATCTCGGTCAATAAGGCGGGTAATAAAACCCGTTTACCGCTGTCATCCGCCTCCGCCATATCGGCCATCATTTCCAGCGTATTTAAGGCGCGTCGCGCGTCGCCATTGACCAGCTCAGCAATCGCTCGCCGTGTCTCATCCGGTAACACGATATCCTGATCGCCGTAACCACGCGTTTTGTCCTGCATCGCCTGGTCCAGCACTTGCTCAATATCGTCGGTGGTCAATGATTTCAGCAGATAGACCCGCGCTCGCGACAATAGCGCCGAGTTCAGTTCAAAAGAGGGGTTTTCCGTGGTCGCGCCGATAAAGGTGATAGTGCCATCTTCGATATGCGGTAAAAAGGCGTCCTGCTGGCTTTTGTTAAAGCGATGCACTTCATCGACAAACAGGATGGTACGGCGTCCGGCATTACGATTCTGGCGGGCACGCTCGATAGCTTCACGGATCTCTTTCACCCCGGAAGTAACAGCGGAAATACGCTCGACATCAGCGCTGGCGTAGCGGGCGATCACTTCGGCGAGCGTGGTTTTTCCCGTGCCTGGCGGCCCCCATAAAATCATAGAGTGCAGATGTCCGGCCTCAATAGCGCGAGGCAACGGTTTACCTGCGGCCAGCAAATGCTGCTGGCCGATATACTGCGCTAAATTTTCCGGCCGCATCCGCGCGGCCAGCGGTTGAAAGGTATTATCAGAAAAATCGAGCGACAGATTGCTCACTCATCGCCTCTACTTACGTTGGTCGTCTATCGTTACCCCTTGCGGCGGAGTAAACGTAAATTTTGATGGATCAACAGCGCCGTTTTGCTGGGATTTTAACTGATAGGCGCTACGCTGATCGTCTTGTTCTATGGCGCTGAACTGGTGGATAGTCCCGTCGCGTCCCACATTGATGGTGAACTGTTTCAGATTGCCGTTGCTGGCTTTCGGCGTCAGCACAAAATTATCGCCATCCTGCTTAATATTATACTGCTGCCAGTCGCTGGCCTGGTTGCGGGCAATTAGCATAAACGGTGTATTTCCGGTGGCATCTTTCAACCACGTGGCGGTAGCCTGTTCTACAAACGGGTTATAGAACCATAACGTTTTGCCGTCAGAAACCAGAATACTCTCGTCGGGTTGCGTCATATGCCAGTTGAATAAATTTGGCCGCTTAACCCATAAATCACCTTGCCCCTCCTGCACCGCAGCGCCGCTGCCATCGGTGACTTTTTGAGTAAAGCTGGCGTGAAAGCTGCTCACTTTATCCAGACGGCTTTTCAGAGAGCTGGCGGCGTCAGCCCATACGCTGCTGGCTACAACGCTTGAAAGTAATGCACAGGCGATTGCCATTTTTTTCATCATTATTCCTCAAGTTTCGACACTCCCGACCAGGAGCGCCTTTTGCTTTCTATTCCAGGCCAAAAATCAGCATGAGGAAAGAAGAAAATACTGAATTTTGTTACCGGATGGCAGCCTGAACGGCGCCATCCGGCTTACAGGTTTACTCAAAAGGCGGCGGAGCCAGCACTTCACGATTACCGTTATGTCCCTGAGCACTGACGATGCCCTGCGCTTCCATCTGTTCGATAATACGCGCCGCACGGTTATAGCCGATGCGGAACTGACGCTGAACGCCGGAAATGGACGCTTTACGCTTCTGGGTGACGAAATTAACGGCCTGATCGAATAGCGCATCTAATTCTTCGCCGCCGTCAAAACCGCCGCCACCACCTTCGCTTTCGCTGTCGGAGGTAATGCCATCCACATATTGCGGACGACCGCGCGCTTTCCAGTCCTGGACCACCGCATGGACTTCCTGGTCACGTACAAACGCTCCATGGACACGTACCGGCATGGTGGAGTTTGGTCCGGAGTAGAGCATGTCCCCCATCCCCAATAGCGACTCAGCGCCGCCCTGATCAAGGATGGTGCGGGAGTCGATCTTGCTGGATACGGTAAAAGCAATACGGGTTGGAATGTTGGCTTTAATTAAACCAGTAATCACATCGACCGACGGACGCTGCGTCGCCAGTACCAGGTGAATCCCCGCGGCGCGCGCTTTCTGTGCCAGACGCGCGATCAGTTCTTCAACTTTTTTACCGACGGTCATCATCAGGTCGGCAAATTCATCGACCAGTACCACGATATACGGCAGTTTTTCCAGAACCGGATGCTGAATATCCATACTGTCGCCCGGCTTCCAGTACGGGTCCGGAATCGGACGTCCCATGCGGGCCGCTTCGGCGATTTTCTCGTTGTAACCGGCCAGGTTACGCACGCCGAGCGCGGACATCAGCTTATAGCGACGTTCCATCTCATTGACGCTCCAGCGTAACGCGTTAGCCGCGTCTTTCATGTCGGTGACAACTTCGGTCAGCAGATGCGGAATACCTTCGTAGACCGAGAGTTCCAGCATTTTCGGGTCGATCATGATAAAGCGAACGTCTTCCGGCTGCGCTTTATACAGCATACTGAGGATCATGGCGTTAACCCCGACCGACTTACCGGAACCGGTCGTACCAGCCACCAGCAGGTGAGGCATTTTCGCCAGATCCGCCACTACCGGATCGCCCGCGATATCCTTACCTAACACCACGGTAAGCGGTGACGGATTCTCGCGGAATTTGGCGTTATCCAACACTTCGCGCAGATAAACGGTTTGCCGTTTCTTGTTCGGCAATTCCAACCCTACGTAAGGTTTGCCTGGAATGACTTCCACAACGCGTACGGCTACGGTTGACAATGAACGCGCCAGATCGCGGGAAAGGTTGGAGATACGCGCCGCTTTAACGCCCGGCGCCAGATTCAGTTCAAAGCGAGTAATGACCGGGCCTGGCGAATAGTTCACCACATCAGCTTTAATGCGGAAATCCGCCAGGCGCGCTTCAACCAGACGCGCCATTTGTTCCAGCGCAAAGGTATCTACCGGTTCAACTTCGCTCGGCGGCGGCGTCAGAAGATCTAACGAAGGCAGCGGCGTCGTCGGACGCTGTAATGGACGGCTGTCGCCGTTACGCATCAACAGCGGGTGGATCAGGCTGTCTTGCGGCGCTGCCGGTTGTTGCGGCTGCGGCGTAACCGACTGTTGCGGCTGCTGATAATGCGGCTGCGGCGCTACCGGCTGTTGCGGCTGCTGATAGTGCGGCTGCGGCGCTACCGGCTGCTGAACAGGCGCTGACTCGGGCATTACGCCCGGCGTGAACAACGGTTCGTGCGGGCCTTCATCAACCAATACTTTCATTGGCGAGAAATCAAGATCGTCCAGTGAGAACGGCTGCGCGCCAGCGGGTTGCTCGCCGGAATAGCGCTGCTGTTGCGAAGCAGCAAACTGACGGGCCAATTCAGCTTCCGCGGCGGTATCGTCATCATCTGTCTGCTGCGTATCGTGCTGATACGCCTCACCATAACGATGCTGCTGCGACTGCGCAAACTGACGGGCTAACTCGTCCTGATGCATTGCATCTATTTCTTCATCTGTTAACTGCGGGCCCGTCTCGTACTGATTGCGCTCCGCCTCGCGGGCTTTTTCTTCTGCAATCCTCTGTGACGGCAGTTTAATACCGTACGACGCCAGTTCCCGACGAGTCGGCACACGAACGCGGTTCGGACGCGGCAGTTGCGGACCAATCCCCTCTTTCACCTGCGAACGCGGCGCGCCGCCGGTAGCCAGACCAAATGCAGGCGCAGCGGCTGCGGCGCCTGCTGCCAGGGCGCCACTCTTGATACCTGCGGCAAGCGGCGCGGCGGCGGCTACCGCTTCTACTGGCGGTATGGATGGCGCGACAGATACCGAAGGTTTGACCGGCGTGCTCTCTTTTACCGGCTCCGGAATCGGTTGGTACCATGCCGCCAGTTGTTCGCGCTCACGGGCGCGTTTCTCTTCCACCTCTTCAAAATAGTAAAGCGGAGGACGGGCGGGTCTGGTCTCTTCTATGCCAGGTTCAGGCTCGGTGGCAACCTGCTGTTCGATAACCGGCGGCGGCATGTGGGAAGGTTCAGCCGCTATCGGCTCCGGCTGATAAACTGGCGTCGGCTGATGGGTCGGCTCCGACTGCCAGTGTTGTTCGGCATCCGGCGCCTGCCATTGCGGCTGTGTTTCCTGCGGCGCAAGAGATTCATATTCTGCTGTGGTCGCTGGCGTCGCGGCGTATTGCGGCGCGGAGGCGACAGGAACAGGTTGCTGCCACGGCGCACCTTGCGCCTCCTGCGGTTGAGCATATTGCGGATGCGGCGGATACCCCTCCGGCGCAGGCGCGATAACCGGTTCGCCAGTTTGCGGCCCCGGTACGGGCTGCCACTCCACGGTCGGTTGCGCAGCAACCGGCTCCGCCCCCGGCATGGACGGCATTTGCATGATGGGATCGGCGGACGCCGCCCACGTCTGAGTGGCTGCGGTTGCGGCCGCAGCGGCGGCGACAGGTTCAACCACAGAGTGACCGTTTAGCAGAGGATCATAGTCATCATATTCCGACTGCGTCGCACGGTTGCCCGAAAACAGAACATCGTCGGGATCGGCAGCGACGCCGCGCGCGCTATACTGGATATCATCGTCATCATCCATCCGTTTGCCGGAAAAGAGCGCGGCATCGGTCTGACGGCCCCGTGGATTGCTGAATTTTTCAGCCAGTCGTTTACGACGCGCCAACGCGCCGCGCAGAATACGCGCCCGGCGAGATTCACGCTGCACGCCGTCTGTTTCTTCATCGTATTCGTCATCATACTCTTCGTCGTCAACCCACGTATCATCACGCCGGGTACGGTTGCTGGCGAAAGTCAGTATATTAAGCAACCAGCCGCCTAATTTTTCGGCGATACTAACCCAGGACCAGCCGGTAAAGAGCGTCAGCCCGGCAGCCCAAATACAGAGAAGCGTTATCGTTCCGCCGCTACTATGCAGCAACGGCTGCAGCGTGGTGCTTAACAGGCTGCCAATTACGCCGCCGGAGGCGAAATACCAGATATCGTCGGCGTTAATGGCCGCCAGACCGCAGGAGGTGAGAATCAGCGCCAGCACGCCGATAAGGCGTAGCGACACGGCGAAATAATCGATGTAATCATCCGTAGACTGGTGACGCCACGCAAACCAGCACCCGCCGACAATAATGACAGGGATGGTGTAGGCCATCACGCCAAAAATAAAGAACAGAGTATCGGCCAGCCACGCGCCCGGCGCACCGCCTAAATTATGGATGGGTTCATGCCAGGCGGTTTGCGACCAACTGGGGTCCGAAGGGTTAAAGCTCAACAAGGCCGCCATCAACCAGACGGCAAAAAGGGCAATAAGTATCAACAACGCTTCCAGAAGTCGGCGCCCGCTGCTTAACTTCGTCAATGTGACGTCTTTGTCTTCAGTATATTCCTGGCTCAAAAAAGGCTCTCCAGGTTCCGGGCTTTTCCCGCCCGATGCTAAAACGGACAACAGCACCGGGTTACCCCGGCACTGTTGCTGTATGGATTAACAGGAGTGTAATCAAACTACGGCGATTTTGCACCTGTTCCGTGTTAGCGTGTCTTAATAACCAGACGATTACTCTGTTTTACCTCTTCCATCACTACGTAAGTTCGGGTGTCGTTCACACCTGGCAAGCGCAGCAACGTCTCTCCCAATAATTTTCGATACGCTGACATATCCGGTACACGGGTTTTCAACAGGTAATCGAAATCGCCGGAAACCAAATGACACTCCTGAATCTCTTCAAGCTTTTGCACGGCGGCGTTAAACTGTTCAAACACGTCCGGCGCGCCGCGATTTAAGGTAATCTCAACGAATACCAGAAGTGACGCATCCAGATAATGCGGGTTCAGCAGCGCCGTATAGCCCTGGATAAACCCCTGTCGTTCCAGCCGACGTACACGCTCAAGGCAAGGTGTCGGCGAAAGTCCTACTCGTTTAGAAAGCTCGACGTTGGAAATACGCCCATCCTTTTGCAGTTCATTAAGAATGTTACGATCGATACGGTCGAGATCTTTGCCAGGGCGCTTCTTGCTATCTACCATTATTATTGTCTCTCTGTATTCCTTCCCTACTCCTGCCTGACTCTACTCACATCACTGTTCAGAGTCGCTGCCCATCACAATAGACCGAAACCCAGAGGGATTAACGGCGCGCAATGCCTGGGTCTATGGTGAGAAGACCGTTGCCTCTCGGCAGCTATCAACATCACGAATGGCGTCTGTCCACGCCATGCGTAGATTTCACTAGCCCGGTAAACATGGTATTTACATGCATGATTATGCAGCACATACATAACACAGTTTTTTTCTTCCTCGAATGTTTTCGCAAAACAGCAGGTGATTGTCAAAGCAAAACATCGTTTTTTAGTACAACATGCCAGTTATTCATTAGAGAGGGCGGTAAACTGTCATTTTGTCACCTTATAAGTCACCGATTTTAAGTAAAATTTGTGATAATCACGCCGCTGTAGTGGTCGTTCATCGGTTCATGCTATTACACGTATTGTTAACAAAATCGTTATGCTCTTTTTTTACGTCTGTAAATTCCCTACAATTCTGCCCATTGTCTGCCAACAACTATGGGGATCTCATGGGCACGACCAAACACAGTAAGCTGCTTATTCTGGGCTCAGGACCGGCGGGATATACCGCGGCGGTGTATGCCGCGCGCGCAAATTTACAGCCGGTACTTATTACCGGTATGGAAAAAGGCGGTCAACTGACTACCACGACGGAAGTGGAAAACTGGCCCGGCGATCCAAACGATCTAACCGGTCCTCTGCTGATGGAACGCATGCATGAACACGCGGAAAAATTTGCTACTGAGATCATTTTCGATCACATCAATAGCGTGGATCTGCAACACCGTCCCTTCCGCCTGAAGGGCGACAACGGCGAGTATACCTGCGATGCGTTAATTATCGCGACCGGCGCTTCCGCGCGCTATCTGGGTCTGCCGTCTGAAGAAGCCTTTAAAGGACGCGGCGTTTCCGCCTGCGCAACCTGCGACGGTTTCTTCTACCGCAATCAGAAAGTGGCGGTGATCGGCGGCGGCAACACAGCGGTTGAAGAAGCGCTTTATCTGTCCAACATCGCTTCGGAAGTGCACCTTATCCATCGCCGTGACGGTTTCCGCGCTGAAAAAATCCTGATTAAGCGCCTGATGGATAAAGTCGAAAATGGCAATATCATCCTGCACACCAACCGGACGCTGGAAGAAGTGACCGGCAATCAGATGGGCGTCACCGGTCTGCGTCTTCGCGACACGCAGCAGAGCGATAATATAGAGACTCTGGACGTCGCCGGACTTTTCGTAGCCATCGGTCATAGCCCAAACACGGCGATCTTCGAAGGGCAGCTTGCGCTGGAAAATGGTTATATCAAAGTTCAGTCCGGCACCCATGGCAACGCCACACAAACCAGCATCCCTGGCGTATTCGCGGCGGGTGACGTCATGGATCATATTTACCGTCAGGCAATCACCTCTGCAGGTACGGGCTGTATGGCGGCGCTGGATGCCGAACGCTATCTCGATGGTCTGGCCGACGCGAGCAAATAGTTTTTACAAATCAGTAACAAAAGTAAAAAAGGCGACTATAAGTCGCCTTTATTTTTGCGTCGTTGTAACATTGCCCCTGCCTGAAATTCCAATAACTCACCTGCTAAGCGTGCAATGAATAAAACCCGTCAAAAAGAGCTGACCCGCTGGTTAAAACAGCAAAGCGTAATCTCCCAACGGTGGTTAAATATTTCCCGCCTGTTGGGGCTCATGAGTGGCGTATTAATTGTCGCTCAGGCCTGGATCATGGCGCGTATCCTGCAGCATATGATCATGGAGAACATTCCACGGGAAGCGCTGTTGCTCCCTTTTATCCTGCTGATACTGGTCTTTGTCCTCCGCGCCTGGGTGGTGTGGTTGCGCGAGCGCGTCGGTTTTCATGCCGGGCAACATATTCGCTTTGAGATCCGCCGTCAGGTGTTGGATCGTCTGCAGCAAGCCGGCCCCGCCTGGATTCAGGGCAAACCCGCCGGGAGCTGGGCAACGCTGGTGCAGGAGCAGATTGACGATATGCATGACTATTATGCGCGCTATCTGCCGCAAATGGCGCTTGCCATTTGCGTACCGCTCTTAATCGTGGCGGCGATTTTCCCGTCAAATTGGGCGGCGGCGCTGATTCTGCTGGGCACCGCCCCGCTCATTCCCTTATTTATGGCGATGGTGGGGATGGGCGCGGCTGACGCCAATCGCCGCAATTTCCTGGCGCTTGCCCGACTAAGCGGCCATTTTCTTGACCGTCTGCGCGGGATGGAAACGCTGCGAATTTTCGGTCGCGGCGAAGCGGAAACCGACAGCATTCGCGCAGCATCACAGGATTTTCGTCAGCGCACGATGGAAGTACTGCGCCTCGCCTTTTTATCTTCCGGCGTGCTGGAGTTTTTCACCTCGCTTTCTATTGCGCTGGTCGCCGTTTATTTTGGCTTCTCTTACCTGGGCGAACTGAACTTTGGTCATTACGGTACCGGCGTGACGCTCGCCGCCGGGTTCCTCGCCTTAATCCTCGCGCCGGAGTTTTTCCAGCCGTTACGCGACCTCGGCACGTTTTATCATGCTAAGGCGCAGGCGGTTGGCGCGGCGGATAGTCTGAAAACTTTTCTGGAAACCCCCCTCGCCCACCCGGCGCGCGGCGAAGTTGAGTTGGCGGAAAACGAACCTGTAACCATTGACGCGATCGATCTCATTATCACCTCGCCAGAAGGCAAAACGCTTGCCGGGCCGCTGAATTTCTCATTAGCGGCAGGAGAACGCGCCGTCCTGGTAGGACGCAGCGGTTCCGGTAAAAGCTCTCTGCTGAATGTACTATCCGGTTTTCTCTCCTATCAGGGATCTTTGCGTATTAACGGTGTCGAGCTTCGCGAGCTCTCGCCGGAATCCTGGCGCCAGCATCTCTCCTGGGTCGGACAAAACCCGCAATTACCTGCGGCGACGCTAGGCGAAAACGTATTACTGGCGCGCCCGGACGCCAGTGAGCAGGAACTTCACGCCGCGCTTGACGCCGCATGGGTAAGCGAGTTTTTACCGCTGCTACCGCAGGGAGTGGATACTCCGCTCGGCAATCATGCCAGCAGACTTTCTGTCGGCCAGGCGCAGCGTGTAGCGGTCGCCCGCGCGCTACTTAACCCCTGTCAACTGCTGCTGCTGGATGAACCGGCGGCAAGCCTGGACGCTCACAGCGAGCAGCGCGTCATGCAGGCGTTAAAAGCGGCGTCAAAACGCCAGACCACATTAATGGTGACGCATCAACTGGAAGACCTCGCCGACTGGGATGCTATCTGGGTTATGCAAGATGGCGCGATTGTCGAACAAGGCAGTTATGCCGAACTCAGCGCCGCCAACGGCGCTTTTGCGACGTTATTGGCTCACCGTCAGGAGGATATTTAAATGCGCGCGCTACTCCCTTATCTGACGCTTTATAAACGCCACAAATGGATGCTAACGCTGGGAATTGCGCTGGCAATCCTGACCCTGCTTGCCAGTATCGGGCTACTGACGCTTTCCGGCTGGTTCCTGTCTGCTTCCGCTATTGCAGGCTTCGCGGGAATTTACAGTTTTAACTATATGCTCCCGGCTGCAGGCGTTCGCGGCGCAGCCATTACCCGTACCGCCGGTCGTTATTTTGAACGTCTGGTAAGTCATGACGCCACCTTCCGCGTGCTGCAACATCTGCGTATTTATACCTTCAGCAAACTTTTACCGCTCTCCCCCGCGGGTCTGGCGCGTTATCAGCAAGGTGAACTGCTGAATCGCATCGTTGCCGACGTCGACACGCTGGATCATCTCTATTTGCGCGTCATCTCCCCGCTGGTCGGCGCTTTTGTGGTGATTATGATTGTCACCCTGGGGCTCAGCATTCTCGACGTTACGCTGGCGATCACGCTGGGCGGCATTATGCTGTTGACGCTGTTTATTATGCCGCCAGTGTTTTATCGCGCCGGCAAAAATACCGGCCAAAATCTGACGCATCTACGTGGTCAGTATCGCCAGCAACTCACGTCATGGTTACAGGGCCAGGCGGAACTCACCATTTTTGGCGCCAGCAAACGCTATCGGGCGCAAATGGAAGCCACCGAATTACAATGGCATGAGGCCCAACGCCGGCAGTCTGAACTGACCGCCTTATCGCAGGCGTTGATGCTGCTGATTGGCGCGTTGGCGGTGATGTTAATGTTGTGGATGGCCTCCGGCGGCGTTGGCGGCAATACGCAGCCCGGCGCGCTCATCGCGCTGTTTGTCTTCTGCGCGCTGGCGGCTTTCGAGGCGCTTGCGCCCGTTACTGGTGCATTTCAGCATCTGGGACAGGTTATCGCCTCCGCACTTCGTATTACTGAGTTAACGGAGCAAAAACCGGAGGTGGCCTTTCCGCAGACAGAATCTCTCGCGCTGGAAAAGGTCACGCTCACCCTGCGGGACGTTTCGTTTCGTTATCCCGACCAGCCGATTAATGCGCTCAATGCCCTTTCATTACAGGCTACCCCTGGCGAACATATCGCTATTCTGGGGCGTACCGGCTGCGGAAAATCAACGCTGTTGCAGCTACTCACCCGCGCCTGGGACCCGCAACAAGGCGAAATTCTGCTCAACGATCTTCCGCTATCCTCGCTGAGCGAATCCGCCTTACGCCGGACTATCAGCGTGGTGCCGCAGCGTGTCCACCTGTTCAGCGCCACGCTGCGTGATAATTTATTACTGGCGGCGCCCAATGCCAGCGACGAAGCCCTTTCCGACATGCTGCGTCGCGTCGGCCTCGAAAAACTGCTTGAAGATAGTGGGCTTAATAGCTGGCTCGGCGAAGGCGGTCGACTGCTATCCGGCGGCGAACTTCGTCGTCTGGCCATCGCCCGCGCGCTGTTGCATGATGCCCCGTTAATGCTGTTGGATGAACCTACTGAGGGATTAGATGCGACCACCGAGAGCGAAATGCTGGAATTACTTGCCGATGTGATGCGCGAGAAAACCGTCCTGATGGTGACTCACCGTTTGCGCGGTCTGGCCCGTTTTGATCAAATTATCGTAATGGACGACGGACGCATCATTGAGCGGGGTACTCATGCAGAATTGTTAGCCGGACAAGGGCGCTATTATCAGTTTAAACAACGTCTGTAAGCTATTATTGAACGATCCGACTTGCATACTGGAGTTTCGCCGTCATGCGTCTGGTTCAGCTTTCCCGACATTCTATCGCCTTCCCTTCGCCTGAAGGCGCTTTACGCGAGCCTAACGGTTTACTGGCGCTGGGCGGCGATCTCAGCCCTGCCCGGTTGTTAATGGCCTACCAGCACGGGATTTTTCCGTGGTTTTCGCCGGGCGATCCGATTCTGTGGTGGTCGCCCGATCCGCGTGCCGTGCTGTGGCCTGAAAAGTTTCACCTCAGTCGCAGCATGAAACGCTTTCACAACGCCTCCCCTTACCGTGTGACGCTCAATTACGCTTTCGACCGGGTCATTGATGGATGCGCCAATCACCGTGACGAAGGCACCTGGATAACACGCGGCATTGAGGAAGCCTATCGCCGATTACATGAATTGGGACACGCGCACTCCATTGAAGTGTGGTGCGATCAGGAATTGGTCGGCGGGATGTATGGCGTCTCGCAGGGGGCGCTGTTTTGCGGCGAATCGATGTTTAGCCGCCAGGAGAATGCCTCTAAAACCGCACTGCTGGTTTTTTGCGCTGAATTTACTCATCACGGCGGAAAACTTATTGATTGTCAGGTGCTTAATAGTCATACCGCCTCGCTTGGCGCAATTGAAATTCCACGTCGCGACTACCTCGATCACCTCGTGTGCTTACGCCAACAGCCGCTGACCTCCCATTTTTGGGTACCACGTACATTATTTTTGCCCCGGAAGTGAATGTTTTCGGCACATTTTTTATTGGGGTGTTATAATTGCTGCCGCAGAATTGGTTTAGCTCATTATCCCGCAGCCCGCTGTCAGGTAACGCCCATCGTTTATTTCACCGTTCCCTTATATGTTGCGCTTATGTCGATACATCAGGCGGTAGTATCAGGGAAAAGGTGTATAGCGCGGCGTTGTCGTGTGTCGCGGAATCATGCGCTAAACCTGGTTTGCTGTGTTTTAAACGCACAAATCTTTACTTATCAAAAGAACTTCGGCATTATCTTGCCGGTTCAAATTATGGTAGTGATACCCCAGAGGATTAGATGGCCAAAGAAGACAATATTGAAATGCAAGGTACCGTTCTCGAAACGTTACCTAATACCATGTTCCGCGTAGAGTTAGAAAACGGTCACGTGGTTACTGCACACATCTCCGGTAAAATGCGTAAGAACTACATCCGCATCCTGACGGGCGACAAAGTGACCGTTGAGCTGACCCCGTACGACCTGAGCAAAGGCCGCATTGTCTTCCGTAGTCGCTAATTGTCCCCCTACGCCCTGAAGGGCGACTGGATAAAAGGTCGGTTTAACCGGCCTTTTTTGCGTCCATTAAATAGATGAATGACGAGCAGGTTACTCTTCCACCATGCGCGCATACTCTTCTGTCAAAAAATCGACCAACGCGCGTACGGAAGGTAATAATCCTCGCCGGGATGGAAACACAGCATGAATCACCTCCCGCCGGGGCTCCCACTCTTCCAGCACTGCGACCAGTTCACCGGCGGCCAGTTGTTCTTTCACCATTAAAATAGGTAACTGAACAAGTCCCACGCCCGCCATCGCCGCCTCGCGTAGCGCCAACATGTCGGTGGTAATCATACGCGGGGTGAAATGGACTTCCGCACGCGCGCCCTGCGGGCCATAAAGTTCCCAGCGGTGGATATGCTTACCTGATGCAAGACTTAGCCCTGGCCAATGGCTCAACTCCGCCGGGGCGGAAGGGCTTCCCATCCGTACGATGAGATCCGGGCTGGCAAACAGACGATGCCCTCTGTCGGCCAGGACGCGCATCACCAGATCGCTATCCTCAAACGGGCGTGGCCTGACGCGAATCGCCACATCCACCCCCTCCCCTACGACGTCCACCCGACGATTGGTCGCTTCAAGTTGTAGCGAAACATCAGGATAGCGCGCCATAAACTTCGCCAGCATTGGGCCGATGTGTACATGCAGCAGCGTCACTGGGCAGGTCAGCTTCACGATACCGCGAGGTTCTACCTGCAACGCGGCAATGGCATCCTGCGCCGCCTGAGCTTCCACCAGCATCGCTTTACAGTGCTCATAGAATGTTTGCCCCACTTCGGTAACGTTAAACTGCCGCGTGGTTCGCTGAATCAATCGCACGCCCAGCCGCTCCTCCAGTTGCGCAATACGCCGACTCAGTTTTGATTTTGGTTCATCAAGCGCCCGCCCCGCCGCAGCAAACCCCCCCTCTTCGACCACATGTACAAACCACGCAAAATCATTGAGATCTGTTTTTATCATTGCATTGTCCTATTAATGGAACAGTATGAGCCATTTTAGCCACTACTCAATATTTTGTCATGAATATAAGCTTATTCACATCAAGACAGCGCCATTGAGGAGAACACAATGAAACAGATTACAGGCGTCTATACCGCACCTCGCCCGCACTGGGTTGGCGATGGATTTCCGGTTCGTTCACTCTTTTCTTATCAGTCACATGCGCAGCAGTTGAGTCCATTTCTGCTGCTGGATTATGCCGGGCCGCACTCATTTACGCCAGGTAATGAAAAACGCGGCGTTGGAGAACATCCACACCGCGGTTTCGAGACCGTGACGATTGTTTATAGCGGCGAAGTCGAGCATCGGGACTCTACCGGTCGCGGAGGCGTTATCGGCCCGGGCGACGTTCAGTGGATGACCGCAGGCGCAGGTATTTTGCATGAAGAGTTCCACTCCGACGCCTTTACCCGTCAGGGTGGCGAACTGGAAATGGTGCAGTTGTGGGTCAACCTTCCAATGAAGGACAAAATGACCACCCCGGGTTATCAAAGCATTAACCACGATGTTATCCCGACCGTTACGTTGCCGGATGACGCCGGAACCGTGCGCATCATCGCGGGGCGTTATGAAGAGACAAAAGGCCCGGCGCATACTTTCTCGCCGCTCAATGTCTGGGATATGCGCCTGCAACGCAATCGCCAGCTCACGCTGTCTCAGCCGGAAGGATGGAGTACCGCGCTGGTGGTACTGAAAGGCAATATCACGGTGAACGGCACGACGCCGGTCAACGAAGCGCAACTGGTGGTATTGAGCCAGCAAGGGAAAACGCTGCACCTTGAGGCCAGCAGCGACGCCAGCGTATTGCTGTTATCAGGCGAGCCGCTGAATGAACCGATTGTGGGTTACGGCCCATTTGTTATGAACACGAAACAAGAGATCGCAGAAGCAGTACGCGATTTCAACTCCGGCCGTTTTGGCCAAATCTGAAAACATGAAGGAGAACACGATGTCCAGTCCTGCTAATTTTAATGGTTTGCGCCCGGTAATTGATGTTAACGATTCCGTGATGCTTTTAATCGATCATCAAAGCGGTCTTTTCCAGACCGTAGGCGATATGCCAATGCCGGAATTACGCGCTCGCGCAGCGGCGTTGGCGAAGATGGCGACGCTAGCGAAAATGCCGGTCATCACCACAGCATCCGTACCGCAAGGTCCGAACGGCCCGCTGATCCCGGAGATCCACACTAATGCGCCGCATGCGCAGTACATTGCGCGCAAAGGTGAAATTAACGCCTGGGATAACGAAGATTTCGTTAACGCAGTAAAAGCGACCGGTCGTAAGACGCTGATCATTGCCGGGACGATTACCAGCGTATGCATGGCATTCCCGGCCATTAGCGCGGTAGCGGAAGGTTATAAGGTATTTGCCGTGATCGACGCCTCCGGCACCTACAGCAAGATGGCGCAGGAGATCACCCTGGCACGTATCGTGCAGGCTGGCGTCGTACCGATGGATACCGCCGCGGTCGCCTCTGAGCTGCAAGGCACCTGGAACCGTGAAGACGCCGCCGCGTGGGCCGACGTTTATACTCAGGTATTCCCGGCATATCAACTGCTGATCGAAAGCTACAGCAAAGCGCAGGATGTGGTGAAAAACAACGAGATGTTGGATTCACAGCGCTAATTTGCCTCCCCGCGCCAGTTTGGGCGGGGATTATGTCTATTGCATGAGCAAACGACAGTGAATATGTAAATTCTGCTTGACCGTTTTAGCGCAACTCCCTATAGTAGCGCCCCGTTGCCCCCAAGCGGTCAGGCAGCAATACAATATGGTGAGGTGTCCGAGTGGCTGAAGGAGCACGCCTGGAAAGTGTGTATACGGCAACGTATCGGGGGTTCGAATCCCCCCCTCACCGCCATCTTAAAGAAAGAGCTCGTACGAAAGTACGGGCTTTTTTTTCGTATATTGCCCCATCATTGCCGGATGGCGGCACAGGCGTCTTATCCGGCCTACCGCGAGCACAGCGCCATCAGACATGAATACTATTATCCGGCGTAAAAAAACCGGGCGCTAAGGCCCGGTTTGTACGACAGTGAAACGAAGATTAATGCGCGGCTTCCGGCTTATGCTTTTGCGCACTCTGAAAGCCATACGTCAACGCATTTTTCTCTTTATCCAGCGCGACGGAGACCTGTCCGCCGTCAACCAGCGATCCAAACAGCAACTCATTGGCCAGCGGTTTTTTCAGGTTATCCTGAATCACACGCGCCATTGGTCGTGCGCCCATCGCCCGGTCATAGCCCTTTTCCGCCAGCCAGTCGCGCGCTTCCTGACTAACTTCCAGGGAGACGCCTTTCTGATCCAACTGAGCCTGCAACTCGACGATAAACTTATCGACAACCTGATGAATCACCTCGCCAGACAGATGATCGAACCAAATAATGTTGTCGAGACGGTTACGGAACTCCGGCGTAAACACTTTCTTGATCTCACCCATCGCATCGGTACTGTTGTCCTGATGAATAAGACCAATAGATTTACGTTCGGTTTCTCGCACGCCGGCGTTGGTGGTCATCACCAGCACCACGTTACGGAAATCCGCCTTACGGCCGTTGTTATCGGTCAGCGTACCGTTATCCATCACTTGTAGCAGCAGGTTAAAGACATCCGGGTGTGCTTTTTCGATCTCATCCAGCAGTAGCACCGCATGAGGATGCTTAATTACTGCATCCGTCAGCAGCCCGCCCTGGTCGAAACCGACGTATCCCGGAGGCGCGCCGATCAGACGGCTCACCGTATGACGTTCCATATATTCGGACATATCGAAACGCAGCAGCTCAATACCCAGCGCTTTTGAAAGCTGTACCGTAACTTCGGTTTTCCCTACGCCAGTTGGCCCGGCGAACAAGAACGAGCCGACAGGTTTATGCTCATGGCCCAGCCCCGCACGACTCATCTTAATAGCTTCGGTCAACGCCTCAATCGCGTTATCCTGGCCGAAAACCAGCATTTTCAGTCGATCGCCCAGATTCTTCAGCGTATCGCGATCGCTCTGCGAGACGCTCTTTTCAGGAATTCGCGCAATTCGCGCCACTACGGACTCAATATCCGCCACGTTGACCGTTTTCTTACGTTTGCTCACCGGCATCAGACGCGCCCGAGCGCCCGCTTCGTCAATCACGTCAATGGCTTTATCCGGCAGATGCCGGTCATTGATATATTTTACCGCCAGCTCAACCGCAGCACGCACCGCTTTCGCGGTATAACGCACGTCGTGGTGCGCTTCGTACTTAGGTTTCAAGCCGTTGATAATTTGCACCGTCTCTTCCACCGAAGGCTCGGTAATATCAATTTTCTGGAAACGGCGCGCTAATGCGCGGTCTTTCTCAAAGATATTGCTGAATTCCTGATAGGTTGTTGAGCCGATCACCCGGATCTTGCCGCTGGAGAGCAGCGGTTTAATCAGATTTGCCGCATCCACCTGTCCGCCAGACGCCGCGCCCGCGCCGATAATGGTATGGATTTCATCGATAAACAGGATGCTGTTGGTATCCTGCTCAAGCTGTTTCAGCAACGCCTTAAACCGTTTTTCAAAATCGCCGCGATATTTGGTGCCCGCCAGCAGCGAACCGATATCCAGCGAGTATAGGGTGCAATCGGCCATCACTTCCGGCACATCGCCCTGTACTATACGCCAGGCCAGTCCTTCGGCAATCGCCGTTTTGCCGACGCCGGATTCCCCCACCAGCAACGGGTTATTTTTACGGCGACGACACAATACCTGGATCGCGCGTTCCAGTTCTTTTTCACGACCAATCAGCGGATCGATGCCGCCCACGCGAGCAAGTTGGTTAAGATTCGTCGTGAAGTTTTCCATACGTTCCTCCCCGCCAGCTTGTTCGTCGCTAGTTGGCTGATTGCCGAGATCGGAAGATTGGCTCGGTTCGTCTTTTCGCGTCCCGTGAGAAATAAAGTTCACGACATCCAGACGGCTCACTTCATGCTTACGCAGCAGATAAGCCGCCTGTGATTCCTGTTCGCTAAAGATAGCCACCAGCACATTCGCGCCAGTCACTTCACTGCGCCCGGAAGACTGAACATGGAAGACAGCGCGTTGCAGGACACGCTGGAAACTTAACGTCGGCTGCGTATCACGCTCTTCTTCACTGGCAGGCAGTACGGGTGTGGTTTGTTCAATGAAGGCTTCGAGTTCCTGACGGAGCGCCACCAGATCCACGGAGCATGCTTCCAGCGCTTCGCGAGCCGATGGGTTGCTGAGCAGCGCCAGCAACAGATGCTCGACGGTCATAAACTCATGACGGTGCTCGCGCGCTCTGGCGAAAGCCATGTTTAAACTGAGTTCCAGTTCTTGATTGAGCATAGGCACCTCCCCCAATTTTTATACCTGCATTCAGGCTTTTTCCAGCGTACACAGCAACGGATGCTCGTTCTCCCTTGCATACTTGTTCACCATCGCCACTTTGGTTTCCGCCACTTCGGCGGTAAACACGCCACAGATGGCTTTGCCTTGATAGTGAACTGCAAGCATCAATTGCGTTGCACGTTCTACATCATAAGAAAAGAATTTTTGTAACACGTCAATAACAAACTCCATCGGAGTGTAATCATCATTGACTAATATCACTTTATACATAGATGGTGGTTTCAGCGCGTCGCGCACGTTATCTTCCACCAACTGGTCAAAATCCAGCCAATCGTTCGTCTTACCCATTGTCAGTCGTCATTATCGGTTACGGTTGCCGGCAGGAAAATCTGCCGCTGACCAGAGTCTATGCACACAATCAATCTACCTCAATTGATAGATAACTAACATCTATCAGTACCATCCGCGACCTCTGTCACATTCCCGGCAATAGCGTTAACTGCTTCAAATTTTTGATTCATTTTTACCCGTTTCCCCCTGCCTGATGCTTGACGCCTCGCCTGATTTCTCTAAATTGTACTGTCGAGAGTTGGTGAGGTTTTGAACAGCCCCCACTCCGTCACCGGTTCATTCCATCTTACTTATATAAGATTTACGAAGGATGTCGAAGCATGGAAACGGGTACTGTAAAGTGGTTCAACAATGCCAAAGGGTTTGGTTTCATCTGCCCTGAAGGCGGCGGCGAGGATATTTTCGCCCATTACTCCACCATTCAGATGGATGGTTACAGAACGCTTAAAGCCGGGCAGTCTGTCCGGTTTGATGTACACCAGGGGCCAAAAGGCAATCACGCCAGCGTCATCGTGCCCATCGAAGCAGAGGCCGTTGCATAGCTCCTCTGTCTCATTGTGTACATCCAGGAGGCAAAATGCCAGCCCGATCGGCTGGCATTTTTATTTCTGGCTGATAACGCCATTGCCTGAAGGTGACGCTATTGCGTCTTGTCAGACCTACAAATGACGTCAGCAAGATTACTCCCTTGCCAGCGCATCCACCGGGTCCAGTCGCGCCGCGTTTCTCGCCGGTAGCCAGCCAAACAGTATCCCAGTAAACGTCGAACATAAAAACGCGCTCGCCAGCGCAGTCAGTGAAAAACCGATCTCCCAGCCGGGCAGGAAAAACTGTAGCATAAATGCGATTAACATCGACACGCTAATCCCCAGCGCCCCGCCAACCAGACAGACCAGCACCGCTTCAATAAGAAACTGCTGTAGCACATCGCTGGCGCGTGCGCCTACCGCCATACGGATGCCGATTTCACGCGTTCGCTCGGTGACGGAAACCAGCATAATATTCATAACGCCGATGCCGCCGACAACCAGCGAAATGACGGCCACCAGCGTCAGAAATAACTGAAGAGTATAGGTGGTTTTTTCAGCAGTTTTCAGGACGCTGTCCATATTCCAGGTGAAGAAGTCTTTTTTACCGTGACGTAATGTGAGCAGGCGGGTAAGCTGCTGTTCAGCCAGATCGCTATTAACGCCATCCTTCACACGAACGGTGATCGAGTTAAGCCATGACTGACCCATTATGCGATCTGACATCGTGCTGTAGGGCAACCAAACTTGCAACAGATTGCTATTGCCGTACATGGACTGTTTCTCTTTCGCCACGCCAATAACAATAACCGGCATATTACCCACCAGCACCACTTCCCCTACGACATTCGCTTTATTTGGAAATAGCTGGCGTCGCGTGTTGGCATCCAGCACCACCACCTGCGCGCGATCCCGTTGCTGTACCGTATTGAAGGTATTCCCCTCGCTAAAGGACATGCCGTAAACGTTAAAATAATCGCCACTAACGCCATTAGCATTTACGGCAATATCAATATTGCCATAGCGAAGACGTAAGCTCTTTGAAACGCTGGGCGTCGCAGAGTTAACCCACGGCTGTTTCTGAATAGCGACCAGATCATCATATTTCAGCACCTGGCGATACTGTGGGTTGTCGTCACCGAAATCTTTGCCCGGATGAATATCAATCGTGTTAGTGCCCATTGCGCGGATATCCGCCAGCACCATCTGTTTTGCGGCGTCGCCGACCACCACAATCGACACCACCGACGCAATACCGATAATAATTCCCAGCATGGTAAGTAAAGTACGCATTTTATTAGCAGCCATTGCTAACCACGCCATCGCCAGCGCTTCGCGAAAGCTGCTGGCAAATTGACGCCAGCCGGAAGCCATATTAACCGCGGCAGTGGTAACGCCTTGTTCGCGTTTCTTTTCCTGCGCGAGCGGGTTATGGACAATCTTGCCATCGTGAATTTCAATAACGCGCTCAGCCTGGGCGGCAACCAGCGGATCATGCGTCACAATGATCACCGTATGTCCGCGATCGCGCAGTTGGTGCAAAATCGCCATCACCTCTTCGCCGGAGTGACTATCCAGCGCGCCGGTCGGCTCATCCGCCAGAATCACTTGTCCGCCGTTCATCAGCGCGCGGGCAATACTGACACGCTGCTGCTGTCCACCAGAAAGCTGCGAAGGATGATAATCGACGCGATCGCTTAGTCCCAATCGCTGGAGCAACTCCCTGGCGCGTGCCTGTCGTTTTTTGCATTCAATGCCAGCGTAGACGGCAGGGATTTCAACGTTTTGCGCCGCCGTTAAATGCGACAACAGATGGTAGCGCTGAAAGATAAAGCCAAAATGCTCACGCCGCAGCTGCGCCAGCGCGTCCGGGTCCAGAGTCGAGACGTCCTGCCCCGCCACCCGATAAGTGCCGCTGGTCGGTTTATCCAGGCACCCAAGGATATTCATCAGCGTTGATTTTCCAGAACCGGAAACGCCGACAATCGCCACCATCTCCCCGGCGTGGATTTGCAGGGAGATATCTTTCAACACCGCCACCTGCTCTTCTCCGGAGGGGTAGCTGCGGCTCACATTGCACAGTTCAAGCAATGCCGTCATGGCGTCGCTCCCGGCCTGTCCTCGCCGATGATCACTTCATCGCCCGCTTCCAGACCTTTAACCACTTCTACGTCTGTATCATTACGCTCGCCAATGACGACTTCACGCTCACGTTTTTCGCCGTTACGCAACAGCGCCACTTTATAACGATTGTCGCCCACCGGTTCGCCAAGCGCGGCGAGGGGAATAATCAGCACATTTTTTACATCCATGAGTTGAATATAAACCTGCGCGGTCATATCAAGACGCAAAATTCTTTTGGGGTTCGGGACTTCAAACCGGGCGTAATAAAAAATAGCGTCGTTGATCTTTTCCGGCGTCGGCAGAATATCTTTTAAAACGCCTTCATAGCGCGTTTGCGGATCGCCTGCAATGGTGAACCATGCTTTCTGCCCCGCTCGAAGGTGGATCACGTCCGCTTCTGAGACCTGCGCTTTTACCAACATGGTGCTCATATCCGCCAGCGTCAGAATATTAGGCGCCTGCTGAGCTGCAATCACCGTTTGTCCTTGCAGGGTAGTGATTTGCGTCACTTCCCCCGCCATCGGGGCAACAATACGGGTATATTCCAGGTTGGTTTTCGCGGTGTCCAAAGAGGCCCGATTACGTTTGATCTGGGCATCAATGGTGCCAATACGCGCCTGTTTAACCGCCATCTCCGTCGCGGCGGTATCCAGATCCTGTTGCGATACCGCCTGAGTCTTAGCTAACTGCTGCTGGCGCGTCAGCGTAACCCGCGCTAGTTTTAACTCAGCGGCCGCCTGCTGACGCTCCGCGTTCAGCTCCATCAGGGTGGCCTCGACCTCTTTTATCTGGTTCTCCGCCTGCTCGGGATCAATCACGCCGAGTAGCTGATCCTTTTTAACGTTATCGCCAATAGAGACCAACAGCGTTTTCAACTGGCCGCTCACCTGCGCGCCGACATCCACTTTACGCAACGCGTCCAGTTTTCCAGTCGCCAGTACACTCTGTTCAAGATCGCCTGGCCGCACGATTAATGTCTGATAAGTTGGCAGCGGCGCATTTAGCATTCGCCAGCCAGCTATCCCCCCTACTAAAAGAATTAAAATAATGACCAGATAACGCTTTTTAAATTTCTTTCCCTTAGCACGCATAGAAATCCTGACGGCAAAATTTTAACCAGAAAGTAAACCGAATCTAAACAAACCTAACGTAATAAAGATAACGCCGGCCGTATTGACGATTGGTTAATGTTTCCTGTGGTTCAATCTCGACAATCTTATGTCGCGGATTACGATCATGACACAGCTTACAGATAATACCTGGTACAATTCAGATTACATCTCTCCTTTACAATTATTTATTCGTCTGACGCGCGGGCAATTACAGCCAGGAAAATTCTGGCGTAAAGCCAGCTTTCGTCGCAAGTTTTTAATCCGCTCATTAGTCATGCCGCGTGCGACCAGCCAATTACTGACGAATCTTACCCAGTGGCCGGAGTTAAATACTTTACTTGCTCGTCAGCCGCGTTTGCCTATTCGGCTACATCGTCCTTATATGGCTGTAAATATTAAACGCGATTTCGCCTTAGATGCTCTGTGTTTTCATTATCAACAGATGCGCCAGCTTTTATCGCGGGAACAACAAGTTAGCTATTTAAGTCAGTATGGCCTGAATCTTGCTAAATTTGAAACTAAAACCGGCGAGTTGTTTCAACTTGATTTAGTCAGTCTGGTCTCACTGGATAAAGAAGGTGAAAGCACCATTGTTGTTCGCGACGCACAGTTACGTATTCTGGCAGAGATCACATTTACCCTGTGTCGCTTTAATCAACAACGCACACTATTTATCGGCGGATTACAGGGCGCGGCAAACGACGTCCCTCACGATGTTATCCAGCAGGCGACCAAAGCCTGCCATGGTCTTTTTCCTAAACGCATCGTGATGGAGGCTCTCTGTCAGTTTGCGCAAGTCTTTCAGGCAGAGCAGATTATAGCCGTGAGTAACGATGCGCACGTTTACCGTAGCTGGCGATACATGGATAAAAAGACGCAAATGCATGCCGACTATGACGCGTTTTGGGAATCGTTAGGCGGTGAACGGATTAAAGGGAATTACTATGCACTACCGCTGGCGATCGCCCGAAAAAGCGAAGCGGAGATCGCCAGTAAAAAACGGGCCGAGTATCGTCGTCGCTATGCTTTACTCGATAGTATCGTCGAACAGGTTCCGGCCATATTCAAACGCTAATCCGCCCGGCCTCGCGCCAGCCAAACCACGCGCGAAAACATCTTTTTGAACAGCGGCGGCACGGCGTCAATTCCCCGCCGCCCGGCTTCCATCGCGACTTCAATCGCCAAATCCGGCTTTGACGAGCGATGGATAGCTTTAGTGATAATTTTTCGGGTATTCATCGGCACATTAGGCGGTAGCTGCGCAACCCGGTGAAAAACATCGGCAAAGCCCTGGCGGTACATAAAATGCTCCATATCCAGCGCAGGCAGCGCGGTGAGATGCTCGCGCTCTTCTTCCCGATCGTTATTGAGCAGGCTGCGGACCGTCGCGGCATATTTTTTCCCCGCTTCGTCGCCATCCACCAGGACATGCCACTCGATTCCCATACGACGGGCAAACTTCACCAGCGGTTTCAGACCGGACTGAGCAAACTCAATGACTTTAATGCCTTCCGCATCAAAATGATGTCCACACTGGCGCGCCAGTTCATTAATAACCCAGGTCTCCGTCTCGCCTTCCACCAGCAGCCAGCAACGCGCAAACAGCGACGACGCGCGATTAAAGCGGATATGAAAGGCGATGCGCCGTCCATCTTCTGCGCTTAATCCCCCCGGGCCCAGGCGCCAGGCGGCGACACGGGAAGATTCGCGCACCAGCCGTACGACATGCTCCACCGGCGTTAGCGAGAGCAGTTCGCCTGAGTTGGTTGTCGCTATCCGCTGTAGCGGTAACAGATTGAGCAATTGCCAGGCGACCGAGAGCATAATGGGATGTAAACGGGTTTCCGGATCTTCCACCAGCAATAACGGTCGCGCGTCTTTATGTAACCGCAGTGTCCCCTTCGCCTGTAACAACGTGGAGAAAAGCCCCAGCAGGATCACCCGATGCGACCGACTGCCCGGTTTGTCGATCATCCGATTAATAATATCCAGATAGCGCCAGCTACGCTGTTCATTTTGCGAACGCCGGCGCATGAGTCGGTGACGGGCCTGTCCTGCGCCCTGCTCTGAAAAATAGTGTTCAAGCAGTTGCACCATCGCGGACAGTCCCTGACGAATCTGTCCATCGGTTAAATTTTGCGGCCGGGTCGCCAGCTCACGCGCCAGAAAATCCAGTTGCCGGGCCGTGACTTCAACATCCGGCACATTGGGCACCGTACCGTTGCGAATACGTCGCATAAAACGCGCATCGCGTAAGCGTAGCACTGGCATCAGACGAACCAGGTGGCGTACCTGATTGTTAATATTTTCAACCGGCAATGGCTGCCCATCGCTATTGAGAAAACTGCGCAGCGTCATCACGCTGCCATCGGCGCCGCATTCGCCCTCAAGCCGATAAAAAATACGATGAAAATCATCCTGGCAAGGCGACCAGCATGCTTCCAGCGCCCGATAACGACGTACCCGATGCCGCCCTGGCTGCGTTTCGCGAAAAGTCAGAATAATATGCAGGTGATGCTCGCGTCCTTTTATGTCGCCAGGCGGAAACCAGAAATCCTCACGGACAAAATGGTAGAGATCGAGTTCCGGAGACAGTAACAGAGTCAGCGCATCCAGCAGGCTGGATTTGCCCCAGGCGTTCTCCCCAATCAGCACGTTGTTTTGCTCCAGCATCAACGACAGCCGGTTGATACCGCGAAATCCTACTATTTCAACGCGTTCGAGAATCATACTTCCTCCAGAAAAGCGTCACCACTCCATTAAACTCACCGCAGTATAACGGCAAATGCTTCCGCCTGGCGTGATATTCCCCCCTTTGCCCGGGGCAACTGTCTGATAAATGTACGGCTGACGGTGTCGCTTTACTGATAGTCTGGAATTCGGTAGTGTCATGTACGCTACTCAAACAATAAAAAAGGGCCCGGCTGTTCATGTTTTCAGGACTTTTAATCATTCTGGTTCCACTGATTGTGGGCTATCTCATTCCACTGCGACATAAAGCTGCATTACAACTCATTAATCGACTACTGAGCTGGATCGTGTACCTTATTCTCTTTTTTATGGGAATAAGCCTGGCGTTTTTGGATAACCTCGCCAGTAATCTGGTCGCGATTTTTCATTATTCCGCCGTCAGTATTACCATCATTTTATTGTGCAATATCGCCGCATTATTCTGGCTGGATCGTACCCTCCCGTGGCGTCACCATCATCAGCAGGAAAAACTGCCTTCGCGTATTGCCATGGCGCTGGAGTCGCTGCAACTGTGCGGCGTGGTGGTATTGGGATTTGTTATCGGCCTGAGCGGACTCTCTGTTTTACAACACGCCACGGAAGCCAGTGAATATACGCTGATCTTTTTATTGTTCCTGGTGGGGATTCAGCTACGAAATAGCGGCATGACCTTAAAGCAAATTGTGCTTAACCGCCGGGGAATGATTGTCGCGGTCGTTGTCGTGGCAAGTTCATTACTGGGCGGCGTGATTAATGCGTTTATCCTCGACTTACCGCTAAAAACCGCTCTGGCGATGGCGTCAGGTTTCGGCTGGTACTCTCTTTCCGGTATTTTGCTGACGGAGTCGTTTGGACCGGTTATTGGTAGCGCGGCATTTTTTAACGATCTGGCCCGCGAACTTTTGGCCATTATGCTTATTCCCGGTCTGGTTCGCCGCAGCCGTTCAACGGCGTTGGGCCTGTGCGGAGCAACCTCAATGGACTTTACGTTGCCGGTATTACAGCGCTCCGGCGGCGTAGAGATTGTTCCGGCGGCCATCGTTCATGGCTTTATCCTCAGCCTGCTGGTACCACTCTTAATGGCGTTCTTCTCGGCCTGATACCTCTCTGGCGGTAGGCATCTGCCGCCAAAATTGCGCTAAATCAATCTCCCTGCAAATTATGGCAGAAATCCCTTTTATCCCTTTGTTCACAGGCATAACCTTAAACATGTATATTAAATATAACTTTAAAGGGTGTGACCATGTTTTGTGTGCAATGTGAACAAACCATCCGTACGCCAGCCGGAAACGGCTGCTCCTACGCGCAGGGAATGTGCGGTAAAACGGCTGAAACGTCCGATCTGCAGGATCTGCTGATTGCGGCCTTGCAGGGTTTGTCTGCCTGGGCGGCGAAAGCCCGTGAATATGGCATCATTAATCACGACGTTGATAGCTTTGCACCGCGCGCGTTTTTCTCCACGCTGACCAACGTTAACTTCGACTCTCCGCGTATCGTCGGCTACGCCCGTGACGCTATCGCCATGCGTGAAGCATTGAAAGCCCAGTGCCTGAGCGTGGATGCCAATGCGTATTGCGATAATCCGATGGCTAATCTGCAACTGGTTAGCGACGATCTGGGCGAGCTGCAACGTCAGGCGGTAGAATTTACCCCGAATAAAGATAAAGCCGCCATTGGTGAGAACATCCTCGGCCTGCGTCTGCTGTGCCTGTACGGTCTGAAAGGCGCGGCGGCTTACATGGAGCACGCGCACGTTCTTGGGAAGTCAGACAACGATATCTACACCCAGTACCACAAAATCATGGCCTGGCTAGGCACCTGGCCTGCCGACATGAACGCGCTGCTGGAGTGCGCAATGGAAATCGGTCAGATGAACTTTAAAGTGATGAGCATTCTGGATGCCGGTGAAACCAGCAAATATGGACACCCGACGCCAACTCAGGTCAACGTCAAAGCGACTGAAGGCAAGTGCATTCTGATCTCCGGTCACGATCTGAAAGATCTCTACAACCTGCTGGAGCAGACCGAAGGCACCGGCGTTAACGTCTACACTCACGGTGAAATGCTGCCCGCACATGGCTATCCGGAATTGCGTAAATTCAAGCATCTGATCGGTAACTACGGCAGCGGCTGGCAGAATCAGCAGGTCGAGTTCGCCCGCTTCCCTGGCCCAATCGTGATGACCTCGAACTGCATTATCGACCCGACCGTGGGCAGCTATGACGACCGTATCTGGACCCGTAGCATCGTCGGCTGGCCGGGCGTTAGCCATCTTGAAGGCGACGACTTCGGGCCGGTAATCGCCCAGGCGCAGCAGATGGCGGGCTTCCCGTATAGCGAAATCCCGCATCTCATCACCGTCGGTTTTGGCCGTCAGACCCTGCTCGGCGCTGCCGATACGCTGATCGATCTGGTCAGTCGTAAAAAACTGCACCACATCTTTCTGGTCGGCGGCTGTGACGGCGCGCGCGGCGAGCGCAACTACTTTACCGATTTCGCCACCAGCGTACCGGATGACTGCCTGATCCTGACTCTCGCGTGCGGTAAATACCGTTTCAACAAACTGGAGTTTGGCGACATCGAAGGGCTGCCGCGTTTGGTCGATGCCGGTCAGTGTAACGATGCTTACTCCGCGATTATCCTGGCGGTGACGCTGGCGGAAAAACTGGGCTGCGGCGTAAACGATCTGCCGCTATCACTGGTGCTCTCATGGTTTGAGCAGAAAGCGATCGTTATTCTGCTGACGCTGCTGTCATTAGGCGTGAAAAATATTGTCACCGGTCCGACCGCGCCGGGCTTCTTCACGCCGGATCTGCTGGCTATCCTCAACGAGAAGTTCGGTCTGCGTTCCGTGACCACCGTTGAAGAAGACATGAAGCAATTGCTGAGCGCGTAAGGAGGTCAATGATGACGATGCCAGCCTCACAATGTCCCTGGCGAATGCAGGTGCATCACATCCGCCAGGAGACACCAGATGTATGGACGATTGCGCTATTATGCCATGACTACTACCCTTACCGCGCCGGGCAGTATGCGCTGGTGAGCGTACGTAACTCAGCGGAAACGCTGCGCGCCTACACCCTTTCATCTACGCCGGGTGTCAGTGAATATATTACGCTGACCGTTCGTCGGATTAAAGATGGCACGGGTTCACAGTGGTTGACCCATGACATCAAGCGCGGTGATTACATCTGGCTGTCTGATGCAATGGGCGATTTTACCTGTGACGATAAAACAGAAGATAAGTTTCTGCTACTCGCCGCCGGTTGTGGCGTGACGCCAATCATGTCGATGCGTCGCTGGCTGGCGAAATACCGCCCGCAGGCCGACGTACAGGTCATTTTTAACGTCCGCTCGCCGGAAGATGTGATTTTCGCCGACGAGTGGCGGCAGTACCCGGTCACGCTAGTGGCGGAAAATCATGCCACGGAAGGTTTTGTTGCGGGCCGTCTGACCACGGAATTGTTACAGCGCGTACCGGATTTGGCGTCGCGCACCATCATGACCTGCGGCCCGGCGCCCTATATGGATTTCGTCGAACAGGAAGTGAAAGCACTTGGCCTAACGCGCTTCTTTAAAGAGAAGTTCTTCACTCCGGTGGCGGAAACAGCAACCAGCGGCCTGAAATTCACCAAACTACAGCCAGCGCAGGAATTTTATGCCCCGGTCGGTACTACGCTGTTGGAGGCGCTGGAGAGTAATAAAGTACCGGTTGCCGCTGCCTGCCGGGCAGGCGTTTGCGGCTGCTGTAAAACCAAAGTCGTTTCCGGCGACTATACGGTGAGCAGCACCATGACGCTGAGCGAGGCGGAGATCGCCGAAGGTTACGTACTGGCCTGCTCCTGCCATCCGCAGGGCGATCTTGTTCTCGCATAATCGGTAAACGTTCCATCATAGGCCCGGTAAGCGTTAGCGCCACCGGGCGATTTGCCGCTCGCTTCATCCTTTCGCTCCTCTCTCTCCGCCAAAGAAAAACGTCATCGCCATCTTCAACTAAACTTGTAACCGTTATCACATTTAAGGAGATGGAAAACCATGAAACAAACCGTTGCAGCTTTTATCGCCAAAACGCTGGAACAGGCTGGCGTAAAACGAATCTGGGGCGTCACTGGCGACTCCCTGAACGGCCTGAGCGATAGTCTTAATCGTATGGGAACCATTGAATGGATGCCAACCCGCCACGAAGAGGTCGCCGCTTTCGCCGCCGGCGCGGAAGCGCAGCTTACCGGCGAGCTGGCGGTATGCGCCGGCTCATGCGGCCCCGGCAACCTGCACCTGATCAATGGCCTGTTTGACTGCCACCGTAACCACGTCCCTGTTCTGGCGATCGCCGCCCATATTCCGTCCAGTGAAATCGGCAGTGGTTATTTCCAGGAGACCCACCCGCAGGAGTTGTTCCGTGAATGCAGCCACTATTGCGAGTTGGTTTCCAGCCCGGAGCAGATCCCGCAGGTACTCGCCATCGCCATGCGCAAAGCGGTGCTAAACCGCGGCGTCTCCGTGGTGGTACTTCCGGGCGACGTGGCGCTAAAACCCGCGCCTGAAAACGCCGTCACCCACTGGTATCATGCCCCGCACCCCCTCGTCACGCCGGCGGAGGAAGAGCTGAAAAAACTGGCGCAACTGCTGCGCTACTCCAGCAATATCGCATTGATGTGCGGTAGCGGCTGCGCGGGCGCGCATGAGGAGTTGGTCGAGTTTGCGGCAAAACTAAAAGCGCCAATCATTCATGCCCTGCGTGGCAAAGAGTACGTTGAGTATGATAACCCTTATGATGTGGGAATGACGGGCCTGATTGGCTTCTCTTCTGGCTTCCACACCATGATGAACGCCGATACGCTCATCCTGCTCGGCACCCAGTTTCCCTATCGCGCCTTTTATCCGAGCGATGCCAAAATCATTCAGATTGACATCAACCCAGGCAGTATTGGCGCCCATAGCAAAGTCGACATGGCGCTGGTGGGCGATATTAAAGCCACGCTTCACGCTCTGCTGCCGCTGGTGGAAGAAAAAAGCGATCGTAAATTCCTCGATAAAGCTCTGGAGCACTATCGGGACGCCCGTAAGGGGCTGGATGACTTAGCCAAACTCAGCGATAAAGCCATCCACCCGCAATATCTGGCGCAACAAATTAGCCATTTCGCCGCTGACGACGCCATTTTTACCTGCGATGTCGGTACGCCGACCGTCTGGGCGGCCCGCTATCTAAAAATGAACGGCAAGCGCCGCCTGCTGGGCTCGTTTAACCACGGGTCAATGGCCAACGCCATGCCGCAAGCGCTCGGCGCTCAGGCCACCGCGCCTGGCCGTCAGGTTATCGCGATGTGTGGCGATGGCGGCTTCAGTATGCTGATGGGCGATTTTCTCTCGGTGGTACAGATGAAGCTGCCGGTAAAAATCGTGGTCTTTAATAACAGCGTGCTGGGCTTTGTGGCGATGGAAATGAAAGCCGGCGGCTACCTTACCGACGGTACGGAACTGCACGACACCAATTTCGCGCGTATCGCCGAAGCCTGCGGCATTACCGGTATTCGCGTGGAAAAAGCCGCAGACGTGGACGGAGCGCTACAGCGCGCGTTTTCCATCGACGGCCCGGTACTGGTTGACGTGGTCGTGGCAAAAGAAGAGCTGGCGATCCCGCCACAGATCAAACTGGAACAAGCTAAAGGATTTAGCCTGTACATGCTACGCGCCATTATTAGCGGCCGCGGCGATGAAGTGATCGAACTGGCGAAAACGAACTGGCTAAGGTAAAACAGTGCACATCACCTTTTAAAATCCAGGGATGTGCCATGATTGATTTACGCAGTGATACCGTTACCCGACCGGGCCGCGCCATGCTTGAGGCTATGATGGCCGCCCCGGTCGGGGACGACGTATACGGCGATGACCCTACCGTTAACGACCTTCAGCACTATGCTGCCGACCTTTCCGGCAAAGAAGCGGCGCTTTTTTTACCCACCGGCACCCAGGCCAATCTGGTCGCTCTGCTTAGCCATTGTGAACGCGGCGAAGAGTATATCGTCGGTCAGGGCGCGCATAATTATCTCTATGAAGCTGGCGGCGCTGCGGTACTCGGCAGCATTCAGCCGCAACCCATCGATGCCGCCGCAGACGGCACGCTGCCGCTGGAGACCGTGGCGGCGAAGATTAAAGCGGATGACATCCACTTCGCGCGCACGCGCTTGCTCAGTCTGGAAAATACGCATAATGGGAAAGTGCTGCCGCGTGCGTATCTGAAAGACGCCTGGACGTTTACCCGTGAACGTGGGCTGGCACTGCACGTTGACGGCGCCCGAATTTTTAACGCGGTGGTCGCCTACGGCTGTGAGCTAAAAGAGATTACGCAGTACTGCGACTCTTTTACCATCTGCCTGTCAAAAGGTCTCGGGACGCCGGTCGGTTCGCTGCTGGTCGGCAACCGCGACTACATTAAACGCGCGACGCGCTGGCGTAAAATGGTCGGCGGCGGAATGCGTCAGGCAGGGATTCTGGCAGCGGCCGGACTGTATGCGCTAAAGCATAACGTAACGCGCCTGCAAGAGGATCATGATAACGCCGCCTGGCTGGCGCAGCAGCTTCGCGAAGCGGGCGCGGAGGTCATGCGCCACGAAACGAATATGCTATTTGTTCGCGTTGGCGAAGCACAAGCCGCCGCGCTTGGCGACTATTTGCGGGAACGGAATATCCTGATTAACGCCGCGCCGATTGTGCGTCTGGTAACGCATCTGGATGTCTCTCGCGAGCAGCTTGTCAACGTCGTCGCCCACTGGCGCGCCTTTTTAGCCCGCTAAGGAGAGCAACGTGGCGCAACGCATTCTGGTTCTCGGCGCCAGCGGCTATATCGGCCAGCACCTGGTCTTTGCGCTAAGTCAGCAAGGGCATCAGGTGCGGGCAGCGGCGCGGCGCGTCGAACGTCTGGAAAAACAGCGCCTTGCCAACGTCAGTTGTCATAAGGTCGATCTGCACTGGCCGGAGAATTTACCCGCGCTGCTTCGCGACATTGATACCGTTTACTATCTGGTACACGGCATGGGGGAAGGCGGCGATTTTATCGCCCATGAGCGCCAGGCGGCGCTCAATGTGCGCGACGCGCTGCGCCAGATGCCGGTTAAACAACTTATTTTCCTCAGTTCATTGCAGGCACCGGAGCATGAGCAATCCGATCACCTGCGCGCCCGCCAGCTTACGGCTGACACGCTGCGCGACGCGGGCGTACCGGTGACGGAATTACGCGCCGGGATCATCGTCGGTGCAGGCTCCGCCGCCTTCGAAGTCATGCGTGACATGGTTTACAACCTGCCAATACTCACGCCGCCACGCTGGGTGCGTTCGCGCACCACGCCTATCGCCCTGGAAAATTTACTCAACTACCTGGTCGGCTTACTGGACCATCCCTCGTGCGAGCACCGCATTCTGGAAGCCGCCGGGCCGCAGGTATTAAGCTATCAGCAGCAGTTTGAACGTTTTATGGCGGTCAGCGGTAAACGGCGTCCGCTGATCCCGGTTCCTTTTCCGACCCGCTGGATTTCGGTCTGGTTTTTAAACGTCATTACCTCCGTGCCGCCGACTACCGCAAAAGCGTTAATCCAGGGGTTAAGGTACGATTTGCTGGCCGATGACGCCGCGTTAAAAACGTTGATCCCCCAAACGCTTATCACCTTTGACGACGCTGTTCGCCGCACGCTGAAAGAAGAAGAAAAACTGGTGAACTCCAGCGACTGGGGCTACGACGCGCTGGCCTTCGCCCGCTGGCGTCCCGAATACGGCTATTTTCCAAAGCAGGCGGGCTTTACCGCGCAGACTCCGGCCAGCCTATCGGCGCTGTGGCAGGTCGTAAACCGGCTGGGCGGCAAAGAGGGCTATTTTTTCGGCAATATTTTGTGGAAGACGCGCGCCGCGATGGACCGTCTGGTGGGGCATAAACTGGCGAAAGGCCGCCCGTCGCATCCCTTTCTCAAGCCTGGCGATACGGTAGATAGCTGGAAAGTGATCATTGTCGAACCAGAAAAACAGCTCACGCTCTTGTTTGGCATGAAAGCGCCGGGTCTGGGGCGGCTTAGCTTCACGCTGCACGATAAAGGCCGCTATCGCGAAATTGACGTGCGCGCCTGGTGGCATCCACACGGAATGCCGGGCCTGATTTACTGGCTACTGATGATCCCGGCGCACCTGTTTATTTTCCGGGGAATGGCAAAGCGTATTGCCAGACTTGCAGAACAAATCACAGAAAAATGAGAAAAACTTGCTGTATTCTTTCATGTTTCCCATTGCATACAGACGTAATTCACGGAAGAATGCGCACGACGGTTTATTAAACACAGTGGATTGATATGAAGGTACTGGTTACCGGCGCCACCAGCGGCTTAGGTCGAAACGCGGTTGAATTTTTGCGCAATAAAGGCATCAGCGTCAGAGCGACGGGTCGCAATGAAGCGATGGGTAAGTTGCTTGAAAAAATGGGCGCGGAATTCGTCCATGCGGACTTAACCGAACTGGTCTCCTCACAGGCTAAGGTGATGCTCGCCGGAATCGACACGTTGTGGCACTGCTCCAGCTTTACCTCGCCCTGGGGAACCCAACAAGCTTTCGATCTGGCGAATGTTCGCGCCACTCGCCGTCTGGGTGAATGGGCAGTCGCCTGGGGTGTGCGTAATTTTATTCATATCTCCTCTCCCTCGCTCTATTTTGATTACCACCATCACCGTGATATCAAAGAAGATTTCCGTCCACATCGGTTTGCTAATGAGTTCGCCCGCAGCAAAGCCGCCGGCGAAGAGGTGATTAATCTGCTGGCGCAGGCCAATCCGCAAACACGTTTTACGGTATTGCGTCCGCAAAGCCTGTTTGGCCCGCACGATAAAGTATTTATCCCGCGTCTGGCGCATATGATGCACCATTACGGTAGCGTCTTATTACCGCACGGGGGCAGCGCGCTGGTCGATATGACCTATTATGAAAATGCGATCCACGCCATGTGGCTGGCCAGCCTGCCGGGTTGCGATCATCTGCCTTCTGGCCGCGCTTATAACATCACTAACGGTGAAAATCGCACCTTACGCAGCATCGTACAAAAGTTAATTGATGAACTCACTATCGACTGCCGCATTCGCTCTGTGCCTTACCCGATGCTGGATATGATCGCCCGCAGTATGGAGCGCTTCGGCAAAAAATCCGCCAAAGAGCCCCCGCTAACGCATTATGGCGTGTCAAAACTGAATTTTGACTTTACGCTCGATACGACTCGCGCGCAGGACGAACTGGGCTACCAGCCCATCGTCACGCTGGACGAAGGCATTGAGCGCACCGCCGCCTGGCTGCGCGATCACGGAAATTTACCGCGTTAATCCTGGCCGTACTTCTCCAGTAATGCTTCGGCAATCGCCTGCGTTTCGGCATCTGCGATACCGTTCCATTGCGCCGGACGGAAGTGCATCTGGAACGCCATAATCACCCGTTGCTGCTCGCGCGCCGTCATATCGGCTTTGACTTCATAGCCATAGCGCGAGAGTAACGCAAGCATCGTTGCGGTATCGACTGGCGTATACGGCGCGCGTCCGGCCAGATAAAACGCCACACGCTGGGCGTCAGGCCAGGCGCCAATACCCTGCGCCGCCAACTCGCGCCACGGGAAGCGCGGGCCGGGATCATCTTTACGCTGCGGCGCGATATCCGCATGGGCCACCACGTTCTGCGGCTTGATGTCATAGCGCGCGATAATGTCCTTCGCTAACGGAATTAATGCCTGAATTTGCGCGGATTCAAACGGCGCGAAAGATTTCACCCCGCCGGACATTCGCCAGCCGCGATTTTCCAGCTCAATGCCAATAGACGTATCATTGAGACGCGTGGCGCCTCGCCAGAAACTGACGCCCGCATGCCAGGCCTGATCCTGTTCCGGCACCAGTTGCCAGATGCGCGGTTTACCGCCATATAATGGCGGGATCGCGGGAATCAGGTAATGCGAACTAACGTTGCGACCCGTTAACGTCGCCAGCGAAACGTCAAAGTTTTCCGCCGTATAGTGAATAACCAGGACTTTAATGCGCGGATAAGCCGCCTGCGCCCGATGTCGGGTATCAAGCTGATATCCGCCTTTGTCGATAATCCCTTTTTCGCTCGCGCAACCCGTTAGGAGCAACGCGAGACTGACCAGCCACAGTAGCGCTTTCATCGGCGCGTTTTCACCGCCGTTCCGCTGACGCTGACCATGAGCATACTGCCATCCTTGCCGACGGTTTCGTAATCAATATCAATGCCCACAACGGCATCGGCGCCCAACGCTTTAGCCTGCTCGCCAAGTTCCTGAAAAGCGATTTCACGCGCTTTACGCAGCTCTTTCTCATACGCGCCGGAACGTCCGCCGACGATATCCCGAATGCCGGCGAAAAAATCGCGGAAAATATTAGCGCCTAAAATGGCTTCGCCCGTCACCACACCGCAATACTCTACGATGCTTTGTCCTTCCAGCGTTGGGGTAGTTGAAAACTGCATAGTGAATCTCCCGGGTTAGCTAAGCACACGATCTCAAACGCATTATCAAGCTGATACGCTATCATTGAAAGGATATAATTGATTATCGTAGATCGGTTTTTGCTCGATCGCCTATAAGGAAATCATCATGCGCTATTCTAAACTCTCTTTGCTCATCCCGTGCGCGCTTCTGCTTAGCGCCTGTACGACCGTCACTCCCGCCTACAAAGATAATGGCCCGCGTATCGGCGCGTGTGTAGAAGGTGGCCCGGACAGCGTGGCTCAACAATTTTACGACTACCGTATTCAACACCACAGCAACGATATCACCGCGCTTCGCCCTTACTTGAGCGATAACCTGGCGAAATTGTTGACCGACGCCAGCCGCGATACGGAACACCGTCAGTTGATGAGCAGCGATCCGTTCTCCAGCCGCGCTACGCTGCCGGATAGCGCCAACGTCGCCAGCGCATCAACCATTCCGAACCGAGATGCGCGCAATATTCCTCTGCGGGTGGCGTTAAAACAGGGCGATCAAAGCTGGCAAGATGAAGTGCTTATGATTCACGAAGGCTCATGCTGGGTGATTGACGACGTTCGCTATCTGGGCGGAAATGTCCATGCCCCTGCCGGTACGCTACGCCAGTCGATAGAAAACCGTTAACAGACAGTATTCCCCGCTTTTGCACTCATAACCCCCGTAAATTGTCTGGCATTCTGCACGGAATGCCGACAATTCTTCTTACCGTCTATCCCTCCTGCTATTTTGTGCTATGTTTAGGGAAGAATGTGGGATATATTTAACTTTTAACGCATAAATATTGCATAACTATTCTGTCAAAGGTACTATCTGCGGCTTCAATAGCTATCAGACTGCCAGTATACGAGTGTCAATGAGTATTCAATTAAACGGCATTAATTGCTTTTACGGCGCGCATCAGGCGCTGTTCGATATCACGCTGGATTGCCCCGAAGGCGAAACGCTGGTGTTGCTTGGCCCAAGCGGGGCGGGTAAAAGTTCGCTGCTGCGTGTACTCAATCTGCTTGAGATGCCGCGCTCCGGCACTCTGACTATCGCCGGGAACCATTTTGACTTTACGAAAACGCCGTCCGATAAGGCGATTCGTGAGCTGCGTCAAAATGTTGGAATGGTCTTTCAGCAATATAATCTTTGGCCGCATCTCACCGTTGTGCAGAATCTGATTGAAGCGCCCTGCCGCGTACTGGGTCTGACAAAAGATCAGGCGCTGGCGCGCGCAGAAAAGCTGCTGGAGCGTCTGCGTCTGAAGCCATATAGCGATCGTTATCCGTTGCACCTTTCCGGCGGTCAGCAGCAGCGCGTCGCGATTGCCCGCGCGCTGATGATGGAACCGCAGGTGCTGCTGTTTGATGAACCGACCGCCGCGCTGGACCCGGAAATTACTGCTCAAATCGTCAGTATTATTCATGAACTGGCAGAAACGAACATTACTCAGGTGATCGTTACGCATGAAGTCGAAGTGGCGCGTAAGACCGCCAGTCGTGTGATTTATATGGAAAATGGTCACATCGTCGAGCACGGTGATGCGGGTTGCTTTGCCCACCCTCAGACCGAAGCATTCAAAAACTATCTCTCTCACTAAGATTCGGGACAATGACAATGAAAAAAGTTCTGATTGCCGCGCTAATTGCAGGCTTTAGCCTTTCCGCTACAGCAGCCCAGACCATTCGTTTTGCGACCGAAGCGTCCTATCCTCCGTTCGAATCGATGGATGCTAATAACAAGATTGTCGGCTTTGACGTCGACCTGGCCAACGCGTTATGTAAAGAGATCGACGCCACCTGTACCTTTACCAATCAGGCGTTCGACAGCCTGATCCCCAGCCTGAAATTCCGCCGCTTCGACGCTGTAATGGCGGGAATGGATATCACGCCGGAACGTGAAAAGCAGGTGCTGTTTACTACGCCATATTACGACAACTCCGCGCTGTTTATTGGTCAGCAGGGTAAATATACCAGCGTCGATCAACTGAAAGGTAAGAAAGTCGGCGTACAGAACGGTACGACGCACCAGAAATTCATCATGGATAAACATCCGGAAATCACCACCGTACCGTATGACAGCTATCAGAACGCGAAGCTGGATCTACAAAATGGCCGTATCGACGCCGTTTTCGGCGACACGGCGGTCGTGACCGAATGGCTGAAAGCCAATCCTAAGCTGGCACCGGTCGGCGATAAAGTCACCGATAAAGATTATTTCGGCACTGGTCTGGGTATCGCGGTACGCCAGGGCAACACCGAGCTGCAGCAGAAATTCAATACTGCGCTGGAAAAAGTGAAGAAAGATGGGACTTACGAGACCATCTATAACAAATGGTTCCAGAAGTAATCTTTGATGAACGAATTTTTTCCTTTAGCAAGCGCCGCCGGGATGACCGTCGGCCTTGCCGTCTGCGCGCTGATCATTGGCCTCGCGTTAGCCATGTTCTTTGCCGTCTGGGAGTCCGTAAAATGGCGCCCGATTGCCTGGATGGGTTCCGCGCTGGTTACTATTTTGCGCGGCCTGCCGGAAATTCTGGTGGTGCTGTTTATCTATTTCGGCTCCTCGCAGCTCCTGCTTACGCTGTCTGACGGGTTTACCCTCCATCTCGGCTTTGCACAGATCCCAGTGCAAATGGAGATTGAGAACTTTGATGTCAGTCCTTTCCTGTGCGGTGTGATTGCGTTGTCCCTGCTGTATGCGGCCTATGCGTCGCAGACGCTACGCGGCGCGTTGAAAGCCGTTCCGTCGGGTCAGTGGGAGTCGGGTCAGGCACTGGGATTATCAAAGACGGCGATTTTTTTCCGTCTGGTGATGCCGCAGATGTGGCGTCACGCCCTGCCAGGGCTGGGTAATCAGTGGCTGGTGTTGCTAAAAGATACGGCTCTGGTCAGCCTTATCAGCGTTAACGATCTGATGTTGCAGACAAAAAGTATTGCCACCCGCACCCAGGAACCGTTTAACTGGTACATTATTGCGGCGGCTATTTACCTGGTCATTACGCTGATCAGTCAGTACATTCTCAAACGCATAGACCTGCGCGCGACACGTTTTGAGCGGAGGCCGAACTAATGCTTGAGTATTTACCTGAACTGCTAAAAGGGCTACACACCAGCCTGACGTTGACCGTGGCTTCTATTGCCGTCGCTCTGGTGCTGGCGTTAGTTTTTACCATCATCCTGACGCTAAAAACGCCGTTCGTGGTGTGGCTGGTGCGCGGCTATATCACGTTGTTTACCGGCACGCCGTTGTTGGTGCAAATTTTTCTGATCTACTACGGACCCGGCCAATTCCCGACGCTGCAAGAGTATCCAATACTCTGGCATCTACTGTCTGAACCGTGGCTATGCGCGCTGATCGCGTTGTCGCTAAACAGCGCCGCTTACACCACGCAGCTATTTTATGGCGCGATTCGCGCGATTCCGGAAGGTCAGTGGCAGTCCTGCGGCGCGCTGGGGATGAGTAAAAAAGATACGCTGGCGATTTTGTTGCCCTATGCGTTTAAACGCGCCCTCTCCTCTTACTCTAATGAGGTGGTACTGGTCTTCAAAAGTACCTCGCTGGCCTATACCATCACCTTGATGGAAGTCATGGGTTACAGTCAATTGCTCTATGGTCGCACCTACGATGTGATGGTATTTGGCGCGGCAGGCGTAATTTACCTGGTCGTCAACGGTCTATTGACGCTGATGATGCGTTTGATTGAGCGTAAAGCCCTGGCGTTTGAGCGGCGCAATTAACCAGGCAGGATAAGACGTTCGCGCCGCCATCCGGCAATTGTCTAATGGCGCTGCGATTATCAAGTCTCCGATGCATAATATTGAATAAATCAGACGGACAAGTGGTTAACCTGTCCGTCTTTTTTTATTCTCAATAAAATATTTAATCATTTATATTGCATATAAATTCAAATAATGGCATTGTAAATCTATGCCGCAGATACGGCGCATAATCATAAGATTACGGGAGTGACATCATGAAAAAGTTAGTTCTGGCTGCATTACTCGCCTCTTTTGCCACTGGCAGCATCGCCGCTGAAAAAATCAATTTCGGTGTTTCCGCCACCTATCCACCGTTTGAATCCCTGGATGCGAGCAATAAAATTGTGGGCTTTGATATCGATCTGGCGACCGCATTATGCAAACAAATGCAGGCAGAATGTACTTTTACCAATCATGCTTTCGATAGCCTTATCCCGGCGCTGAAATTCAGAAAATATGATGCGGTAATTTCCGGAATGGACATTACCCCGGAGCGCAGCAAACAGGTCGCCTTTAGCAACCCCTATTATGCAAACTCCGCGCTGGTGATTGCGAAAAAAGAGACGTATAAAACCTTTGCCGACCTAAAAGGTAAGCGTATCGGTATGGAAAACGGCACCACGCATCAGAAATATCTCCAGGATAAACATCCGGAGGTCAAAACCGTGGCCTACGATAGCTACCAGAATGCGATTATCGACCTGAAAAATGGCCGTATTGACGGCGTCTTTGGCGATACCGCAGTGGTCAATGAGTGGCTGAAAACGAATCCGCAACTGGGTCCGGCAACAGAGAAAGTGACTGACCCGCAATACTTCGGCACCGGGCTTGGCATCGCGGTGCGTCCGGACAATAAAGCGCTGCTGGAAAAACTGAATAATGCGCTGACGGCCATTAAAGCGGACGGCACTTATCAGAAAATCAGCGATCAGTGGTTCCCGCAGTAAGACGCATGTTATTAGCCCATCGTATTGCCAAATGACAGCGTAAATGCCTTATTCAGCCCACGGGTCGCAATCAGGAAATCATCCAGGCCTGATAAGCGCAGCACCATCGGGCATTCTATAATTTGTCATCAGTCTCAATCGCCTGCATCAACAGGCGATTCGCACTAATACCTGCCGGGTGGCGCTGACGCGTACCCGGCTTACAACGTTGTAACGTTCTTAGGCAATGTCCAGACCCAGACGGCGATACTGCTCCGCCGGGGCATCATTTTCTTTCATCAAGCGAATAAGTAAGTTGATCATCCTTGCTTCGATGGCCTCATCACGAATGGGATGTTGCTGCTGCGGATCGTCTCTGAGATCAAACAAGAGATGACCAAAGCTATTCACACCTTTATATTTTTCCCTGGCCGGAATACGTAATACCTGAAGCCCTTTAGTAAAGTTAAACGGAGGTGCCAAAGATAATTTTCCCAGTTCATCCACGTCATAACGCGCATTCATCTTGATCGGCATTAACGTGTAGTTCGCAATATCATGCTCACGCCCCGGCTGTGCGGCCCGCATGTAAACGTAGCGTCCGTCGGTAACATTGACATGCCCGCTAAACACGCCAAACAGCGCGCCTTCCCTGACGGATTCATTACTGGCAATCACTTTCGCCAACGCTTGTCCCTGAACGTCCGCGGGAATGGGTTGCTGAAAATAATCCAGTAGCGTTGGTGCCCAGTCAATCATCTGTACCAACGATTGCCGTCGCGCTCCGCATACCGCGCTGCGCGGGTCCCAGATAAACAGCGGGCTATTCGCCACCTCGTTATAATAGGGCATCTGATTTTTAGCCCACCAGCCGTGCTCTCCCAGTAAGAAGCCGTGATCGGTACCGACAATCAGCATCGTATCGCGCCAAAGATTGCGTTCATCCATAAGATCAAGAATGCGTCCCAGATTGCGGTCGCACATGGAAACCAGGGCCCGATAACGACAGCGAATATGCGCAATCGCCTCCTCACTTTCACTGACTTTGCCACGCGGCCAGTCATAGTGTGGGCCTTGCCACTCATCGTCATAGAGCGATAAATATTCCTCGGTGGTATAAAACGGTTCATGCGGATCGAACGTCTCAACCTGCAATAACCAATTATCTTCGGCATGATTTTTATGGATAAAATCGCACCCGGCGTCAAAAACTTTTGTCTGAGGAAAATCGGCTTCCTGCTGAATATATTCGCGATTTGCCCAGTCTTGACGCCACAACCCGGAAACACCGCCTCCGGTTTGTTTTTGTGGGATGCGCAGCACTTCCGGAATGGGCGGCTCGCCAACGCTCGCCTTCCAGTGGTCGCCCTCCTGCCCGCGCACTACGTCCCAGGAGCTATAGCGGTTATGGTAGTTACCGCCGCCATCTTCCCAGTAATGCAAGTGATCGCTGATAAGATGGGTGTAGATACCCGCTTTTTTCAGTAATTCCGGCATAGAATCATCAAAGGGTTCCAGCGGCCCCCACTCACGATGCAGGAAATTATAGCGCCCGGTGTGCAGCTCCCGACGGGCTGGCATGCAGGGCATACTGCCGACATAACTATTGTCAAAGGTGGCGGCATGTGTCGCCAAACGTTGAAAATTAGGCGCTTTTGTTAGTAAATCGCCATAGGGCGGCAAATAGTTTTTATTCAGACTGTCAAACAGCAGAATAATCGCTTTCATGACTCACCCTCATTTGTTGAGCAGGTGCGGAAAATTTTTCTCTACCACGTCGTAAATCTGTTTACCTATTGATTCACCATCCATGATATTTTCAATGGGAATGAGATATTGTCCGTGTTTAGGATCGAGGCTGACAACATCAAGCAATTTTTTCGAAATTGCATAAATATCAGCCCAGTCGGTAAATCCACCGACCTCTCCTGCCGCCGTATGTTCCATAGCAAAAGAGAAGTTATATTTTACTAGCGCTTTTTTAACAACAGTCTGTAGCATTACGCTACTACCTACGCCATAACCACATACGAATAAAATATTTATAGAATCTTTCATAATAAAATCCTTTATATAAACCGAATCAATTAAATGGAATAAGGACCAAGATGGAACGTTGAAGCAATAAATTTCAGTAATTCACAAATCGCCGGCCACAAAGTTGCCCAGTCAAATATTCCCGTCCAGCCCACACCTTCTTTTGCCAGCCCGCTTAAAGGAATGGCCCATACCGTACCGAAAGTCTGAATAATTCCTAACAAGAAAGTACAAATAATAACGGAACGATATCCCCCCATCCGGTTGGCTAATACGCCGATTGGACCGCCGGAAAAGAAGAGTGGAACAAAACCAGGCAATACCATAATAGGGCTATGAGTGAGCAGCAGAATGCCCATGGAAAAAATCGTGCCGAAGGTACAAAAGACGAATCCCAGAGTGGCCGCGTTCGGCGAGAAAGGTAATAAGGCAGCAACATCCACAGCCGGTATGGCGTTAGGAATAAAGCGATCCTGCCATCCTTTAAACGAGCCATTAATTTCACCCACCATCATCCGCACGCCCTGCAGCAAGATGACCATATACATAGAGAATTGCAGGCCCAGATTGATAATATAGATATACCAGGGTTTGCCTTTCGCCATTAGCTGTACGTTATCGATCCCTGTCGCCAGTAAAAAACCACCAACGAAGAGCGTCATCACAATGGCGATTGCCGTAACATTGTGGTTAAAAATAGCTAACCAACCGGGAAGTTTCAGGTTTTCAGCATCATGCTTTTGCGGATCGCCGAATTTATGCGCGAATTTCGAGAAAAACCACAGTCCCAGCATCTGGTTATGCGCGATGGTAAAACCTGCGTTATTGGTCACTTTGGCGATGGGCTTAACAATGAGCGTGGTTGAAAACGCCCAAAATACCCCGGTCAATATCCCGGCAATCACAATTGATTGCACCCAACCGAAACCCAGCCAGAAGACGATTAACCACAGTACCGCTTGCGAATGAGAGACCCCGGTATTGCCGGTAAGAAATATACCTTTTGCACCGGTATAACGCCCGAATAAAACTAATACCAGGTTAGTAAAAAACGCCAGTACAAAAACGTATCCGACATAACCGAAATTATCACCCAGAGCTATTTGCGTCGCGGCTTTCATCGCGTATGAATCCATTAAGTATCCATGCACGCCATAAGCCTTACTTACTGCCACTGCAACCGGTTTAAAAGTAGCTGAAAATTGAAAGCCGCCAAATAGCACCATCATCAAACCGACCATCGCGCTGATCATACCGGTAATAATTTTTATAGGCGTCTTTTTATCCAGTGTATAGCCAATACCGACTAATATCCCAATTAATATTGCAGGTTCAGTTAAAAACGTTTGAATAACATCTATAAATTTGGCAAACATCATCTGAACGCCCTCCATAAGCGTACCTATTCGTTGTCATAATTGACCCCTTTACTGACGTTACGTATTGCTTCGCTGATGCTATTAAAATTTATTCGATAAACCGCCTTATCTCATTTTGCCTTATACGCACTGTAATAATCAAAAATAGTCATTGAAAGATTTAAAGTGACTATTTGTGATTTGATTTGCAAAAATAGAGCAATATATAACCATGATCGATCGGTGTTTTTTATCGATCGATTATGGTTATTATTATTTATGGATAATTAAACAGTTAGTATAGATATTTTGTATGCATAACTTCTGGCGCTACAGCCTGCAAAGCAATGTTAACACTTCATAATGCGCGGTATGGGGGAACATATCGAAAAGCTGAACACGTTGAATACGGTAGTTCGGCAGATGGCGAATATCCTGCGCCATTGTCTTTGCGTTACAGCTTGAATAAATGATAAAACGCGGTGCCATTTGTGCAAGGTAATCGCACAACGGCTTGCCAATGCCGCGGCGGGGAGGATTCACCAACACCAGATCGGGCGTTTCGCCTTGTGCGGTGGCGAACTGGGTGGAATCCAGCGCCTGGAAATGAAGGCGGGTTAATCCCAGCTCGGCCGCAGATTGCTTCGCGCAGGCAATCGCCTCCGGCGCGATCTCAATACCGGTTAATTGCATCTGCGGCGTCGCGCAGTGCAGGCCGAATCCGCCCACTCCGCAAAAAAGATCCCACATATGGCGTACCGGCAATTGCCCTACCCAGTCGCGCGCCGTCGCATATAATCGGCTGGCAACCGTAGGGTTAGTTTGAAAGAAACTTTGCGGGCGAACCCACAGCGGCACATCGTTAAAACGTTCCGCCAGCGCCTGCTGATCCGTCAGGTAGATTTCCGTCTCTCCTTCCATAATCGCCATATGTACCGGCTGAATATTCGCGGTAATCACCCTGAGCTGCGGCAGTTGCTCGCGCAGCCTCGGTAACGCCGCGCGCAGTTGCCTGAGCTTGTTTTCTGAACGCAACACGAAGCGTAGCATCATGCCGCCATCAAATTGACTTTCCGTCAGCAACAGGTATTTCAGTTCGCCGCGTTTTCGCGCCACGTTATAAGGCGTGAGCCCGGCGCGGGCGATAAAGGGTTTTAGCGCGCTGAACACGGGGGCAAAGGAAGCGGGATACAGCGGGCAGCCGCAAAGATCAACCGGCGTACCGTCGCGATGCAGCATCCCGAATAGCGGTTTTTCTACACTACCGCTCACGACCATTTTCGCTTTATTACGGAAACCCTGCTCCGGGCCGCCAATCGGCGCACACCACTGTTCAACAGGCAGTCCGGTCAGCAAACGATGTAAATCGGCTGTTTTTGCGGAAAGTTGCTCGTTAACCGGCTGCGTAATCCATTGACAGGAACGGCAGCGACCCGCGTCATAGAGTGCGCACTGCATACCAAAAAACCTTCATATTATCCGGGGCGACGATTATACACATTATTGCAGCCGGAAGAACCGACGGCTGGGAGCGGGAATAAACAGCAGAAACAGAATTAAAAGATCGGGGAGTTTTTGCATGACCAGTGAATGCAGGATATCACGCTTCGATTCTCCCGCGATACTAAACAGCTCCGGATACCCGTAGCCCAACGAAGCCGCCCACAGATAGCCGCTCACAATAATTTGTGTCGCCATGTACGCCCAGCGCGCCCAGCTACGCCCTTTCACCAGCGAAAACGCGCAATAAATTTCAATAAAGACCAATACTAAGCTTGCCAGAAAGACCAGGGTTAAGCTCCACGTCTGCACGCTGCGATGAATAAACTCGCCCATCCCACGTATGCCGAGGGTATGCATAATCATCAGCACATCGAGACCGCGAATCAAAATAATCGCCATAGCCGCAACCTGCACCAGCGTAGGCACATTTAGACGAGCATGTGATGAGGTTGATTGCTTTAAAAATCCCAATGAATGTCTTCCCTGAAAATGATGCCGCGACCCGCGCGGCAACGCATTGCCATAGTGGAAGATTTTAGTGACTTCAACCGCGTCTTGCACGCTGGATATCGCGAATCCGCTGTTTTTCCGCTCGCGCCATCAGGTACCAGGCAATAAATCCGACGATTCCTACCACGCCGAGGATTAACGTCGCCAGCGCGTTGATTTCCGGGTTCACGCCCATGCGCACGCTGGAGAAAACCAACATCGGCAACGTGGTGGCACCGGGACCGGAAACGAAGCTGGCAATCACCAGATCGTCAAGGGAGAGCGTAAAGGCCAACAGCCAGCCCGAAATCACCGCTGGCATGATCATTGGTAGCGTAATGACAAAAAAGACCTTCAGCGGCGCTGCGCCAAGATCCATCGCCGCCTCTTCAATAGAGCGATCCAGTTCGCGTAATCGCGAAGCGATCACCACCGCCACATAGGCGGTACAGAAAGTGACGTGCGCCAGCCAGATGGTCAGCATACCGCGATCGGAGGGCCAGCCGATGGCATGACCGAGCGCGACAAACAGCAGCAGCAGCGACAGTCCGGTAATCACATCCGGCATCACTAGCGGCGCGGTGATCATAAACGCAAAGCCGTTTGCGCCGCGAAATCGTCCAAATCGCACCATCACCACCGCGGCGATAGTACCGAGAATCACCGCCATCGTCGCCGCGCAGGCGGCAATCGTCAGGCTTAATCCCACCGCGCTCATCATGGCGGTATCCCGAAACAGCTCGCCGTACCAGCGCGTCGACCATCCCGCCCACACCGTCACCAGCTTCGAACTGTTAAACGAGTAAATCACCAGCATTAACATCGGCGCATAGAGAAAAGTAAACCCCAGCACCAGAATCAGAATGCGCCAGGGCGAGCGAGCGACCGGTAAGTTATTCATCCGTGCTCTCCCACACTTTTTTGCTGATGTTTATGGAACCACATGATTGGTACTATCAGCAGCAGCAACATAATAATGGCGACCGCAGAAGCGACCGGCCAGTCGCGGTTATTGAAAAACTCCTGCCACAGGACGCGACCAATCATGATACTGTCCGGCCCGCCAAGCAATTCCGGGATCACGAACTCGCCCACCGCCGGGATAAAAACCAGCATCGAGCCGGCGATGATTCCGCCTTTGGTGAGCGGGACAATGATGCTAAAAAACGTTTTCAGCGGTCGGGCACCGAGATCCAGCGACGCTTCCACCAGCGAATAATCAATGCGCGTCAATGCGGTATAAATGGGCAGAACCATAAACGGCAGATAGGCATAAACAATGCCAATATAGACTGCCAGGTTAGTGTGCAGGATAGTCAGCGGCTGATCGATAGCCCCGAGCCACAGCAACACATTATTCAGCACGCCGTTGTTTTTCAAAATGCCCATCCAGGCATAGACGCGAATTAAAAAAGACGTCCATGAGGGCAGAATCACCAGCAGCAACAGGATATTGCGCGTGGAGGGTTTACTATGCGCCACCGCCCACGCCAGCGGGTAGCCCAGCAGCAAGCAGCAGATCGTGGAAATACCTGCAATCTGTAAAGATTGCAGGTAGGCCTCAAAATAGAGAGGATCATCGGTCAGTTGCAAAAAATTGCCGAGATTGAGTGTAATCGACAACTGACCGTCGGCCCATTCCAGTAAATCGGTATACGGCGGGATCGCCCGCGCCATTTCCGCCAGGCTTATCTTAAAGACAATGAGAAACGGCAGTAAAAACAGCAGAATGAGCCAGATATAGGGCAAGGCGATAACCAGCTTACGCCCATGTTTCATTTGCATTCGCGCCAACCATAGCGCCGCGCCGCCAGGGTTGCTGTTGCGCGCCGAAGGCTCAAGTGTGCTCATGTTTCCCCCTTATACCGTCAGGACCACGCAACTATCCGCTTCCCAGCACAAACGCACTTCGTCGCCCCAGGCTGGTAACCCTTTCCGGTAACGGTGCGCATTCTGCAGTTGAGCGCTGATCATCTGCCCACTTTTTAGCCGCACATGATAAATAGACAGATCGCCAAGATAGGCAATATGCGCCACTTCGCCGACGGCGAAGTTATAGCCATCGGCAGGCGGCGCATCACACAACATGATTTTTTCCGGACGTAGCGCCACATATACCGGCACATTATCAACGATAGAGGCATCCGCATCGACTTTTAACGGATGTATCAGACCGGGCGCGTCAATGACCAGACCGTCCTCTTCACGCGCTTTTAGTAAGCCCTCAAAAACATTTACCGATCCGATAAATTCGGCGCTATAGCGGGTCGTCGGATGCTCGTAAATCTCCTCCGGTTCGCCAATTTGCACAAACTTGCCACGGTTCATGATGGCGATGCGCCCCGCCATCGTCATCGCTTCTTCCTGATCGTGTGTCACCATGACGCAGGTCACGCCGACGCGCTCAAGGATATCAGCCACTTCAAGCTGCATCCGGTCGCGTAATTTTTTATCCAGCGCGCCCATCGGTTCATCTAACAAGAGCAGCTTAGGACGTTTAGCCAGGCTGCGCGCCAGAGCCACGCGCTGGCGCTGACCGCCGGAAAGCTGATGCGGCTTACGTTTCGCGAACTCCTGCATGTGTACCAGCCCCAGCATCTCTTTGACACGGCTGGCAATCTCCGCCTTCGGCAGTTTGTCCTGCTTCAGACCAAAAGCGATGTTCTGTTCTACCGTCATATGCGGAAACAACGCATAGGATTGAAACATCATATTAATCGGGCGCTGATATGGCGGAACATGCGCCAGATCGACGCCGTCGAGCATAATTTGCCCGCTGCTCGGCACTTCAAAACCTGCCAGCATCCGTAGCAGGGTCGATTTTCCACATCCTGACGCGCCCAGCAGAGCAAAAATCTCGCCTTTATAGATAGTCAGACTGACATCATCGACAGCATGTTGCCCGTCGAATGACTTCGTCAGGTTGCGAATTTCCAGAAGCGGCGTCAGCGCTTTACGGGTTTTCACCTGCGGGCGGTGGGGGGCATCATTCACAAGGCGCTCTCCGGCATAATACAATCAAACGATACAAACGGTGGAATGCCCGATAACGCACGCTTATCAGACCATACCATTAATAAATTACTTACCGCTTTTCACCTTCGTCCATGCGCGGGTACGGACGCGATCAATCTTCGGCTCCTGCACTTTCAGGGTAAACAACTTGGCCCGCACATCCGCCGGCGGATAAATTCCCGGGTTATCGCGCACCTGCTGGCTGACCAGCGCCGTCGCCTCTTTATTCGCATTGGCATAGAAAACGTGATCGGAAATATGGGCAATCACATCAGGGCGCAGCAGATAATTAAGGAACTGGTAGGCCTCATCTTTATTTTTGGCGTCAGCCGGCATGGCAAACACATCAAAAAATGCCATTGCCCCCTCTTTGGGGATCGAGAAAGAGATATTGACGCCATTTTTCGCCTCTTTCGCCCGGTTAGCGGCCTGCCAGACATCGCCCGCCCAGCCGATGGCCACACAGGTATCGCCATTAGCCAGATCGTTAATGTATTGCGAGGAGTGGAAATAGCGAATGTTTGGTCGTAGCTTCAGCAACAGGTCGGTTGCCGGGCCGGTGTAGTCATCCGCTTTGCTGCTATTCGGATCTTTACCCAGATAGTTCAGTACGGTGGCAAAAATTTCTTCAGGCGCATCGAGGAAAGAGACGCCGCAGCTTTTTAGCTTCTCCAGATTTTCCGGCTTGAGGACTAAATCCCAGCTATTCACTGGCGCATCATCCCCCAGCACCGCTTTCACTTTATCAACATTATAGCCAATGCCCGTCGTGGCCCACATATAGGGCATGGCGTATTTGTTGTCAGGATCGTGCTTCGCTACCAGTTTCAGCAGTTCAGGATCGAGGTTTTTCCAGCCGGGAAGTTTGCTTTTATCCAGCGGCTGAAAAACGCCTGCGGTGAGCTGGCGCTCAAGAAAACTGGCCGACGGCACCACCAGATCGAAACCGGTGCTTCCTGCCATTAACTTACCTTCCAGCACTTCGTTAGAGTCAAAAACATCATAGATAACGTTAATCCCGGTCTCTTTTTCAAAGTTCGCCACCGTGTCCGGCGCGATATAATCTGACCAGTTATAAATGTGCAGCGTTTTTTGTCCGGCAGCGAGCGTGCCGACAGAGACGGCCATCAGCGCACCCGCAGCCAGACCCGATAGCCATTTTTTATTTAAGGCGGTCATCATCGCTTTCCTTCTGAAATCCGTTAACAAATGAACCCATTAGACGCGGTTTAAAACATGCCTGAAACGTGCATACCTTTTCATTTGATACAAATGAAGAAGAGAGGTCGCCCTCCCTGCCATCAAGCTCGCTATGAAAGCTTCGCAAGAATAACTTTAGCTAAGGTTTGAGGCTATAGCCCAGATTAAAAAACGCCTTTTATCAATTTTTTATGCAGGTTTTGTCTATGTGATAAAGCGAAATGGTCAGAAAAGAGGTGAATAATTCTTTAAAGAAAGGTTAATAGCAGCATAAAAAAACGTAAACAGCAGCCGCGCTGGCAGCGACTGCCTGATTATCGGGAGGGATCAGTGAAGAAAATGGTCAACTGCGCTGGTTTTTTGCGCGTCTTCTTCCGCGTTAAACAGAAGCTGATGCGCCCCGGCCTCAAGGATCACCATAGAGATCTGCTCTTCACTTTGGCGAACAAACCATTCGAATTGTTCGTAGGTGACACCCTGCATAACGGATAAAGACTGGCACACAACCAGTTTTGGCAGATTATCATCCTGCATATCGAGAAAAGCTTTTACCGTCAACGAACTGGCGTTGATAGCGGAGAGATCGGCCGCCAGCGGCAACAACGCGGAAGGCCTGACTTCCGCCATCGCGGAAAAAAGGACGGTGTTGTCCACCAAATCGATTTTAGCATCGTAGACGCCGTCAAAATTCTGCATATGCGGCAAATGCAGCGCCTGGCAGGTATCACATTCGAAGAAATTCATGCCCAGGTCGTCGAGCCATTGACGCAACGTATCCAGAGTGGGAACGACCAGTGATATCATAATAATGTGCTACCTCTTACGATGACGATGAAAAAATTACCGGCACAGCTTACGCAAAAAGCGTGCTTCGTACTACGACGGAATCCACGATTGCGATTAGCCGCCGATTTTAAGGCAAAATTCAGGGGTAGCGTGGCGTTCTATCCACTGAATCATTCGCCCCGCGATATCCACGCCCGTGGTCTTTTCGATGCCTTCCAGTCCCGGTGAGGCATTCACTTCCATAACCAGCGGCCCGCGCGCGGCGCGTAAAATATCAACGCCCGCCACATCCAGCCCCAACGTCTGTGCGGCTTTGATGGCGATATCCCGTTCACGGGGAGTGATCGTCGCGATGCTAGCCACCCCGCCGCGATGAAGATTGGAGCGAAAATCGCCTGCTTTCGCGCACCGCTCAATCGCCGCCACAACCTCATTGCCGACGACCAGACAACGAATATCGCATCCTTTAGCTTCGGCAATGTATTCCTGAACCAAAATATGGGCATTAAGCCCCCGGAACGCATCAATGACACTTTCAGCAGCCTGGCGCGTCTCCGCCAATACCACGCCGATCCCTTGCGTGCCTTCTACCAGCTTCACGACCAGCGGCGCCCCGCCGACCATATCAATGAGATCGCTGGTATCATCCGGCGAATGGGCGATCCCGGTAATGGGAAGATCGATACCCTGGCGCGCCAGAAGTTGTAGGGATCGCAGCTTATCGCGCGCGCGGGTAATGGCGACGGATTCATTCAGCGGATAGCTACCCAGCAGCTCAAACTGACGTAGCGCAGCGGTACCATAAAAGGTAATGGCCGAACCAATACGGGGAATAACGGCGTCAAAATGGGGTAGACGACGTCCCTTGTAATGGATCGACGACGCTGCCGGGTTAATATTCATATAGCAGGAAAGAGGATCGAGTATCTCTACCAGATGGCCGCGCCGCATCGCGGCTTCGCGCAGACGTTTGCAAGAATAGAGCGTTCCATCCCTGGACAATATGGCAATTTTCACCCTGCACCTCGCTGAAAACCCTGAAAAGCCCGCGTATCATACACTGGCCCGCAGGTTTTAGCGCGTCGCCCAGCCCTGTTTATGCAAATATTCGAGAATAAATGGGCGATTTTCTTTAATCAGGGTGCGACGGATATGATCGCTCCAGGTATCGCGTCGCGTATTGCTGCCGCGGTTCAGATAATACTCAGCCAACTGCTCGTCATAGCGCGCCAACAGCTTTTCATCAAGCGGTTGATACCGGTTCTCATGAACCACCAGCGCGGAAGGCAGGCGCGGTTTCAGATCCGGATTATCCGCAGGCCAGCCCAAACACAAGCCAAACAGCGGCAATACATACTTCGGCAATTTCAACAGTTCGGTAACAGACTCAATATTATTACGGATGCCGCCGATATACACGCCGCCTAACCCCAGCGATTCCGCCGCCGTCAGCGCATTTTGCCCCATCATCGCTGTATCAACTACGCCGAGCAGCAGTTGTTCGGCAAGCCCCAACTGCGCGTCAGGGCAGATTTGCAAATGACGATTAAAATCGGCGCAAAATACCCAAAACTCAGCGGCCTGCGCCACATGCTTTTGCCCGCCCGTCAGGGACACCAACGCCTCGCGCAGCGCCTTATCGCTAATACGGATAATAGAACTGCACTGTAAAAAACTGGAACTGGACGTGCTGCGTGCAGCGGCAATAATGGCCTCTCGCTGCGCGTCAGTCACGGGTTCATCGGTGAAATGGCGAATAGAACGATGGCCACAAAGAAGTTCAATGGTCGGACTCATTATGCTTTTCTCTATCTGAACGGGAAGAAATGTCGGGTGGACGTTTCATCAATTGCGGCGCCAGTAACTGCGCAATACGCCACATCATCGCCACCGCGGCGGGGAGGATCAACACGACGCCCAGGAAAACCATCAATACGCCAGCCAGAGGCGTATTGCACGGCGCTGGCAGCGTAAGGTAATGATTAAGCGATAGCAAAGCGAGCGCCAGCAAAATCATACCGAGGCATTCCAGTATCAGTATGCTTTTGGGTAACACGCCAATTGTGCGCATATCAAGCCTCCCGGTAAACTGAGGCACAGTGTAGAACGTTCTGGTCCGGCGTGTTTAGCAGATATAGTCTTAGATTATCAAAGGAACAGGCGTAACCTGCTTTTTGATCCACCGTAAATCGCGGCATGATAACGTCTGTTCGCCGTCTGGCTTTATGTTCGAGGAGAGATATGTTTACTGTTATTTTTGGCCGCCCAGGGTGCCCTTATTGCGTGCGTGCAAAAGAGCTGGCGGAAAAACTGAGCAACGAACGCGACGATTTCAACTATCGCTATATTGATATCCATGCCGAAGGCATTACTAAAGCGGATTTAGAAAAAACCGTAGGTAAACCCGTAGAAACCGTACCGCAGATTTTTGTCGATCAAAAACATATCGGCGGCTGTACGGACTTTGAAGCATGGGCAAAAGAAAATCTGAATCTTTTCGCCTGATTGCTCTGGCAACGCCCTCTGCCGGAGGGCGCTATCGGTGTTTTTTTCGCCGGTGACTAAACAGGGTGCTAATAAACAAATAACAGAGCGCGCCTAAAGCACACCAGAATACGGCGCTAAATAACCACGCCAGTTCTTGCCATAACGATCGGGTTGGCATAAATACAACACGCATTAGCACCAGGCAAAATGGCGCCGCCAGCATCGCCCCGATCAGCGGTCGGATCACTTCGCGTCGGTGAGAATAAAAACTGGCCACCGCACCAGGCAACGTAAAAAATAACAGCCCAATCTCAGGATGCCCTGCCGCGCGAAAAGCGCCTTGCATATGCATAGTTAATGAAAGACACACCACAATAAAGAGTACAAAACAGCAGACAACGCCTGCCCACCCCTGTTTATGTTTCAATCGTTCCTCCTGACACTCTCTATCGAACACGCTTTCCGCCGTGAGGCGTCCAGTCAGATAAAGTCATGTGGCATTCCATGCCAAAAACACACCTGCACGATTCTTATAGCCGTTAGTACGCAATAAGATTAAACTAGCAGGATATATTGTTGTGTTGTTTTTATTTGGATGCTGCATGCAATACGATTGCACCCTTAATTCATGATAAAAACAGTAGCGTAAATTATCATTTCTTTCAACAGCTTACTCGTAAACAAGAAGTTAGTCTCCGTGAATATAAACGTCGCAGATTTGTTAAATGGGAATTACATCCTGTTATTATTTGTGGTCCTGGCTCTTGGCCTGTGTCTTGGCAAGTTACGTCTGGGTTCAGTCCAACTTGGTAATTCCATTGGCGTTTTGGTGGTCTCTCTATTATTAGGGCAGCAGCATTTTAGTATTAACACCGACGCGCTAAATCTGGGATTTATGCTGTTTATTTTTTGCGTCGGCGTCGAAGCTGGTCCCAACTTTTTTTCGATTTTTTTTCGTGACGGTAAAAATTATCTGATGCTTGCCCTGGTCATGGTCGGTAGCGCTCTGCTAATCGCCTTAGGCCTTGGTAGGCTATTCGGCTGGGATATCGGCCTGACGGCCGGTATGCTGGCCGGCTCAATGACATCTACGCCAGTGCTGGTTGGCGCAGGGGATACCCTGCGACATTCCGGCATCGCCAACACGCAACTCTCCTCCGCCCTTGATAATCTGAGTCTGGGCTATGCCCTGACCTATCTGATCGGGCTGGTCAGTCTGATCGTGGGCGCGCGCTACTTGCCTAAATTACAGCATCAGGATTTGCAAACCAGCGCCCAGCAAATTGCTCGCGAGCGCGGCCTGGATACCGATGCTAATCGCAAGGTTTATCTGCCAGTTATCCGCGCCTATCGGGTTGGCCCGGAACTGGTGGCCTGGACTGACGGCAAAAATCTGCGCGAGCTGGGTATTTACCGCCAGACAGGCTGCTATATCGAACGTATTCGCCGTAACGGTATTCTGGCGAACCCGGATGGCGATGCGGTACTGCAAATGGGCGATGAGATTGCGCTGGTCGGCTATCCGGACGCGCACGCCAGGCTCGATCCCAGCTTCCGTAATGGTAAGGAAGTGTTTGATCGCGATCTGCTTGATATGCGCATCGTGACGGAAGAAATTGTGGTGAAAAACCACAATGCGGTCGGTCGCCGCCTCGCTCAGCTCAAGCTGACCGATCATGGCTGCTTCCTTAACCGCGTCATCCGCAGCCAGATCGAAATGCCTATCGACGATAACGTAGTGCTGAATAAAGGCGACGTGTTACAGGTGAGCGGCGACGCCAGACGCGTAAAAACCATCGCTGATCGCATTGGTTTTATTTCGATCCATAGTCAGGTGACTGACCTGCTCGCTTTCTGCGCTTTTTTTATCATCGGTTTAATGATCGGGATGATTACCTTCCAGTTCAGCAATTTTAGTTTCGGCATCGGCAACGCGGCCGGATTGCTGTTCGCCGGGATCATGCTCGGTTTCCTGCGCGCCAACCATCCTACCTTTGGTTATATTCCGCAGGGCGCGCTTAACATGGTGAAAGAGTTCGGCTTGATGGTATTTATGGCAGGCGTTGGTTTAAGCGCCGGCAGCGGTATCAGCAACGGGCTGGGCGCGGTCGGCGGACAAATGCTGATTGCCGGGCTTGTCGTCAGCCTGGTACCGGTGGTGATCTGCTTCCTGTTTGGCGCTTATGTACTGCGCATGAACCGGGCACTGCTGTTCGGCGCGATGATGGGGGCGCGTACCTGCGCCCCGGCGATGGAAATCATTAGCGATACGGCGCGCAGCAATATTCCGGCGCTGGGTTATGCGGGGACTTACGCCATCGCCAACGTTCTGCTGACACTGGCGGGAACACTTATTGTCATCATCTGGCCGGGATTAGGATAAAACTGAAGTTTGCCTTTGAGTGAAAAAATTTTGCCAATAGGTAGAACTTTTCATTAAAGCATCAGTCATACCTATTGCCACTGCTTTTCTTTGATGTCCCCATTTTGTGGAGCCCATCAACCCCGCCATTTCGGTTCAAGGTTGATGGGTTTTTTGTTGTCTGACGCAGAGTGGGGCAACATTGACTCTCCGGCGATTCGCTTTAGCATCCGTAAAATCTCTTCACGCGCCAGCGGTGTTCGATCCGTTACAAAATGCAGCGTCATCCCCTCAATAAACGCATCCAGCGCGCGGGCGGTCTGCACGTCAAACCACTGCGCCAGCGTATTCTGGCTACGCTGCATCCAGTTTTGCATGACTATTTTTAACGCTGGCTTACCGCTGGCATAGGCATATAACTGATACATTAATGCCATATTATCCGGCGTCGTAAGCTGCGAGCCGTAAATCATTTCCGTTATTGCCTGGCACGCCCCCTCCGCATCCGTCACCTGCGCAAAAAAGTCCTGGTATTGACGCGACATGTTCTCGGTGAAAAGCGTGAAAGCTTCACTTAATAACGCATCCATACCGGCAAAATAGTAGGTCATCGAGCCAAGCGGCACCTGAGCGATAGCGGCGATTTTCCGGTGCGTCACGGCATGAACGCCATATATTTTTACCGCTTCCAGTGTGGCCTGAATAATTTTTTCACGTCGCTTAGGGTCATTGACGCGTCGTACGGTATTTTCTTTCATGATAAGTTTCCACAGCTCATTCAGGATACAGGCGATAGTAGCCTGCCGCTTACGCTGAAAAAACAGGCAGCAAAAACATCTGTACAGCGAAGTATGATGACGATATGTACAAATGTACACAAGCTTGCTAATGTTAACCTCTCGCTTCTATTTTCTGGCCTGACGCTATGACCGTCCTCTCCTCACGCAACGCCTTAAAACGTCGTACCTGGGCGCTGTTTATATTCTTCTTTTTACCCGGCCTGCTGATGGCCTCCTGGGCAACCCGAACGCCTGCTATCCGGGACATTCTTTCCATCTCTATCGCGGAAATGGGGGCAGTCTTATTCGGGCTTTCTATCGGTTCAATGAGCGGTATTCTTTGTTCCGCCTGGCTGGTGAAACGATTTGGCACCCGGAAAGTTATTCGCACGACGATGACCTGCGCAGTAGGCGGGATGGTTATTCTTAGCGTCGCGCTGTGGTGCGCCTCGCCGCTGATTTTTGCCCTGGGGTTAGCCGTTTTCGGCGCCAGTTTTGGCGCCGCCGAAGTGGCGATTAATGTCGAAGGCGCGGCGGTCGAACGCGAGCTGAATAAAACCGTTCTGCCGATGATGCATGGTTTTTACAGTTTCGGCACGCTGGCGGGCGCTGGTGTCGGCATGGCGTTAACCGCATTAAGCGTCCCGGCTAACATTCATATCATCCTCGCGGCTACCGTGGCTATCGCGCCCATTTTTATCGCCATTCGGGCGATCCCTGACGGTACGGGTAAAAACGCATCGGAAGGTTCTCACTTTCAGGAAAAAGGATTACCTTTTTATCGGGACATCCAGCTTTTACTCATTGGCGTGGTGGTGCTGGCAATGGCATTCGCCGAAGGCTCTGCGAATGACTGGCTGCCGTTACTGATGGTAGACGGACACGGTTTCAGCCCAACCTCCGGCTCTCTGATCTACGCCGGTTTCACGCTTGGCATGACCGTTGGTCGCTTTAGCGGCGGCTGGTTTATTGACCGCTATAGCCGTGTGACGGTTGTTCGCGCCAGCGCGTTGATGGGAGCACTGGGCATTGGCCTGATTATTTTTGTTGATAGCGCCTGGGTTGCCGGCGTATCAGTCATTCTTTGGGGCTTAGGCGCCTCGCTCGGCTTCCCGCTGACCATTTCCGCCGCCAGCGATACTGGTCCCGACGCGCCGACGCGCGTGAGCGTTGTCGCCACGACCGGCTATCTGGCGTTTTTGGTCGGACCGCCGCTGTTGGGCTATCTGGGAGAGCACTATGGATTACGCAGCGCCATGATGGTCGTGTTGGCGCTGGTTATTCTGGCGGCGCTGGTAGCGAAGGCCGTCGCCAAACCTGTATTGACTCCGCAACCAGTAATGGAGCATAACGCATGAGTATCAAATTAATCGCCGTCGACATGGACGGCACTTTTCTGAGCGATCAAAAAACCTATAACCGTGACCGGTTTATGGCGCAGTACCAACAAATGAAGAGGAAAGGCATTCGCTTTGTCGTGGCCAGCGGCAATCAGTATTACCAGTTAATCTCCTTCTTTCCGGAAATTGCGCACGAAATCGCTTTTGTCGCGGAAAACGGCGGCTGGGTGGTCAGCGAAGGAAAGGATGTTTTTAATGGCGAGCTGACAAAAGCCGACTTCCAGACGGTTGTCGAACACCTGCTCACACGCGCCGATGTGGAGATTATCGCCTGTGGAAAAAACAGCGCCTACACGCTGAAACAGTACGATGATGCGTTAAAAGCCGTTGCGGCGATGTATTACCATCGCCTGGAGTTTGTAGATAATTTTAATAATATCAACGATGTCTTTTTCAAATTTGGCCTTAATATTACCGATGAGCGGATACCGGAAGTACAGGCGGCGCTGCACAACGCCATTGGCGATATCATGGTCCCGGTTCATACCGGCTATGGCAGCATCGATTTAATTATTCCCGGCGTCCATAAAGCCAACGGTCTGCGTCTGTTACAGCAGCGCTGGGGCATTCGTGATAATGAAGTGGTAGTGTTCGGCGACGGCGGCAACGATATTGAGATGCTACGTCAGGCCGGGTTTAGTTTTGCGATGTCGCACGCCAGCGAAGCAGTCGCGGCGGCGGCGAAATACCGCGCCGGATCGAACAACCAGGAAGGCGTGCTGGATATCATCGACGGCGTATTAAAAAACGAGCCGCCATTCAACCTCTAGCGGATGGCCTCTCTATGCCTGATAGCAGAAAGCTTATCAGGCATAGCCGCTCTCTGGGTCTGTTTGCGAATCCCCCGCCCGCTTATCTTTTAAGAAGACCAGCATCAGCAACAGCCAAAGAATACCGTTTGCCAGATTAAACAGGCTAAATAGCCCATTGCCGCCGCTTAACCAGGCGTGTTTACTTACTTCAATGCCAACGGTAAAAATCAGCATTTGTAGCATTCCCATCGCCGCCGAGACCGTTCCTTTACTCATATCGCTGGAGAAAAGCGTCAGACGCACCAGTCCGGCATTCGCCAGCCCAATGCCAAAAGCGTATAGGCTTAATCCCGCCGTCATCCATAAATAAGCATGGGATGAGACCACCGTCGCCGCCGCGGCGATGATCAGCCCCGCGACGATAGGCCAACCACCCATAACGATCAGCGAGCGAACCGTACGTCGGGAGGTTAAACGCGCCAACACCAGGTTACCGGCGATCAGCGCGCCAAAAACGGGCACCTGTAGCAGACCATATTCATAACTGCTGAGCTGTTCGCCGCTAATAATGATAATCGGCGACTGCGCAATCCAGGCCAACAGCGGCAGGCTGACAAATCCCAGCGCTAACGCCCCTGCGACAAACCGCCGGTTTTTTATCACCAGTCGATAATCCCGGCCCAGCGCCTTGAGCGATAGCGTTTCACCCCGCCGCGTGGCAGTCTCCGGCATTGCGCGCTGTAGCCCGAAAAAGGCGATAGCGGCCAGCGCGGCAAACAGAATAAACATCCCCTCCCACGGCAGGACATGTACCCATGCCGCCCCGACCAGTGGTCCCAGTAGCGGCGCGATTAACGCCACGTTTGCCATCAACGCGGTAATTTTTATACATACCGCTTCCTCAAAGGATTCCTGAATCGCGGCATACCCTACAGCGCCGATAAAACACAGACTAATCCCTTGCAAAAAACGCAGGAACGTAAATTGTTCAATGTTTTTCGCCAGTAACGTCGCCAGGCAGGTGACAATAAACCACACGACGCCCGCCAGCATCACGGGACGACGGCCAATACGGTCTGACAACGGTCCAAGCAGCCACTGTAAGAACATGCCGCCCGCCAGATAAGCGGTCATAGACGTAGGAACCCAGTCCAGGCTCGCCTGATACTGCTCAACCACCGCCAGCATACCCGGCTGTATCATGTCATTGCCAATATAAGTAGAAAATTCGTACAGCACCAGACAGAGAGGAAAAAGCAGAGCCTGACGTCCCAGCCTGGCGCCTGATTGTAAACGGTTATGCATACCATCTCTTCGCCAATGAAAAACCGCGCAGAGTGTAATGAAAGTCCGGGAACTGAGATAGCGAATTATGAGGCTGCAAGGGAAATAGCGCACATTTTTACAGAAAGCCGCTTAGCGCTTGCGTACTTTAAGGTTAATTTAAGTTTGCGCCGTTATCATGGAAGTTGTTTTATGCCATTGTCTTAAATCTCTTCATGTTGCAGCCAAATAAGACAATACCGCTTTTCCTCCCTGTTACGCTGCATTTATGCTCAGTTTGCACGGGGATGAGTTGGCTGTCCCTTTTGATTTCATTGCTCTGAGCCTGGATGTTATGCTGGAAAACCTTAACGACTCGCTGTTTTATGTTATTAACGCCACGCCTGATTCCGCGCAGTGGATGATTTCGCTCGCTATCTTTATCGCCAAAGATGCCATCAACATCGTCCCGCTTTTAGTTGTTGTGCTCTGGCTGTGGGGCCCGCGCGATCAGGTCTGCGCTCAGCGCCAACTGATCGTTAAAATAGGCATCGCGCTGATTATCAGTCTGGCGGTCTCCTGGACAATGGGACACCTTTTCCCGCACGACCGTCCTTTTGTCGATCATATCGGCTACAACTTCCTGCATCATGCCGCCGATGACTCTTTCCCCAGCGATCACGGTACGGTGATTTTTACCTTTGCGCTGGCGTTTTTGTTCTGGCACCGCCTCTGGTCAGGCATCGTGATGATGGCGATAGCTATTACCATCGCCTGGTCGCGCGTCTATCTCGGCGTACACTGGCCGTTAGATATGATTGGCGCGCTACTGGTAGCGATGCTTGGTTGCCTGAGCGCGCAACTGATCTGGCAACGGTACGGCGCGCCGATCTACCAGGCGCTGCAACGTTGTTACCGTTTCTGTTTCGCGCTGCCCATTCGAAAAGGCTGGGTACGTGACTAAACAGCGAAAAAAAGAGTAATATTAAGCGCTCTGTATGGTGCGGAGCGCTTATTTAACTCTCCAGGGGAACTATGGAAACGCGACGCGACGAGCGTATTGGTCAATTGCTGCAGGCCTTAAAACGCAGCGATAAACTTCACCTTAAAGAAGCCGCGACCCTGTTGGGCGTCTCTGAAATGACCATTCGTCGCGACCTGAACCATAAAAGCGCGCCTGTCGTGTTGCTGGGCGGCTATATCGTACTGGAGCCCCGCAGCGCCAGTCATTATCTGTTAAGCGATCAAAAATCTCGTCTGGTGGAAGAAAAACGCCGAGCCGCTCAGTTGGCTGCGGGCCTGGTACAAGCGCATCAGACGGTATTTATTGACTGCGGCACCACCACGCCGTGGATCATTGAAGCCATTGATAATGACCTTCCCTTTACGGCGGTGTGCTATTCACTTAATACCTTTCTGGCGCTGCAGGACAAACCACATTGTCGCGCCATCCTCAGCGGCGGGGAGTTTCACGCCAGCAACGCCATTTTCAAACCGCTTGATTTCCATGAAACGTTAAACAATATTTGTCCGGATATCGCGTTTTATTCCGCCGCCGGCGTTCATACCAGTAAAGGCGCTACCTGCTTTAATCTGGAAGAACTGCCGGTAAAACATTGGGCAATGACGATGGCGCAGTGCCATGTGCTGGTGGTGGATCACAGTAAATTCGGCAAGGTACGTCCGGCGCGGATGGGGGAATTATCACGCTTTGATACGATTATCAGCGACCGTCGGCCCGATGAGACATTTGTGACCTACGCCAAAGCGCAACAAATTAACCTGATGTATTAACCGCAGGTCGCCGGATGAGACGCACACCCGGCAACGAGGTTATTTTACGAGAACCAACCGCCAAACCATTGATGGAATTTCATCAGCACAAAATCCCACATCCGGCTAAAAAATCCGCCCTCATCGACGTTTTCCATCACCATTAACGGACGTTGCTCAATGGATTTTCCGTTGAGCTGGAAATCGATGGCGCCGACAACCTGCCCTTTCTTCAACGGCGCCGTGAGCTGTGGTTCATTCAACGTAAAACTGGCCTTCAGGTTTTTAAGCTGCCCACGCGGAATCGTCACAGACCCCGCGTCGCCCGCCCCTAAATTGACCTCACGCTTATCGCCAAACCAGACCCGTTGCGTCACGAATGTCGCGTCAGGTTTAATCGGCGTGACCGTTTCAAAGAAGCGAAAACCCCAGGTCAGCAGTTTTTCTGACTCATTAAAACGAATACGATCCGTTTTCGCCCCCAGCACGACGGAGATCAGACGCATATCGCCCTGAGTGGCGGAGGCGACAAGGTTATACCCAGCGCCTGTCGTTGTCCCCGTTTTCATGCCGTCGACATGCAGATTGGTGCTCCACAACAGGCGGTTGCGGTTTGGTTGACGAATATTATTAAAGGTAAACTCTTTCTCTTTATGAATGGCGTATTCGTCAGGCACGTCGTGAATCAAGGCTTTGCCGAGCAGCGCCATATCGCGAGCGGTACTGAACTGCCCTGGCGCATCAAGACCGTGCACCGTCTGGAAGGTTGTATTCGTTAACCCCAGTCGTTTCGCATAGGCGTTCATCAGGCCGATAAAGGACTCCTGGCTTCCGGCAACGTAGTCGGCAAGCGCGATACAGGCATCGTTACCTGACTGAATGATGATGCCTTTATTAAGATCCGCAACCGACACCTGATCGCCCGGCTTCAGAAACATCACCGACGACCCACGTAGCGCCGGGTTCCCCGTCGCCCAGGCATCTTTGCCCACCGTCACCATATCGGTCAGCTTAATTTTCCCTGCCTTCAGCGCCTGGCCCACCACGTAGCTGGTCATAATTTTTGTCAAACTGGCAGGGTCGAGTTTCTCATCAGCGTTGCCTTCCGCCAGCACTTTACCGCTGGCGTAATCCATTAAGATCCAGGCTCGCGCATCAACGCCCGGCGGCGCGATCGTTTGTTCCTCTGCCTTTACAGGCGAAACGAAAAGGAATAAGAGAACCGAACCTGCTGCGAGGCTACGAAGGGAAGAAGCGTATTGCGTCATAGTACCACCCGAGTATCCATTCCAAAAACACACGTCACACCACCGTGTAATAAGTGCGGTGAGTAATAACGCACTCACAACGTTAAAGAAACCGTAACTTGGTAAAGTTTTTAAAGTTTATGCAATAACATCCCGTTACGCTTCCTTCATAACGATTTTTTTACAGAATGTTGTGTAAATGTTAGGTTTATCTCATTGTAGGCCGATTACTGTCATCATCCTGATAAAACAGAAGGGGTTAATATGATTACGCTGTGGGGCCGGAACAACTCGGCTAACGTTAAAAAAGTGTTGTGGACGCTTGAAGAGCTGGAACTGCCATACGATCAAATTCTGGCCGGCGGAAAATTCGGCGTTAACCAGGATGCCGACTATCTGGCGATGAATCCTAATGGGCTGGTGCCGCTGCTTAAAGATGATGAAACCAACCTGTTATTGTGGGAATCCAATGCCATTGTCCGCTATCTGGCGGCGCAATACGGCCAGAACCGGCTATGGGTTGATAATCCGGCGCGGCGTGCGGAGGGCGAAAAATGGATGGACTGGGCGAATCAAACGTTAAGCCCGGCGCACCGCGTGATCCTGATGGGACTGGTCAGAACCCCGCCGGAAAAACGCGATCGGGCGGCAATTGAAGCCGGTATCGAAAAGTGTGATAGCCTGTTCGTGCTTCTTGATGATGCTCTGGCCCGCCAGCCGTGGTTCTCCGGGGATAACTTTGGCACCGGCGATATCGCCATTGCGCCTTTCGTCTATAACCTGTTGAACGTGGGTCTGAAGTGGACGCCACGCCCGAATCTGGAGCGCTGGTATCAACAGCTCACCGAGCGCCCTGCTTTTCGTAAAGTGGTGATGATCCCGGTTACCTAACGCGTGGCTGCGGTATCGGGTGAAGGACTTACCTTGAGTAACTGCCCGTCGGACTCATCGGTTAACACATATAAGTAGCCGTCAGGTCCGACACGTACATCACGGATACGCTGCTTTCTGTCACCCAGAATACGGCCTTCTTCCGTCACCGTATTTCCATCGACGCGCATCACAATAACCTCTTTATCTTTTAGCGCGCCGATAAACAGTTTGTGCCGCCACGGCGCAAAAACATCGCTGGCATAAAAAGCCATTCCGCTGATCGCCGGAGAATCCTTCCAGTAGTAAACCGGTTGCTCTGTCCCCTCCACAATTTCACCTTTAGCTTCCGGCACTTTCAGACCGCTATAGTTGATGCCCCATGTGGCCAGCGGCCAGCCATAATTTTTGCCTTTTTCCGGGATGTTAATTTCATCGCCGCCGCGCGGGCCGTGTTCATGCAGCCATAGCGCGCCGCTCCAGGGATTGATGGCCAATCCCTGCGGATTACGAATACCGTAAGACCAGATTTCCGGACGCACGCCCGCCTGATGTACAAACGGATTATCCGGCGGGATTTCGCCCTGCCCGGTCAGGCGCACCAGCTTACCCTGTAATTTATCCAAATCCTGTGCGGTAGCGCGCTGGTTATTTTCACCCAGGGCAATAAAAAGAGCCCCTTTCGCATCGAATACCATACGTCCGCCAAAATGGTTGCCGGTAGACAACTTAGGCATCTGGCGAAACACGGTACGAAAATGCTCCAGACGCTGAAGATCGTCGCTCAGCCGCCCAAAGCCGACTGCCGTACCGGCGTTTCCTTCGCGGTCAGCTTCAGCATAGCTCAGCCAGACGCGGCGCGACTGTGCGAAATCAGGTGCCAGCACGACGTCCAGCAAACCTCCCTGCCCGTTTGCCCACACTTTCGGTACGCCAGCCAGCGGATCGGAAAGTCCCCGCCCCGCCTGCCAGTGGCGCAGTTGTCCCCCTTTCAGGGTAATGAGCATCCCACGATTATCCGGCAAAAAAGCCAGCGACCACGGGTGATCGAGCCGGGTTTGCAGTACCTCAACATTCACCGGCGCAAGATTCGCGTTTGCCCACGAAGAGAAAAGAGAGAATGAAACTACCGCGAGAAGTATTCGACGCATACCACCTCCTTCAGTGCTCTGCGTTAAAGCGTAGCCAGCATCGGAAGAGGTCGATTTATTTTTACAAAACATTAAGCGGCACGGTCCGGTAAAAAGGGGGAGTCGCCTCCCCCCTTGTTCAGACCTGTGTAAGCGGTGAATGTGCTTTCAGACTCTGAATACTCAGCGTCAAAGTTGTCAGACAGTTTTCAAGTTTATCTGCGTTGACGGCAATAAAGGTCGGACAATCATGGTGTCCGCTCATTAAACAAACGGCGGCGGCTGCGAGCGCGCCTTCGGCACGGCGCAGCGCGTTCCACTCTTCCTGATCGAGATGCAGTCCCTGCCGTAAAGCTTGATCGTGGAGCTCGCGATTCAGTTCAAAAAAATTGTCACGCAGAGTGTCACTTTCGCTGACTGACATATACCCCTTCGCTTTTCGCAATTGCAGATAAGCGGCAAGATCGATGCGCGCGTTTATCAGCTTGTTGAGAAGATCGGTTCTCAGTCTGTCAACGACCATACCTTTTTTCCTCCTCTTTTCTACCAGGGTTCAACATAATAGTATGGTCGTTTTTTAGACAAAGGGGTGTCAGAGATCAAGAATTTTCTTAGAATTAGCCTTTTTCACCTTTTGCTGATAACCACAGCGGTTGACGCCGACGTTCCCGATGAGATTGCGATACAATTTTTGTCCGGATATCTGTAGAATCCCTGCCCTGACCATTCCAATAAATGAACACTTTTTAAGCTATGAGTAATGTAACCCACCAGCCAAAGATCGGCTTCGTTTCCCTGGGCTGTCCGAAAAACCTCGTTGATTCGGAACGCATCCTGACTGAACTGCGTACCGAAGGCTATGACGTTGTACCACGCTATGACGATGCGGATATGGTTATCGTTAATACCTGTGGCTTTATTGACAGCGCGGTACAAGAGTCACTGGAAGCCATTGGCGAAGCGCTGAACGAAAACGGTAAGGTAATCGTCACCGGCTGCCTGGGCGCAAAAGAAGATCAGATCCGCGAAGTGCATCCGAAAGTACTGGAAATCACCGGGCCGCATAGCTATGAGCAAGTTCTGCAGCACGTCCATCATTACGTACCGAAACCGAAGCACAATCCATTTTTAAGCCTCGTACCGGAACAGGGTGTAAAACTGACGCCGCGCCATTATGCGTATCTGAAAATTTCTGAAGGCTGTAATCACCGCTGCACGTTCTGCATCATCCCGTCGATGCGCGGGGATCTGGTCAGCCGTCCAATTGGCGACGTATTAAGCGAAGCGAAACGTCTGGTTGATGCCGGGGTCAAAGAGATTCTGGTGATTTCGCAAGATACCTCCGCCTACGGCGTAGATGTAAAGCACCGCACCGGATTCCACAATGGCGAACCGGTGAAAACCAGTATGGTGAGCCTGTGCGAGCAGTTATCAAAACTGGGCGTCTGGACGCGTCTGCACTACGTCTACCCCTACCCGCACGTCGATGATGTGATTCCGCTAATGGCGGAAGGCAAAATCCTGCCCTATCTGGACATCCCGCTGCAACATGCCAGCCCGCGGATTCTTAAACTGATGAAACGTCCAGGTTCCGTTGACCGCCAACTGGCGCGCATTAAGCAGTGGCGCGAAATCTGCCCGGAACTGACCCTACGATCCACCTTTATTGTCGGCTTCCCCGGCGAAACGGAAGAAGACTTCCAGATGCTGCTCGACTTCCTGAAAGAGGCGCGTCTCGATCGCGTAGGCTGCTTCAAGTACAGCCCTGTGGAAGGCGCAGGCGCGAATGACCTGCCGGATCAGGTGCCGGAAGAGGTGAAAGAAGAACGCTGGAACCGCTTTATGCAACTGCAACAGCAAATCTCCGCTGAACGCTTGCAGGAAAAAGTGGGCCGCGAAATTCTGGTGATCGTTGATGAGGTTGACGAAGAAGGCGCTATTGGGCGTAGCATGGCGGATGCGCCGGAAATTGACGGCGCGGTCTATTTGAACGGCGAAACCAACGTCAAACCGGGCGATATCGTGCGCGTGAAAGTAGAAAACGTCGACGAATATGATTTGTGGGGCAGTCGGGTTTAACGCCTCCTCCCCCGGCGCGGGTGCCGGGCAGTACCGCAGAAGCTTATCCTTTAATCTTCGGGTCCAGCGCATCGCGCAGCCCGTCGCCTAACAGGTTAAACGCCAGCACTGTCAGGAAAATCGCCACCGCCGGGAAGAGCGCTACGTGCGGCGCGATGACCATATCCGCCCGCGCTTCATTGAGCATCGCTCCCCACTCCGGCGTTGGCGGCTGCGCGCCTAATCCGAGAAATGACAGGCTTGCCGCGGAAATGATTGACGTACCGATACGCATCGTAAAGAAAACCACAATTGACGAGACCGTTCCCGGCAAGATATGGCTAAACAAAATCGTCGTGTCGCTGGCGCCGATACTGCGGGCAGACTCAATAAACGTCTGCTGTTTTAAGACCAGCGTATTTCCGCGCACCAGACGAGCAAACGCCGGAATAGAAAAAATCGCCACCGCAACGATCACATTAGCGATACCGCTGCCTAACACCGCCACAACGGCAATCGCCAGCAAAATGCCGGGGAAGGCAAACAGCACATCGCAAATGCGCATAATGAAACGATCCCACCAGCCTTCATAATATCCCGCCAGCAATCCCAACACCGTACCGATTATCGCGCCGATAAATACCGCGAACACGCCCGCCGCCAGTGAGATCTGCGCCCCAACGAGAACCCGGCTAAAGATGTCTCTTCCCAGCGAGTCAACGCCAAACCAGTGCTGCAAAGAGGGGCCATTGTTCAGGCTATCGTAGTCAAAATAGTTTTCCGCATCGTAGGGCGTCAGCCAACGGGCAAAAATCGCCACCAGAATTAACGCCAGGACAAATCCCCCAGCGACCAAAGCGACATGCTGGCGGCGAAAACGACGCCAGAACTCCCGCCACGGCGTGCGTATCTGTTCGGGTTTTACCACCGGCATAGCATGTAAAATCGCCTGACGGCGCCAGTTAAATAATCGCATCCTTACTTATACCTGATAGCCGGATTAATGGCAGCATAGAGGACATCCACCACTAAGTTGATAAGAATAAATTCCAGAGAAAACAACAGCACTTCTGCCTGAATCACGGGGTAGTCACGCATTTCGACGGAGTCCACCAGTAATCGCCCAAGCCCCGGCCAGTTAAACACTTTTTCGACGACGATCGATCCGCCAAGCAGAAAACCAAATTGCAGGCCCATCATGGTGACGACCGGAATCATCGCATTGCGCAAGCCATGTTTTAACACCACCCACGTTTCACTAACGCCTTTCGCCCGCGCGGTCCTCATGTAATCTTCGCTCAGGACATCGACAAACGAGGAGCGCGTAAAACGCGCCATGACTGATGCCACCGCCGCGCCAAGCGTCAGGGAGGGTAAAATATAATGTTGCCAGCTATCCGCCCCCACGGTCGGTAGCCAGCCCAGCTCCACGGAAAAAATCTGCATTAACAGCATTCCCAGCGCAAAAGCCGGAAAAGAAATACCGGTCACAGCAAGCGTCATTCCTACCCGGTCAGGCCAGCGATTACGCCACACGGCGGCGGCGATGCCGGTCGCCATGCCAAACAGAACCGCCCATATCATACTGGTTATCGTCAGCCACAGAGTCGGCAAAAAGCGGCTGGCGATCTCCTCAGAAACCGGGCGATGGGAAACCATTGACGTACCGAAATCGCCTTGTAAAACATGGGTGATGTAATGCCAAAACTGGACGTGAAGCGGCCGATCAAGACCAAGCTGCTGACGAACCAGCGCGATCACCTGCGCGTCGGCCTCCGGTCCGGCTATCAGCCGCGCCGGGTCGCCGGGCAACAGATGAACAAATAAAAATACCAACACTGCCACAATCAACAGCGTAGGAATTAATCCCAGCAGGCGCTTGAGAACATAGTTAAGCATCACACAAACCTTTTACCGGATGACGGACAACGCACGCGCCATCCAGCCCCATCGCATTACTTACTTCAAATCCGCATCGTCAAAGCTGAAACCGGTATCCGGCATAATCCAGAAACCGGTCAAATTTTTACTGTGCGCAGAAACCAATTTCTCCACCACCAACGGTATCCATGGCGACTCTTTCCAGATAATATCCTGCGCCTCTTTGTACAATCGTGTTTTCTTCTGCGGATCGTTGGTCTTTAATGCCGCCGCCAAATCGCTGTCGACCTGCTTGTTGCTGTAAAAGGCGGTATTAAACTGCGTCGGCGGCCAATTTTGTGATGCGAAGAGCGGCGATAACGCCCAGTCAGCTTCGCCCGTCGACGCCGACCAGCCGGTATAGAACATTCGCACGCCACTCTCTTTTTGCCCTTTGCCCTCAACTTCCGCAGCGCGCTGGCCAGCATCCATCGATGTTATCCGGGCTTTAATGCCAATCTGCGCCAGTTGCTGCTGGGTAAACTGCAACACTTTTTGCGCGGTGCTATGGTTATGCGATGACCACAGCGTGGTACTGAAACCGTCTGGATATCCCGCCTCTTTCAACAGTTCGCGCGCTTTAGCCGGATCATAGGGCCACGGCTGATAGCTTTGCGCATAGGCTATCGACGGCGGCACCACACCCGTCGCCGGCGTGGCGTATCCGGCAAACGCCACTTTAACCAGCGCCTGACGGTTGATGGCGTAATTCAACGCCTCACGCACCTTAGGATTATCAAACGGCTTCTGCGTCACATTCATACTGATATAGCGCTGCATAATGGACGGGCTGGCGACCAGTTCGAGGTTTTTATTTTTCGCCAGTAATGCGGCCTGCTCATAAGGGATAGGAAAAGCAAATTGCGCTTCACCGGTTTGCAGCATCGCCGCGCGGGTATTGTTGTCAGTGACCGGACGCCAGGTAATAGAATCCAGCTTGGGTAATCCCTGCTGCCAGTAACCAGCGAACTTTTTCACTTTGACAAAATCGGTCTGATTCCATGTTTCAAGCTGGTATGGGCCGGTACCCACCGGATGAAAACCAATATCCTTGCCATATTTTTCCAGCGCTTGCGGCGAGATCATCGCCGTCGCCGGGTGCGCCAGAATATTAATGAAGGCGGAGAATGGCTGTTTCAGGGTAATTTTTACCGTTACCGGATCGACGACCTCCGTTTTCGCGATATTTTTATACAGGTTATAACGCTTGAGATGGTTATGCGGATTGCTGGCGCGATCAAGATTCGCTTTCACCGCCGCCGCATCAAAATCAGCGCCGTCCTGAAATTTCACCCCCTGTCGTAGCGTAATGGTGTAGGTCAGGCCGTCATCAGAAACGGTATAGCCCTCCGCCAGCACGTTTTTTACCTTCATGTCTTTATCCAGGCCAAACAACCCTTGATAAAATGACTTCGCTACCGCCTGCGAGAGCGTATCGTTAGCGTCATACGGATCGAGCGTGGTGAAATTAGACCCTACCGCCACCACCACATCTTTGGCCGCCAGGGCCGGAAAAGCCGCGATGGATGAGGCCAGTCCCAGCGCCGCCAGCCATTTATGCGTAATAAATTGCGTCATGTTGTTCTCCTGAAACCCTGCCAGTCTGAATGTTATAAGCGCGAGAGCGCATTATCCTGCAGGGGCCGCGCAACATAATGTCCCGGCCCGACCAACTGTAATGAAACGGCGGGCGTCTCTTCGCCACGTTTATGAATATTGCTGGGTATATCATCTGATAGCAAAACGCGCCGAGGCCGGTGTCTGGAGGGATCGGCAACCGGCACCGCCGCCATCAATTTACGCGTATAAGGATGCTGCGGATTTTCAAAAACGGCGCGCCGCGTCCCCATCTCAACAATTTGACCAAGATACATCACCGCCACGCGATGGCTAATTCGCTCCACAACTGCCATATCATGCGAAATAAACAGGTAGGCGATCCCCATTTCCCGTTGTAAATCGAGCAGTAAATTAATGATCTGTCCGCGAACGGAAACATCCAGCGCGGAGACCGCCTCATCAGCAATAATCACTTTAGGATTCAATGCCAGCGCGCGAGCAATGCAGATGCGCTGACGTTGACCGCCGGAAAACTCATGCGGATAACGCCAGGCATGTTCAGGACGTAACCCGACACGCTCAAGCAGCCAGGCCACGCGCTTTGCCGCGGCGTCACCCTGCCCCAGACCATGAATCCGTAAAGGTTCCATAATGGAATACCCCACGGTCTGGCGCGGGTCGAGCGAGGCGTAAGGGTCCTGGAAAATACACTGAATATCGCGGCGCAACGGCTGGAGTTTACCCGCAGACAGCGTATCAATGCGCTGGCCGTTAAAGACAATCTCTCCTTGCAGGGATTCAACCAACCGCAGTAACGCGCGTCCGGTCGTCGATTTTCCGCTACCGGACTCGCCCACCAGCGATAGCGTTTCGCCGGGCCAGAGATCGAAACTGACATTCTCAACGGCATGAACTTCACGCGTAATGCGGTTAAAGAGACCGCTACGCAGCGGGAATCGCGTCACCAGCCCCCGAACCTGGAGAATAGGTTTGCCTTCTACCACCGTATCTTGCTCAATCTGCGATTCATAAAGGGCCGGTTCGTCAGCGGAAATCAACGGGAAACGGCGTGGCAGCGAGTGGCCGCGCATCGCGCCAAGCTGAGGGACGGCGGCCAGCAACGCTTTGGTATAAGGATGCGCTGGCGCATGGAAAATCTGCTCTACGCTGCCGGTTTCCACGGCCTCGCCCTGATACATCACCAGCACGCGATCGGCGATATCCGCCACGACGCCCATGTCGTGAGTGATAAAAATCACGCCCATCGACATCTCTTGCTGCAATACTTTGATAAGTTGCAGAATTTGCGCCTGGATAGTGACATCCAGCGCCGTAGTGGGTTCATCGGCAATCAAGACCGCCGGACGGCAGGATAGCGCCATCGCGATCATGACTCGCTGGCGCATCCCACCGGAAAGCTGATGCGGATAACGCGATAAAATCGCCTGCGACTCCGGGATCCGTACCTGATCGAGCATACGTTTCGCTTCCGCCAGCGCCTCTTCGTGGCTGGCGCCCTGATGCAAACGAATAGATTCGGCAATTTGCTCGCCAACGGTAAATACCGGGTTGAGCGAGGTCATTGGCTCCTGGAAAATCATGGCGATATCCGCGCCGCGCACACGCCGCATCTGCGCGTCACTCTGCTCAGACAGCTCAATCACCTGACGATTACGCCGACGCAACAGCATTTCGCCGCAGCGCACGTTCGCACCCGACGGCTCAATCAGCCGCATTAACGCCAGCGCCGTCACCGATTTTCCCGATCCCGACTCGCCGACAATCGCCAGAGTCTCTCCACGCTTCAGGCGTAATGACAAATTACGCACGGCGTCTACCTGCTGCTCTTCGTGGTGAAACGCGATATTCAGGCCACTGACGGACAGAACATCGCGGCTATCCAGTTCATCGCTGTGCGGCACCTGCGGCTCCTTATTCCCGGTAAATTCCTGTGCCAGGCGTATCCCTATTCAGGCGCTGTTCACGGTGGCACACAACTTTTACTATAACTATCAGAATTGTTGTGAGTTATTCATTCGATTTTTGAATATAGAAAGATGCGTAAGGTATGTAAAGGCGCAAGGCCGCCACTAAGACCGAGGTAGCATACTGCCCGCCGCTGTTTTCTGACATAATAGACGGATTCGATTTTGCCTCGCAGGAGTGTGTTCATGGAATTTTCCGCCGGATTGATGCCGCTTGAAACAGCGCTGACTCAGATGCTTTCACGTATTACCCCGCTCACCGCCGTAGAAACGTTGCCGCTGGTGAACTGCTTTGGCCGCATCCTGGCGACCGATATCGTTTCTCCCCTCGATGTCCCCGGCTTTGATAATTCAGCTATGGATGGTTATGCGGTACGTGTCGCGGATCTGTCCGCCGATAAGCCGTTACCCGTCGCCGGCAAAGCATTTGCCGGTCAGCCTTACCAGGGAGAGTGGCCTGCGGGAACCTGTATTCGCATTATGACCGGTGCCCCGGTGCCGGCAGGTTGCGAGGCGGTCGTCATGCAAGAGCAAACGGAACAAACCGATGGCGGCGTGCGTTTTACCGCCGGGGTTCGTTGCGGGCAAAACATCCGTCGCCGCGGCGAGGATATTCGTCAGGATGCGGTGGTCTTTCCGGCCGGTACGCGCCTGACTACAGCCGAACTGCCGGTGCTGGCGTCGCTGGGAATTGCCGATGCGCAGGTAGTACGTAAAGTGCGCGTAGCGCTGTTCTCGACCGGCGACGAGCTCCAGCTTCCGGGCCAGCCGCTGGGCGCGGGGCAAATTTATGACACTAACCGTTTAACTATACATTTGATGCTGCAACAGCTTGGCTGCGAAGTTATCAATTTAGGCATTATTCCTGACGCTCCTTGTAAGCTTCGCGCCGCGTTTATCGACGCCGACAGCCAGGCCGATGTAGTGATCAGCTCCGGCGGCGTCTCGGTCGGTGAAGCGGACTATACCAAAACCATCCTTGAGGAGCTGGGCGAAATCGCCTTCTGGAAGCTGGCTATCAAGCCAGGCAAACCGTTTGCCTTCGGCAAACTCAATAATAGCTGGTTCTGTGGCCTGCCGGGGAATCCAGTCTCTGCAGCGCTCACCTTTTATCAACTGGTTCAGCCCTTACTGGCGAAGCTTGGCGGCAACACGGCAAGCGCTGTGCCGCCGCGCCAGCGTGTACGCACAGCATCTCGCCTGAAGAAAACACCGGGTCGTCTCGATTTCCAGCGCGGCATACTGCAACGTAACGCCAACGGCGAACTGGAGGTCACGACCACCGGGCACCAGGGTTCACATATTTTCAGCTCGTTTAGTCTGGGCAACTGCTTTATTGTGCTGGAGCGTGAACGCGGCAATGTTGAGCCGGGAGAATGGGTGGAAGTCGAGCCGTTTAATGCTCTGTTTGGAGGCCTGTAATGGCGGAACTTAGCGACCAGGAGATGCTGCGCTATAACCGACAAATTATTCTGCGCGGCTTCGATTTTGAAGGGCAGGAAGCGTTAAAAGATGCGCGGGTATTAGTGGTCGGACTGGGCGGACTCGGCTGCGCGGCAACGCAGTATCTGGCCGGCGCTGGCGTCGGGCAACTGACGTTACTCGATTTTGATACCGTTTCCGTTTCCAATCTCCAGCGTCAGACCCTGCACAGCGACGCGACGGTCGGGCAGCCGAAGGTAGAGTCCGCCCGCGACGCGCTGGCGCGAATCAACCCGCATATTACCATTACGCCAGTTAACGCGCGGCTGGACGACGACGCTATGACCAGACTGATTGCCGGGCATTCGCTGGTGCTGGACTGTACCGATAACGTTAGCGTACGTAATCAACTTAACGCCGGGTGCTATACCGCGAAAGTACCGCTAATCTCCGGCGCGGCAATTCGTATGGAAGGACAAGTTACCGTCTTTACGTATCGGGAAAACGAACCCTGTTACCGCTGCCTGAGCCGTCTGTTTGGCGAAAACGCTCTGACCTGCGTAGAGGCAGGGGTGATGGCGCCGCTGATTGGCGTGATCGGTTCGCTACAGGCAATGGAGGCCATTAAGCTGCTGGCGCATTACGGTCATCCCGCCAGCGGAAAAATCGTCATGTACGATGCGATGACCTGTCAGTTTCGCGAAATGAAATTGATGCGCAACCCCGGCTGTGAGGTCTGCGGGCAGTAGTCACTTTGCGGATAAACATACCGAAGCACGGTTTATGGCCGTGCTGCATCAACAGATAATTAAGCAGCGTTTTAAGCTGGCTGTCATTAGCGCAACCTGTCATCAGAAGCGAAGCCAGCTTACCCACTACGCCCATGAGCTCCCACTGACGATCGGCTTAAGCAGCGCGATACGCCAGTGCGGCATAATCCTAAACGCCATACCACAGTCTCAATCCGTGATGTTATACCTCGTTTAACACCTCTCTGTCAGAACCACTCCATTCGTTGATGTACATCAAGACAACTTTCATTCGAAAGTAATTTAATCTTTATATGAAATAAGAGAGGCCGTTTATGATCTTCAATATTCAGCGCTATTCTACCCACGATGGCCCCGGCATCCGTACCGTAGTATTTCTCAAAGGTTGTTCGTTGGGCTGTCGCTGGTGCCAGAACCCGGAAAGCCGCGCCCGCGCTCAGGATCTGTTATACGATGCGCGCCTGTGTCTCGAAGGATGCGACCTGTGCGCGCAAGCCGCGCCGGAAGTCATTGAGCGCGCGCTAAACGGCTTGCTCATCCATCGCGAGAAACTGACCGACGCCCATTTTTCTATCCTGGCGCATTGCTGCCCCACGCAGGCGTTAACCGTGTGCGGCGAAATAAAAAGCGTAGATGAGATCATGGCGACAGTACTGCGCGATAAACCTTTTTACGATCGCAGCGGCGGCGGTCTTACGCTTTCCGGCGGCGAACCGTTTATGCAGCCAGAACTGGCGGCAGAGCTGTTTAAAGCCAGCCATGACGCCGGTATTCATACTGCGGTTGAGTCCTGTCTGCATGTCCCATGGAAATACATTGCGCCCTCACTGCCTTATATCGATCTGTTTCTGGCTGATTTGAAACATGTCGCCGACGGGCCGTTTAAGCAGTGGACCGATGGCAGCGCCTCGCGGGTGCTGGAAAATCTCAGGAAACTCGCCGCCGCGGGTAAAAAAATGGTGATTCGCGTCCCGCTGATTCAGGGATTTAATGCCGATGAGGAGGCCATTAAAGCCATTACCGACTTTGCCGCCGACGAACTGCACGTCGGGGAAATTCATTTTCTGCCCTACCACACGCTGGGCATCAATAAATACCACTTACTCAGTCAGCCCTATCATGCCCCGGATAAACCACTGGATGCGCCGGCGTTACTTGATTTTGCCCAGAAGTACGCCTGCCAAAAAGGTTTAACCGCGACCCTACGAGGATAATTATCATGACCCAACTGAAACTGGACACGCTCAGCGACCGCATTAAGGCGCACAAAACCGCGCTGGTACATATCGTGAAACCACCGGTCTGTACCGAACGCGCGCAGCATTATACCGAAATGTATCAGCAGCATCTGGATAAACCGATTCCGGTACGCCGTGCGCTGGCGCTGGCCCATCACCTGGCGGAACGCACTATCTGGATTAAGCATGATGAACTGATCGTCGGCAACCAGGCAAGCGAAGTTCGGGCCGCGCCAATTTTCCCGGAATATACCGTCTCGTGGATTGAAAAAGAGATCGACGCCCTGGCGGACAGGCCCGGCGCGGGTTTTTCCGTAAGTGAAGAAAACAAACGTATTCTGCATGACGTCTGTCCGTGGTGGCGCGGCCAAACCGTCCAGGATCGCTGCTACGGTATGTTTACCGATGAACAAAAGGGGCTGCTGGCGACTGGCATTATCAAAGCCGAAGGCAATATGACCTCCGGCGATGCGCACCTGGCGGTGAACTTCCCGCTGCTGCTGGAAAAAGGACTTGATGGCCTGCGCGATAAAGTCGCCGAACGTCGATCACGCATCAACCTGACCGTGCTGGAAGATCTGCATGGCGAACAGTTCCTGAAGGCGATTGATATTGTGCTGGACGCGGTAAGCCAGCACATCACGCGCTTTGCCGAGCTGGCGCGCCAGATGGCGGGCGAAGAGACCCGCGAAAGCCGTCGTAAAGAGCTACTCACCATCGCGGAAAACTGCGAGGCGATTGCTCACGAACCGCCGCAGACCTTCTGGCAAGCGCTGCAGTTGTGCTACTTCATCCAACTGATTCTGCAAATTGAGTCTAATGGTCACTCGGTGTCGTTTGGCCGTATGGACCAATATCTCTACTCCTATTATCGTCGCGATGTCGAGCTAAACCAGACGCTGGATCGTGAACACGCCATTGAACTGCTGCATAGCTGCTGGCTGAAACTGCTGGAAGTAAACAAGATCCGCTCCGGTTCGCACTCAAAAGCTTCCGCGGGCAGCCCGCTATATCAAAACGTCACCATTGGCGGTCAGAATCTCACCAACGGACAGCCAATGGACGCAGTGAATCCGCTCTCTTACGCCATTCTGGAGTCCTGCGGTCGTCTGCGTTCTACCCAGCCAAACCTCAGTGTGCGTTATCACGCCGGAATGAGTAACGATTTCCTCGACGCCTGCGTCCAGGTCATCCGCTGTGGCTTTGGGATGCCGGCGTTTAACAATGATGAAATCGTCATCCCGGAATTTATCAAGCTGGGGATCGAACCGCAGGACGCTTACGATTACGCGGCGATTGGCTGTATCGAAACCGCCGTCGGCGGGAAATGGGGCTATCGCTGCACTGGCATGAGCTTTATTAACTTCGCCCGCGTCATGCTGGCGGCGCTGGAAGGCGGTCGCGACGCCACCAGCGGCAAGGTATTTCTGCCGCAGGAAAAGGCGCTTTCCGCAGGCAACTTCAACAATTTTGATGAAGTGATGGCTGCCTGGGATACCCAAATACGCTACTACACGCGCAAATCGATCGAAATTGAGTATGTGGTCGACACCATGCTGGAAGAGAACGTCCACGATATTCTCTGCTCGGCGCTGGTAGATGACTGTATTGAGCGCGCGAAGAGTATCAAGCAAGGCGGCGCTAAATATGACTGGGTATCCGGTCTCCAGGTCGGTATCGCCAACCTGGGCAACAGCCTCGCCGCCGTGAAAAAACTGGTCTTCGAACAGGGCGTTATCGGTCAACAGCAGCTTGCCGCCGCGCTGGCCGATGACTTTGACGGGCTGACCCATGAACAGTTGCGCCACCGTCTGATTAACGGCGCACCGAAGTACGGCAACGATGATGATAGTGTCGATACTCTGCTGGCGCGCGCTTATCAGACCTATATTGATGAGCTGAAGCAATATCATAACCCGCGCTATGGTCGTGGCCCTATCGGCGGCAACTATTACGCCGGTACGTCATCTATCTCAGCAAACGTGCCGTTTGGCGCCGCGACCATGGCAACCCCGGATGGTCGCAAAGCACATACACCGCTGGCGGAAGGCGCAAGCCCTGCGTCAGGTACGGATCATCTCGGCCCGACGGCGGTGATTGGTTCCGTAGGCAAATTACCTACCGGTTCAATTCTCGGCGGCGTGCTGCTCAACCAGAAACTAAACCCAACGACGCTGGAAAACGAATCCGACAAACAGAAACTGATGGTTCTGCTACGGACGTTCTTTGAGGTGCATAAAGGCTGGCATATTCAGTACAATATCGTATCGCGCGAAACACTGCTGGATGCGAAAAAACATCCGGACCAGTACCGCGATCTGGTCGTGCGTGTGGCAGGTTACTCCGCTTTCTTCACCGCGCTGTCGCCGGATGCGCAGGACGATATCATCGCCCGTACCGAACATATGCTGTAATGTACCCTGGCGCCATCCGGCAATATGTCCGAACTGCCTGATGGCGCTGCGCTTAACAGCGCCTACGCAGGTCTGTTAATCAGAAGGGAGCGGTGCCGTCAAGCACGGCTTGAATGACGTTGAGCGCGCCTTGATGGTTATTATCATCAGTGTGATAACGTGAAAGCGCTTTGATATTGTCTGCGGCATTGCCCATGGCAAAAGAGTAATGCGCCATTTTCAACATTTCCGCATCATTACCGCTGTCGCCAATGGCGACGACATTCTGTGGTGACCTGTTCCAGCGCTTTAACAGGCGACTGATGCCATTCGCTTTATGCAGTCCCGGGATAATCAGGTCGATAAAACCAAAGCCGCTGGTGACGGGCTTCATGATGCCATCCAGAGATACGTGCAGTTTGTCGATAACCAGCGGAATTTGTTCATCGGGCAAATTCAGGGAAAACTTAAACAGGATATCGTCAATGTCGTGATAATCGTTTACCGGCTGCAGGCGGTGATAATGTTTGGCCATCAGCGCCACGAAAGTATCGGGAGCATTTTCGCTGACATAAGCGCTTTTCAGACCACAGGCGACGAAGTTAAGCTGCTTATCTTTCAGCAGTTCGCCAATCACAATACGCGATTCATGCCGGGTTAGCTCCCCGTGAAACAACTGCTTGCCATGTTCATACACCAGCGCGCCATTTTCTGCGACGAAGGAAATTTCGTCTTTCAGTTCGGGGAAGAAGGAGATCAACTGGTAGTACTGGTTACCGCTGGCGACCACAAATTCGATATTACGTTTTTTCAGTTCCTGATACTGCGCCATGAAGCGTACACGATCGTACTGCTTGGCATCGTCGAGAAAAGTGCCGTCCATATCGGTAACGACAACGTTAACGGTCATACTTAAGCTCCTGGCTGTAACTGCGACCAGAAACATTTTAATAACAATGTGAGCAGAACCACAAATTTATTTCGAATGAAAAGTGGCTGAACGAAAGGAATAGCCGCATAAGACATTAAAGCGTCCTACCCCCCTACGTTTTCATCTCGCTTTCCGCCTTGTGATCCCCTGCAATATTTTAAACTTGCATTAACTTTATTTTAACTTAAAGTATCACATGTAATGAATTTTACCTTCGAACGAAAGTTAGTGAGGTTGATATGACGATTCCTTTTACCCACGAAACGCTGCCCACCGACCCAAAAGCGGCTATTCGTCAGATGAAGCAGGCGCTACGCGCGCAAATCGGCGACGTGCAGGCGGTGTTCGACCGTCTGAGCGCCACCATAGCAGCCCGGGTGGCGGAAATTAACGATCTAAAGGCGCAGGGACAGCCGATATGGCCGATGATCCCTTTTAGCGAACTGGCGATGGGCAACATTAGCGATGCCACCCGCGACGAGGTTAAGCGCCGCGGGTGCGCGGTAATTAAAGGTCATTTTCCACGCGAACGTGCGCTGGCATGGGACCAGTCGATGCTCGACTATCTGGACAAGAACCATTTTGACGAGGTGTATAAAGGACCGGGGGATAATTTTTTCGGTACGCTGAGCGCCTCCCGGCCTGAAATCTATCCTGTCTACTGGTCGCAGGCGCAAATGCAGGCCCGCCAAAGTGAAGAGATGGCGCTGGCGCAGTCGTTCCTCAACCGCCTGTGGCAGGTAGAACGCGACGGCAAGCGATGGTTTAATCCGGATATCAGCATAATTTACCCGGATCGTATCCGTCGCCGCCCGCCGGGCACCACGTCCAAAGGGCTGGGAGCGCATACCGACTCCGGCGCGCTGGAACGCTGGTTGTTGCCAGCCTATCAGCAGGTATTCGCCAGCGTGTTTAACGGCAATGTCGAGCAGTACGATCCTTGGAATGCGGCGCACCGTACCGAAGTTGAAGAGTATACGGTGGATAACACCACAAAATGCTCGGTATTTCGCACCTTCCAGGGCTGGACCGCGCTCTCCGATATGCTGCCCGGTCAGGGCTTGCTTCATGTCGTCCCTATCCCGGAGGCGATGGCGTATATTCTGCTGCGCCCGCTACTGGATGATGTCCCGGAAGATGAATTATGCGGCGTCGCGCCAGGCCGGGTGCTGCCAGTTTCGGAACGGTGGCATCCTTTACTGATGGCGGCGTTAACCAGCATTCCGCCGCTGGAAGCCGGGGATTCCGTGTGGTGGCATTGCGATATCATCCACTCCGTCGCCCCCGTCGAAAATCAGCAGGGCTGGGGTAATGTGATGTACATTCCTGCCGCACCAATGTGTGAGAAGAATCTGGCCTATGCGCGTAAGGTAAAAGCGGCGCTGGAGACAGGCGCATCACCGGGCGATTTCCCGCGCGAGGACTATGAAACAACCTGGGAGGGGCGCTTCACGCTGCGCGATCTGAATATTCACGGCAAACGGGCATTAGGTATGGACGTTTGACTGTCGTACAGCCCCTCGCCTGTGACAATGGTGTGTCCTTTGCCTGGGCGCACCCGTCGTACCGACTCCCGTACCACCAGACGCCCATGCAACAATAACGAGCCGATGGGCGCATGCGGGCGGATCAGGCGCTGTTGCAGCATCTGTACCGCCTCCACGCCCAGCTCATCGCGTGGCACGTGCACCGCCGTAAGTGGAACATCTTCGATCGCCGCCAGATTAAACGCGTCAATACTCATAATTGAAATATCCTGCGGCACGCGCAGGCCGCGAAGACGTAACGCATTAATAGCGCCTGCCGCCATAAAATCACCGCCGACCAGCAAGGCGGTCGGCAACCGCCTTCCATCGGCTGCATCCAGCCAGGCTCCAACCTTGTCTTCCGTTTCTTTAGCGCTGAAGTTGCTGATATTCAGTAAATCTCGCTCGTCCAGAAAATCCAGGTTGTGCTGCCGCCATGACTCTTTAATGCCCGCCAGACGCTGTTCCATCGTGTAACGGCGCAGGCACATGACGTTCATTACCTCCCGATGTCCCATCTCAAAAAGATAGCGGGCGGCAAAAGCGCCAATCAGACGATGGTCTGGCGCAATTAAGGGCAGCCGCATCCGATCATCGCGACAATTGATCAATACGCAGGGTTTAGCGAGATCCACCGCCAAATCGTGAATATGCGGATCATCAATACCAATCAGGATCGCCGCCTGAGTCTCCGCATCATTCACTCTGGCCAGAAACAGCGCCGGGTCACTGTCGTTCTCTTCCAGCGCACAGTAGCGCAGGCGTACTTCATGCGGCGCGAGCGCTTTACTGATGCTCTGGATTACGCGGTAGTAAAAAATATCCAGTCGCTCATCAAACGCCCGCGGCGGCGCGAAAACAAGCAAATTGTTAAGCAACAGGCGGCCTGCGGCCATACCTTCCATTACCCCCAACTCGCGGGCGCAGGCCAGAACCTCTTTACGCGCGTGGTCGCTGGTATTTGATTTCCCGGACAACACGCGCGACACCGTACTGGCAGACAGTCCGGTGCGTGCGGCAATTTCTGCGATTTTCAGCTTCTTTTCCATTTTGTGATCCACTTCAAATTCAGAAATGAAAGAAATTTCATAGCCAAAAAAACCCGGCTTGCCTGACCTGAAAAAGGTGTTTGTACCCTAGCGTAGCGCGTGATGAAAAAACGTGCACAAAACCCGCTTTTCGGCGCTTTTTCACTCTCTTATTGTGAACTGACAGAACAGCTTCCCCCAGTAATAGTGGAAATTTCAAAAAATAAAATAATAAAAATCAAAACGTTAAATAATGTGGTGTAACCGTTTTCTCAACAACTGTTCCGCCGCGCCCTATACCATTACGTGGAGACCCTTATGAGCCAGGGCATCAATAATAATATGGCCGCCAGCAAACCCCGCCGCGTAGTAAAAAATCTGCGTTGGTGGATGCTGATCCTCTTTTTGCTTGGCGTCACCGTTAACTACATCACTCGCAATTCGCTGGGCATTCTGGCGCCGGAACTGAAAAGCAGTCTGGGGATCACCACCGAGCAGTATTCGTGGATTGTCGGTGCGTTCCAGCTAGCCTATACCTTGTTCCAGCCGCTGTGCGGTTGGCTAATTGACGTGATTGGCCTCAAGCTGGGCTTTATGATCTGCGCCGGATTGTGGGCGCTGGCCTGCTTACTTCATGCTGGCGCTGGTAGCTGGTTACAGCTTGCTATTCTGCGTTTTTTTATGGGCGGCGCGGAGGCGGCTGCGACCCCGGCCAATGCTAAAACCATTGGCGAATGGTTCCCGAAATCCGAACGCCCTATCGCGTCGGGTTGGGCAGGCGTCGGCTTCTCTATCGGCGCAATGTTGGCGCCGCCCATCATTTACTTTGCCCATGCATCTTTTGGCTGGCAGGGCGCGTTTATGTTTGCCGGCGTGCTGGCGATGTTGTGGGTCATACTGTGGTGGATATTCTATAACACGCCGGATAAACACCCGAACCTGAGCCAGAGTGAACTGGACTATATTCACCAGGATAATGAAGCTCCGGCGATAAAATTACCGTTCCTCACTGCGTTAAAAACGGTCGCCAGGGATAAACGTTTCTATGGGATCGCTATCCCGGCTTTTATGGCGGAACCTGCCTGGGCAGTACTGAGCTTCTGGGTGCCGTTATATCTGTCAAAAGAGCTGGGTATGGATCTTAAGCAAATCGCCATGTTCGCCTGGCTGCCATTCCTCGCCGCCGATCTCGGTAGCGTTGCCAGTGGTTATCTGACCAGGCTCTATACCCGTATTTTCGGTTTTACCCGCATCAACTCGGTCGTCGCGAGCTCCGTTACCGGCGCATTTCTGATGATTTCACTGGCGATCGTCACCTTCACCAAAAGTCCCTATATCACCATCATCCTGATTTCCATCGGCGGCTTCGGCCATCAGATCATCTCCTGCATGTTAAGCGCGCTGGTCGTGGAGTCGTTCGATAAGGGACAAATGGCGACCGTTAACGGTATGCGCGGTTCTGCCGCATGGATCGCGAGCTTTCTGTTTTCCCTGATTATCGGGGTGACAGCCGACAAAATTGGCTTCAACCCGCTGTTTATCGCCATGGGCTTCTTCGACCTGATTGGCGCCTTCTTCCTGGTCACTTTTATTGCTGAACGTCGCGCAAAACGCGCCTGAGAGTGAATGTAAATATGAAAACGCTGAAGAACTGGGTATTGCAAAAACAGTTATCCCACCACGTTGAACTACTGGTCGACGGCCAGCATACGCTGTGTCTTTACGTGCTGGAGGAGAATCTGTTTCGTGTGCTGATAAAACGCAAAGGCGAACTGGCGCTGGACCGCACCTGGAGTATCGCTCCTGCGCAGGATGTACCGTGGAAAGGCCGCAAGCGAGAAGACCTCAGCGGCTTTACCCTGCCCGCCTGGACACTACGCCAGCAAGACGGTACGCTGATTGTCGCTACCGAATCGCTGCGCGCTACCGTCCACCAGCCGCTGTGGATTGAATGGCAGTACCGCAATAACGAAGGCAAGTGGCAGCCATTGGTTAACGACCGCCCAACCGGCGCCTATCTGCTGAACGCCCACGGCGACGGCGTGGCCCACTATCAACACCGCCGTAAGGACGAGCGTTTTTATGGTTTGGGCGATAAAGCAGGCGATCTACAGCGTACCGGAAAACGCTATGAAATGCGCAATCTTGACGCGATGGGTTACAACGCAGTCAGCACCGATCCGCTGTATAAACATATTCCGTTTACCATTACCCGCCGCGATGACGTTAGCTTCGGGCTGTTTTATGACAACCTCAGTAGCTGCTGGCTGGATCTGGGCAATGAAATTGATAACTACCACACCGCCTACCGTCGCTGGCAGGCGGAAGCGGGCGATATCGACTACTACCTGTTTACCGGCGAGCGTGTGCTTGACGTCACCAAAGCCTTTGTTCGCCTGACCGGGAAAACGCTGTTCGGGCCGAAGTGGAGCCTGGGCTACAGCGGTTCGACTATGCATTACACCGATGCGTCGGATGCGCAAAACCAGTTGATGAAATTTATTCGCCTGTGCGACGAACATGCCATTCCGTGTGATTCCTTCCAACTCTCTTCAGGTTATACCTCGATTAACGGCAAGCGCTACGTGTTCAACTGGAACTACGACAAGGTGCCGCAGCCGAAGGTGATGAGTCAGGCATTCCACGACGCGGGACTACATCTGGCGGCCAACATCAAACCGTGCCTGTTGCAGGATCACCCGCGCTATCACGAAGTGGCGGAACAAGGGTTATTTATCCGCGACTCCGAAAACGATACGCCGGAACGCTCCAGTTTCTGGGATGATGAAGGCTCCAATCTCGACTTTACTAACCCGCAAACTGTCGCCTGGTGGCAGAATGGCATTACCACGCAATTGCTGGAGATGGGCATCGACGCCACCTGGAACGATAACAACGAATTTGAAGTGTGGGACGGCGAAGCGCGCTGCCACGGCTTTGGCAATGAGATAGCCATTAAACATATTCGCCCGGTGATGCCGCTGTTGATGATCCGCGCGTCGATGGAAGCGCAGCAACGCTTTGCGCCGACAAAACGCCCGTATCTGATCTCCCGTTCAGGCTGCGCCGGGATGCAGCGCTACGTACAAACATGGAGCGGCGATAACCGCACCAGTTGGGATACCCTGCGCTACAACATTCGCATGGGGCTGGGGATGAGCCTCTCCGGGCTGTATAACCTGGGCCACGACGTCGGCGGTTTCTCCGGCGATAAACCAGACCCGGAGCTATTTGTGCGCTGGGTACAGAACGGCGTGATGCACCCACGCTTTACTATCCATTCGTGGAACGACGACCATACGGTCAACGAACCGTGGATGTATCCGGGCGTCACACCAGCGATTCGCAGCGCCATTGAGCTACGCTACCGTCTGTTGCCCTACTTCTACACTCTGTTATGGCTGGCGCATGCCGACGATGAGCCGATGCTGCGCCCTACTTTCCTCGACCACGAGCACGACGCGCAGACTTTTGAGGAGTGCGACGACTTCCTGCTGGGACGCGATATTCTGGTCGCAAGTGTCGTCATACCGGGCGAACGTCAGCGCCGCCTCTGGCTGCCGGACAACAAAACGGGTTGGTATGATTTCTACACTGGCGCGTGGTTCAGCGGCGGTCAGTGGATTATCGTCGACGCGCCGCTGGAAAAACTGCCGCTGCTGGTACGCGCAGGCGCGGGACTGCCGCTGAGCGATCGCATCTCCTACGCGAACGCGGCTAAAGATACCTCGCGTGAGCTAAAACTGTTCCCGGTGAAAGGCGCAGACGTATCGTCAGGACTACTGTTTGAGGATGACGGCGAGTCATGGGGGTATAAGGAAGGTCACGCGCTGTGGCTGGAATGGGAGATGGTCTGTACCGCCACGACGATTGATCTGACGATAAACGCGCGCGGCGATTATCGCCCGGCGTGGCAAACACTGCAGGTATCATTACCGCCAGGAGAAAAACGCAAGCTGCGGGTAAATAATGAAGACAGGAGTGAGTGGGCACGGTAGTAAATATTGTCGTTTTACCGGACCTACGCGTCAGGATACGTAGGTCCGGTAAGCGTAGCGCTACCGGGCGTCAGTTTTTAGCTTTCAATCCCTTTACTACGCAAATAATCGTCGTAGTTGCCGCTAAAGTCCACCACGCGCTCCGGCGTAATTTCAATGACGCGGGTCGCCAGCGAGCTGACGAACTCACGGTCGTGTGAAACAAAGATCAGCGTGCCCTGATACAGCTCCAGCGCCATATTCAGCGACTCGATCGACTCCATGTCCAGGTGGTTAGTCGGTTCGTCCATGATCAGGATATTCGGCTTTTGCATCATCAATTTACCGAACAGCATACGGCCCTTCTCGCCACCGGAGAGTACTTTCGCAGGCTTTTTGATGTCATCCTGGCTAAATAGCAGGCGGCCCAGAATACTGCGCACTGCCTGCTCGTCGTCGCCTTCCTGCTTCCACTGACTCATCCATTCAAACACCGTCAGGTCATTTTCGAATTCATATTCGTGGTCCTGCGCGTAGTAACCAATACGCGCGTTTTCCGACCATTTAACGGTGCCGTGATCGGCGTCCAGATCGCCAACCAGCGTCTTCAGCAGCGTAGATTTACCCACGCCATTGGTGCCGAGTACCGCCAGCTTCTCACCGACTTCGAGCAGCAAATTGACATTTTTAAACAGCGGACCGTTATCAAAACCTTTCGTTAGCGCTTCCACTTCCAGAGCGTTACGGAACAGTTTTTTATCCTGCTCAAAACGGATGAACGGGTTCTGACGGCTGGAGGCTTTCACCTCTTCCAACTTGATTTTATCGATCTGCCGCGCGCGCGACGTTGCCTGACGCGATTTAGAAGCGTTGGCGCTAAAACGGCTGACGAAAGATTGCAGCTCGGCAATTTGCGCTTTTTTCTTCGCATTATCGGCCAACAGACGTTCACGCGCCTGGGTCGCCGCCGTCATATACTCATCATAGTTACCCGGATAGACGCGCAAATCACCGTAATCCAGATCCGCCATATGCGTACAGACCATGTTCAGGAAGTGACGGTCGTGCGAAATGATGATCATCGTGCTGTCGCGCTCGTTCAGCACCTGCTCCAGCCAACGGATAGTATCAATATCCAGGTTGTTGGTCGGTTCGTCGAGCAACAGGATGTCCGGATTAGAGAATAACGCCTGCGCCAGCAGCACACGCAATTTCCAGCCTGGCGCGACTTCACTCATCAGACCGTAATGCTGCTCCAGCGGGATGCCCACCCCCAGCAGCAGTTCGCCCGCGCGCGCCTCAGCGGAATAACCGTCCATCTCGCCGTATTTTACTTCCAGATCGGCGACTTTATAACCGTCTTCTTCGCTCATTTCCGGCAAGGCGTAGATACGGTCGCGCTCCTGTTTGACTTCCCACAGTTCGCCATGTCCCATAATGACAGTATCAAGTACGGTGAACGCTTCAAAAGCGAACTGGTCCTGACGCAGCTTACCGATGCGCTCATTCGGATCGAGGGAAACATTGCCCAGCGTCGGCTCCAGGTCGCCGCCGAGGATTTTCATAAAAGTGGACTTTCCGCTACCGTTGGCGCCGATCAGGCCGTAACGGTTGCCGCCGCCAAATTTGACGGAAATGTTTTCGAACAGCGGCTTACTGCCGAACTGCATGGTAACGTTGCTGGAAACTAACACAGGCTTATCCTGAAAAAAGATGTGACAAACCGCTTATTATGCCACAAGTCTGAAATAAGATCGCGCCCTGTGACAAAGGGCTACACTGAACCGTAAGGGGAAAAAAACGTGATTTCGTACACATCTGAATTCCCTGTTTACTGGAATGCACCTATAATGCGCTCCCAACATGACAGAATTCTCAACCCACTAGCCTGCTTGGCACAGAATCTCGCATAACATGAATATGAAATTAACAACGCTTTTCGCGGCGGCTTTCGCTGTAGTTGGTTTTTGTAAAACAGCCTCAGCAGTCACTTACCCGCTGCCTACCGATGGCAGTCGTTTAATTGGGCAAAATCAGGTCATCACCGTTCCGGAGGGCAATACCCAACCGCTGGAGTATTTCGCCGCGGAGTATCAGATGGGGCTGTCCAACATGCTGGAAGCCAACCCTGGCGTGGATACCTTCCTGCCGAAGGGCGGTACTGTGCTGAATATTCCGCAACAACTGATCCTGCCGGATACCGTCCACGAAGGCATTATCATCAATAGCGCGGAAATGCGCCTCTATTACTACCCTAAAGGCACGAACACCGTTATCGTCCTGCCGATTGGGATCGGTCAGTTAGGTAAAGACACGCCTATCAACTGGACGACCAAAGTTGAACGTAAAAAAGCCGGTCCGACCTGGACGCCTACGGCGAAAATGCACGCTGAATACGCCGCTGCCGGCGAGCCGCTGCCTGCCGTAGTGCCTGCGGGCCCGGATAACCCGATGGGCCTGTACGCGCTGTACATTGGTCGCCTGTATGCTATTCACGGCACCAACGCCAACTTCGGCATCGGGCTTCGCGTGAGCCACGGCTGCGTGCGTCTGCGCAACGACGATATCAAGTTCCTGTTTGAAAATGTGCCGGTCGGCACCCGCGTGCAGTTTATTGATGAACCGGTAAAAGCCACCACCGAGCCGGACGGCAGCCGTTACATTGAGGTGCATAACCCGCTGTCAACGACGGAAGCGCAGTTTGAAGGTAAGGAAGCGGTGCCGATCACGCTTAATAAGAGTATCCTGGCCGTCACCAACGAGCCTGACGTTGATCAGACCATCGTACAACAGGCGGTTCAGGATCGTTCCGGGATGCCGGTTCGTCTGAACTGACAGGCTCTGCCTACGAAGCCCGATAGACACTCTCGGGCTTCTCTTACGACATCAGTTGCAATAATCCATATCCCACCAACGCCGCCCATGCCAGCATCGGCAGCGAATAAAGATGAAATCGCCACCAGATTCGGCGATCGTTCGCCATTCGTAAAGCAATAAGATTCGCCAGCGACCCCGGCAGCAGACCAAAACCGCCGATATTCACCGCCCACGCCAGCAGCGTCGAGGCCGGTACATAGTTCAGCAGGAGAATGGTACTGGGCACATTACTGATAACCTGCGACAGGCCGATAGCGGTTAGCCAAAGTCCCAGGTGAGACAATGCGCCAACCTGGTTGAAAACGCCCTGCAACGCAGGCAGTTGCGTCAGCAGATGGACATCAATAAACATCGCCATAAATACCAGCAGCAGCGTCCAGTCCACGCTGACTATCACCCTGCGCGCCAGCGCAATAAACCCGACCGCGACCAACACCAGTCCCCATAACTCTTGCCTGAACTCCAGCGCGGTAAGAAAAACGATATATAATCCCAGGCAACTCCACACCAGACGGGGCTGCCACTGCGGCGAACGCGTACCGGTATGGTACTGTAACGCCCTACCCGGAAAACAAAACCAGCACAAGAGCAGTAACGTCAGCATCATCATGACGGCAAGCGGTGCCATTTGCCCGCTAAATTCAGCAAAGGTTAAGCCGGAGCGTCCCCACAACAGAATATTTTGCGGATTACCGACAGGCGTCAGCAGCGAACCGGCGTTCACCGCCAACGCTTCAAAAATAATCAATCGGTTGACCGGAATCGCGCACAGTTTTTTCAACGTTATCGTCAGCGGCACAACGATAAACAACGCAACATCGTTTGTCAGAAAGGTCGACAGTGCCGCCGCAGCCAGCACCAGGAACATCGCCAGTTGCCGCTCGGTATGAAATCGGCGCGTCATCTTGCGCCCCAGCACATCAAAATAGCCGCTTAACTCAACGCCTTTGGTGAGCAGCATCAAACCACTGAGGGTAATAATGGTGTGCCAGTCAATCGCGTCAGGCCAGGCACGAGGCGCAAAAGGAACAAACAGGCTTAACGCAATACCCACAATGATCAACAACTGAAAAAAACGGTCTCGCCGCAGCGCCCGTAAAAAAGCCAGATTCATTCTACAGGCGTTCCATGCTGTTGCGTGAAGGCCAAAAAGGCATCCAATGTTTCCTGGCTGACATGATGTTCCATCCCTTCCGCATCACGACGCGCAATTTCCGGACTTACGCCTAACACCAGCAAAAAATTTTCGACGATTTGATGCCGCTCGCGGCTTTCCTGCGCCAGTTTCTCCCCTTCCGGCGTCAGAAAAACGCCGCGCCAGGGGATCATTTGAATAAATCCTAACGATGCCAGGCGCTTAAGCATTTTGGCCACGGTCGGCTGGGACACGCCGAGCCGCGCCGCCATATCCACCTGACGCGCTTCCCCTACCTCAATAATTAAATCGGAAATCAGCTCAACGTAGTCATCTATCAACTCACGGCGATGCGCCTCTCTGACCTGACGAAATCCTTCAACGTGTTCTTCTACGTTCACCAATTGCGTCACTTTTTTTGTTGTTGGCGTACCTGCGCGACGACTCATTTTGCTTCCTCGTTTCTGTGACGCGTTAACGCGTCAACTGACAGAGCGCTCATTGTAAACCAGAGTTGTCCGGGCACAAAAAATTAACGTTTTAGCAATAGCTATAAAACATAGCCTGTGCTATATCTGTATGTAATGCAGACATCCCTCACGGATCGATGGGATAGAAACATCAGGAGGTTTATATGAACGAATTTAAGAGGTGTATACGCGTGTTCAGTCACTCTCCCTTTAAAGTCCGGTTAATGCTGCTCTCTATGTTGTGCGATATGATCAACGGCAAACCGGAGCAGGATAACTCTTCCACGAAATAAGGCGGCGTCGCGGTACGCCGCCTTATTTTGCATCCTCAACGGAAATGGCGCTCATTTCCCCTGTTTTTTTGTGGTTTTGTTATTCTCTTCGCAAAACATTTTCTTTCCGGCGGTTGACCTTCTTACCCACACGCTCTATCTTCTGGCAGCCCTGAATATTTTGCGACTCGCCGTTGCGAACCCAATACATTTTTTACGCATAATCAGGCAGGTAATGACCCTTCGCGCCAGGGTTAGCACATGGCGTTTTTGCAATAGTGGCATATGAATTCAACCCTTATCGATTCACTTCTGGCCCGTCGTCGGGCTGTAAGCCCGTGGGCGGGTCTCTACTTTTTACAGTCGCTGCTGATTAACCTCGCGCTCGGCTACCCCTTTAGCTTGCTTTATACTGCGGCGTTTACCTGCCTGTTGCTGCTGCTCTGGCGCTACCTGCCCCGCGGACAAAAAGCACTGCTCGGCATCTGTTCGCTGGTAGCCGCTTTCTATTTTCCCTTTGGCCAGGCTTACGGCGCGCCGAACTTTAATACTCTGCTGGCGCTGCACTCCACCAATATGGAAGAGTCAAGCGAAATCCTGACCATCTTCCCGTGGTATAGCTACCTGACCGGGCTTTTTATTTTCGCGCTGGGTATTATTGCGCTTCGCCGCCAAAAAGAAGAGGTCAGGCCGCGCTGGAATAGCCTTGATAGCCTGTGCCTGCTGATTAGCGTCGCGGCATTTTTCGTCGCGCCGGTACAAAATCTGGCCTGGGGCGGCGTTTTTAAGGTTATTGATACCGGCTATCCGGTTTTTCGCTTCGCCAAAGACGTCATCGTCAATAACAACGAAGTCATTGAAGAGCAGCACCGTATGGCGCAGTTATCCAACATAAAAGATAGCTGGACCGTTACTGCGGTGAAACCCAGATATCACATCTATGTCGTGGTGATTGGTGAAAGCGCGCGACGGGATGCGATGGGCGCTTTCGGCGGCCACTGGGATAATACCCCCTTCTCCAGCCATGTGAATGGCGACTTCTTTATGGATTACATCGCCGCCAGCGGCTCAACGCAAAAATCGCTCGGTTTAACGCTTAATCGCGTGGTGGATAACAAACCGCAGTATCAGGATAACTTCGTCACGCTGGCTAACCGCGCCGGTTTTCAGACATGGTGGTTTTCCAATCAGGGGCAAATCGGCGAATACGACACGGCCATCGCCAGTATTGCCAAACGCGCCGATGAAGCGCATTTCCTGAAAAACGGCGATTTTGAAGCGGATAAAAATACTCGCGACGACGCGCTGTTAACCATGACGGCGCAGGTATTGGCAACAGAACGCACGCAACCGCAGTTGATTGTGTTGCATTTAATGGGGTCACATCCCCAGGCCTGCGACCGTACTCAGGGAAAATACGCGACGTTTGTCCAGTCGAAAGAGACGTCTTGTTATTTATACACAATGACGCAAACCGACGATTTGCTCCGTCAGCTCTATACTCAGCTTCGTCATAGCGGCGACAGTTTTTCGCTCGTCTATTTCTCCGATCACGGGCTGGCGTTTAAAGAACGCGGCAAAGCGGTACAGTACCTGGCGCATGACGACAAATTCCAGCAAAACTTCCAGGTGCCGTTTATGGTGTTATCCAGCGACAGTAAAGCGCACAGGATCATTAAAGCTCGCCGTTCCGCGAACGATTTCCTGACTTTTTTTTCGCAATGGACGGGAATTAGCGCTAAAGAGATCAAAAATCGCTATCGGTTTATTTCGGAACAAAAAGCCGGGCCCGTTTATATCACCAATTTCAAATTACAGAAAGTGGACTATAACCATCTGGGCACCGATATATTTTCACTAAAATAATGTATGTTTCAGGCAAAAAAAATCCGCCCCGAAAGGCGGATTTTTCATTTTCACCGAAATGATTAGAAGCGGTAACCCACGCCAGCAATCCAGGTGCCAACGTCAACGCTACGAATACGGCTCTGCTCGTAAGAGAAATCCAGCGCAACATTTTCCATCGGGTTGAATTGCAGACCAGCGCCATAGGAGAAGCCATAATCGCTGGTGTCATGTTTGTAGGTTGGGTAGTCGGTAGTCTGGAATTTACCGTAACCCACACCGACCACACCGTAGATGCTCGCCCAATCGTTCAGACGATAAGCCGGGCCGGCAGTGATGCCGTAGTACTGACCTTTGTTGTAATCGCCCGCACCGTTAGTACGATCTTTTTCGGTGTAGGTGAAGGAACCGATTACGCCCAGCGGGTTGTTATCCTGCTCGTAACGATACTTCAGGTTAAAACCGTTCATTTTGTTCGCTACGCCCTGCGCATCGCTCTGAGCGTAACCACCGGTAACGGTAGAAGTAGCAGCTACTGCAGTACCTGCGGAAAAAGCCAGAACAGCGGCCAGTGCTGAAAGACATGCAATTTTTTTCATAACCACCTCAAATGTGCTTCAAGTAAGTCCTAAGTTTTAAATATATCAAAAATTAATGGGAAACTCTTTGCGATTCACGGTGTCTAAGAGCGCCTTTCATGTAACAGAACGTTTCCATACCGCGCTATCTTGTTCAATTAACATCACTTTTCCGGTTGATTGCACCAATAATGCGCGTGCGGCGCGATACATTCATCCAGATTATTCCTAAACTATCAGTCTATTTATCCATCAATTAAAGTTCATTTTATGGAATCCTGGAAATTTTTTTCAACGAATCCTGAACTACCCCGGGGAATTTCCATTACACTGCCACTTTTACTCGTACTGACATTTTTTGACAGGAGAAAGGATGCCGGGGTCGACACGTAAATTACCAGTCTGGTTGCCCATTTTGGTTTTGCTCATTGCCATGTCTTCTATTCAGAGTGGCGCTTCACTGGCAAAATCGTTATTTCCTCTTGTCGGCGCGCCGGGCGTAACGGCGCTTCGTCTGGCGCTGGGAACGCTTATCCTTATCGCCTTTTTCAAACCCTGGCGCTTGCGTTTTGCCAAAGAACAGCGGCTGCCTTTACTGTTTTATGGTCTGTCGCTGGGGGGGATGAACTATCTATTCTATCTGTCGATTCAGACGGTGCCGTTAGGTATTGCAGTCGCGCTGGAGTTCACCGGTCCTCTGGCGGTCGCGCTGTTTTCATCCCGGCGGCCGGTAGATTTTATTTGGGTCGTACTGGCGGTGCTTGGACTGTGGTTTCTGCTGCCATTAGGACAAGATGTGTCTCACGTTGATCTTACCGGGGCGGCGTTAGCGCTCGGCGCTGGCGCGTGCTGGGCTGTCTATATTCTTACCGGCCAGCGAGCAGGCGCGGAACATGGTCCGGCCACGGTAGCGGTAGGCTCGCTGATTGCAGCCCTCATTTTCGTGCCGATTGGCGCAGTTCAGGCTGGCGACGCGCTATGGCACTGGTCGATTCTTCCCTTAGGGTTAGCGGTAGCTGTACTTTCTACGGCGCTACCTTATTCACTGGAAATGATTGCACTGACGCGGCTGCCAACCCGCACTTTCGGTACGCTGATGAGCATGGAACCCGCGCTTGCCGCCGTTTCCGGAATGATTTTTCTGGGCGAAACGCTTACGGGCGTACAAATGATGGCCCTGTGTGCCATCATTGCCGCCTCTATGGGGTCTACCCTAACGATTCGACGCGAACCGCAAATTAAACAGATTGAAGTAAAATAGTTTCTTATTCTGCATGATATGCATAATCATGCAGAATATCACCTCATTATTCACCGTTTATTATCGCTCTATTACTTCGTCATTTTTTGTCATATTTTTTCTCATTTTTACATTAAAATGAGAATTATTACCCACCAAACAACACCTTAACATAACCCATTGATTTAAAATTAGAATAAATATTAAACCTTGTCTGTACTATTAAAGTGATAGGTAAATTCAGAAAAGCAAAGTGAAAAACCGGTGCTATACTTACTTTCGTTAATTACCTGGGACACAAACATCAAGAGGATATGAGATTATGAGTACCGCTAAACTGGTAAAAACAAAAGCGTCTAATCTGCTTTATACCCGTAACGATGTATCAGAGAGCGATAAAAAAGCGACGGTTGAGTTGCTTAATCGTCAGGTGATCCAGTTCATTGACCTGTCGCTGATCACAAAACAGGCCCACTGGAACATGCGCGGTGCTAACTTTATTGCCGTACATGAGATGCTGGATGGCTTCCGTACTGCGCTGACCGATCATCTGGATACTATGGCCGAGCGCGCTGTACAGCTTGGCGGCGTGGCGTTAGGCACTACGCAAGTTATCAACAGCAAAACCCCGCTGAAAAGCTATCCGCTCGACATTCATAATGTGCAGGATCACTTAAAAGAACTGGCCGATCGTTACGCCGTTGTAGCTAATGATGTTCGCAAAGCTATCGGTGAAGCCAAAGATGAAGACACTGCCGATATCTTTACCGCCGCATCACGCGACCTCGATAAATTCCTGTGGTTTATCGAATCCAACATCGAATAAACCTATCTCTACCCTGAATAATTCGAGTTGCAGGAAGGTACAAACGCAGCGAATCCCCGGGAGCTTGACTTCCGTCAATGACTGGGGCGAACGCACCTGCAACTTGATGTATACGGGTAGATAAGTAATCCCTATACCCCTGCCAGGCACAGGGGTTTTGCACTTAAATAGTGCACACTTCTTGTACTCCCCTCCAGCAAAAGTAAATTATTTGTAATAATTACCTCACACAATCGTTAACTAAAGATTGTTTTAACAACAATTTTTACGCTAAATAGACCCTGTGTTTCTACGCTGTTATTCATGCACTAAATCAGTGCCCCAAAACGGTGCGATATACTGGTTTTGCCCGACTTATTGTGCACAGGAATGATTCATGCTTCTGTTAAAACAATGGGTTACAGAATTGGCATGATTTTTTCATTACGCTAAATGTTCTCGCAGGGGATCGCCCTATGGATAGAAAAGGAAATGCTATGAAGTCTCTATTAAAAGTTTCACTGGCTGCACTTACCCTGGCTTTTGCGGTGTCCTCTCATGCCGCGGATAAAAAACTCGTTGTGGCAACCGATACGGCGTTCGTGCCGTTTGAATTTAAACAGGGCGACAAATACGTTGGCTTTGATGTTGATCTGTGGGCCGCTATCGCGAAAGAACTGAAGCTGGACTACACCCTGAAACCGATGGATTTCAGCGGCATTATTCCGGCGTTACAAACCAAAAATATCGATCTGGCGCTGGCGGGTATTACGATTACAGACGAACGTAAAAAAGCGATCGACTTTTCCGATGGCTATTACAAAAGCGGTCTGCTCGTGATGGTTAAAGCCAACAATAACGACATTAAAAGCGTTAAAGACCTGGATGGCAAAGTCGTTGCCGTGAAGAGCGGGACCGGGTCGGTGGATTACGCGAAAGCAAATATCAAAACCAAAGACCTGCGTCAGTTCCCGAACATTGATAACGCGTATATGGAATTAGGCACCAACCGCGCAGACGCCGTTCTGCATGATACGCCGAACATCCTGTACTTTATCAAAACCGCAGGCAACGGACAGTTCAAGCCGGTAGGCGAATCGCTGGAAGCACAGCAATACGGAATTGCCTTCCCGAAAGGTAGCGATGAACTGCGCGAGAAGGTCAACGGTGCGCTGAAAACGCTGCGTGAGAATGGCACCTATAACGAAATCTACAAAAAATGGTTCGGTACAGAACCTAAATAAAACGGCCTGATGTTGGCTTGTGGCCCGGTAGTGAGGACGCTCACCGGGCCTACGGCTCTTTTCCGTGACGGGTAAGACACTTTCACGCCATATCGCGTCGGATAGAGCATTTGACTATTTACACCACGGTAACAGGAACAACATATGCAGTTTGACTGGAGCGCCATCTGGCCCGCCATTCCGCTTTTGCTTGAGGGCGCTAAAATGACCCTGTGGATCTCGGTCCTCGGTCTGGCTGGCGGCCTGGTTATTGGACTGGCGGCAGGTTTTGCCCGTACGTTTGGCGGCTGGTTCGCCAACCACATCGCCCTGGTTTTCATTGAAATTATTCGCGGGACGCCCATCGTTGTCCAGGTGATGTTTATCTACTTTGCCCTGCCGATGGCATTTAATGATTTGCGTATTGATCCATTCAGCGCAGCGGTCGTGACAATTATGATTAATTCCGGCGCTTATATCGCGGAAATTACTCGCGGCGCAGTACTATCCATTCACAAAGGTTTTCGCGAAGCGGGCCTGGCGCTGGGCCTTTCTCGTCGGGAAACCATCCGCCATGTTATTTTACCGCTTGCTCTGCGCCGTATGCTGCCGCCGCTGGGCAACCAGTGGATCATTAGCATCAAAGACACCTCGTTGTTTATTGTTATCGGCGTAGCCGAGCTGACCCGTCAGGGCCAGGAAATTATTGCCGGTAACTTTCGCGCCCTGGAAATCTGGAGCGCCGTGGCCGTCTTCTATTTGATCATTACGCTGGTGCTGAGCTTTATTTTGCGTCGTCTTGAAAGAAGGATGAAAATCCTGTGATTGAATTTAAAAACGTCTCCAAGCACTTTGGCCCCACCCAGGTGCTACATAACATTGATTTAAACATCCGTCAGGGCGAAGTGGTTGTGATCATCGGCCCTTCCGGTTCGGGTAAATCCACGTTATTACGCTGTATCAACAAACTGGAAGAGATCACCTCCGGCGATCTGATTGTCGATGGTCTGAAAGTCAACGATCCTAAAGTAGACGAACGGCTGATTCGCCAGGAAGCCGGCATGGTGTTTCAACAGTTTTATCTGTTCCCGCATCTGACTGCGCTCGAAAACGTTATGTTCGGCCCTTTGCGCGTGCGTGGCGCGAAGAAAGAAGAAGCGGAAAAACAGGCGAAAGCACTGTTAGCGAAAGTTGGACTGGCGGAACGGGCGCACCACTATCCCTCCGAGCTTTCCGGCGGTCAACAACAGCGCGTCGCCATTGCCCGAGCGCTGGCAGTGAAGCCAAAAATGATGCTATTTGACGAGCCAACCTCCGCTCTGGACCCTGAACTGCGCCATGAAGTGCTGAAAGTAATGCAGGATCTGGCGGAAGAAGGCATGACCATGGTCATTGTCACTCACGAAATCGGCTTTGCCGAAAAAGTCGCCTCACGGCTGATTTTCATCGATAAAGGCCGTATTGCCGAAGATGGCAGTCCGCAGGCGTTGATCGAAAACCCGCCAAGCCCACGTTTACAGGAATTTTTACAGCACGTCTCCTGAGATATCGCCCTTCCTGCCCTGTGGCAGGCAGGGCATCATGGAATAGTCCCATTTCATTTTCCCTCCCCTGTGCCATCTATACTTAGTGTTTTGCGTCTCTTTTCTCACTGGAGGAGTCATGCGGTGGACCCTGTTCATCCTGTTTTGTCTACTGGGCGCGCCTGCCCATGCGGTCGCCATACCCGGCGTGACCACAGGGACATCAACCAGCCAGCAAACAACACCAGAGCCCAGCCCTGAACAAAAAAAAGCGGCCTATGCGGCCCTGGCTGACGTACTGGAAAACGAGTCTTCACGTAACGAATTGATAGCGCAACTACGCGAAGCCTCAACCACGCCGCCGACCGAACCGGCGCCAGCGCTTGCGCCGCCTGCGGCCAAAGATGAGAAAACGGTACTGGAGAACGTCACCACCATCACCCGCCAGTACGGCGACGCTTTCGCCACCCGTTTCGCCCAGCTTTATCGTAACATCACCGATGCACCGCACAAGCCGTTTAACCCGCAGACCTTCACTAATGCGTTAACCCACTTTTTATTTCTGGCAGTCGCAGTATTTGGTTTTTATAGCGTGATACGGCTTTGCGCCCTGCCGTTATATCGAAAAATGGGTCTGTGGGCGCGCAAGAAAAACCGTGAACGCAGCAACTGGCTACAGCTCCCGGCGATGATCGTCGGCGCGTTTATTATCGACCTCCTGCTACTGGCGCTCACATTATTTATCGGTCAGATGCTCAGTGATAATTTCCATGCCGGAAGTCGAACTATCGCTTTTCAGCAAAGCCTGTTCCTGAATGCCTTCGCACTGATAGAGTTCTTTAAAGCGATTCTGCGGCTTATTTTTTGCCCTAATGTACCGGAATTACGTCCATTCACGATTCAGGACGCGACAGCGCGTTACTGGAATCGCCGTATGAGTTCGCTTAGCAGTTTGATTGGCTATGGGCTAATTGTTGCCGTTCCGATTATTTCCAACCAGGTGAATGTTCAGGTTGGCGCGATGGCTAATGTGGCGATCATGCTCTGCATCACTATCTGGGCGCTGTACCTGATCTTTAAAAACAAAGCTGAGATTACGCAGCATTTGTTAAGTCTGGCGGAACGATCGTTAGCCTTTTTTAGTCTGTTTATCCGCGCCTTCGCGCTGGTGTGGCACTGGCTGGCCAGCGCTTACTTTATCGTGCTGTTTTTCTTCTCGTTATTCGATCCCGGCAATAGCCTGAAGTTTATGATGGGCGCGACCGTCCGCAGTCTGGCGATTATTGGTATCGCGGCGTTTATCTCCGGTATGTTTACCCGCTGGATAGCGAAAACCATCACCCTGTCGCCCCATACGCAACGCAATTACCCGGAATTACAAAAGCGGCTTAACGGCTGGCTCTCCTCGGCGCTAAAAGTCGCACGCTTTCTGACCGTCTGCGTCGCCGTCATGCTGTTGCTCAACGCCTGGGGGCTATTCGATTTCTGGCACTGGCTACATTATGGCGCGGGGGAAAAGATGGTCGATATCCTCATCCGTATCGCGTTAATCTTATTCTTCTCTGCCGTGGGATGGACGATTCTCGCCAGTCTGATTGAGAATCGCCTGGCCTCCGATATTCACGGTCGCCCGCTGCCCAGCGCCCGCACGCGCACGCTGCTGACGCTGTTTCGCAATGCGCTGGCGGTGATTATCAGCACCATAACCATCATGATCGTGTTATCGGAAATCGGCGTCAATATCGCGCCATTGCTGGCTGGCGCGGGGGCGTTAGGTCTGGCGATCTCTTTCGGTTCGCAAACCCTGGTGAAAGATATTATTACCGGCGTCTTTATCCAGTTTGAAAACGGGATGAATACCGGCGACTTAGTCACCATAGGCCCACTGACGGGGACGGTCGAAAGAATGTCGATTCGTTCCGTCGGCGTGCGGCAGGATACCGGGGCATACCATATTATCCCGTGGTCCTCGATCACCACTTTCGCCAACTTTGTGCGGGGTATCGGCTCTGTTGTCGCCAACTATGACGTGGATCGCCATGAGGATGCGGATAAAGCGAATCAGGCGCTGAAAGACGCGGTAACGGCGCTGATGCAGACGGAGGATATTCGCGGGCTGATTATCGGTGAACCCACATTCGCCGGTATTGTCGGTTTAACGAACACGGCGTTTACTTTACGCGTATCGTTCACCACCCTACCGCTCAAGCAGTGGACGGTGCGTTTTGCCCTTGATAGCCAGGTGAAAAAGCATTTTGATCTGGCCAATGTTCGCGCGCCGGTACAAACGTATCAGGTTCTGCCCGCCCCCGCTGGCGGCCCGTCGCCTGATTCTCTGCCGCCGCGCGAACCGACGATTTAGCGTTTACGGGTGATAAAACGGCGACGCTGGTCGTCATCCATAAAGGTCCAGGCAATAAAGCGGCTTTGCTTTTGCCCCTGGGCCATCTCTTTTTTCACCACTTTCACCGCGCCAGCCTCCGTCAACGCCCGGTAAAGCGGCGGTAAATTCTCGCCACGCGACACCAACGTCGTAAACCACAACACCTGACGGCGGAAGGCTTGGCTTTCAGCAATCATTTTTTTAATAAAAGCGACTTCGCCGCCTTCACACCATAGCTCCTGCTGTTGACCGCCAAAGTTCAGCGCATCATCTTTATTCTGCCCCAAATTGCGGCGCTTACGCTCGCTGCCCGCGCGGGCTGCGGCGGCGGAGTCGTGAAAAGGCGGGTTACAAAGCGTTGCGTCAAAAGATTCATTTTTATGAATGATACCGGTAAAAATGGCCGCCGGATCTTTTTGCCGACGCAGACGAATCGCGCGGCTTAACCCCGCATTTGCCTGAATGATAGCCTGCGCGCTGGACATCGCCGCGTCGCTGACTTCACTACCGGTAAATCGCCAGCCATATTCATGTACGCCAATAAGCGGATAAATACAGTTAGCGCCCACGCCCACGTCCAGAATGGTTGCCTGCGCCGGAATACTCCCTGTCGTTTCACCAAGCAGATCCGCCAGATGGTGAATATAATCCGCACGACCAGGCACCGGCGGACATAAAAACCCTTGCGGAATGTCCCAGTGTGTGACGGCATAAAAATGCGCCAGCAATGCCTTATTGAGCGCTTTTACCGCTTGCGGATTAGCAAAATCAACGCTCTGTTCACCTGCGGGCGTGCGGGTAAGAAAGGAGGTCAATTCCGGCGTGGTCTGACACAGTGCGGCGAGATCATAACGGTGTTGATGGCGGTTGCGCGGGTGTAACCCCGGTTTCTGGGCGGACATGGCATTCTCCTTTTAGCAGCGGCGTAAGATACCCGTATAACGCCACGGGGTAAATATACCACCGCGAATTCCCTGCCTCGCTCGATTTATCGGATACCTGAATATCATTGGCTCTGCTCATGGTCTGAAAAGGTCGCGCGATGCGATTTTTTCGCCTGACGGCGCTACACTTAACCTCAGGCACCCTACAATCAGGAGAGCGTGATGGCATCCGGCTGGGCAAATGACGACGCAGTGAATGAACAAATCAACAATACCATTGAAGATGCCGTTGCCCGCGCTCGCGGCGAACTTCCGCACGGCGAAAGTCTCGATGAATGCGAATCTTGCGGCGACCCTATCCCTGAAGCGCGGCGTAAAGCCGTACCGGGCGTTCGGTTATGTCTATCCTACCAGCAGGAGAAAGATTTACATAATGCAACATTTTCAGGATATAATCGCAGAGGTTCAAAAGACAGCCAGTTACGCTAACCTTTCTTTACCTAAACCGCCAGTATTATCCATTCCTTTACGCTCATGCTTTTTAGCGTTCTGCGTCGCAGAATGTGCCGTTAACCTCGGCTCTGTAAAGCCAGATGACAAGAACGGTAAATTCCACCGTTGAATTAATTAATAATCAATAGGTTATTTGTCATTCAAAAATTTTGAGCAAGGCCGTCAATTCTATTCGATTTTATCTTTCGCAAAAAACCGTGATACTCATCACATCGACGAAACAACGTCCCATAAACAGAATAACCTGCGAGAGATGAACCATGAAAACCATTAAATATGCTGTTGCAGCCATCGCGCTTTCCACCCTTTCTTTTGGCGCTTTTGCCGCAGAATCGGTTAGCGCGTCTCAGACGCAAAACCTGCATAAAATCGGCGTAGTTTCTGCCGACGGCGCCACCACGCTGGATGGCCTGGAGGCTAAACTGGCCGAAAAAGCCGCTGCTGCTGGCGCAAGCGCTTATAACATCACCTCCGCCGTGGGTAATGACAAAATGAGCGGTACTGCGGTGATTTATAAATGATTTACCTGCCCGCCAGATTTCAGGCTGTAACATCGCTGTTGTTTGGATTCTGACGGGTATTACCCTCGTCTGCTTGCCAACAGACCCACTGCTCCAACCCTCATTAACCCTGTTTGTTACCCTTATTTGCCCGTCCGCCACTGGACGGGTTTTTTTATTCGCTAAAAGTCTGTTCGACTCGCGCAAGCCCGTCTTTTAACGTCGCCGCCTCTCCCGTCGCAACCAGACAACAGGCCATTTGCGTTTTTAATGATTGCGGCACCGGCTCGCGTCCGGCAACGCAGCGCTCAATCCAGCGCGCGGTGATTTCAGGATCTTTATTCGCAGGCAGTGAAAACGGCTCGTCGTGCGTGTCGCTCTGACGCTCATGTAGTACCTGCACGCCGCGGCTATCAATCAGGCTGATTTGCGGACAGCGTTGCGGGTTGGCATAGACTTCACCTTCGGTGCCATGCATCAGCAAAGCCCGCCCGCCAATGCGGCTAAAAAAGGTCGCCACACGCGGTACATATTCAGGATGAGAAACGCTTGATAAACGCAGCGCGGCATCCTCAGCAAACGGCGTCGCCAGTTTAGCCAGTGAATGCGCGCTGTTGCGCACGCCCATCCGCCAGCGCATCGCCAACTGTTTTTCCAGTGGCGGACAGAGCGCGCTCACCGGGATAAACACCGGCTGGTGTCCGTCCAGTTTGGCCTGCGCTTGTCCGCCGTGTAGGGTGGGTACAATCCCCATCAGCTCAAATAGAGTTTCCGTCAGTACGCGGGTCGGATCTTCACTGACGCCGTGCACTACGACTGGAAAGCCCAACTTATGCAGCAGGATGGCCAGCAGCGGCGTTAAATTCGCCTGTTTACGCGCGCCGTTATAGCTGGGAATAACAATCGGCAGCGGCTTATCCGCAGGCGGTGTCAGTTTGATGGTATGATTCTGCATGGCTTCATAAAAGCCCAGCATTTCGGCTCCGCCTTCGCCTTTAATACGCAGCGCCATCAATATGCTGCCCATTTCCAGGTCGGGGACGTCGCCATTCAGTATTCGGGTATACAAACCGCGCGCGGTATCCAGATCCAGATCGCGGGCGTGATTTTTACCTCGCCCGATCTCTTTGATGATCTTGCGATAATCCATTGAAAGCTCCTTAAAGTGTGCTCACAGCATTAACGCCGTCGGCGGCGTGCAGGTTTTGCTTTTGGTTTTACTATAACGTCTGGCACGGCAGGCTGCTCTATCGGAAAAACAGGTAAGGCATTCAATAAACGCTGTCCGTAGTTTTTGGTCAACAAACGCTTATCATAAATGACCACTTCTCCCCGACAGGCGTGGCTACGGATCAATCGCCCTACCTGCTGAATTAAATTAAAAGACGCACTTGGTAAGCTTTGTACCTCAAACGGATAACGATTCAGGCTTTTTAGCCATTCGCCTTCAGTGATCACGACCGGGCTGTCAATCGGCGGGAAGGCAATTTTATGGATATGGACCTGCGTCAGCAGATCGCCTTTAAGATCCAGCCCTTCGGCAAAAGACTGAAGCCCAACCAGCACGCTGCGTTCGCCGCTCTCCACCCGTTTACGGTGCAGCTCCACCAGCCGGTAACGCGGCTGATCGCCCTGGACCAGGAGGAGTAAGCGCACATCAGCGACATGCTCCAGAAAACGCTGCATCGCCCGCCCGCTGGCGAATAGCACCAGCATACCATGATGTTTTTTGCTCTCCAGTTGCTCGCGAAAATAGGCCGCCATTTCGGCTATATGCTGCTCTTCGTTATCAATGGTGGGTTCGTAGCGCATTTGAGGAATCACCAATTTCCCCTGCTCCACATGATTAAATGGCGAATCCAGCGCTACAAAGCGGTCGCCGGCTTTTTCTTTTAAGCCGCTCATTTCCTGCAGGCGCGAAAAGCTATTAAGCGAGCGCAGCGTCGCCGAGGTGACAATAATGTGCGGTACGCTGCGCCATAACAATCTTTCCAGCTGATCGCTGACGCGGATACCGACACAATGGAACCAGACGTGGAGCTGCCCTTCGCGTATTTCGCGCGTCGCCCATTTGGACACCGGCGCGCCTGAAGACTGCGCCATCGAAGCCAGCCGCCATAATTTACTTTGCGCCTCGAACATTCCCAGCGCCCGGTTCATCTGTAAAATCACCCGATGCAAACGCACAATATCGTGCGACCCGGTTTTTTCGCTGAGATCGTTGAGAAAGGACTCCGCCAGCCCACGCAGCGTTTCGGTCAGCTTCGCCAGCCGCTGGCAGATTTCCATGACCTCAGCGGGCAACTCGCCCATTGCAAAACGGTGCTCCGCCTCCTGCGCTGCGGGCATATACAGATTAAGAATGGCATTGAGCGAGGCGATCAGCTCGTATACCTCCTCGCAATGAGCGTTAAGTCGCTCAGGATTCGCTAACGGCGGCGTGGTTTTAGGACGAAATTGCTCCATGCAGGTCGCCACCAGTTTGTTGAACAGATCCAGTTGCAGACGATACCAGGAGGCGGTAATTTCCGCGCTCATCTCCAGCGCGTCGCGAGCGACATCGGGCAGATGATGACCTTCATCCAGTACCAGCAGCAGATGCTTCGGTTCCGGCAGTACGGCTTCGCTTTCCATCGCCGCCATTACCAACGCGTGATTCGCCACCACGACTTCCGCTTCCTGTATTTCACGTCGGGCGACAAAGAATGGACATTCGCGGTAATAGTGACAGTTGCGGTTCAGACAACTGGCTTTATCGGTACTTAATCGTCGCCACAGATCGTCGTCAATAGCAATGTCGGTATGATCCCGCAGACCATCCCATTTGTAACCGTCAAGATCCCCTTTCAGCCTGGCGCAGCGCTTTTGCTCTTCCTGGTTGTTAGGCGTCAGTTCGTCATCAAGAAAGGCGAGCAGATCCTGCTGCGTAGGCTCGCTACTGGCGAGCGCCGTCAGGTTTCGCGGACACACGTAACGCCCGCGGCCAAAGGCGGCGGTAAAGCGCAGATCGGGGATGATTTTTCGTAGCAGCGGCAAATCTTTGCTAAAGATCTGATCCTGTAACGCCACGTTAGCGGTACTGACCACCAGCGTTTTTTGCTCTTCCCGGGCAATGGCGATGCCGGGAATAAGATAGGAAAGGGTTTTCCCGACGCCGGTCGGCGCTTCAATAGCCAGATGTCTCCCTTCTTCCCCGGCCAGCGTTCTGGCGACGTCAGCAATCATCTGCCGCTGCGGCGCACGGGGAATAAAGTCGGGAATCTGGTCCTGAAGCGCCTTATACCAGGCGGCGATTTGCGCTTTCAGCGCAGCGGTCAATGCCATGAGAAAACCTGAAGTACTGTATAAACAGCCACTATTGTGTCACATTTCAGGGGCGGGAAATACCTTTTTTGCCGGTTCTGGAATACGGCTCGCAACGCCGCTTTTATCTGCCGGATGGCGGCGACAAGCGCCTGATCCGCCTACGCCGCGTCATACGCAGGCCCGGTAGGCGTCGCGCTACCGGGCATATTGCCGGATAAAATTTACTGGGCGGGCGTGATTCTGCGCGGGCGACGCGGCGGACGCGCTTTGTCGCCAGCGGGTTTCCCCTCGCCTGCGCGCGGTTTTGATTTCGCCTTCGGCGCCCCGCTATCCTGACGTCGCGGCTGCTGACTGCGCCCCGCTCCGCCTTGACTTTGACCGCGTCCACGACCGCCGCCGCGCTGCTGACGGCCATTCTGAATCGGCTCCGCTTTAATCGACGGGTCCGGCTCATAGCCCGGCGTCGTAATGCGTGGGATCTCTTTTTTCAGCAACTTTTCGATATCACGCAACAGTTTATGTTCGTCAACACAGACCAGCGACAGCGCCTCGCCGGTTGCCGCCGCGCGACCGGTACGGCCAATACGGTGTACATAATCTTCCGGCACGTTAGGCAGTTCATAGTTGACCACGTGCGGCAGTTCTTCAATATCCAGACCACGCGCCGCAATATCCGTCGCCACCAGCACGCGAATATCGCCGGATTTAAAATCGGCCAGCGCGCGGGTACGTGCGCCCTGCGATTTATTACCGTGGATCGCCGCGCTGCGAATACCGTCTTTATTAAGCTGTTCCGCCAGATGGTTCGCGCCATGTTTGGTGCGGGTGAAGACCAACACCTGCTGCCAGTTGCCCTGGCCAATCATTTGCGACAACAATTCACGCTTACGTTTTTTATCCACAAAATGCACGTGCTGCGTCACCTGCTCTGAGGCCGTATTGCGGCGCGCCACTTCGATTTCCAAAGGGTTGTGCAACAGCTTTTCGGCGAGCGCTTTGATGTCGTCGGAGAAAGTGGCGGAGAACAGCAGGTTCTGACGCTTCGCCGGCAGTTTCGCCAGCACGCGACGAATGTCATGAATGAAGCCCATATCCAGCATACGGTCGGCTTCATCCAGTACCAGAATCTCAATCTGATCCAGCTTCACGGCATTTTGATGTTCCAGGTCAAGCAGACGTCCCGGCGTCGCCACCAGCACATCCACGCCGCCGCGCAGTTTCATCATCTGCGGATTGATGCTTACGCCGCCAAATACCACCAGCGAGCGAATGTTAAGATATTTACTGTAATCTCTGACGTTTTCGCCAATTTGCGCCGCCAGCTCGCGGGTTGGCGTGAGGATCAACGCACGCACCGGACGACGACCTTTAGCGTGCGGCTGATGGGTAATCAGATGCTGCAACAATGGCAGGGTAAAGCCCGCCGTTTTACCGGTCCCGGTCTGGGCGCTGGCCATCAGATCGCGGCCTTCCAGCACGGCGGGAATCGCCTGCTGCTGAATAGGGGTAGGTTCACGGTAACCCTGCTCGGCAATGGCGCGCAGGATATCAGGGTTTAATCCCAGGGAATCAAAAGACATAACTACTCCGGACCGCCCCGACCGTTGCCGGTGTAGTTTTCAGGGAGATGCTCAAATTTGGAATGACAAAAACCACAATGTCATGAAGGGGCGGAGTGTAGCAGTTTTTGTGATGCGGCGCATAAATTATCCCGAAAGGTGGCAAAGACAAATTAATCGACCACACTGGACAAGTGCCATTATGAGTCATAATCTTAATCAATCGATTGATTAAGAATTAGGGCGTGTGATGAATATTCCCACCACGACCACCAAGGGCGAGCAGGCGAAAAGCCAGCTAATTGCCGCCGCGCTGGCGCAGTTTGGCGAGTATGGCCTCCATGCCACCACGCGCGATATCGCCGCGCTGGCGGGGCAAAATATTGCCGCCATTACTTACTATTTCGGCTCAAAAGAGGATTTATACCTCGCCTGCGCCCAGTGGATTGCCGATTTTCTTGGCGAAAAATTTCGCCCCCATGCTGAAAAAGCGGAACATCTGTTTAGCCAGCCAGATCCTGACCGGGACGCCATACGCGAGTTAATTCTGCTCGCCTGCAAGAACATGATTATGCTGCTGACGCAGGAAGACACCGTTAACCTGAGTAAATTTATTTCACGCGAGCAGCTCTCTCCCACGTCGGCCTATCAACTGGTTCATGAACAGGTTATCGATCCGTTGCACACCCATCTGACAAGATTGGTTGCCGCTTATACTGGCTGCGACGCCAATGATACGCGCATGATTTTGCATACCCATGCCTTACTGGGCGAAGTGCTGGCGTTTCGTCTCGGCAAAGAAACTATTTTGTTACGTACCGGCTGGCCGCAGTTTGATGAAGAAAAAGCGGAGCTGATTTACCAGACGGTAACCTGCCACATCGATCTTATTCTGCACGGTTTAACGCAAAGGAGTCTGGACTGATGAAAAAACCTGTCGTTATCGGACTGGTAATCGCAGCGATCGTCGCTGTGATTGCCGGTGGAACCTGGTGGTATCAAAGTCGGCAGGACGATGGGCTGACGCTATACGGTAATGTCGATATTCGTACCGTCAATATCAGCTTTCGCGTCGGCGGCAGGCTGGCGTCGCTGAATGTTGATGAAGGCGATACTATCAAAGTCGGACAGGTGCTCGGCGAACTGGATCACGCGCCATACGAAAACGCGCTGATGCAGGCGAAAGCTGGCGTGTCGGTCGCTCAGGCGCAATACGATTTGATGCTGGCAGGCTATCGCGATGAAGAGATAGCCCAGGCCGCCGCCGCCGTCAGACAAGCGCAAGCCGCCTATGACTACGCGCAAAACTTTTATAACCGTCAGCAAGGACTGTGGAAAAGCCGCACCATTTCCGCTAACGATCTGGAAAACGCCCGCTCATCGCGCGATCAGGCGCAGGCGACGCTGAAATCCGCGCAGGATAAACTGAGCCAGTACCGTACCGGTAATCGTGAACAGGATATCGCCCAGGCGAAAGCCAGCCTGGAACAGGCAAAGGCCCAACTGGCGCAGGCGCAGCTTGATTTGCAGGACACCACGCTTATCGCGCCTGCCAACGGGACCTTGCTCACTCGCGCGGTCGAGCCGGGCAGTATGCTGAACGCCGGCAGCACGGTATTAACGCTCTCGCTGACCCGCCCCGTCTGGGTGCGCGCCTATGTCGATGAACGCAACCTCAGTCAGACACAGCCGGGACGCGACATTCTGTTGTATACCGACGGACGTCCTGACAAACCTTACCACGGCAAGATTGGTTTCGTTTCGCCCACCGCGGAATTTACGCCGAAAACTGTCGAAACGCCGGATCTGCGTACCGATCTCGTCTATCGCCTGCGCATTATCGTCACCGATGCGGACGATGCGTTACGCCAGGGGATGCCGGTCACGGTGAAATTTAATGACGAGGCACGGCATGAGTGAGGCCGTTATTACACTGCACGGTCTGACGAAGCGCTTTGCGGGAATGGATAAACCCGCCGTCGCGCCGCTCGACTGTACCATTCATTCCGGTTATGTCACCGGACTGGTAGGGCCGGACGGCGCAGGAAAAACCACGCTGATGCGTATGCTGGCGGGCCTGCTCAAAGCCGATGGCGGCAGCGCGTCTGTATTGGGCTTCGACCCGATACAAAACGACAGCGAGCTGCACGCGGTTCTGGGCTATATGCCGCAGAAATTCGGTCTGTATGAAGATCTTACCGTCATGGAGAACCTTAATCTCTATGCCGATTTGCGCAGCGTTACCGGCGAGATACGGGAAAAGACCTTTGCCCGTTTGTTGGAGTTTACCGCCCTCGGCCCTTTTACTGGCCGTCTGGCGGGGAAATTGTCCGGCGGAATGAAGCAAAAACTGGGGCTGGCCTGTACGCTGGTCGGCGAACCAAAAGTGCTGCTGTTGGATGAACCGGGCGTTGGCGTTGACCCGATTTCACGGCGCGAGTTGTGGCAAATGGTCCACGAACTGGCGGGCGACGGGATGCTGATTTTATGGAGCACCTCCTATCTGGATGAAGCCGAACAGTGTCGCGATGTGCTACTGATGAATGAAGGCGAGCTGCTCTATCAGGGCGAACCTAAAGCGCTGACGCAAACGATGGCCGGTCGTAGCTTTCTGATGAGCAGTCCACAGGAAAACAACCGTAAGTTGCTACAGCGAGCGCTCAGACTGCCGCAGGTGAGCGACGGCATGATTCAGGGACGTTCGGTACGCCTGATCCTGAAAAAAGAGGCGACCGCAGCAGAGATTCGTCAGGCCGAAGGGATGCCGGAAATCACCCTCAATGAGACCGCGCCGCGCTTCGAAGATGCGTTTATCGATCTGCTTGGCGGGGCGGGAACCGCGGAGTCTCCGCTGGGTTCAATCCTTCATACGGTTGAAGGCACTCCCGGCGAAACGGTGATTGAAGCGCAGGAACTGACGAAAAAATTTGGCGATTTCGCGGCCACAGACCATGTTAATTTCGTCGTACAGCGCGGCGAGATTTTTGGCCTGCTCGGCCCGAACGGCGCAGGTAAATCAACCACCTTTAAAATGATGTGCGGCCTACTGGTGCCGACGTCCGGCAAGGCGCTGGTGCTGGATATGGACCTGAAAGTCAGCTCCGGCAAAGCCCGTCAGCATTTGGGCTATATGGCGCAAAAATTTTCGCTTTACGGCAACCTGACGGTCGAGCAGAACCTGCGTTTTTTCTCTGGCGTCTACGGTTTGCGGGGCCGCGCGCAGAATGACAAAATTCAGCGCATGAGCGAAGCGTTTGGTCTGAAAAGCATTGCTTCGCATCCCACCGATGCGCTGCCGCTGGGCTTTAAACAGCGACTGGCGCTGGCCTGCTCGCTGATGCACGAACCGGATATTTTATTCCTTGATGAACCAACGTCCGGGGTTGATCCCCTCACCCGCCGTGAATTTTGGCTGCATATTAATAGCATGGTGGAAAAAGGGGTCACGGTAATGGTGACGACCCACTTTATGGATGAGGCGGAATATTGCGATCGCATCGGACTGGTTTATCGCGGGAAGCTTATCGCCAGCGGTACGCCGGACGATCTCAAAGCGCAGGCCGCCGATGAGCAACAGGCCGATCCGACGATGGAGCAGGCATTTATCACTCTCATCAATGACTGGGATAAGGAGCATACGCATGAGTAAGTCTCTCTCCTGGCGCCGCGTGCGTGCGTTGTGCGTCAAAGAGACGCGCCAGATCGTTCGCGATCCCAGTAGCTGGCTGATTGCGGTGGTGATCCCGCTGCTGTTGCTGTTTATTTTCGGTTACGGCATTAACCTCGACTCCAGCAAGCTGCGGGTGGGGATTCTGCTTGAACAGCAAAGCAAGGAGGCGCTGGACTTCACTCATGCGATGACCGGTTCACCCTATATCGACGCGACCATTAGCGATAATCGCCATGAATTAATTGAAAAAATGCAGGCCGGACGCATTCGCGGACTGGTGGTGATTCCGGTGGATTTCGCGCAACAAATGGCGCGCGCCGGTGACAGCGCGCCAATTCAGGTTATTACCGATGGCAGTGAGCCAAACACCGCCAACTTCGTTCAGGGTTATGTTGAAGGCATCTGGCAAATCTGGCAACAACAGCGGGCGGAAGATCGCGGCGACACTTTTGAACCGCTCATCGATGTTCAGACGCGCTACTGGTTTAACCCGGCGGCGATCAGTCAACATTTTATTATTCCCGGGGCAGTGACCATTATCATGACGGTAATTGGCGCGATCCTCACCTCGCTGGTCGTTGCCCGCGAATGGGAGCGTGGCACGATGGAGGCGCTGCTCTCAACCGAAGTGACGCGTGTTGAACTGCTGCTGTGTAAGCTTATTCCCTATTACTTTCTCGGTATGCTGGCGATGCTGCTCTGCATGCTGGTATCGGTGTTTATTCTCGGCGTACCGTATCGCGGTTCGCTGGTGATTCTGTTTATCATCACCAGTCTGTTTTTACTGAGTACGTTGGGGATGGGGCTGTTGATTTCCACCATCACTCGTAACCAGTTTAACGCCGCGCAGGTGGCGCTGAACGCCGCCTTTTTACCCTCGATTATGCTGTCCGGGTTTATCTTCCAGATAGACAGTATGCCTGCGGTGATCCGCGCGGTGACCTATATTATTCCGGCGCGCTATTTTGTCAGTACCCTGCAAAGTCTGTTTCTGGCTGGCAATATTCCGGTCGTGTTAGGCATTAACGTACTGTTTTTAATCGCCTCGGCGGTGATGTTTATTGGCCTGACGTGGCTAAAAACCAAACGACGGCTGGACTGATGATTTGCTATCCGGCACTGAGGGCAAGACTATGTTTCATCGTTTATGGACGTTAATCCGCAAAGAACTGCAATCGCTTTTACGCGAACCGCAAACGCGCGCGATCCTGATTCTGCCGGTGCTGATTCAGGTTATCCTGTTTCCGTTCGCCGCGACGCTTGAAGTCACTAACGCGACCATCGCCATTTATAACGAAGATAACGGCAAACATTCGGTAGAACTTACCCAGCGCTTTGCCCGCGCGAAAGCGTTTACCCATGTGCTGTTGCTGAACAGTCCGCAGGAGATCCAGCCGACTATTGATACGCAAAAAGCGCTGCTGCTGGTGCGCTTCCCGGCGGATTTCTCGCGGAATCTGGATACCTTCCAGCCTGCGCCGATGCAACTCATTCTTGATGGACGTAACTCCAACAGCGCGCAAATCGCCGCCAATTATCTGCAACAGATCGTCAAGGAGTATCAGCAGGCGTTGATGGACGGCAAGCCAAAGCCCAACAATAGCGAACTGGTGGTACGCAACTGGTATAACCCGAATCTGGACTACAAGTGGTTTGTGGTGCCCTCGCTGATCGCCATGATCACCACTATCGGCGTGATGATCGTTACTTCGCTGTCCGTCGCCCGCGAGCGTGAACAAGGCACTCTGGATCAACTGCTGGTCTCTCCGCTCACTACCTGGCAGATTTTCGTCGGTAAAGCGGTGCCGGCGCTGATTGTCGCGACCTTCCAGGCTACGATCGTGCTGGCTATCGGCATTTGGGCGTACCAAATCCCCTTCGCCGGTTCGTTAGCGCTGTTTTATTTCACGATGGTGATTTACGGGCTGTCGCTGGTAGGCTTTGGCTTGCTGATATCATCGCTTTGCGCCACGCAACAGCAGGCGTTTATCGGCGTCTTTGTCTTTATGATGCCGGCGATTTTGCTCTCGGGTTATGTCTCACCGGTGGAAAATATGCCGGTCTGGCTGCAAAACTTGACGTGGATAAACCCTATCCGCCACTTTACTGATATTACTAAGCAAATTTATCTTAAGGACGCGAGTCTGGGGATTGTCTGGGGAAGTTTGTGGCCGCTACTGGTGATAGCGGCCACCACAGGTTCAGCGGCGTATGCGATGTTTAGACGCAAAGTGATGTAGCTTTTTATCTTTCGCCAGTAGCGAAACCACGGCGGGCCCGGCCAGGATAGCCAGCCCCGCCAGCGCCAGTAAAACATTATTTTGCAATACGCGGGATAGCAGCCAGAGGACAATCAGCGCGGTGCCGAAGTACCAGGTGGTAGTCAGCTCTTCCAGCACATCCGCCACATCGCGCCAGCGTTGCTCATGATGACGCTGCAACGCCAGCATCAGCAGTACCGTCACGCCATAAAGCACGCATAATCCCAGGCCGACGCGCACTAATGTGCCGCTCATCCAGCCTATTACCAGCATCGCCACTACCAGTAAATGCAACATAATCTGCCAACAACCGAGGCCGGTTGCGACACGAACGCGTTGTTGCCACTTCATGGCTTTTCTCCTGAAGCATTTTTCTCTCATTATTCAGAGTACCGAACTTTACGGAAAATTCCGTAAGACCGCATCTTTTTGTGACGACGACTACACTATTTCAATCAGGATAGTGACGCGGACAGGAAGAAAATGACTCAACACACGCGAAATTTTTCATTCAAAGTGCTCACGATTAATACGCACAAAGGTTTTACCGCCTTTAATAAACGCTTCATCCTGCCGGAGCTACGCGACGCCGTCAGAACGGTCGGCGCCGATATCGTCTGTCTGCAAGAAGTGATGGGTGCGCATGAGGTGCATCCGCTGCATATCGAAAACTGGCCGGACACCACCCATTATGAATTTTTGGCCGACACCATGTGGAGCGATTTCGCCTATGGCCGCAATGCGGTCTATCCAGAAGGCCACCACGGTAATGCGGTTCTTTCTCGCTATCCCATTGAACATTATGAAAATCACGACGTCTCGGTCGACGGTAGCGAAAAACGCGGCGTGCTCTATTGCCGCATTACGCCGCCCATGCTCAACCACCCTATCCACGTCATGTGCGTGCATCTCGGCCTGCGGGAGAGCCATCGGCAGGCGCAGTTAACCATGCTGGCGGGATGGGTGAATGCCTTGCCGGAATCAGAACCAGTACTGGTGGCCGGAGACTTTAATGACTGGCGGCAAAAGGCCGGCCCTCCGCTAAACGCAGCCGGGCTGGAGGAGATATTCACCCGCGCCCACGGTCGACCGGCGCGCACTTTCCCGGTGAGTATGCCGCTGCTGCGACTCGATCGTATTTACGTCAAGAATGCTAACGCCAGTTCTCCTACGGCGCTACCGCTGCGGAACTGGCGACATTTATCAGACCATGCCCCCCTTAGCGCGGAGATCCATCTATGAAATGCGGCTGGCGTGAAGGTAATCAAATTCAGCTACTGGAAAACGGCGACCAGTTCTATCCTGCCGTGTTTACGGCTATCGCTCAGGCACAGCAAAAAATCATTCTGGAAACCTTTATCTTATTTGAAGATGAGGTGGGCAAAAAACTCCATGCCGCTCTGCTAAAAGCCGCACAGCGCGGCGTAAAAGCCGAAGTATTACTCGACGGCTACGGCTCTCCCGATCTCAGCGACGCGTTTGTCGGTGAGTTAACCGCAGCGGGCGTTATTTTTCGCTATTACGATCCCCGCCCGCGTCTACTGGGGTTGCGAACCAATATCTTCCGCCGAATGCACCGCAAAATTGTGGTGATTGATGATCGTATTGCCTTTGTCGGCGGCATTAACTATTCCGCCGAGCATATGTCGGATTACGGCCCGCAGGCGAAACAAGACTACGCGGTACGGGTCGAAGGGCCTGTAGTGGCCGATATCCTGCAATTCGAAGTCGAGAACCTGCCGGGGCAAAGCCCTGCGCGCCGCTGGTGGAAACGCCATCATCAGGCAGAAGAAAACCGCCAGCCCGGCGAGGCGCAGGCGCTGTTTGTCTGGCGGGATAACGAAGAGCATCGCGACGATATCGAACGTCATTATCTGAAAATGCTGACCCAGGCAAAGCGTGAAGTGATTATCGCTAACGCCTATTTTTTCCCCGGCTATCGCTTGCTCCACGCAATGCGTAAAGCCGCCCGCCGTGGCGTGAGCGTAAAACTGATTGTCCAGGGGGAGCCAGACATGCCGATTGTCAAAGTCGGCGCGCGGTTGCTCTACAACTATCTGGTGAAGGGCGGCGTACAGGTTTATGAATACCGTCGCCGTCCGCTGCACGGCAAAGTGGCGCTGATGGACGATCACTGGGCCACGGTAGGGTCAAGTAATCTCGATCCGCTCAGCCTGTCGCTTAATCTTGAAGCTAACCTGATCATTCACGATCGCAATTTTAACCAGACCCTGCGCGATAATTTACAAGGCATCATCGTGAATGATTGTAAGCAGGTCGATGAGTCAATGCTGCCGAAACGCACCTGGTGGAACCTGACCAAAAGCGTGCTGGCGTTCCACTTTTTACGCCATTTCCCGGCGCTGGTCGGCTGGCTACCTGCGCATACCCCGCATCTGGCGCAGGTTCCCCCACCTGCCCAGCCAGAAATGGAAACCCAGGATCGCGTTGATCCAGAAAATACAGGAGTGAAGCCCTAATGGCTAAATCGCATCCGCGCTGGCGGCTGGCTAAAAAAGTGCTGACCTGGCTGTTTTTTATTGCGGTCGTCGTTCTGCTGGTGGTTTATGCTAAAAAGGTCGACTGGGGCGATGTCTGGACCGTCATCCGCGACTATAACCGCACGGCACTTTTAAGCGCCGTGGGACTGGTGATCGTTAGCTATCTTCTGTACGGCTGCTACGACCTGCTTGGACGGCTTTATTGCGGCCATAAACTGGCGAAGCGGCAGGTTATGCTGGTATCGTTCGTCTGCTACGCCTTTAACCTGACGCTCAGCACCTGGGTCGGCGGGATCGGAATGCGTTACCGACTTTACTCCCGCCTCGGCTTGCCAGGCAGTACTATCACGCGTATTTTCTCGCTCAGTATTACCACTAACTGGCTGGGCTATATTCTGCTTGGCGGCATCATTTTTACCTTCGGCGTTGTCCAGCTTCCCGACCACTGGTATATCGATGAAGGCACGCTACGTATTCTCGGTATCGTTTTATTGTTGATTATCGCGGTCTATCTGTGGTTTTGCGCCTTTGCAAAGCGGCGGCATATGACGATTAAAGGGCAGAAACTGGTGCTGCCGTCATGGAAATTCGCGCTGGCGCAGATGGCGATCTCCAGCGCGAACTGGATGGCGATGGGCGCCATAATCTGGCTGCTGATGGGCCAGGATGTGAACTATTTCTTTGTACTGGGCGTACTGCTGGTGAGCAGTATTGCGGGCGTCATCGTACATATTCCGGCAGGCATCGGCGTGCTGGAGGCCGCATTCCTCGCGTTGCTGGCGGGCGAACATACGTCGCAAGGCACGATTATCGCCGCCCTGCTCGCTTACCGCGTGCTTTACTATTTTATTCCCCTGTTGCTGGCGCTGGTGTGTTATCTGGTCCTGGAGAGCCGGGCGAAAAAGCTGCGGGCGAAAAACGAACGGGCGATGGCGAAATGATCGTGCGAAACTGCCTGATGGCGCATAGCTTTCAGGCCTACAAAGTGCCGTAGGCCTGATAAGGCGCTGCGCATCGCCATCCGGCAATGAAACTTAGCGACGGTTGCCAAAAATACGCAGTAACATCAGGAACAGGTTGATAAAGTCCAGGTACAGCGTTAACGCGCCGAGAATCGAATATTTACGCAGATTAGCGCTATCGCGGGTATCTATTTGCTCGCCGATATTTTTCAGTTTCTGCGTGTCATAGGCCGTCAGACCGACAAACACCACCACCCCGATATAGGTTACCGCCCACATCAGCGCTTCACTCTTCAGCCAAAAATTGACCAGCGAGGCCAGAACGATACCAATAAGCGCCATAAACAGCATATTGCCGAAACCGCTAAGATCGCGTTTAGTGGTGTACCCGTACAGGCTCATGGCGCCAAACATTCCGCCCGTCACCACAAACGTGCTGGCGATAGAGGAGTAGGTGTAAACGATAAAAATACTGGATAACGTCAATCCGGTTAGCGCCGAATAGAGCATAAACAGCGTCGTCGCCATTCCGGCGCTAAGCTTATGCACCAGTCCCGACAGAACAAACACCAGCGCAAGCTGGGCAATAATTAAGCCAAAGAAGGTGATCTTACTGGAAAAGACAAACATCATGACGGCTGGCGTATTAGCCGCATACCACGCGATAAACGCGGTCAGTAACAGTCCGACCGTCATCCAGCCATACACTTGCGCCATATAGGTCTGCAGGCCAGAACGCGCCTGCACTATTGAATCAGATCGTGGAAATCTGTCCATGATAAACTCCTGTGTGGAAATGATACCCTAAAGCGTATCACATTATGCTACCAACGTTTCGCCGACTGCTGGTCGCTGTCGCGCGCTTCAACCCAGCGATCGCCTTCCGGCGTGGCTTCACGCTTCCAGAACGGCGCACGGGTTTTCAGATAATCCATAATGAACTGACCGGCGTCGAACGCGCTACTGCGGTGCGCGCTGGTGACGCCGACAAACACGATCTCATCGCCCGGCCATAATTCGCCAACGCGATGAATCACCGTTACCCGACCCAGCGGCCAGCGGGAGCGCGCCTCAGCGACGATCTCCGCCAGAGCTTTCTCTGTCATGCCAGGATAATACTCCAGCGTCAGCGCCTTAACGCTATCGCCCAGGTTATGATTGCGCACTTTTCCGGTAAAGGTGACGACCGCGCCGTCTTCGTCGCGCGCCGCCAGCCAGGGATATTCCTCCCCGATGCTAAACGGCGCAGGACCGACTATAATTCGCGTTTCACGCATGTTAGCCTCCCGTGACTGGCGGGAAAAACGCCACTTCATCGCCCGCCGTCAGCGGATGGTCAAAACTCACCAACGTCTGGTTGACCGCCGCCAACAGCTTGCCGTCTTCCAGCGCCATCGCCCAACGATCGCTCTTTGCCGCCAGATGCTGTCGCAGCGACTCAACGGTGGAAAAATCTGCTGGAAGATCCAGCGCGTCAGTTCCTGTAAGCTCGCGAACCTGGGCGAAGAAAAGCACCTTAATCATGCGCATCCACCTTAAAATCCCCTGATTTGCCGCCGCTTTTCGCCAGCAGACGCACCGGACCAATCACCATATCTTTTTGTACCGCTTTGCACATGTCGTAGATGGTTAACGCTGCGACGGACGCCGCGGTTAACGCTTCCATTTCGACGCCCGTTTTACCGGTCAGGCGACACAGAGACTCAATACGCACGCGGCGATGCTCCGGCTCGGCCTGAAGCTGAACCTCCACTTTACTTAGCAGTAACGGGTGGCACAGCGGGATCAGCTCCCAGGTGCGTTTGGCGGCCTGAATACCGGCAATACGGGCGGTCGCGAAAACATCGCCCTTGTGGTGTTTGCCATCAATAATCATCGCCAGCGTCTCACTACGCATGGTAACGAATGCTTCCGCCCGCGCTTCACGAACGGTTTCCGCTTTGGCGGAAACGTCCACCATGTGCGCTTCGCCTGCGGCGTTTATATGGGTTAATTGCGACATCGTTATTTCTTTAAATGAGGATGAAAATTACATGGGCGCGTACGGGCATCCAACTGCGGCGCAATGATATTCTCCCATGCGGTTCTGCACGCTTTTGTGGAGCCCGGCATGGCGAAAATCAAGGTGTTATTCGCCACGCCAGCTACCGCGCGCGACTGCAGAGTTGCGGTGCCGATCTCTTCAAACGAGAGCATTCGAAACACTTCGCCAAATCCTTCCACTTCACGATCGAACAGCGGCAACAGCGCTTCCGGCGCCTGATCGCCTTCGGTCAAACCGGTCCCGCCAGTCATCAATACGACCTGCACCTCATCACTGGCAATCCAGGCGGAAACCTGGGCGCGAATCGCGTAACGGTTCTCTTTAACGATGGCTTTTGCCACTACTTGATGCCCGGCCTCCTGCGCCGAATCACGCAGATAATGACCGGAGGTATCGTCGTCTTCGCCGCGTCGATTGGAAACAGTAAGAATAGCGATGCGGGTCGGGATAAATTCAGCGCTTACCTGACTCATCTGAAATCTCCTTATTAAGGATTAACCGCCAATGTAGGATAAATTTTGCGTAATACCAGTATTGCTCTGGTGAAGGAAATGGGTCTGCTTTTTCTCCCGCAACGCGTCGGAAATACGTTCCTCAAGCGCGTATTGCTGCGCGTCATCCTGCAACAGGTCGCGCAAACTCAAGCCGCCGTCGCCAAACAGACATAAATGCAGCTTACCGACGGACGAAACGCGCAGGCGGTTACAGGTGGCGCAGAAGTCTTTTTCATACGGCATAATGAGGCCGATCTCACCGGCATAATCGGGGTGACAAAAAACCTGCGCCGGGCCATCGCTACGCTGGCGTTGCTGGTGGATCCAGCCGCGCGTAATCAGCTCGTCGCGCAGTACCTGACCAGAAATATGATGTTTACGGAAGAGGTCGCTCCCCTCGCCCGTCTCCATAAGTTCAATGAAGCGTAGCTGAATGGGGCGAGGCTGAATCCATGCAAGGAAGGTATCCAACTGATGGTGATTCACATCGCGCATCAGCACGGTATTGACTTTCACCTTTTCGAAACCGGCGTCAAAAGCGGCATCGATGCCCGCCATCACCTGGCGGAATTTATCCTGACCGGTAATCGCATGGAACTGACGCGCATCCAGACTATCCACGCTGACGTTGACGCCCGTCAGACCCGCTTCGCGCCAGTTCGCAGCATCACGCGCCAGTCGATAACCGTTAGTTGTCACCGCGATCTGGCGAATAGCGTCATTTTCACCTACGGCGGCAATGATGTCGGTAAAATCGCGACGTAATGAAGGCTCGCCGCCGGTAAGACGCACCTTTTCCGTGCCAAGACTGGCAAAAGCGCGCGTAACGCGACGAATTTGATCGACGGTAAGGAAACCATTGTTAGTGACGCCGCCTGGTTTGTAGCCATCCGGCAGACAGTAGGTGCAACGAAAGTTGCACACATCGGTAATCGACAAACGTAAGTAATAAAACTTACGCGCGAAAGCATCGGTAAGTTGTGAAGCCATGTACACCTTTCCAAATACGGGAGGCGGAGTCATTTCTTCCTGCGCCCTGGTGGCAAACGCTGAACGTTGTCACGGCCAAAACACCGTATCAAAATGACCCAGGTGCAGAGGCTAGAGTGTTTACTGTGGTTATGCCGATACTAGCGTGTAAATGACAATTTCGCCATCCCGCTTTCGCTATATAAACATATACATAGCGACATGATCGTGCTATTTAACGACAGAATACGTGAAAATCGCACTTTTATATTGATATACATCATTTAGCGGTGACAACGTCCTCGCTAAAAAGGGGTAGTTAAAAACAATTTATCGACTTTTAGCCTGCTAGCTAATTGCTGAAAACCCGCCATTTGCGCTACTGTAACGCTGTTTATCTGACTTCAGGAATTTTTATGCGCAATCGTACGCTGGCTGACCTGGATCGTGTCGTCGCCCTCGGCGGAGGGCATGGATTAGGACGCGTCCTCTCCTCGCTTTCTTCATTAGGTTCACGCCTGACCGGTATTGTTACTACCACGGATAACGGAGGGTCAACTGGCCGTATTCGCCGTTCGGAAGGCGGGATCGCCTGGGGCGATATGCGCAACTGTCTGAACCAGTTAATTACCGAACCCAGCGTCGCATCCGCTATGTTTGAGTATCGTTTTGGCGGTAATGGCGAACTTTCTGGTCATAATCTCGGAAATTTGATGTTAAAGGCGTTAGATCACCTGAGCGTGCGGCCTCTGGAAGCGATCAATCTAATTCGTAATCTGCTTAAAGTGGACGCGCAGCTGATCCCGATGTCCGAACTACCGGTAGATCTGATGGCGATTGACGAACAGGGGCATGAGGTTTACGGCGAGGTGAATATCGATCAGTTAGCGACGCCGCCGCAGGAGATCATGTTAACGCCAAACGTTCCGGCGACGCGGGAAGCGGTACAGGCCATTAATGACGCGGATTTGATTCTGATTGGCCCTGGCAGTTTTTATACCAGCCTGATGCCTGGCCTGCTGCTGGATGAACTGGCGCAGGCACTGCGGCGCACCCCGGCGCCAATGGTGTATATCGGCAATCTGGGCCGCGAATTAAGTCTGCCCGCCGCCAGTTTAACGCTGGTCGATAAGCTGGCGATGATGGAACAATATATTGGCAAAAAGGTTATTGACGCAGTGGTGGTTGGACCGAAAGTCGATGTCAGCGCGGTTAACGACCGGGTGGTGATTCAGGAAGTGCTGGAGGCCAGCGATATCCCCTATCGCCACGATCGTCAGTTATTACATAATGCGCTGGAAAAAGCGCTACAGGCGTTGGGTTAATGACATTTACCGGATGACGCTGCGCTTATCAGAAGCCTGTTTACACCGAATGGTAAACAGGCTCTCTCCCCCTTCTGATAAACTGCGCTCAGCTATCGCCAGTAGGCGCTCATGAGCGAGCTCACCCCTTTTTTCATCAATACATTCTCCATGTTCTCAGTAAAGAGGGTCTGATTAATCTCTTCCATTATCCGCATCCCAGTCATGCGCTCTGCGTCAGGATCACCTGCTATTCCTAACGCTTCCAGTTCAGCGTTGACTCGGATCTGATACTCATCCGTTTCAATACACTCAGCCCTTTTATCCATCATTTCACGCCACTCTTCTGGCGCTATACGCTCCAGCACTTTATGCCACGGCCCCCACAACGCAAACCATTTGTGAAAATCGCTATTTTCAGCAATTTTTATCCTTATTTCCGCCTCGTCCAGGTCAGACTCAGTGATACCCGAAACGTTATAGAACCGCATATCCCGAGTCATTGTTGTCAGCGACAGCGACTCTCGTAACTGATTCTGAAAACCCAGAAATACTTCAATTTCGTCAATAAAAAACAGCCGTTTTACCTTTTCTCTCGCGAGCGATTCTATTTGCTCCAGCCGAAAGATTTCACGCCCCGCCATAATCAGTTCCGCTAATTGGCTATCAAAGGCGCCTCTTTCAGCATCATGAACCAACGTCGCTTCCTGCATTTGGTGGTATGTCAGTGTGACCCGATCTTCACAGCTTATCGTTGCATCCATCGCTATAATAAATGCGGTTTCTCTTAGTGCGCTATCATCAGCCAGGCGCATTAGCCAAGCGGAGACTTGTTCCTTAAAATCCGGGTGTCTGGTATTCTGCGTATCACCAAGATAGTCCAGGAATCTGCTGAAAGCTGCAGCGTTTGCCTCTGCCTCAAACGCCCGCCATTTGTTGACATCTTCCTCCTCGAGACAGGTTAGCCAACCCTGGACAGCTTCATGCAGTGGTCGTGTTACCCGAACAATTGAAAAGTCGCCCATGGCGAAGAATACCTGGGGTCCCTGATAATCTACAGAGGACATCAGCCGCTGCATATTCTGTATTGTTCGTTCTGAAAAAGGATTATATTCTACGATTATTCTTGTAGGTTGAGGTCCTTCACCACGAAAATGGGGTAACGACTCCGGGAGACGGACCAGGTGATTGCGAGAGGCCTGCATGACTTGTAATGCCACCGGGAGGTTTTCCGGTAGGTTAATCAATTCGTTACGGGAAACGTCCAGATTTATTATCGTGGGAGGTAGTGTTTCAGGCAGAACAGTAATCTGATTTTTACTTACATCCAGAACCTGTAATTCTGGTGGTAACGATGCGGGCAGACTGGTTAAGTCATTTTCGCCGGCCTCCAGAGTCTTCAAGCCCGGCGGCAGTGTTTCGGGCAGAGCGGTTAACGAATTACTCTGCACATTCAAATGGGTAATCCCTGACGGAAGATGTTCTGGCAGTGTCCCTATGCTGTTATCATAAACGCTCAGGTACAGAAGTTCCTCAGGTAGATTTTCAGGTAAGCAACTAATTTTATTATGAAAAAGATCCAGCGATTGAAGCGCTGAAGGCAAACGTTCCGGCAATTCAGTAATAAAGTTAATGCTCAGATCCATTTCCTGTATGGTATCCGGTAACGTGGCAGGGATACTGGTTAGCTGATTACTTCTGGCATACAGGGTCTTTATATTTCCCTGTAAATTTTCCGGCAAACTTTTCAGTTCATTGTGATCGAGTATCAGAGTAGTTATCTGCTCAGGAATACAGGCGGGTATAGTGTTAAGTCCTAATATATTCAGACGGAGTTCCGTCTTATTATTTTTCAGGCAGTCACGCATCCGTTGTACGGCCTCTTCACGACCTTGAGCCTCTTTCGCTGGTGCCTCTTTTGCCCACTCAGACCAGATTAACTCATAATTCACAGCATCTTTGGGGCTGAAGCCTGGAGCGCCACTCGCCTGCTCGCTTTCTGTCTCACGGGTATAGGTTACCGTCTCTCCCCCGCACTCAACGGTATAACTATCTGTATTAAAAATTATAGACAGGATCTCCTGACTATTTTCATTCAAAATACAGTATTGGTCTGTCCCCCCTCTACTACATTGAATATTATCCGCATACGCTGGGAAAGCTAACGTCCTCAAACATTCAAACTTACTTTTGATCTCTTCTGGCGAGGCGGTTTCAGGTGGATGACAAAGATAAGCGATGCAGCTTTGTACTTCAATCTGATATTCTGAAGCGAAAAAAACACTAATTTTACTCCATATCTCATCTTCCGGAAGTATCTCTTTTAATTCCTCGTTACTAATACTTTGATTCCTTACAGCAGATTGCGTATTGGTGATATTAAACATATTTTCCCTCCCTGATCTGGAAGTAACCCAAAGTAGCGGATACAGATATTCTCAACTTTAAATAAAAGGCCATATTAGTTATTATTTTGGGCTAGTCACCCAGTATTTTTAGCACCTTACTTATAAATGCCAGGACTTCCATCACCCCATTTTTACGTAGAATGATGTAATCTGCTGCCATAACACTCTTTCAACGAACTCACATAAGATTAAAATGACGACCATAAGAATAGCTATACCGATAATACGAAGCAGTTTTTCTCATAGCTGGGGAGACAGGTACTTTTAGCGTTGAGCTCGACCTCAACGCTAATTTTCTTCAGTAGTGATTTAACCACCTAAGTTACTGTTTTTTTTGATATTTCAGGCAATCTCGTTGATCAACGCCTGTAACTGTTTTCCGTTCCTGACTAACTCAGCCCTTGCTGTTGGACTAAGACTATCAAAAGCAGGCAATTATACAGGTTATATATGTACCCCTTACCTGATGCTACTCACAATGCGAAAGCGCCGACGATCGACGCGTTGTCAGGATGCCGCGATAAACAACTCGCGTAGCTGATGCAACTGGTCGCGAATTTGCGCGGCTTCTTCAAACTCCAGATTTTGCGCGTGCTGCATCATTTGCCCTTCCAGCTCATGAATTTTCTGCTGCAACGCTTTCGGCGTCATATCCAGTTCGACAATCCCGGCTTTTGCCGTAGAACGGCCCTTGCCTTTCCCCTTCGCTTTGGTTTTCGCAATGTTCTGCCCCAGCGCCAGGATGTCGACCACTTTTTTGTTCAGCCCCTGCGGAGTGATACCGTGTTCTTCGTTGTACTTCTGCTGCTTCTCGCGACGACGCTCAGTTTCACCAATCGCCTTCGCCATCGACGGCGTGATTTTATCGCCATACAGAATCGCTTTACCGTTAACGTTACGCGCCGCGCGACCTATGGTCTGAATCAGGGAACGTTCGGAGCGCAGGAAGCCCTCTTTATCGGCGTCCAGAATCGCCACCAGCGAGACTTCCGGCATATCCAGCCCTTCGCGCAGCAGGTTAATCCCCACCAGAACGTCAAACTCGCCCAGACGCAAATCGCGGATGATTTCCATGCGCTCCACGGTATCAATATCCGAGTGCAGGTAACGCACGCGCTCGCCGTGCTCTTCCAGATATTCGGTCAAATCTTCCGCCATCCGTTTGGTGAGCGTAGTGACAAGGACGCGTTCATTAATGACCGCACGTTGACGGATTTCGGAAAGCAGATCGTCCACCTGGGTTGCCACCGGACGCACTTCAATGATCGGGTCCAACAGCCCGGTCGGTCGCACGACCTGATCCACCACCTCATCACCAGATTTCTCCAGCTCATAGTTGCCAGGCGTGGCGGAAACATAGATGGTTTGCGGCGCCAAGGCTTCAAACTCTTCAAACTTCAGCGGACGGTTATCCAACGCCGAAGGCAGACGGAAGCCATACTCGACCAGCGTCTCTTTGCGCGCCCGGTCGCCGCGATACATGCCGCCTATCTGCGGGATCGTGACGTGGGACTCATCCACTACCAGCAGTCCATCGGCGGGCAGATAATCGAACAAGGTTGGCGGCGGTTCGCCCGGCCCACGACCCGACAGGAAGCGGGAATAGTTTTCAATGCCTGAGCAGTAGCCCAGCTCGTTCATCATCTCTAAATCGAACTGCGTGCGCTGGCTTAATCGCTGCTCTTCAAGCAGCTTATTATTCGCCAACAGGACCTTACGCCTGTCCGCCAGCTCATCTTTTATCTCTTCCATCGCCTGCAGAATACGCTCGCGCGGCGTCACGTAGTGAGTTTTGGGATAGATGGTATAACGTGGCACCGTTGACTCTACCTGCCCGGTTAACGGGTCAAACAGCGACAGACGTTCCACTTCTTCATCAAACAGCTCAACGCGTAGCGCAATGTCGTCAGATTCAGCCGGGAAGATGTCGATCACTTCGCCGCGCACGCGAAAGGTGCCGCGCTGAAAAGCTTGATCGTTACGGGTGTATTGCAATTCCGCCAGCCGACGCAAAATTGCACGCTGGTCAATCAGCATTCCGACCGTCAGATGCAGCATCATTTTCAGATAGAGATCCGGATCGCCCAGCCCGTAAATAGCGGACACGGAAGCCACCACCACGACATCGCGTCGCTCAAGCAGAGCTTTCGTTGCCGACAACCGCATTTGCTCAATATGTTCGTTTACCGAAGCGTCTTTTTCGATAAACGTATCCGAACTTGGCACATACGCTTCCGGCTGATAGTAGTCATAGTAGGAGACGAAATACTCCACCGCGTTTTCCGGGAAAAACTCTTTCATTTCGCCGTAGAGCTGCGCCGCCAGGGTTTTATTGGGCGCAAGCACCATCGTTGGCCGCTGCAAGTCAGCAATGACGTTGGCAATGGTGAATGTCTTCCCGGAGCCGGTTACGCCCAATAGCGTCTGATGCGCCAGCCCGTCCTCCAGTCCCTCTTCCAGGCGACGTATAGCGTCCGGCTGATCGCCAGAAGGTTTAAAAGCGGAATTCAGTTTGAACGGTTTACTCATGGGCGGCTACCTGAAGGTGTGAGCGGGCAGGTGTATAATTTTACTCCTGGCGGTGAATATTGCCAATAAAAAATACTGGATGAAAAAACAGTAACACTTTAATGTATAGTGGCTATCGGCAAATAACCCACGCCGTCGCGAGGCAAAATGTAGACAGTCGCGGAATAAAATTCCAGCAGCATGCGGTTATCCCCAGACCAGAGTCTTTTTTAACATTTGTCAAGACGTATGATGAAAGTTTTATGTCAATGCCTCCCCCTTCCTTTACAACCATTGATTTTATATAACTCGCTGTCTAAAAAGGGATATTTTCTCAAGCCGTCTTTCGCGCCAATTTAGTCGCAGGCCGCGTCGCCTCTCGCTTACGTTGTGTTTTCTAACTCTAATACACAAGGTTATCCACAGGAATAGTGGATAACTGCTTCCAGCCCGTATCCCCTGCCGCCTGGCAAAATCAGCGCCGGACGTTTTCGCCGGGCGATAAAAAAAAATTATCGCTATTTTTGGCTGATTATTGGCTAACGTAGCGGGAAAAACTGATGCGTACACGCTCACATTTTGCACATTTTTATCAGGATGAAGCCAGGAGGGTCTGGCGAAAGAACAGCAGGATCGTCTGATCCTGCAAGAAGGCGGTTTTTAAGCGAGGTTATGCCCGCTCCAGGGGGCTAAGATCAAGATACTGTCCTGTTGCAGCCTGAGAGGGGGAAACGCCCAGCCACGGAATTTCCCCTAATAGCGGGGCCGGTATGACGCGGCGAAGCGTAGCGAGATATTCACCATGACGCGCGCCCGGCGGCTGTACGTCGTTGGCTATCCATCCGGCAAGCGGCAACCCGGCCTGTTTTACCGCCAGCGTCGTCAGCATGGCGTGATTAATACAGCCCAGCTTGACGCCAACGACCAGAATCACCGGCAACCGCTCCGCCTGTACCCAGTCGGCAAACGTCAGTGTGGCAGAGAGCGGCGTAAACCAGCCGCCTGCCCCTTCTGTCAACACCCAATCTGCCTGCGCCTCCAGCGTTCGCAATCCACGTGATAACACCACCGCCTCTATCGTCCGGCCTTCGTCGGCGCTAACGATGTGGGGAGAGGTAGGCTCGGCAAAAGTATAAGGATTGATAGCAGAATAAGGTTGCGGCAGGCTGCTGTTACGCTGCAAGGCCAACGCATCGCTATTGCGTAGCCCGTCGGTTGTCATTTCGCTGCCGGAAGCGACGGGCTTATAGCCTACGGTTTGATAACCTAACTGCGTTGCGGCCTGCAATAAGGCGCAACTGGCGACCGTTTTACCGACTTCGGTATCAGTACCGGTGACGAAATAGCGTTTAGTCACGTTCAATCACTCCCATAAAAAGATGGTACGTCAGCGGATATTTCCCCTGCCGCTGCGGCCATGCCAACTGAATTTTTCTAAGCCGGGCGCGGGTTAACACATCAGACTCCCGCCCTTCATGAAGATGAGTGGCGCCAATTCCTTTGAGCGAGCGCATCGCGCTCAGGGCATCCTCAAACCACAATGTCATCGCCTGAGTATGACGATACGCCCGCCAGCCGCGCAGCGCGTGGTCAATTGCCTCTTCCGGCAAAAAGCTATTCGCGTGAGCGCGATTATCGACGGCCTGCCATGCCTGACGCAGTTCCGGCAACGATCCCTGGCACAACGTGGTAAATGCCACCACGCCGCCGGGCCGTACGACCCGGTACAACTCGCTCAACGCGTCGCGTAAATCACCGCACCACTGGACCGCCAGGTTGCTCCAGGCCAGGTCAAAAATGCCGGCGTCATGGGGAATCGCTTCGATATCCGCCAGCAAATAGTGATGCGCCGCCTTACGATCGCGCGCCTGTTGCAGCATCGGCAGCGAAAGATCCAGGGCAGTCACTTCGCTCCCCCGTTCACGCCAGTAACGGCTCATACGTCCGGGGCCACAGCCTGCGTCCAATACACTGGCAAAGTGACGGCCTGCCAACAGCGTCAGCAGCGCATCCGCGCTGTGTTGCTGCAAAGAGGCGTGCTGTTCATATTGCGATGCGGCCCGGCCAAACGCCGCCGCAATAGCCTGCTTATTCACCTGCGCCATGCAGCACCTCCAGCAGACGATCAATATCGCACGCTTCATGCGCCTGCGTTAACGTTAAGCGCAGGCGCGCCGTACCGACAGGCACCGTCGGCGGGCGAATCGCCGTCGCCCAGCATCCTTGTCGACGCAGCGCCTCCGCCAGGCGCAGCGCGCGGCTGTTATCGCCCACCATTAACGGCTGGATGGCACTATGGGCATTCAGTAGCGTAAATCGGGACGCGTTAACGCCCGCCCGAAAGCGCTGAACCAGAGCGGCGAGTTTTTCGCGCCGTTCACAACCTTCATCGCTACGGATCACGGCCAGCGAGGCGCTTAACGCCTGCGCCTGCGCGGGGGGCATACTGGTGCTGTAAACCAGATGACGGGCGAATTGCAGCAGATAATCCGCGACGCTTTCCGAACAGAGCACCGCGGCGCCGCTGACGCCAAATCCTTTACCGAAAGTCACCACCAGCAACTCAGGCTTCACCCCCTGTTGCCAGCAGGTGCCCCGCCCCTCATCGCCAGTCACGCCGATGCCGTGCGCATCATCAACCAACAGCCAGGCATGATGCTTGTGGGCAATGTGCTGGATTTCCGCCAGCGGCGCGCTATCGCCGTCCATACTGTACATACCTTCCGTCACGACCAGTTTCTGACCCAGGCAGGGCGATTGCAGTAAACGCGACAGATGCCGCGTATCATTATGGATAAAGCGACGAAGCTGCGCCGGACTCTGATTAGCGGCCTCCAGCAACGAAGCATGACTCAACCTGTCGGCCACAATCCGGTCGTTTTTTTTCATTAACGCGGTAATAACCGCCTGATTCGCCGCAAAGCCAGAGATAAACAGCAACGCGCGCGGATATCCTAACCATTGCGCCAGTTCCTCCTCTAACGCCTGGTGCGCCACGGAATAACCGCTGATATGCCCCGACCCGCCGCTGCCGACGCCAAAACGCGTCGCCGCCTGTTGCCAGGCGCGAATGATCTGCGGATGCTGACTTAAGCCGAGGTAATCATTGCTGGAGAAGTTAAGATACTGTCGCCCGTTCGCTACCAGCCAGCGTCCGGCGCCCTGCGACACCACATAGCGGCGGCGCAACGTATCCGTCGCCCGACGCGCCGTCAGCGCATCGTCGACGCGTTGTTGCCAACTCATAATGCTGCCGCGTTGTAATAATCATCAGTGTCCGGCGTCATCAGCGTCTGCTCCAGACGTTGCTGCTGCTCGTTATCGCCCGCCAGCACCCTGGTCTGCTGCGGATTCAGTCCCAGCTTGCGGAATAACTGCAGATCCTTGTCCTCTGCCGGATTTGGCGTAGTTAACAATTTGCAGCCATAGAAAATCGAGTTCGCCCCGGCCATAAAACACATCGCTTGAGTCTGCTCGTTCATCTGTTCACGCCCTGCGGAAAGACGCACGTATGAGGTCGGCATCATGATGCGCGCCACGGCGATAGTACGAATAAAATCAAACGCATCCACGTCATCGTTATCCGCAAGCGGCGTGCCTTTCACCTTCACGAGCATGTTGATTGGCACACTTTCCGGCGGCGTCGGCAGATTCGCGAGCTGCAACAACAGTCCGGCGCGATCGTTGACCGTTTCGCCCAGACCGACAATGCCGCCGGAGCACACTTTAATCCCTGCTTCACGGACTTTTTCCAGCGTGTCGAGGCGCTCCTGATAGGTACGGGTGGTGATGATATTGCCGTAAAACTCCGGCGAGGTATCGAGGTTGTGGTTGTAGTAATCCAGCCCGGCGTTAGCCAGACGCTGCGCCTGGCTCTCGTTCAACATGCCGAGCGTCATACATGTTTCCAGCCCCATCGCTTTGACGCCCTGTACAATCTGCTCCAGATAAGGCATATCGCGTTCATGCGGATTCTTCCAGGCCGCCCCCATACAGAAGCGGGTCGAACCGGCGTTTTTCGCTTTGCGGGCGGAGTCCAGTACCTGCTCGACCTCCATTAAACGCTCGGCTTCCAGTCCGGTTTTATAGCGCGAGCTCTGCGGGCAGTATTTACAATCCTCCGGGCAGGCGCCAGTTTTGATCGACAACAGCGTGCTGACCTGTACCTGCTGCGGATCGAAATGCTGGCGATGAATTTGCTGCGCTTCAAACAGCAATTCCAGCAGTGGTTTTTCAAATAATTCGGTTACTTGCGACAGTGTCCAGCGTGGGTGGCGAGCCATCGGGCTTCTCCAAAATATGTTGTTTGTTTTTGATATGGTGTAGACTCGTAAACCTAAATCTTTTTAATTTGGTTTACAAGTCGATTATGACAACGGACGATCTTGCCTTCGATAAACGCCATATTTGGCATCCTTACACTTCCATGACCTCGCCGCTGCCGGTATATCCCGTTGAGCGGGCCGAAGGCTGCGAACTGATCCTCGCCTCGGGCGAACGCCTGATTGAGGGGATGTCCTCCTGGTGGGCGGCCATTCATGGTTACAACCACCCGCAATTGAACGCGGCGATGAAATCGCAAATTGACGCCATGTCGCATGTGATGTTCGGCGGCATAACCCACAAGCCTGCGGTGAATCTGTGCCGTAAACTGGTCGCGATAACGCCTGAGCCGCTGGAGTGTGTCTTTTTGGCCGACTCCGGTTCGGTGTCGGTGGAGGTGGCCATGAAGATGGCGCTGCAATACTGGCGGGCGCGGGGCGAATCGCGTCAGCGTTTCCTGACGTTCCGCAACGGTTATCATGGCGACACGTTCGGCGCGATGTCAGTGTGCGATCCGGATAACTCCATGCACAGCTTGTGGAAAGGCTATCTGCCGGAAAATCTGTTCGCGCCGGCGCCGCAAAGCCGGATGGATGGCGAATGGGATGAAAGCGACATTGCGCCATTTGCCCGCCTGATGGCCGCGCATCGCCATGAAATAGCTGCCGTGATTCTGGAACCCATCGTCCAGGGCGCGGGCGGGATGCGCATATATCATCCACAATGGCTCAGGCGTATCCGTAACATGTGCGATCGCGAAGGCATTCTGCTGATTGCCGATGAAATAGCCACCGGGTTTGGCCGTACCGGCAAACTGTTCGCCTGCGAGCACGCCGGGATCGCGCCGGATATTCTGTGTCTCGGCAAAGCGTTAACCGGCGGCACCATGACCCTCTCGGCAACGCTCACCACACGCCAGGTTGCAGAGACTATTAGCAACGGCGAGGCGGGGTGTTTTATGCATGGCCCGACGTTTATGGGGAATCCGCTGGCCTGCGCCGCCGCCTGCGCCAGCCTGACGCTGCTGGAAAGCGGCGAATGGCGCCAACAGGTGGCGTCCATCGAGTCTCAGTTACGCGCTGAGTTAGCCCCCGCACAACGTTCGCCCTGGGTGGCGGATGTGCGGGTGTTGGGCGCGATTGGGGTGGTTGAAACCACACATCCGGTCAATATGGCGGCGCTTCAGCGCTTCTTCGTCGGGCAAGGCGTCTGGATCAGGCCGTTCGGCAAACTAATCTATCTGATGCCGCCCTACATTATTCGTCCAGAGCAGTTGCGCCGTCTGACCCAGGCGGTTAATGACGCGGTACACAATGAAACATTTTTTAGCCATTAATCAGCGGTAAGCGGCGCGGCTTCTGGCTACACTTCTGGTGAGTCAAAAGGAGAGCGCATGAAACTTATCAGCAACGATCTGCGCGATGGGGATAAACTTCCTCATCGTCACGTTTTTAACGGTATGGGCTATGATGGCGATAATATTTCGCCACATCTGGCCTGGGACGAAGTACCGATGGGCACCAAAAGTTTTGTCGTGACCTGTTACGATCCTGACGCGCCAACCGGCTCCGGCTGGTGGCACTGGGTGGTGGTTAACCTCCCGGCGGATACACGCGTACTGACCCAGGGGTTCGGCTCAGGTCTGGTGGCCGTACCAGACGGCGTCATTCAGACGCGTACCGATTTCGGTAAAGCGGGTTACGGCGGCGCGGCGCCGCCTAAAGGGGAAACGCATCGCTATATCTTTACGGTTCACGCGCTGGACGTCGAACGTCTTGACGTTGATGAAGACGCCAGCGGCGCAATGGTTGGCTTTAACGTGCATTTCCATTCGCTCGCCAGCGCCTCGATAACGGCGATGTTCAGTTAAACGCTGTGCCGGATGGCGGCGTAAACGTCTTACCCTGCCAACGGGTTGGGTAGGTCGAGTAACCGCCTCGCCATGCGGCAGCATTCACATAAAGTCCGGCACCAGACGCTGTAACGCGCCTTGCGCCAGCAGCGTCGTCGCACACTCAATATCGGGCGCGAAAAAACGATCCTGCGTATAGTGCGCCACCTGTTCGCGCAGTATCTGCCGCGCCTGTTCCAGTAACGGGCTGGAGGTTAACCCTTCCCGTAAATCTATCCCCTGACAGGCAGCCAGCCACTCCACGGCAATGACGCCGCGGGTATTCGCCGCCATTTCCCAGAGTCGCCGCCCTGCCGACGGGGCCATTGAGACATGATCTTCCTGATTCGCCGAGGTCGGCAGGCTATCCACGCTGTGCGGGTGCGCCAGCGCTTTATTCTCGCTGGCGAGCGCCGCGGCGGTGACCTGGGCAATCATAAAACCGGAATTAACGCCGCCATTTTTCACCAGAAACGGCGGTAGCTGCGACATATGTTTATCCATCATCAGCGCGATGCGCCGCTCCGACAGCGCGCCGATTTCCGCTATCGCCAGCGCCAGATTATCCGCCGCCATAGCGACCGGTTCAGCATGGAAATTACCGCCGGAGATCACCTCCCCCGCATCGGCAAAGACCAGAGGATTATCGGACACCGCGTTGGCCTCAGCTAATAGCACCTCTTTCGTCTGGCGTAACTGGGTCAGACAAGCGCCCATCACCTGCGGCTGGCAACGAAGGGAATACGGGTCCTGAACTTTATTGCAATGGTGATGTGATTCAGCAATGGCGCTGGTATCGGTCAACAGATGCCGGAACAACCGCGCGGCGTCAATTTGCCCCTGCTGTCCGCGCGCGGCATGAATACGCGCATCAAAAGGACGGCGCGATCCCAGTACGGCTTCGGTGGTCAGCGCGCCGCAGACGACGGCGGAGGCAAATAACTCCTGCGCCTCAAATAAGCCGCGCAGCGCGAAGGCCGTTGACGCCTGGGTGCCGTTAAGCAACGCCAGCCCCTCTTTGGCCGCCAGCGCGACAGGCTCCAGTCCGGCCTTTTTTAGCGCCATCTGCGCCGGAAGCCATTCGCCCTGCCAGCGCGCTTTTCCTTCGCCAAGCAGCGTCAGCGACAGATGCGCCAGCGGCGCTAAGTCGCCCGACGCGCCGACCGACCCTTTTGCCGGAATCAGCGGATACACTCCGGCATTCACCAGAGCGATGAGCGCTTCTATCACGCTCAACCGAATCCCGGAAAACCCGCGTGCCAGACTATTGATTTTCAATACCATGATCAGACGTACCATCGCGTCATCCAGTGGGTCGCCTACGCCCGCTGCGTGAGACAACACCAGCGATCGCTGTAGATTTTGCAAGTCTTCATCGGCGATGCGCGTCTGCGCCAGCAGGCCGAAACCGGTGTTGATGCCGTAGGCGGTACGCCCTTCGGCAACGATACCATTGACGCACGCGACGCTGGCATTAATGCCGTCAATGGCGCTGGCGTCCAGGCGAAGCTGTACCGGATGACGCCAGACGTCGTACAGTTGAGAGAGGCTTAACTGCCCCGGAGTGAGTGTCATGGTATTCATATCAGCCTTTCCCCTGCGTCGCCGCAACCATGGGTAGATGTAAACCTTGCTCAACAGCGCATTCCACCGCGAGATCATACCCGGCATCGGCATGGCGCATGACGCCCGTCGCCGGATCGTTGTGTAACACGCGGCGAATACGCGCAGCGGCCTCGTCAGTGCCATCACAGACAATCACCATACCGGCGTGTTGCGAAAAACCCATCCCCACCCCACCGCCATGATGGAGCGATACCCATGTCGCCCCGCTGGCGGTATTGAGCAACGCATTTAACAACGGCCAGTCGGAAACCGCGTCGGAACCGTCGCGCATCGCTTCGGTTTCACGGTTAGGGCTGGCGACAGAACCGGAATCCAGATGATCGCGGCCAATCACAATGGGCGCGGATACCTCGCCGCAGCGCACCATTTCGTTGAATGCCAGCCCCAGTTTTTGCCGCCACTCCAGGCCTACCCAGCAGATACGCGCCGGTAGTCCCTGAAAATGAATGCGCTCGCGCGCCATATCCAGCCAGTGATGCAGATGTTTATCCTCAGCCACTATCTCTTTGACTTTGGCATCGGTTTTATAGATATCCTGCGGATCGCCGGACAGCGCCACCCAGCGAAACGGCCCGATTCCTCGACAAAAAAGCGGACGAATATAGGCTGGCACAAATCCCGGAAAATCAAAGGCGTTTTCCACCCCCATCTCTTTCGCCATCTGGCGAATATTGTTGCCATAGTCAAAGGTCGGCACGCCCATTTTACTGAATGTCAGCATCGCCCGAACGTGCGCCGCCATTGAACGTTTCGCCGCCTGCATCGTCCCCTGGGGATCGGATTGCGCGTTTTCCTGATACTCCTCCCAGCGCCAGCCGGAAGGCAAATAGCCATGTAGCGGATCGTGGGCGCTGGTCTGATCGGTCACCAGGTCCGGGCGCACGCCGCGATTAACCAGCTCCGGCAGGATATCCGCCGCGTTCGCGCACAGGGCCACGGACACGGCTTTCCCCTCGCGGCTGTAGTGCGTAATGCGGGCCAGAGCGTCATCCAGCGTGGCGGCCTGCTCATCCACGTAGCGAGTACGCAGACGAAAATCGATACGGCTTTGCTGGCATTCAATCGTCAGCGAACACGCTCCGGCCAGCGTCGCAGCTAGCGGTTGCGCGCCGCCCATGCCGCCCAGTCCGGCAGTAAGCACCCAACGTCCCGCCAGCGTGCCGTTATAGTGCTGACGCCCCGCCTCGACAAAGGTTTCATATGTTCCCTGCACGATTCCCTGGCTGCCGATATAGATCCAGCTTCCGGCCGTCATCTGACCGTACATCGCCAGCCCTTTCGCATCCAGTTCGTTAAAGTGTTCCCATGTCGCCCAGTGGGGGACAAGGTTGGAGTTGGCGATTAATACCCGCGGCGCGTTGTCGTGCGTTTTAAATACGCCGACCGGTTTGCCAGACTGAATAAGCAACGTTTCGTCCGCCTCCAGCCGGGTGAGCGCATCAACAATAGCGTCATAGCATTCCCAGTTGCGCGCGGCGCGACCAATTCCGCCGTAGACCACCAGCTCATGCGGATTTTCCGCCACATCAGGATCAAGATTATTCATTAACATCCGCAGCGGGGCTTCAGTTAGCCAGCTTTTCGCCGTTAATACCGTGCCTCTGGGAGCGCGGATAGTCTGCTGACGACACTTACTTTCAGGCATAGCAATGACTCCTCATTATTATCGGTCTGCCATCGCCGAATAACGCTAAAACGTCACTATCAGGCACTGCCGCAGACCCACAGATAAGAACCAGACATATACTTGTCTATACAAGTAAGAACAAGAGTAAAATTAACAAAAATGATACAATTTCGTTATATTGTGTCAGCAATCACGTTTTCCGGCAGCGGCCCGCTCAGGAGATAAATCGTCCCTGTAACCGGTAGCGCGACCCGGGGAAAAGTAAGCGGGCGTGAGAGACAATCTGCGACGCGGACCAGGTCGTGCGACGAATGAGCAGGCAGGGCTCATGCTCTTTGATAGTTAACCACGCGCACTCTTGCGCCGTGGCGCGCACCGCCTCCACAATATGTTCCCCTTCCGTTAGCGGCGCGATCCGCGACAAATAAGCGTGTGGAGTGGTCTGACGGTAATCCTGCGTCAGGTAATCCACGGCAATATCCGCATTCACGCAGCGATCTTCAATTTGTACCGGCAGATCGTTTTCATAATGCACCATGATGGAATGGAAAATGACATCGCTCTCATTGACGTTGAGAGCGCTGGCCTGTACGACGTTTGCCCGCACGCGCTCCAGCGTCAGTACCTCACAACGATGCTGATGATGACGGGCGGCAATCTCCTCGGCGATACTGCGGACTTCAAACAGCGCGGACTGGCCTTTTGGTTCGGCGACAAACGTCCCCACGCCCTGTAAACGCACCAGCCAGCCTTCATCCGTCAGCTCGCGTAGCGCCCGGTTGATGGTCATTCGGCTAAAGCCATACTGGGCGACCAGCTCGGCTTCAGACGGAATGCGATCGTGCGGTTGCCAGACGCCGCCGGCAATTTTTTTACAGATGTCCTGTTTCACCGTTTCGTAAAAAGGGGCAGGTGCAGAACGGGATCGGGATGAATACATGCGTGAAGCCTTCCTTATGCAGATAGTATTTTCCGGGATGACAGATTAACGCCACCAGTGCGCAATTTGCCAGCCAAGCCGCGCCGCCACGCGCGCCGCTGCGCCATCTTCATCAAAGTGTGGATTAAATTCAACCAGATCCGCCGCCTGTAATTTTCCGCTGCGGCAAACCGGCTCAATTAAACGCAGAACCTGTATCAGCGGCACGCCCGGAGCGGCGGGAGCGGAGACGGCCGGCATTTCCCAGACAGGCAATACGTCGAGATCGATAGTCAGATAAATTTTATCCACCTTGTCGATAAACTGCGTCATCTGCGCCAGAGCGTCATGGCAGTCCAGATCCTCCACCACGGTAACATTCCGCCGCGTCGCTTCCCGCCATAACGCCCGCGTATTCGCCGCACGGCTCACGCCGAAACAGGCATAATGAAACGCGCGGCGCTGCGCGTCGCATAGCTGCGCCAGTTGACGAAACGGCGTACCGGACGTCGCCCGATCGGCCTGACGGAGATCCAGATGCGCATCAAGATTAATGATCCCTATGCTCTCCTGCGCAAACGCGTCCAGCACACCCGCGCCGTGTCCAAACGCGGTTTCATGACCGCCGCCCAGCACCAGCGTGTGCATCCCGGCCCGCAGACAACGGCTTACCGCATCGCGCAAAGCCTGCTGCGCGCCTTCCAGATCGGGCGTCGGCGCAACCCAATTGCCTAAATCCACCAGCCGCTCATGACCATCATGGCAGGCCATATTCGCCAGCGCTTTACGCAACGCGTCCGGGGCGCCTGCCGCGCCGGGACGGCCTGCATTGCGTTTTACCCCTTCATCGCAGGCAAATCCCATTAACGCGATCTGTTGCGGCCAGTTTTCGGGCACAAAAGCCTCGCTGCGCGTTACGGTCTGAAACAGACGCCGCGCATCCGGCGCTTCTGTGCTGTCATCGCGCCCCTGCCAAAGCGCCAGGGAAGCCGGATACCATTGCATCATGTGATTTGCCCCCGGTATACCCGCTGATATAAAGGATTACGTCCCGGCTCATACACTATCTCTACCGGTTGTTCAGCATCCCATACGACAAAATCCGCCCGGTAGCCGGCCCTGATCTGCCCATGCGTCGCCTGTCTTCCTAGCGCGCGTGCGGCATGGCGTGTAACGCCCACCCATGCCTCTTCCGGTGTCAGACCAAACTGTACGCAGGCCATGTTCATCGCCAGATGCAAACTGCAAAACGGGCTGGTGCCGGGATTGAAATCGCTGGCGACGGCGACAGGCACCTGATAGCGGCGTAGCAGTTCCACTGGCGGACGCTGCGTCTCGCGCAGAAAATAAAACGCGCCGGGCAATAGCACGCCGACAGTACCGCCGTCACGCATCGCCGCGACGCCCGCTTCATCAAGATATTCGATATGATCCGCCGATAAGCCCTGATAACGACTCACTAACTGCGCGCCGCCCAATAGCGAAAGCTGCTCAACATGGCCTTTAACGGGAATACCTAACGCCTGCGCCGTCTGCAATACGCGCTCACTCTGCGCCACATTAAAGCCGACACTCTCGCAAAAGAGGTCTACCGCATCAAATAGCCCTTTTTTCCATAGCTGCGGAATCATCGTCTCGCAGACCAGAGCGATGTAGCCGTCCGGATCGTCACGATACTCCGCTGGCGTGGCATGAGCGGCAAGCAGCGTGGGGCTAATGTCGATAGCGTTTTCGGCGGCAAGCTTTGCAGCGACGCGCAACAGCTTTTCTTCTGTCGCCAGTTCCAGACCGTAGCCGGATTTAATCTCCAGCAGCGTGACGCCTTCGTTGGCAAGACGCATCATGCGTTCGCGCGCCAGCCAATAGAGCGTCTCCTCCGCACAGGCGCGGGTCGCTGATACCGTCGCGTTAATGCCGCCGCCCTGAGCGCTAATATGCTGGTATGACGCGCCGTTAAGCCGCTGTTCCCACTCTCCGGCGCGGTTGCCGGCAAACACCAGATGCGTGTGGCAATCGATAAGTCCCGGCGTTACCAGTCGTCCCTGCATATCATGAATATTGTCCCCGCTGACGGGAAGCTGCGTCTCTGGCACGATATCGCAAATATGCCCTTCGCGCACAATCAGCGCCTGGTTATCCACCAGCCCATACGGGGCTTGCCGCTGCGGGTCCATTGTCGCCAGCCTGATGTTTCGCCAGACAGTATCGCCCGGTAAAAGTTGCCGCATTCCTGTCGCTCTCTTGCCTGTCATGAGTTGTATAGACATTTATTTTCTTTCTGCTCCAGATTGTCAACTCAAAGTGCGAAAGTTGTTACTTAATTGTGACAAAACCATCTAATGCTAAAGGTGTTTCCAGCCTGAAAAGGAACTTTTTACCTTTTCGCCTTCCCGTTTCGTTCAACTTAGTATAAAAAAGCAGGCTTCAATGGATGTCATTTAACTTTTTCAAGCCCGGAGCAACCTGTGAATACATTATCGGTTTCCCGTCTGGCGCTGGCAGTGGCTTTTGGCGTGACGCTGAGCGCCTGTAGCTCTACGCCACCCGATCAGATCCCTTCCGATCAAACCGCGCCTGGCACCGCCTCGCGCCCGATTCTGTCGGCAAAGGAAGCGAAAAACTTCGTTGCGGCGCACTATTTTGCCTCCCTGACGCCGAATACCGCCCCGTGGTCGCCGTCGCCGATTACCCTACCCGCGCAGCCTGACTTTGTCGTGGGTCCGGCAGGTACGCCTGGCGTTACGCACACCTCGATTCAGGCCGCCGTCGATGCGGCAATGGTTAAACGCACGAACAAACGCCAGTACATCGCTATTATGCCGGGCGACTATCAGGGGACCGTGTATGTTCCCGCCGCGCCGGGAAGTCTGACCCTGTACGGGACCGGTGAAAAACCGATCGATGTGAAAATTGGTATGGCGATTGATGGTGAAATGAGTGCCGCTGACTGGCGCCGCGCGGTGAATCCCGGTGGGAAATATATGCCAGGTAAACCCGCCTGGTATATGTTCGATAACTGCCAAAGCAAACACGCTACGACGATCGGTGTGATGTGTTCTGCCGCGTTCTGGTCGCAGAATAACGGCCTGCAGCTACAGAATCTGACCATCGAAAACACATTGGGCGACAGCGTCGATGCCGGAAACCATCCGGCGGTGGCGCTGCGTACCGATGGCGATAAGGTCCAGATTAACAAGGTAAATATCCTTGGCCGCCAGAACACCTTCTTTGTGACCAACAGCGGCGTGCAGAACCGTCTGCAAACCGATCGCCAGCCGCGTACGCTGGTGACGAATAGCTATATTGAAGGTGATGTGGATATGGTTTCCGGACGCGGCGCCGTGGTGTTCGATAACACCAACTTCCAGGTCGTCAACTCACGCACACAGCAGGAAGCTTACGTCTTCGCCCCGGCGACGCTGTCCAATATTTACTATGGCTTCCTGGCGATCAACAGCCGCTTTAACGCATCCGGCGATGGCGTTGCGCAGCTTGGCCGCTCGCTGGATGTCGACGCCAACACCAACGGTCAGGTGGTGATCCGCGACAGCGTGATTAACGAGGGCTTCAACGTCGCCAAACCGTGGGCCGACGCGGTCATCTCGAAACGTCCGTTTGCCGGAAATACGGGAACCGTGGATGACAAAGGCGAGGTGCAGCGTAATCTGAACGACACTAACTACAACCGCATGTGGGAATACAACAACCGCGGTGTAGGCAGTAACGTGGTGGCGGAACCTAAGCAGTAATCGCAGTTCCGGTTCAGGCTTATAAACGGGCCGCCGCATCAGATGCGGCGGCCCGTGGTTTTACTGCAAGCGGTGTTTATTGAAATTGATCAGGCTTGCCGCCTGTTCCCGCACCGAGCCGTCCCCCGGTTTAACGGCATAAATCAGGCTCCCTATCCCGGTATCCTCGGGGCGTACATTTTCCTGACCAGCAATCTGCTGAATACACGCGAACATCGGGGCCAGTTCGGCGGCCTCGCCGTCCTGTCGCCGTTTTTCCAGCGCGGCGACGGCTTTACTTCTGCCGACATAGCCCGGACGCGGTGCGAGAGGGTAAATTCCGCCAGCCCCACCGGATTTGAGCGGTAAGAGGAGGTCTCGCCGGAAGGGAGCGACTCGTCGGTGGTAGTCACCTTATCGAGAATTTTCGAGCAGACCCTGAATAGAGTATTCTCTGTCAGCGTGCCTGACGCCAGCCAGTCTTTAATGTTGGGTCCATAAATAAGCGTCTGCTGCGTCATGCGCGCCGATTCTATTTCCGTCTGGCGAAGAATATCCGCCAGATTTTCATTTAAAGTATCGCTTTCATAGACGTTGCTGGGGTGGAAAGGCAGCGCGATCATCGCCAACGCAACATCCTGCGGCCCTACATACGCCGCCGGCTGGCCGGTCAGATACACGGCGACCACATCGGGATAATCAATATCCCAGGTATCATTCAGCAGTTGTTTAACAAGCTCGCCGCCGCCATCCGGCAGACAGCGTCTTTAGTACGCGTTCACCACAACCCACATCGGCCCCTGGCCGACGGCATAACGACCTTTTTCCGTCAGCAGTCCCTGGGTGCCTGTAATTTCATAGACCGCGATATGATGTGACTTTTGACCCGCTGCAATCAGGTATTTCCCGCTGTGATCGATATTAAAGCCGCGCGGTTGGGCTTCCGTCGGCTGGAAGCCTTCAACGCTCAGTACGCTGCCGTCTTCGGAGACGCTGAAGACGGTAATCAGACTGGCGATGCGGTCACAGGCATACAGATGCCGTCCATCCGGCGTAATATGAATATCCGCCGCCCAGCGCGTATCGGAAAAATCGGCGGGCATCATATCCAGCGTTTGTACGCACTCTATCTCGCCATGCGGATTTTTAAGCTGCCAGACATCCACCGAACTGTTCAGCTCATTGACGCAATACGCATATTGTTGATTCGGGTGGAAGGCCATATGGCGCGGGCCAGCCCCTTCAACCGTATTCACTTCCGCCGGCTCCTGGGCCACCAGATGACCGTCATCGCTTAGCGTAAACAGACAAATGCGATCCTGTTTCAGTGCAGGCACCCACAGAGTACGGTTATCAGGCGTAATATTCGCCGAGTGACATCCGTCCAACCCCTCCACCACATCCACCAGCTCAACCGGCAGACCATCCTGTAAGCGCGTCACGCTGACATTACCGGCGTTATACGATCCGACAAAGACAAAACGACCATGATGATCGGTAGAAATATGGGTCGGGCTACCCGGCAGGGCGGATTCGGCGGCAAACGTCAGCGCGCCATCATCCGGCGCAATACGATACGCCAGCACACGAAACTCCGGGCGCACGCCGACATAGAGGTAGCGTTTATCCGGACTGACCACCATCGGCTGAACCTGACCGGGCACATCCACTACCTGCACCAGTGTCAGCGTCCCTTCGTGATTCAGGCTCCAGACGTGAATTTGCTGACTCTCAGGACTGGCGGTATAGACTGTTTGTTTCATGAATACTCCTTTGCATATGGCATGTAGCTGCAATGACAGGATACAGCTTAACGTAGTCGCTTTTGACGGCAAATGCTGAATTCAGACGCAGAATTTTGTCTGCTTACCGTCCCGGTGTACTATGCCGACAGACGGAATTATTACTCTTAATCTGGAAAAAATTATGACTGCACGCGTGATTGCCCTCGATTTAGACGGAACGTTATTAACTCCGCAAAAAACCTTACTCCCCTCCTCACTCGATGCGCTTTCACGCGCCAGAGAAGCGGGCTTTCAACTTATCATCGTTACCGGCCGCCATCATGTTGCTATTCATCCTTTTTATCAGGCGCTGGCGCTGGAAACACCTGCTATTTGCTGCAACGGCACCTATTTGTATGATTATCAAGCGAAAACGGTGCTGGATGCCGATCCTATGCCCGTGGATAAGGCGTTGCAGTTGATTGATTTACTGGATGAGCATCAGATTCACGGCCTGATGTATGTTGATGACGCTATGCTTTACGAGCGCCCGACCGGTCACGTCGTGCGTACCTCCCGGTGGGCGCAAACCTTGCCGCCGGAACAACGTCCGACCTTTACGCAGGTCTCTTCGCTGGCGCAGGCGGCGCGCGACGTGAATGCCGTGTGGAAGTTTGCGCTTACCGATGAAGATATTCCCAGGCTACAGCGGTTCGGTCAGCATGTTGAACAGGTGCTGGGCCTGGAGTGTGAATGGTCATGGCACGATCAGGTGGATATCGCGCGCAAAGGCAACAGTAAAGGCAAGCGCCTTACCCAGTGGATAGAAGCGCAGGGAGGGTCAATGAAGAATGTGATCGCTTTCGGCGATAACTACAACGACATCAGTATGCTGGAGGCGGCAGGCACCGGCGTTGCGATGGGCAACGCCGATGAGGCGGTGAAAGCGCGCGCTGACGTCGTGATCGGCGATAACACTACCGATAGCATCGCCAAATTTATATACACCCACCTGCTATAGTCAGGCGGTGATAGAAACGCTTTTCACCTGCGCGTAAAGCCACAGGCCAGGCTTGATATTCAGCTCATCCCTGGCCCACGGGCTTATTCGCGCCCACAGCGTTCTGCCGCCTATCTCAAGCTGGACTTCCACCTGTCCGTTATCGTCATAACAATTCGCCACTTTTGCCCGCAATACGTTGCGGATACTGGTCTGCTGCGGCGGCTGTAGTACCAGCGAGACATCCGACGCCTGTATACGAATACGCAGTGTGGATTGCAGCGGCTGACTGAGTTTATTCACCCACAGGTGCTGGTCGCCAAGCGCCAGGGCGGTCATAGCGTAATGCGGGTGATGCTCCAGTACGCTGACTTTCAGAATACTGCTCTGTTGCTCTTTTGGCAGCCACGGGTGCATGACGCTGCTTCCCCAGACCTCTTCCAGCGGGCCAAACGCTTTAACCTGACCGTCTTCCAGCACCATGACTTTATCCGCCAGGTGGAGAATTTCATCGAGAGAATGGCTGACATACAGCATGGGAATATTGATTTCCCGCGCCAGCCGTTGCAGGTACGGCAGTAATTCGCGTTTACGCGGGATATCCAGCGAGGCCAACGGTTCGTCCAACAACAACAGCTCCGGGGCGGTGAGCAATGCCCGGCCTATCGCCACGCGCTGTTTTTCTCCGCCGGACAAGCTCCCCGGCAGGCGGTCAAGCAACGCCTCAATTCCCAGCAGTGACACCAGTTTGTCAAACTGACCGCTCATGCTTTTCGCCATGCCATAGCGCAAATTGCCGCGTACTTTGTAATGAGGGAACAGGCGCGCATCCTGGAAAACATAACCGATGCGGCGTTTTTCCGGCGTTAAACAGATGCCGTTTTCCGCGTCATGCAACACCCGGCCATTCAGCGCAATGCGTCCTTTTTGCGGGCGAGTCAAACCGCTGATGGCATTAATCAGCGAGGTTTTTCCTGCGCCGGAGACGCCAAAGATAGCCGTGATTCCACTGGCTGGCAGCGTTTCGTTGAGGGTTAAACAGTGCGTTCCCAGCGTCTGGGAAAAATTAAGCTCCAGCATGGTTAGCGCCCCGTCCGTTCACGGCTAATCCGCGCCAGCCATTCAGAAATCAGCAGCGAAATCAGAGCTAATACAATCGAAATCACGCACAGCCTCGCCGCCGCGCTCTCCCCGCCAGGCGTCTGGATCAAGGTATACATGGCGGAAGGTATGGTGCGGGTTTCGCCCGGAATATTGGAAACAAAGGTAATGGTCGCGCCAAATTCGCCAAGCGAACGGGCAAACGCCAGCACCGTACCGACAATAATGCCCGGCAGGGTAAGCGGTAAGGTGATAGTCAGAAAAACGCGCCAGCGCCCGGCGCCCAGCGTTCTGGCGGCCTGTTCAAGCTTGATATCCACACCCTCCAGCGCCAGCCGAATGGCCCGCACCATCAGCGGGAAGGACATCACCGCCGCCGCCAGCACGGCGCCTCGCCAGCTAAAGGCAAACGTGAGACCGAACCAGTCATACAGCCACTGACCAATAAACCCGCGTCGCCCCATCGACACCAGCAGCAGATAGCCGACCACCACCGGCGGCAGCACCAGCGGCAGATGCAGGACGCTATCAAGTAAGGCTTTGCCCGGAAACCGGCATCGCACCAGTAACCAGGCAAAAAAGATCCCAAACGGCAGGCTAAACAGCACGGCCAAGGAAGACACTTTCAGGCTAAGAAAGACAGCCTGCCATTCTGGATCGGTCAGTATCATTACTTCGTCGTAAATCCATAACGTTTAAAGATTGCCGAGGCCTGCGGTCCTTTCAGGTAATCATAGAACGCGCTGACGGTTGCATTTTTATGCCCATCCACGATAGCGATGGGGTATTCCACTTTTTTATGTGAATCTTCCGGGAACGTCGCCACCACGTTGACTCCCTTGCTGGCGACCGCATCAGAACCGTATACAATGCCCAAAGGCGCTTCGTTACGTTCGACCAGCGCCAGCGCGCCGCGCACATCTTCGCCCGGCGCCAGTTTCGGTTCAAGCGTTTGCCATACGCCCAGCTTTTGCAGCGCTTCTTTGGCATAAATTCCCGCCGGTACGTGTTGCGGATCGCCCACCGCCAGACGCCCGCCGTTCAGCAGACGAATCCAGTCCGTTTTGTTGTCGATGGTAAACGGTTTCTGCTCGCTGGCTTTCGGCGCCACCACCACCAGGCTGTTGCCAAGCAATGTTTCACGCGTCGCGGTATCCACCGCTTTTTTATCGGCTGCGTAATCCATCCACTTTTGGTCAGCAGAGATGAACAGGTCCGCCGGCGCGCCCGCTTCTATCTGGCGCGCCAGTGTTGAAGAGGAGGCGAATGAGGAGACCACATCCACATTTTTCTCTTTTTTATATTCTGCCGCAATGTCTTGCATCGCGTTCGTTAGCGACGCGGCGGCAAATACGGTAATCTTGCCTTCATCCGCCAGCGCATGACCAGCGATGGCGAAAGATAATGTAGCCCCTGCGACCAGGCGTAACCAGGAATGAGCCATCTGTAACTCCTTTTGTGTTCCGTTATGTAAATGATAATATAACGATAATTCCAGGGGTTTCCCAGCGGTTATTCATACCCATTAACGATTAAACACAGAAAATATCGGCAGGAAAAGCAGGATCTTGAGTAACAAAAACGCCCGACTGAGCGGGCGTTTGGGGAAATCAGCGGTTCTGTCTGGACTGGTCTTTCTGACCGATACCGGAAAAAATGTTGAACACCTCACCCAGACCGTAAATCAGACCGAGGATGACGGCCATCACTACCGGTACCATGATGACGGCAAATACCAGACTTTTTAATAACTCTAACATGGGCAACTCCAGATATAGTCCTTTTTATATTCTAACCGCATAACCCAGAAAAGCACTCCCCTTTTGTGCGGTCGGCTTTGCGCTGGCGCGCTTTTCAGTCACAATAGCCTTTTTACCAGGAGCTGGTTATGCAGGCCGAAATCCTTCTTACCCTGAAACTTCAGCAAAAGCTTTTTGCCGATCCCCGACGTATCTCTCTGCTGAAACACATTGCGCTTTCCGGCTCTATTAGTCAGGGCGCGAAAGACGCGGGAATCAGCTATAAGAGCGCCTGGGATGCGATAAATGACATGAACCAGCTTAGCGAACATATGCTGGTTGAACGCGCGACGGGCGGCAAAGGCGGTGGCGGCGCGGTATTAACCCGCTATGGCCAGCGTCTGATCCAGCTTTACGATCTGCTGGGCCAAATTCAGCAAAAAGCGTTCGATGTGTTAAGCGACGATGACGCCCTGCCGCTTGACAGTCTGCTGGCCGCCATCTCCCGCTTTTCACTGCAAACCAGTGCCCGCAACCAGTGGTTCGGCACCATTACCGCACGCGATCGCGATCAGGTACAACAGCATGTCGACGTGTTGCTGGCCGACGGCGAAACGCGGCTCAAAGTCGCGCTGACGGCACAAAGCGGCGAACGACTCGGTCTGGAGGAAGGTAAAGAAGTGCTGATCCTGCTAAAAGCGCCGTGGGTTGGCATTACCCGGGATGCAACCATTGCGAGCGCCGCTGACAATCAGTTGTCGGGAACGATTAGCCATATTGAGCGCGGCGCAGAACAGTGTGAAGTGTTGATGGCGCTGCCGGACGGCCAGACGCTGTGCGCCACTATACCCACTGCGGATGCCGCTACGTTAAAGGAAGGCGATGACGTTATTGCCTGGTTTAATGCGGACAGAGTGATTATTGCGACGTTGTGCTAAGCACATTGACATCCGTTGCCGAAAGACGTATCCCTGTCATTCATCGCTGCAAAAAATGGGATGCAAAATGTCATCATTGCAAATTTCGCAAGGCACGTTTCGTCTGAGCGATACAAAAACACTTCATCTGGATTCGCTAACGCTAAATGCGGGCGATAGCTGGGCATTCGTTGGGGCTAACGGGAGCGGGAAGTCGGCACTCGCCCGCGCGCTGGCGGGTGAACTGCCGCTATTAAAAGGCGAACGCCAGTGTCGGTTTACCCGCATTACTCGTCTGTCCTTTGAACAATTGCAAAAGCTGGTCAGCGATGAGTGGCAACGTAATAACACCGATATGCTCAGTCCTGGCGAAGAAGATACCGGGCGCACTACCGCGGAAATTATTCAGGATGATGTTCACCATCCCGCCCGCTGTGAGATGCTGGCGCAGCAGTTCGGCATTTCCGCTTTACTCGACAGGCGTTTTAAATACCTTTCTACCGGCGAGACACGGAAAGCGCTGCTGTGTCAGGCGCTGATGTCTGAGCCGGAGTTATTGATCCTCGATGAACCGTTCGACGGGCTTGACGTGGTCTCCCGTCAACAACTGGCGCAACGCCTGACGGCGTTGAGCCAGGCGGGTATTACCCTGGCGCTGGTACTCAACCGTTTTGATGAAATCCCGGACTTTGTTCAGTTTGCCGGCGTGCTTGCCGACTGTACGCTGGCGGAAACCGGAACGACGGCAGAGTTGCTGCAACGGGCGTTGGTCGCTCAACTCGCGCACAGCGAGCGTCTGGCCGACGTACACTTACCCGAACCGGACGAACCTCCCGCCCGCCATGCGTTACCCGATGGCGAACCACGGATCGTACTTAACGATGGCGTGGTCTCGTATAACGATCGCCCTATCCTCCACCATCTAAGCTGGCGAGTAAATCCGGGCGAACACTGGCAGATCGTCGGTCCTAACGGGGCGGGTAAGTCTACGCTGCTTAGCCTTATTACTGGCGATCATCCGCAAGGCTACAGCAACGATCTCACTCTGTTCGGTCGGCGGCGAGGAAGCGGCGAAACGATTTGGGATATCAAAAAACATATCGGCTACATCAGCAGCAGTTTACATCTGGAGTACCGCGTCAGTACCACGGTGCGCAATGTCATTCTCTCCGGCTATTTCGATTCTATCGGCATTTACCAGGCCGTTTCAGACAGGCAACGAAAGCTGGCGCAACAGTGGCTGGATATTCTGGGAATCGATAAGCGTACGGCGGATGCCCCCTTCCACAGCCTCTCCTGGGGACAGCAGAGGCTGGCGCTGATCGTGCGCGCGCTGGTTAAGCATCCGACAGTGTTGATACTGGATGAGCCGCTGCAAGGGCTCGACCCGCTGAACCGCCAACTGGTACGCCGTTTTGTCGATGTATTAATTCGCCAGGGAGAGACCCAACTGCTGTTCGTTTCCCATCATGCAGAGGATGCGCCTGCCTGTATTACCCATCGGCTGGAATTTGTGCCAGAAGGCGACCACTATCTCTATCGGCAATCTACGTTACCTTAATGCCAACCGGGGCGTGTGAAGCGCCCTTTTTTCGTGCTTTTTCAGATAAAAGGCGTGATCATTCTAAAATCCATTGATTTATCATCAAATTATTGGCGACTATTTGTGAGCTAACTCAAGTGTAAACGATTCCACTAATTTATTACATGTCACACTTTTCGCATCTTTGTTATGCTATGGTTATTCCATACCATATGCTTAACGGAGCGAATTATGAGAGTATTGGTTACAGGTGGTAGCGGTTACATTGGAAGTCATACCTGTGTGCAATTGCTGCAAAATGGTCATGACGTCGTCATCCTCGATAACCTCTGCAACAGCAAGCGCAGTGTACTGCCCGTTATCGAACGTCTGGGCGGTAAGCACCCGACCTTTGTCGAAGGCGATATTCGCAACGAAGCGCTTATAACCGAAATTCTGCACGATCACGCGATTGATACCGTGATTCACTTTGCCGGCCTGAAAGCCGTCGGCGAATCGGTCGCCAGGCCGCTGGAGTACTATGACAACAACGTCAACGGTACGCTGCGGTTGATCAGCGCAATGCGTGCGGCCAACGTTAAAAACCTTATTTTTAGCTCCTCCGCCACTGTTTATGGCGATCAGCCCAAAATTCCTTACGTCGAAAGTTTTCCTACCGGCACGCCGCAAAGCCCCTATGGCAAAAGTAAATTGATGGTAGAACAGATCCTCACCGATCTGCAAAAAGCCCAGCCGGAATGGAGTATTGCGCTGCTGCGTTATTTCAACCCGGTCGGCGCGCACCCGTCGGGCGACATGGGAGAAGATCCGCAAGGTATTCCGAATAACCTGATGCCCTATATCGCCCAGGTCGCCGTGGGTCGTCGCGAATCGCTCGCCGTTTTCGGCAACGATTACCCGACCGAAGATGGCACCGGCGTGCGCGATTACATTCACGTTATGGACTTAGCCGACGGGCACGTCGTGGCGATGGAAAAACTGGCGGACAAACCCGGCGTACATATTTATAACCTCGGCGCTGGCGTCGGCAGTAGCGTACTGGATGTGGTCAACGCCTTTAGTAAAGCCTGCGGTAAGCCCATTAATTACCACTTCGCACCGCGTCGCGACGGCGATCTGCCAGCGTATTGGGCGGATGCCAGCAAAGCCGATCGCGAGCTGAACTGGCGTGTCACCCGCACGCTTGACGAAATGGCGCAGGACACCTGGCACTGGCAGTCACGCCATCCGCAGGGATACCCAGATTAAGGATGTTGTTATGACCCCATTTAATCCCATCGATCATCCACATCGTCGTTATAACCCGCTTACCGGTCAGTGGATTCTGGTTTCGCCGCATCGCGCAAAACGCCCCTGGCAGGGGGCGCAGGAAACGCCGTCTCAGCAAATACTACCGGCGCACGATCCGGACTGCTTCCTGTGCGCGGGCAATACGCGAGTGACTGGCGATAAAAATCCCGATTACAAAGGGACTTACGTCTTTACTAACGATTTCGCGGCGCTGATGACCGACACGCCGGATGCGCCGGACAGCCACGATCCGCTGATGCGCTGTCAGAGCGCGCGCGGCACCAGCCGCGTGATCTGCTTTTCTCCCGATCACAGTAAAACGCTGCCGGAGTTGAGCCTGCCCGCGCTGACGGAAATCGTGAGAACCTGGCAGACGCAGACCGCCGAGTTAGGCAAAACCTATCCGTGGGTGCAGGTCTTTGAAAATAAAGGTGCGGCGATGGGCTGTTCGAACCCGCATCCGCATGGACAGATCTGGGCCAACAGCTTTCTGCCGAATGAGGCCGAACGCGAAGATCGTTTACAAAAAGCCTATTTCACCGAGCAGCGTTCGCCAATGCTGGTGGATTATGTACAGCGAGAACTGGCGGACGGCAGCCGTACCGTGGTCGAAACCGAACACTGGCTGGCGGTGGTGCCTTACTGGGCGGCGTGGCCGTTCGAAACGCTACTGTTACCCAAAACGCATGTCCTGCGCATTACCGATTTAAGCGACGAGCAGCGCGACTCTTTGGCACTGGCGTTGAAAAAGCTGACCAGTCGTTATGACAACCTGTTTCAGTGTTCCTTCCCCTACTCAATGGGCTGGCACGGCGCGCCGTTTAACGGTGAAGAAAACGCGCACTGGCAGTTGCACGCGCACTTTTATCCACCGCTGCTGCGCTCTGCGACCGTCCGTAAATTTATGGTCGGCTATGAGATGCTGGCGGAAACCCAGCGTGATTTAACCGCAGAACAAGCGGCTGAACGCCTGCGTGCGGTCAGCGACATCCATTTTCGCGAATCCGGAGTATAAAAATGAATCTGAAAGAGAAAACGCGCTCTCTGTTTGCTGAAATTTTCGGCTACCCTGCCACCCACACGATTCAGGCGCCAGGCCGCGTCAATCTGATCGGCGAGCACACTGATTACAATGATGGTTTTGTTCTGCCCTGCGCTATCGATTACCAGACCGTAATTAGCTGTGCGCCGCGCGACGATCGTACCGTGCGGGTGATTGCCGCCGATTACGATAATCAGGTGGACGAATTTTCACTGGATGCGCCGATCGTGACCCACGACCGCCAGCAGTGGTCTAACTATGTGCGCGGCGTAGTGAAACACCTGCAACAGCGTAACAACGCGTTTGGCGGCGTGGATATGGTCATCAGCGGCAATGTGCCGCAGGGCGCCGGGTTAAGCTCCTCCGCCTCGCTGGAAGTGGCGGTGGGCACCGTCTTCCAGCAGCTTTATCACCTGCCGCTGGACGGCGCGCAAATTGCGCTCAACGGACAAGAGGCCGAGAACCAGTTTGTCGGCTGTAACTGCGGCATTATGGACCAGCTCATCTCTGCGCTCGGCAAAAAAGATCATGCGTTGCTGATTGATTGCCGTACGCTCGGCGCCAAAGCGGTTTCCATGCCGAAAGGCGTCGCCGTGGTGATCATCAATAGTAACTTTAAGCGCACTCTGGTGGGCAGCGAGTATAATACCCGCCGTGAACAGTGCGAAACCGGCGCCCGTTTCTTCCAGCAGCCGGCCCTGCGCGATGTCAGCCTCGAGGCGTTCAATGCCGTTGCCAGCGAGCTGGACCCGGTAGTCGCAAAACGCGTTCGCCATGTATTGAGCGAAAATGCGCGCACCGTTGAAGCAGCAAGCGCGCTGGAGAAAGGTGATTTGCAACGTATGGGCCAACTGATGGCGGAATCCCATGCCTCGATGCGCGATGATTTCGAAATTACCGTCCCGCAGATAGACACGCTGGTAGACATCGTCAAAGCGACCATCGGCGATAAAGGCGGCGTGCGCATGACCGGCGGCGGCTTCGGTGGATGTGTTGTCGCGCTGATCCCGGAAGATCTGGTTCCCGCCGTTCAGCAGGCCGTTGCGCAGCAGTACGAAGCGAAAACCGGTATCAAAGAAACCTTTTATGTATGCAAACCGTCGCAAGGAGCAGGACAGTGCTAAATGAAACGCCCGCACTAGCCCCCGATGGTCAGCCGTACCGCCTGTTAACCCTGCGCAACAGCGCAGGGATGGTGGTAACGCTGATGGACTGGGGAGCCACTCTTCTTTCTGCCCGTATTCCGCTGTCTGACGGCAGCGTTCGGGAAGCATTGCTGGGCTGTGCCAGCCCGGAACACTATTCTGAACAGACGTCGTTCCTCGGCGCCTCTATTGGCCGTTACGCGAACCGTATCGCCAATAGCTGCTATACGTTTGCCGGCGAAACCGTACAGTTAAGCCCAAGCCAGGGCGAAAACCAGCTACACGGTGGACCGGAAGGCTTTGACAAGCGCCGCTGGCAAATTGTGAATCAGAACGATCGCCAGGTATTATTCGCGCTCACCTCTGATGACGGCGACCAGGGCTTTCCCGGCCATCTTTGCGCCACGGCGCAATATCGTCTGACCGATGACAATCGAATCTCCATCACCTACCGTGCGACGGTCGATAAACCCTGTCCGGTGAATTTGACTAACCACGTCTATTTTAATCTGGACGGCGATCGGACCGACGTGCGTCAACATAAGCTGCAAATTCTGGCGGATGAGTATCTGCCAGTAGATGAATACGGTATTCCACGTCAGGGGCTAAAATCGGTGGCCAACACCTCATTTGACTTCCGGATGCCAAAAGTCATCGCCAGCGAGTTTCTCGCCGATGACGATCAGCGCAAGGTTAAAGGCTACGATCATGCTTTCCTGCTACAGACGCAGGGTGATGGCAAAAAGCCGGCGGCCCGTCTGTGGTCACAGGATGGAAAGCTACAAATGATGGTTTACACCACTGCCCCGGCGTTACAGTTTTATTCCGGCAATTATCTGGCGGGTACGCCTGCCCGCGGGCCAGAACCTTATGCAGACTGGCAAGGGCTGGCGCTGGAAAGCGAACTGCTGCCGGACAGCCCGAATCATCCTGAATGGCCGCAGCCTGACTGTATCCTTCGCCCCGGCGAGGAGTACGCCAGCCTGACCGAGTATCAGTTTATTCCGTCCTGACGATATGCCCGGCGACGCTAATCCGCCGGGCTATTTATTACAGATCGTTGTAGGTTCCCAGGCGGAAACCTTGCGCCAGAATATCTTGTTTCAACGTCGCTGACGTCAGCACGTCCAGCTCATCCAATCGCGGATAACAATAGCTGCTTTGCAGAGCAATTTTATCGATAAATCCCGGGTGGCACATCAGCTCAACGGACTGTTCTTTCCCTGCTGCTGCGCGTGTCAAAGCCGCAAGAATAAAATGGGCTGAGACATTCTCTGCATAAAAATTGCTGATAAAGTTATCAACGCCTTTTACGCCTTGCGTAGAAATAGCGTGCTGTCGATCGAGACGCAACGGAAGTCCGGTTTCTCCCGCAAATCGTACAACATGCTTCCAGACCTGGGGAATAAAATGCGCATGGTGATGGCTATCAATATGCGTAGGCGCTCGTCCAAAGAGCCGGACAAAACCTTCATACTGCCTGTGTAATTCAGTCACTAGTTCATCATCCTGAATTTTCCCTTGTGCGGCGGCCTGCCAGAGCCATTTCCCCAGCATACCTTCTCTTTCCAGCGAAGGCATACTGGACAATGGCGCGCCAAAACTGAGAACAAAATGCAGACCCACGCCAAGCAAAGGAAAATCGGCGCTAATTGCTGCCGCATGTTCAATACCATCGGCATTCATCATAGCCGTTGTTGACGTAACCAACCCGTGACGATGCGCTTCAATAATGCCGTAATTTATGCCAGGACTTAAACCAAAATCATCGGCATTAACAATTAACAGTTTCGTCATTATTCTGACCTTCTATTAATGATCTCGCTGGCGAAGCAAGTTGATCGCATCAGCAAATTGAGGCAAATACGGCTGGTTAGCAAGCAGCATCTCCCGCGCCAATATTTCAGCGCCCTGATCTGAACCGACTAAAGGATTGAGATTGAGCGCCAGTAATACATCATCCATTCGTCCGCTCAAGGCCGCATTGGCGGTTGCAATTTCAAAAATTTTTATCGTGTAAATTAATCCTAAAACTTTCTCGTCAAAATGTGTGATGCGTGGATGCGGTGTAGCCCCATTCTTGCCTAACAGGCAGGTCATTTCTACGGACCAGTCCACAGGAATATTGTTGATATGACCATGATGAGGCACGTTAATATAATGTTCCGTTTGTTTATCATTATAAATTGCATTGATAACCTCACACGCCGCATCGGAATAATAAGAACCACCACGAGATTCCAGTTCCGCAGGCTTACTATTCTGTTCAGGCTTTTTATAAATCCCGAATAGCTGTTTTTCCAATTTCTGTACAACCTGCGCACGAACACTGCCTTTGTAATACTCTCCCATTTCTATTGCCAGCATTTCTTTAGATTTAAAATAATAAAGTAGATAGGAGCATGGCAGTAAATTGAGCGAACGCAGTAGCCCTCCACTAAATGGCAGGCTAAATATGTTTTTAACCGAACTGCCGCTTATAGTACCGGATGTTACCAGATTCATTACCTCAGCAAAACGTGACTGCCCGTTTACCCAAATATTGCCGATAAATACTAAATGATTGAGGCCAAACAGATCGATAGAAAGCGAGTCTTCTTTTGTTAATGACAGAAGGTCCTCAATGAGCATCCGCATCCCTACCGGGACGTTGCAGACGCCAATAAAACGTTTGAAACGAGTATGTCGATAGACGGCTTCTGTTACCATCCCGGCAGGGTTGGTGAAATTAATAATCCACGCCTGAGGACAAATCTGCTGGACATCTTTCACAATATCAAAAATAACGGGAATGGTGCGTAACCCTTTAAATAACCCGCCCGCACCATTAGTCTCTTGCCCAAGATAACCATGTGCCAGTGGGATACGCTCATCCTGCTCACGCGCCTTTAGCTGACCAACCCGGAATTGTGTTGTGACGAAATCCGCATCCTTTAACGCTTCCTGTCGATTTAAACTTTTATAAATCGCTATCGGCACTCCCGCCTGTGCGACCATACGTTGGCAAAGCGCAAAAATAATATCGAGTTTTTCGCTACCTTCTTCGATATCCACCAGCCATAACTCACTGACAGGTAACTCATCATAGCGTTTAATAAATCCATCAAGAAGTTCAGGAGTGTAACTACTTCCTCCTCCAATAGTCACTACTTTTAATTTTTTCATATATACTCCTGCTGTGAGCTCGCCAATTTCCGTCGGTAATTGCCTGGGGTGAATGAGGTCATTTTCTTAAAGTTATTGATAAAAATTCCAGGACTACTAAATCCGGCCTCAAAAGCAATATCAGCAACCGAAAAATTAGTGGTCTCCAGTTGTTTTTTACAATAGTTGATCCGAATAGCATTTATTATCTGGCCGGGCGTCTTGTGATAATAACGATTAGTAGCCCGTGTAAGATAAGATTGCGTTTTCCCGGAAAGCCTTACCATATTATTCAACGCATCATCGGAAAACATTGATTTTTTGTGCATGTCGCTGACGAGTTGTTTTAGCCAGCCGGGTATTGCATCCGACCGTGAATTATCCTCATAATGCTGCAAACGATTGACGATATAAAAAGTGAGTAATTTATTGAACTCATCACATTCTCGTTGATGAATATCCATTGTTGATAAGGTCTGCTCTATAAAAGTTAAGAAAGCATTAGACATTGCATAAGGCTGAGACGCCACAAAACATGACGGGAGTATCGCCAGATAGTGTTCATCAAAATAGCGTCTACCTACCCCCATATTTAATATTCGCGTAACTCCATAGTCATAAAACGTTTGATGGTAAGACCCTACCGGGATAAAGACAAAATCACCACGTTCCAGCATTACACGTTTACCATTTATCTCCTGACTACAGCTTCCTGTCAGAACTAGCGTAAATTCATAGTAGTCATGCTGATGCAGTCCACTCACACTCTCCGTTTTGTCCAAAATAAAGAAATAAAAATCTTTACCTTTTAAAAACTGGCTTTCATGTACCGTGTTGATTTCCATGTTCACACCTCATCAAAATTTTAAGGCATTGGCGATATCTTCTTCGCTCTCATCCTCATCAATAATGTTTTGTGCTTTATTGGCAATAATGACAAAAGGGAGATAAATTAAGGTCGCTATGGCAAGGTTCACTAATGCCATAATGAGTGCAGCGATACTGCCGTTAGAATTGAAGAATGCCCCCAGCCCTACTGGCATTGTCCACGGCGCAAAATTTGTAGAGGGTGGAATAATACCTACTGAATAGACTAATAATGTGATACCAGCCAGAATAGGCTGAATGAGTACGAAGGGAATCATTAACGCCGGATTCATGATAATGGGCAGGCCAAACAGAATCGGCTCATTAATATTAAACAGTCCGGAGGGTAATGCCATCTTAGCTACCTGCCGATAGTCAGCACGGCGTGAGGCGATAAAAATAGCGAAAATCAGACTCAACGTTGCACCAGTCCCGCCGAGATAGACGTAAGACTCCAACATTGGCCCGGTCCAGAAATGAAAGGTTTTACCCGCAGCCAGCGCTGCGTCGATAGAACCATACTCAGTATAGGTCGCCATATTTTCCATTCCCCATGGGCCCAGAATTCCACTATTGAGCGCAGTTAATGCCAGTCCTCCATGTACGCCAAAAAACCACAGTAAGGCATTAAATATCACATATGCCCATCCAACGATGCTACCGAGCGACGCTAGTGGTGTCGCAATCGAATTCATAATCACCTGATGAAAATGGGTGCCAGCCAACGACAGCCCCCATGCAATCAGTCCCATCATGAAAAGAATAATAAAACCTGGGATTAATGCCGTAAATGAGCGCGAAACCGATTCCGGTACGCTGTCAGGTAATTTGATAACCCAGTTCTGACGGATAATAAAAGTGAATATCTCAGCAACGACCAGACCAATAATAATACCCGATATAATATTTGCGCCGCCAAGCCAGTTTGCGCCAATAGCGCTAACATCTCCTACTGTAAACGGCGTAACCGTCATAAAAGAGGCAATCGATAATAAGCCGGCAGCGAGCGCATCCACTTTACGCTCTTCAGCCAACGCCATGCCAATAAAAAATGGCGTCATCAATGACATTATTCCCAACGTTCCATTATATACGCTACTGCCTATAACTTTTAGTTGTTCCAGTGATGCAAGAGTATTCGCATCCAGGCGAATACCCATAGACCAGAAAAATGATCCTTCACCAAAATTCAACAAAACATTATTTATCAGAACAAATATCGCTCCAACAAGCGTTAATGGCATTAGCCTGATAAAACCATTTTTAATAGCGTTAACATGTATCTGTTTACCCAGCGTTACCGCAACAGGTAAAATCACCCTTTCCAGGGAACTTATTGCGCCAGACATAATGAATACCCTCAAATGGAACACTTGATATGGAAAAAATGTAAACCTCTTTGACGGATAAAAACACAAACTGAATATTTCTCTCTGAATGACAAACAGGATACATGAGGCCCCTAAAAGGCAGTAATGAGCCAGATCCATAAATTCTTTTTCATTGACCTTTTGACATGACGATTTTCACATTTCAGGGAATTAAGTAGAAGTACTAAGCCAATGAGCAAGGTGAGAGAATCTTCGCGAATAGCTTGTTTAGTCACCAATAGCGGCAAGATTTAATTTGGTCTGATGACCTGGGTTATACCTGATGGATTCTCACTCTTAGTACCTAAACACAACCTCTCATTAACACATACCTTACACTCAAGCCCAATTTTCGCTATTGTATAAGGATAAGCGTTGCCGCTGATGCATTACGGCAATATAATGAGAATTATTATCATTACATATGATTTATAGGAGTGAGAGTATGGCTGTAACTAAGCTGGTTCTGGTACGTCACGGTGAAAGTCAATGGAACAAAGAGAACCGTTTCACCGGCTGGTATGATGTTGACCTGTCTGAAAAAGGCGTAAGCGAAGCAAAAGCAGCAGGTAAACTGCTAAAAGAAGAAGGTTTCAGCTTTGATTTTGCCTACACTTCCGTACTGAAACGCGCTATCCATACGCTGTGGAACGTACTGGATGAACTGGATCAGGCGTGGCTGCCGGTGGAAAAATCCTGGAAACTCAATGAACGTCACTATGGCGCATTGCAGGGGCTGAATAAAGCGGAAACGGCAGAAAAATATGGTGACGAGCAGGTTAAGCAGTGGCGCCGCGGTTTTGCCGTGACGCCACCGGAACTGACCAAAGATGATGAGCGTTATCCGGGTCACGATCCACGTTATGCCAAACTGAGCGAGAAAGAACTGCCGCTGACCGAAAGCCTGGCGCTGACCATCGACCGCGTTATTCCTTACTGGAACGACACCATCCTGCCACGTATGAAGAGCGGTGAGCGCGTGATCATCGCAGCTCACGGTAACTCATTGCGTGCGCTGGTGAAATACCTGGATAACATGAGTGAAGATGAGATTCTTGAGTTAAACATCCCGACCGGCGTGCCGCTGGTATATGAGTTCGACGAAAACTTTACGCCGATAAAACGCTACTATCTGGGCAATGCTGACGAGATCGCAGCGAAAGCGGCTGCCGTGGCGAATCAGGGTAAAGCGAAGTAATCACGTTTGCCGTATCCGGCCTACGAGCAATGGGTAGGTCGGATAAGCGCAACGTCATCAGGCAACAGTCTTAAACATCGATCACTCCGTCAAGCACCACCTGTAATCTGCCCTGCGAACAGCGCTCCACGCGTCCTCGTACCCGGTACACTTCAGCCAGACGTTCCGCGGTAATCACCGTCTCCGGCGCGCCGCTGGCGACCAGCCTGCCGTCTTTTAGCATCAGTACATGTTCACCATGACGCAGTGCAATATTAATGTCATGCACCACGACTATCGTCACCCTATTTTGCGCCTGAGTATCCCGACGCACGAGATCCATTACGTGAAACTGATAGTTTAAATCCAGCGCGCTGAGCGGCTCATCCAGTAACAAAAGTTCAGGGCAACGAATCAGCGATTGTGCCAGACCAACTAATTGCCGCTGACCGCCAGAAAGCTGGTCGAGATACTGCAACGCCAGGTGCGTTATGCCTAATTGCTCAAGGATAGCCAGTATCTGCGCCCTGCCCTGCGCATCGCCTCTGCCGCCTGATGCCCGCTGCGCCACAATAATCGACTCCAGTACATGCAGATGCACACCCTGCGGTAATGACTGCGGCAAAAACACGACCTTCTGCGCCCGCTCGGCAAACGATAACGACATAAGATCCTCGCCATCAAGTCGCGCCTCGCCGTCGGCGTTATTCAGCCCGGCCAGCGAACGTAGTAACGTCGATTTACCACAGCCGTTCGGCCCCAGCAAAACGGTAATTTTCCCGCGCGGCAGTAAGGGAACGTTGAGATCTGCAATAACCGGCTGAGTGGAATAGCCGGCGCTAAATGACCGGAGCATTAACCCACGCATCAGAGACTCCCCCGATGTCGCAATACAATGCTTAAAAAGAACGGAACCCCGACCAGCGAGGTGACAATCCCCACCGGCACCATTACGCCCGGAACACTATTTTTCGCCACAATAGAGGCCAGCGATAACACCAGCCCGCCAATCAGCGCGCTGCCCGGAAGGTAGAAACGGTGATCTTCCCCCAAAAGTATTCGCGCGATATGCGGCGCAACGAGACCAATAAAACCAATCGGCCCGACGAAAGCTACCGCCAGCGCTGATAACAAGCTGATACGCAACAATGACAGCAGACGTAAACGGCGGACATGAATCCCAAAGCTCAGCGCCCTCTCTTCGCCCAGACGTAATGCCGTTAGTTGCCAGGCGCTTCGTAACGACCCAAAAAGCACAGCAATAAACACAACGGCCAGTACGCCCAATTTTTCCCACGACGCACGGACCAGGCTCCCCATCGTCCAGAATACCAGCCCCTGCAGCGTATCTTCATCAGCCACAAACTGCATAATGGCGACCAATGCGTTAAAGGTGAATACCAGCGCAATACCGAACAATACTACCCCGGATGCGGCGACGCCTGTCCAACGGGTAATACCGTCCAGGAGTAACGCGGACAAAAGCGCAAAGATGAACGCATTGGCCGGGATAAACCAGGCGGCAGGAATACCGGGAATACCGAGCCCCAGCACAATCGCCAGCGCAGCGCCAAAAGCCGCGGCGGACGATACGCCGAGGGTAAACGGCGTTGCCAGCGAATTATTTAAAATGGTTTGCATTTCGGCACCCGCCAGCCCTAGCGCCATGCCCACCAGCAGCGCCATCAGGGCGTAGGGTAAGCGAATATCCCAGACAATAACGTGTACGCCCGCATTCACCTTTTCCGGCTGGAAAAGCGCCTGCCACAGCGCACTGAACGGTAAACCAGAAGACCCGCAGGTTACATCTACCATCAGTGAAGTCATCATCGCCAGCGCAATAGCTAACATGAGCACGGCCCTTTTGCGGATGATCTGGCGATAGCGCGGAATGACTGGCGTGGAAGCGAGACTGGGCGCTAAAAGTGATTTGTCCTGACAGGTCATGGTTCGGGCTACGTTATTAATCAGAGAAGAATTATAGCGCCGAATGATTTCGTTATATATTTATTTATATTTCGAGTGATGACTCAGTGGGCTATCTCACCTGTCTCCGATAAAAAAACCGGCCTTGCGGGCCGGTTTAACACGTAATGAAGATTAACCACGACGGGCTGTTACCGCTGCCGACAATTGACGAAGTAGCGCATCGGTATCTTCCCAGCCAATGCAGGCGTCAGTAATGCTTTTACCGTAGGTCAGCGGCTGACCGCTTTCCAGGCTCTGGTTTCCTTCTACCAGATGACTTTCTACCATCACGCCAATAATCGCTTTTTCACCGCCCGCTATCTGCTGGCAGACATCGGCACAAACCTCCATCTGTTTTTGAAATTGCTTACAGGAGTTGGCATGGCTGAAATCAATCATGACCTGCGGCGTCAGTCCCGCTTTGGTGAGGCCTTCTTTCACCTCCGCAACATGCTGCGCGCTATAGTTTGGCGCTTTACCGCCGCGCAGAATGATATGGCAGTCGCCGTTGCCGCTGGTATTCACAATCGCTGAATGACCCCATTTAGTGACGGAGAGGAAGCAGTGCGGCGCACCGGCGGCGTTGATCGCGTCAATCGCGACTTTAATCGTGCCATCAGTACCATTTTTAAAGCCGACCGGACAAGAGAGGCCGGACGCCAGTTCGCGATGAACCTGGGATTCAGTAGTCCGCGCGCCAATGGCGCCCCAGCTCATCAGATCGGCCAGATATTGCGGCGTGATCATATCGAGGAATTCACCGGCGGCAGGAAGACCGCTGTCATTAATATCCAGCAGCAGTTTGCGCGCAATACGCAGACCGTCGTTAATCTGGAAGCTGTTATCCATGTGCGGATCGTTAATCAGCCCTTTCCAGCCGACGGTGGTACGCGGTTTCTCAAAATAGACGCGCATGACAATTTCAAGCTCGCCTTTAAGCTCATCGCGTAGCGCCAGCAAACGGGCGGCATACTCTTTCGCCGCTGCCGGATCATGAATTGAACAAGGACCAATCACCACCAGCAGACGATCGTCATTGCCGTTGAGTATTTTATGGATGGCTTTGCGCGCGTGGGCAACGGTATTTGCTGCATTTTCCGTTGCGGGAAACTTTTCCAGCAGCGCGACCGGAGGTAATAACTCGTTGATTTCTTTAATGCGTAAATCGTCGTTCTGATAATTCATGTTTATTCCAGTGTTGCCGTACTTATCCCAATGAATGCAATCCCTCCAATCTATCTCTTCAATTAAATAGTGTAAACGGGCTTTTACACTTTGAACGGAATAATCCTGGAATTCAGGAAAAAAACGCACAAATGTAGCGAAAAATGGGATCTAACCTACAATTTTTAACTGTAACCACTCTGTTTATGAATTATTGCAAGATTCTCTGCTGCGTTACCAGGCGGCGGCGAAAGCTTTTTATCCCTTATTTGAGGATTTGACTGACACGTGCACTGTTGGAAGAGGTTATCCGACATATCCACCATAACAGGAGCATCTTATGAAAATGACAAAACTGACTACGCTTTTACTCACCGCTACCCTCGGCCTTGCCAGCGGCGCAGCGTTAGCTGCTGAATCTAACGCGCAGTCCAGTAATGGCCAGGCGAACTCGGCGGCAAATGCCGGCCAGGTTGCCCCGGACGCCCGCCAGAATGTGGCGCCGAATGATGTGAATAACAACGACATCAATACCAACGGCAATACTAACAGTACGATGCAGCATCCTGACGGTTCAACTATGAATCATGACGGAATGACCAAGGAAGAAGAGCATAAAAATACCATGTGTAAAGACGGTCGCTGCCCGGATATTAATAAAAAAGTGGAAACCGGTAATGGCGTCAATAATGACGTGAATACCAAAACCGACGGTACCACACAGTAATTCAGAAAAAAGTCTGATAACGGGAGAGCTTTCGCTCTCCTTTTTATTTTGTCAGCGAAAAATCAGTATGATGTCTACAGTATTGATGAGAATAACAAAGGAATGACGTTATGGCGCACTCACACTCTCATGCCGATTCACACCTGCCGAAAGATAATAATGCTCGTCGCCTGCTTTTTGCCTTTATCGTCACCGCCGGATTTATGCTCCTTGAGGTGGTGGGCGGGATACTCTCCGGCTCGCTGGCGTTGTTGGCGGATGCGGGACATATGCTCACCGACGCGGCGGCCCTTCTCTTTGCGCTGCTGGCGGTTCAATTTTCCCGTCGCCCCCCGACGGTTCGCCACACTTTTGGCTGGCTAAGACTCACCACTCTGGCGGCCTTTGTGAATGCCATTGCGTTGGTGGTCATTACGCTCCTTATTGTCTGGGAAGCGATAGAGCGCTTTTACACGCCACGTCCGGTGGCAGGCAGTCTGATGATGGTGATTGCGGTCGCGGGTCTGCTGGCGAACCTGTTTGCGTTCTGGATTCTTCATCGGGGAAGCGATGAAAAAAACCTGAACGTTCGCGCTGCCGCGCTACATGTGATGGGCGATTTGCTGGGCTCCGTCGGCGCAATAGCCGCTGCGCTGATTATTATCTGGACCGGCTGGACGCCAGCGGACCCGATTCTCTCTATTCTGGTTTCGGTACTGGTGCTACGCAGCGCCTGGCGTTTGTTAAAAGATAGCGTCAACGAATTGCTGGAAGGCGCGCCGGTTTCACTGGATATTAATGCCTTACAGCGCCATTTAAGCCGGGAAATCCCCGAAGTTCGCAACGTACACCACGTGCATGTCTGGATGGTCGGCGAAAAACCGGTCATGACATTGCACGCTCAGGTCATTCCGCCGCACAACCATGATGCGCTGCTGGAACGTATCCAGGATTTCCTGATGCACGAATACCATATTGCGCACGCTACAATTCAGATGGAGTATCAAGTGTGTCACGGCCCGGACTGCCATCTGAATCAGATGGCATCCGGGCATGTTCATCACCATTAAGGGGAAAGCGCGCGCGACCCTCGCTCCCGCGCGCTGTTTATCCACATGCGGCTACCGTTCACGGCGATAAATGTCAGGATCAGATACTCCAGCGACATCGCATAGACGCCCTGCAAAGCAAAAATCACCACGCTGATCACGTTGATTATCACCCACAGTAGCCAGTTTTCGACATATTTGCGTGTCATCAGAATCATCGCCGCGATAGACAGCACCATCATGCAGGAGTCCCAAAACGGGAAGGCGTCCGGTTGCAGTACGGGCATTGTCACCTGTAACCCCAGCATCTGCATAATGGCGACGGCCACTCGCGTCAGGACGGCGAATACGGGATCGATATATCGCGTCATCAAACCGATGGCTATCACACATATCGCCAGCCATGCCATTGCTTTTGACAACGGCAGCCAGCGGATTTTAAGCTCGGCTTCATTATCATTTGTTTGCCGCGACCACGCATACCAGCCATAAATATTGGCGGCAAAGAAAAAGAGTTGCAGCAACAGACTGGCATAGAGCTGGATCTGAAAGAAAATAATCGCAAACAGGGTGACGTTAACCAGCCCAAAAAAGTAGTTGCTGATCTTCTCCAGACTGGCAAGCCAAATACAGAGCAGGCCGGCGATGGTTCCTACCGCTTCGATCCACGAAAGATCGTAACCGCCGGTGCCGATCGGAATATGAACCAGTATGTTGTGCGTACTAAAAAAATCCATTCTCTCCCCCCAAGATTTCCGTTTTTATGCCCGAAGTGTAGCCGCAAAATCCAGCATCCGGTTGAGGGGCAGTAATGCGCCCTCGCGTTGCGCCGTATCAACCTGTATCTCATGCGCTGCGCCTCCCTGCTCCAGCCCTTCAGCGATGGCTTTCAGGCCATTCATCGCCATCCACGGACAGTGCGCGCAACTACGGCAGGTCGCCCCCTCGCCAGCCGTAGGTGCTTCAAGCAACTCTTTTTCAGGCACCGTCTGCTGCATTTTGTAAAAAATGCCGCGATCGGTCGCCACAATAAGCTGTCTGTGCGGCAGCGTTTTTGCCGCCTTAATGAGCTGACTAGTTGAGCCCACCGCATCGGCCATCTCGACAATGGACTGCGGCGATTCAGGATGAACCAGAATAGCGGCATCGGGATAGATTTTTTTTAAACGGGTCAACGCCTGGGTTTTAAACTCATCATGTACAATACACGCCCCTTGCCAGCACAGTACATCGGCCCCGGTCTGTTTTTGCACATAATTCCCCAGGTGTCTGTCCGGCGCCCAGATAATTTTTTCCCCCAAACTATCCAGATACTCAATCAGTTCTACGGCAATACTGGAGGTCACAACCCAGTCCGCACGCGCTTTAACAGCAGCCGAGGTGTTAGCATAGACCACTACGGTTCTGTCAGGATGGGCATCACAAAAAGCGCTAAATTCGTCTATTGGGCAGCCTAAATCCAGCGAACATTCCGCCGCCAGGGTAGGCATAAGAATAGTTTTTTCCGGGCTGAGAATTTTGGCGGTTTCCCCCATAAACCGTACGCCTGCTACCAGCAGCGTGGATGCGGCGTGCTTCGCGCCGAAACGGGCCATTTCCAGCGAGTCGGAAACACACCCACCTGTTTCTTCAGCAAGTTGTTGAATTTCCGGATCGGTATAATAATGCGCCACCATCACCGCATCCCGTTCGCTGAGGAGTCGTTTGATTTTCTCACGATAAAATTGCTTTTCCTCAACGCTTAACGGCGCTGGCTTTAGCGGAAACGGATAGATTGCGGCTTGTGGGTCAAACATTACGCTCATCGTGGCTTCTCGTTTTACTGGCTTAACGAAACAACCGAATGAAAGCGCAATAAACGCTACAATCGGTTAATTTGTTTTATATGCTAAACAAGATAGCCGATCAAATAAGGAAAGTCACAATAATTACGTAGCCCGTGTCTGATGGCGGCGTAACGTCTTATCTGGCCTACGTGAGCGGTAGGCATGATAAGCGAAGCGCCATCAGGCAAGAAGGTGCGAATCTATTTATACCGTAGATAGCAAAAAAGCGCCGCTAGCGCCTTTTTTACATCGGTGGGTCGTGCAGGATGACTCGCTTCGCTCGCCCTTCGGGCCGTCGCCGCAAGCGGCTCCGTTGTCTCACTGCGTTCGACACGAACCTGCCGCAGGTATACTCGTCTCATCCTGAGACTCGCCCTTCGGGCCAACGCTGTCGCGTTGTTCAAAATTGTTCCAGACAATTTTGTCGAATCATTGAATTCTGTGCATAGCAAAAAGGCGCCTTTAGGGCGCCTTTTTACATTGGTGGGTCGTGCAGGATTCGAACCTGCGACCAATTGATTAAAAGTCAACTGCTCTACCAACTGAGCTAACGACCCCTTGATAAGGGTTACTGCTTAATTCATTTCAGGATGGTGGGTCGTGCAGGATGACTCGGCTTCGCCTCACCCTTCGGGCCGTTGCTAACGCAACGTTATCCTTCACGTTCTCTACCAGTTACCACCTTGTATATTGGTGGGTCGTGCAGGATTCGAACCTGCGACCAATTGATTAAAAGTCAACTGCTCTACCAACTGAGCTAACGACCCATACGGTGGGCGCTACCTGAAATATTTTTACTCGACACCAATTAGAAAACTGATGGGTCGTGCAGGATGACTCAACTTCGCCTCGCCCTTCGGGCCGTTGCTGAAGCAACGTTATCCTTCACGCTTAACATCTGAGTTTGATGTTAAATTGGTGGGTCGTGCAGGATTCGAACCTGCGACCAATTGATTAAAAGTCAACTGCTCTACCAACTGAGCTAACGACCCGAGTGGTGGGTGATGACGGGATCGAACCGCCGACCCCCTCCTTGTAAGGGAGGTGCTCTCCCAGCTGAGCTAATCACCCGATACTACGCTGGATATTACTGACTAACCGAAATTAGTGGTGGGTCGTGCAGGATGACTCGGCTTCGCCTCACCCTACGGGCCGTTGCTGACGCAACGTTATCCTTCACGTTTTATTCTCGTTTCCACCGAACGATTGGTGGGTCGTGCAGGATTCGAACCTGCGACCAATTGATTAAAAGTCAACTGCTCTACCAACTGAGCTAACGACCCACTTTTACGTTGCTTTCGAGTTGTTTAATATCCCGTGGCAACGGCGGCATATATTACTGATTTCAGATTTGAGCGCAACAAAAATTTCGACGCAAGGGGCTCAACTGCTTAGGAATCGCACGACGCGACCAGAAAAAAGGCGTTTTCTGGTCGCATGGTACGCATTACATTGCGTTAAGACGCTTCTGCGCCTGTTTCGCGCCATCAGTGCCAGGATATTTGCTAATTACCTGCTGATAAACCGCTTTCGCTTTTGCCGTATCACCTTTGTCCTGCATGATAACGCCAACTTTGTACATCGCATCCGCAGCCTTCGGCGACTTAGGATAATTTTTCACTACCGAGGCGAAATAATAGGCAGCATCATCTTTTTTACCCTTGTTATAATTCAACTGGCCCAGCCAATAATTGGCGTTCGGCTGATAAGTAGAATCAGGGTATTTCTTGATGAAGTTCTGAAACGCCACAATCGCATCATCCTGGCGGGACTTATCCTGCACCAGCGCAATTGCCGCATTGTAATCGGTATTCGCATCGCCACTTTGTACCGGCACCCCGGAGGTTGCCGTACCGGCATCCGGGGCGGGGGTCGTAGCGGTTGCCGCCCCGCTCTGGTCGCCGGCCGCAGGCTGCGCTGCGCCGCCATTATTCAAGTTCCCTAGCTGCAGCATGATTTGCTTCTGGCGCTCCATCACCTGATTCAGTTGATACTGATTTTCCTGGATTTGACCGCGCAAAGAATCGATATCGGACTGATTATCGGAGAGCTGTTGCTGAAGTTGGGTTAAAAGCTGGCTGTGAGCGTTAGAGATACGCTCAAGTTGAGTGACGCGGTCTTCGACCGAGCCTGAGCCGACACTACTGATTGGCGCCTGAGCAAAAGCGGCCCAGGGGGCCGCTATGCCAACCAGTAACGACAGACTCAACAGATGATGTCTGAAGTTACTGCTCATGCAATTCTCTTAGTAAACCAGTACAGCGCGACGGTTCTTAGCGTAAGCCGCTTCGTCGTGGCCCAGTACTGCAGGTTTTTCTTTACCGTAAGAAACGATGGAGATCTGGTCTGCTGAAACGCCTTTACCCTGCAGGTACATTTTAACGGCGTTAGCACGACGTTCGCCCAGGGAGATGTTGTACTCAGGCGTACCGCGTTCGTCCGCATGACCTTCTACGGTGACTTTGTAAGACGGATTGCTACGCAGGAAATTAGCGTGCGCGTCCAGCATTGCCGCGAAGTCAGAACGGATATCATACTTGTCCAGATCAAAGTAGACGATATTGTTCTGCTGCAGCTGCTGCATCTGCAGACGCGCTTGCTCTTCAGATGACATGTTGCCGTTACCGTTAGCGTCCATACCCGTGCCGGCACCGTTCAGCATGCCGCCTTCGCTACCGTCATTGCTGGCGTTCTTGTTAGAAGAACATGCCGCGATTGCCATAACAGGCAGGGCAATCATCAGGCCCTTCAGCACTTTGTTCAGTTGCATTTCTTTAATTCCTTTAGTAATCAATTAATTATTATCACAGATACGGCGACCAGGCAGGCGATTTCACCTGACCATCAGTTGCCGGAAGACGCGCTTTGAAACGCCCATCTGTAGAAACCAAATTCAGCACAGATCCCATCCCCTGAGAAGAGCTGTAGATTACCATCGTGCCGTTAGGTGCCAGACTTGGCGTTTCATCCAGGAACGTTGACGACAGAACCTGTACGCCACCCGTCACCAGATCTTGTTTGGCAATGTGCTGCTGCCCGTTATTTGAGCTTACCATTACCATAAATTTACCGTCGCTGCTGACATCCGCATCCTGGTTTTGCGAACCTTCCCAGGTAATACGCTGCGCCGCACCGCCGTTAATGTTCATTTTATACACTTGCGGACGTCCAGCCTGGTCAGAGGTAAAGGCCAAAGTCTGGCTGTCAGGGAACCAGGTCGGCTCCGTATTGTTGCTACGCCCGTCCGTTATCTGACGAATCTGGCCGGAGGCGAGATCCATGATATACAGGTTCAGACTCCCGGTTTTCGATAACGCGAACGCCAGTTTCGTCCCATCCGGCGAGAAGGCCGGCGCGCCGTTGTGACGCGGGAAGGACGCAACCTGACGTACTGCGCCGTTTGCCAGCGTCTGGATAACCAGCGCGGAGCGGCCGCTTTCAAAAGTCACGTAAGCCAGTTTTGAGCCGTCCGGAGACCACGCCGGAGACATCAACGGCTGCGGAGAACGGTGCACCACGAACTGATTGTAGCCATCGTAATCTGACACGCGCAGTTCATACGGGAACTGACCGCCGTTAGTTTGCACCACGTAGGCGATACGGGTACGGAACGCGCCCTTAATACCCGTCAGTTTTTCAAAAACTTCGTCACTGGCGGTATGGCCTGCATAACGCAGCCACTGTTTGTTCACTTTATAAGAGTTTTGCGCCAGTACAGTACCCGGCGCGCCACCAGTGTCAACCAGTTGATAGGCGACATTGTAGGAACCGTCCGGATTCGGCGTCACCTGCCCAACGACGACGGCGTCAATACCCAGCGCAGACCATGCGGCAGGCTGAACTTCCTGAGCGGTGGCTGGCTGCTGCGGCAGTCGGGACCGGTCTAACGGATTAAATTTACCGCTGTTGCGTAAATCTGCCGCCACGATGCCGCCGATATCTTCAGGCGCAGCACCCGGCCCGGCCCATTTAAAAGGCACAACGCCAATCGGGCGCGCCGAGTCCACCCCCTGGGTGATCTCGATACGGACTTCTGCGTGCAGCACCGCCGCCCACAGCATCAGAAAACCAAATGCTACTCGTAATGCCTGCTTCATCATATCTCCCATACCTGGACCTGTGGCCCACGATAATTTAGCAGAATGTTAACAAACTCAAATACACAAAACCACCAGGACCAGTAACAACTCAACCGCTCCAACTTCCATAGAGGAAAGTATCTACAGTTTAAAGTCTAGTTTGGCATCCTTTATTTTCTCATAAACAGCCTGGCTTGGCGGTTTAGGAATTTTCGCGGTTTTTGCCGCCATTAACGCCGCCTGACAAAGCGCCGGATCGCCGCCCTCAGACGTAATGCTTTTTAATGAGCCATCCGGCGCCAGGCTTATATGCAAGACACATTGTTTGCCCTGGTACAGACTCGCATCATACAGACGGCTCTGAATCGCGACCTGAATCTGTTTCGCGTAGGCGCTGATATCAGCGCCTGTCGCCCCACCGTTAGCGCCCGATGTACCGCTATCTTTAGATGGCTGACCATTCCCTTTCGCGCCGCCACCGGTTTTCGGCGCATTCTTACCCGAGCTGAGATCGCCAAGCAGATCATCGACTCCCTCTGCGGCGGCCGCTTTTTCGGCAGCCGCTTTTTTAGCCGCTGCTTTATCCGCTGCGGCTTTCTTCTCTGCTGCCTTTTTATCCGCCGCGGCTTTCTCTGCAGCGGCCTTTTTGTCAGCCGCAACTTTTTCGGCGGCGGCTTTCTTCGCCGCCTCAGCCTGAGCCTGCTTCGCCGCCTCGGCTTCCGCTTTCTTCTTCGCATCCGCCGCTGCTTTCTGAGCCTCGGCCTCCGCTTTTTTCTTCGCCTCGGCCGCCGCTTTTACCGCTTCAGCCTCCGCTTTTTTCTTCGCGTCCGCCGCTGCTTTCTGAGCCGCTTCAGCCTCGGCTTGTTTCTTCGCATCGGCTACCGCTTTCGCTGCTTCAGCCTCAGCTTTCTTCTTCGCGTCCGCCGCTGCTTTCTGAGCCGCTTCTTCGGCCTGTTTCTGTTGCTGTTGCGCCAGTTTTGCCGCTTCTTCGGCCTGCTTTTGCTGCTCCTGAGCCGCTAAACGTTCCTTTTCAAGTTGTTTCAATCGCTCCTGTTCGGCAGCCTGCTTCTGCTGAAGCTCCTCTGCCTGCTGCTGTTGCAGCTTTTTACGCTCTTCTTCCGCGCGTCTGGCGCTGGCCTGTTGATCCTGCTGACGGTTGTACTGCTGCACAACGGCGCCAGGATCGACCATCACCGCGTCGATAGCGGAACCACCGCCGCCGCCGGCAGAAGTCTCTATATGCTCATCAAACGAACTCCAGATCAGCACTGCAAATAAGATGATATGCAGCACGGCTGAAATCATTATCGCCCGTTTGAGCTTGTCGTTTTGTTCGGTTGCCTTTGACACTCTCGGTTCCCAAAAAACTGTTCGCCTGTTACTCGCCGTCTTTCAAGCCAGCGGGACGCAGACTTCAGATTGGCTGCGTCATTAAGCCAACCGATTTTACGCCCGCGCTGTGTAACAAGTTCAGCGCTTTAATTATTTCATCGTACGGCACCTCTTTCGCGCCGCCGATTAAAAAGACTGTTTTCGGATTAGCCTGCAGGTGACGCTTTGCTTCTGCGATCACCTGTTCAGACGGCAGTTGATCCATTCGCTCTTTATCAACCACTACGCTGTATTGCCCTACTCCGGAAACCTCAATAATGACCGGTGGATCGTCGTTACTACTGACCGCCTGCGACTGATTCGCCTCCGGCAGATCGACTTCCACGCTCTGGGTAATAATCGGCGCGGTTGCCATAAAGATCAGCAGCAGCACCAACAGTACGTCGAGCAGCGGTACAATATTGATTTCGGACTTAAGTTCGCGACGACCTCGTCCACGCGTTCTGGCCATGGCTTACCCCTTGTTGCTTTCGCTTACGGTAAACGCCTGGCGGTGCAGAATCGCGGTGAACTCTTCCATAAAGTTGTCGTAATTCAGTTCCAGCTTGTTCACGCGCTGATTCAGTCGGTTGTAAGCCATAACCGCAGGAATGGCGGCAAACAGACCAATCGCCGTGGCAATCAATGCTTCTGCAATACCCGGCGCAACCATTTGCAGAGTCGCCTGTTTCACCGCCCCCAGGGCGATAAACGCATGCATAATCCCCCATACGGTGCCAAACAGACCGATATAAGGACTGATAGAGCCTACCGTGCCAAGAAACGGAATATGAGTTTCCAGCGTTTCCAGCTCTCGATTCATGGAGATACGCATCGCACGCGACGCCCCTTCTACCACTGCCTCCGGCGCATGGCTGTTGGCGCGATGAAGCCGGACAAACTCTTTGAAACCGCTATAAAAGATTTGTTCCGAGCCCGACAGACTATCGCGTCTCCCCTGGCTTTCCTGATACAGGCGCGATAGTTCGATTCCGGACCAAAATTTATCTTCAAACGCTTCCGCCTCACGCGCAGCGGCGTTCAGAATACGCGTTCGCTGGATAATGATGGCCCAGGATGCTATTGAAAAACCAATCAAAATCAACATGATAAGTTTAACCAGAAGGCTTGCCTTCAGGAACAAATCAAGGATATTCATGTCAGTCACTGCTTAAACTCCGCGACAATAGACTTAGGAAGCGCACGAGGCTTCATTTTGAGTGGATCAACGCAAACAATCAGAACCTCTGCTTCATTTAGCAGCGTGTTCTCTGCGTTGACAATGCGTTGCGTGAAAACCAAAGCGGTGCCACGCATTGACGTAATTTCTGTTTGAACTTCAAGCATATCGTCGAGCCGCGCAGGCGCATAGTATTCCAGCGTCATCCTGCGCACCACAAAGGCGACCCGCTCCGCCAGCAGCACCTGTTGGCTGAAGTGGTGGTGACGCAGCATCTCCGTGCGCGCTCTTTCATAAAAAGCGACATAACTGGCGTGATAAACTACACCGCCGGCGTCCGTGTCTTCGTAATAAACCCGAATCGGCCATCGAAACATATACTTATTCATTCCTGTTGCCTCTTTGTTAGCTTCATCCGCTCACCGCAGGTACTTATTCTTATAAGTTCCTGGTGGTTCGCGCACTCGCCGCCGCAATGCTTCAAGAATGCCCTTGTATATCGCGTTGTATTCACTTTACATCCCGGTAATGCAACAAAAGTAGAGCTTTTAAACGTTGCTACTATACGCGTGGGAATGAGGCTTGGGAATGGGGGAAAGTTAAGGGAGAGTAAAAATACATGGGCTTATGCAAGCCCCTATATTTTTAAGGAGGTTTCTTATTCACAAGAAGAAGAAAATCAGGCCGACGATGAGGACGATATCCGCAAGCAGCGGACAAAAAATCCCTTGCCAGTGTACGGATTCAGGGCGAAAACCCACGCCGTGGATTATGCCTGCGCAAACCGCCCACATCAGCAATAATCCGTGCCAGATTTCAAGCGTGCTGGTCCTCGCAGCAAATCGTGACGGGTCCCAGAACATACATCCTGCCAGCACTATCGCCATCACGAAGGAAAGCGCCCTTAACGGGCGCTTGTCCATTACCGCATACAGTTTTGCGATAATAGGGGTCATTAGCTTTCTTCTTGACCGGTTTTACCCGCTTCAACGTGCTCAAGCGCCAGGGCGGTAATGATCCCGAATGCACAGGCAAGAAGCGTTCCCAGAATCCATGCGAAATACCACATTTTAAGCTCCTTACTTAGTACAAAGAGTGGGTATTGCTTTCAATATGTTCTTTGGTGATACGACCGAACATTTTCCAGTAACACCAACTGGTGTAGATCAGAATGATCGGTACGAACACCGCCGCAACCCAGGTCATCAGGTTCAGCGTCATCTGGCTGGATGTCGCATCCCACATGGTCAGGCTGGCATTCATCATCGTGCTGGACGGCATCACAAACGGGAACATAGCGATACCCGCCGTCAGAATAATGCAGGCCAGAGTCAGCGAAGAGAACAGGAATGCCCACGCGCCTTTCTCCATACGGGAAGTCAGGATAGTCAGCAGCGGCAGAACCACGCCCAGTGCCGGAATCAACCACAGGATCGGAGCATTATTAAAGTTCACCAGCCAGGCGCCGGCTTCACGCGCCACTTCTTTAGTTAGCGGGTTAGAGGCGGCATGATGGTCAATCGCGGATGTCACGACATAACCATCAATACCATACATTACCCAAACGCCCGCCAGCGCAAAGCACACTAATGTCACCAGCGCCGCAATCTGCGAGGTGGCGCGCGCGCGCAGGTGCAGTTCGCCAACGGTACGCATTTGCAGGTAAGTCGCCCCCTGCGTGATGATCATCCCTACGCTTACGATGCCCGCCAGCAGACCAAACGGGTTCAGCAACTGGAAGAAGTTACCGGTGTAGTACAGACGCAGATACTCATCTACGTGGAACGGTACGCCCTGCAACAGATTGCCAAAGGCCACGCCAATCACCAGCGGCGGCACAAAACTACCGATGAACACGCCCCAGTCCCACATGTTGCGCCAGCGCGGGTCTTCAATCTTAGAGCGGTAATCAAAACCGACTGGACGGAAGAACAAAGACGCCAGCACAAGGATCATCGCCACATAGAAACCGGAGAACGCCGCGGCGTAAACCATCGGCCAGGCGGCAAACAATGCGCCACCCGCCGTGATCAACCACACCTGGTTACCGTCCCAGTGCGGGGCGATAGAGTTAATCATAATTCGACGCTCGGTGTCGTTACGACCGAGGAAACGGGTGAGCATCCCCACCCCCATGTCGAACCCATCGGTGACGGCGAAACCAATTAGCAAAATGCCAACCAGCAGCCACCAGATAAAACGTAGTACTTCATAATCGATCATTTGACGACTCCTGTCTTAGCGTGCCGGCTGAGAAGTCACGGTGGACTGCTCAAAGTGATAGCGACCGGTTTTCAGGCTGCTTGGGCCAAGGCGTGCAAATTTGAACATCAGGAACAATTCTGCCACCAGGAACAGGGTATACAGGCCGCAAATCAGGAACATGGAGAACAGCAGATCGCCCACGGTCAGCGATGAGTTCGCCACGGCAGTCGGCAACACTTCGCCGATCGCCCACGGCTGACGACCATACTCGGCGACAAACCAACCTGCTTCAACCGCAATCCACGGCAGTGGAATACCGTACAGCGCCGCGCGCAGAAGCCATTTTTTCTCACCGATGCGGTTACGAATCACGCTCCAGAAGGAGAGCGCGATGATCGCCAGCAGCAGGAAGCCGCATGCCACCATGATACGGAAGGCGAAGTACAGCGGCGCAACGCGAGGAATGGAATCTTTCGTCGCTTGCTGAATCTGCGCTTCGGTCGCGTCAGTCACATTAGGCGTATAGCGTTTCAGCAACAGACCGTAACCGAGATCTTTCTTCATGCTGTTGAACTGGTCGCGAACAGCCTGGTCGGTAGAACCGGCACGCAGCTGTTCCAGCAGTTCATAGGCTTTCATCCCGTTACGGATACGCTCTTCATGCTGCACCATGAGGTCTTTCAGGCCAATAACCGGCGTGTCCACGGAACGCGTAGCGATAATGCCGAGCGCATAAGGGATCTGAATCGCCAGATGGTTTTCCTGTTTGTCCTGGTCAGGAATACCGAACAGGGTAAAGGAGGCCGGAGCAGGTTGCGTTTCCCATTCTGCTTCAATCGCAGCGAGCTTAGTTTTCTGCACGTCGCCCATTTCGTAACCGGATTCGTCGCCAAGTACGATAACGGACAGCACGGCAGCCATTCCGAAGCTGGCGGCAATAGCAAAGGAACGTTTAGCAAAGGCGAAGTCACGGCCTTTCAACATGTAGTAAGCGCTGATACCGAGGATGAACATCGCGCCGGTAACATAGCCGGACGCCACAGTGTGAACAAATTTCACCTGTGCTACCGGGTTCAGCACCAGCTCAGAGAAGCTCACCATTTCCATACGCATGGTTTCGAAATTGAAATCCGCAGCGATTGGGTTTTGCATCCAGCCGTTCGCTACCAGAATCCACAACGCGGAGAGGTTGGACCCCAGAGCCACCAGCCAGGTGACGCACATATGCTGAACTTTACTCAGACGATCCCAGCCGAAGAAGAACAGACCTACAAAGGTGGATTCGAGGAAGAAGGCCATTAAACCTTCGATTGCCAGCGGCGCACCGAAGATATCCCCAACATAGTGGGAGTAGTATGACCAGTTTGTCCCGAACTGGAACTCCATGGTCAAACCGGTAGCCACACCCAGAGCAAAGTTGATACCAAACAACTTGCCCCAGAACTTGGTCATATCTTTATAAATCTGTTTGCCGGAAAGGACGTATACCGTTTCCATAATGGCCAGCAGGAACGCCATACCGAGCGTTAGCGGCACAAACAGAAAGTGGTACATCGCGGTCAAGGCAAACTGTAAGCGCGACAGTTCGACTATATCTAACATCATGACTCCTTGCTCATCGCATGAAGACTCCGAGAGTGAACCCCGTTAGAAAGGGTCACACGCATGCCCCAATACAAATTTATTTGCCGCCTTTCATCGTACTATCCCCTCGGGAAGGAGGCAGTAATGATGAAAAGTTACAAATACGTTAATAAAAAACCCAAATTGATCCCTCGAATATATTACGCCGTAATAACCTTACAATAAACAGGTTTTGATGAGCCGCCTTTACGTTTTACGACGTTGATCAATATATAGCGCAGGGGGTACTTTTCGCACACTTTGATCCCAGTCAATTAAACGCTTTTTTACCAATATTTCCAAGTTTTAAGTATTGATATAAATCAATATTTACCCTTATTGTTGAATATATGTTTCCACGAGAAATCCATGTGAACCCAATGTTAAATTAATGTTTTATTAATGAGACTTGTAGTTATCTAAAAGATAGATATGAGAATTATAGGTAATAATAATTAACTTAGTAACCCGCTAAAAAAATGAGCGCGTATAATGAGAATATGTTAATTGCTTCACAGTAATTTTTCTCCAGTACGTATTTCGGTATTTTCTGGCGAATTCATTCTTTTTCCCTTTCTGTGCTCTTTCCGACAACACATAAATTGAATTGATTAATTCAGATACGCTTCAAATGATTGTTAAAAACAATTAAAAAAAGAAATAGTCACCATCTGTGACTTATTTTATGCAGACCACATTTTTCCTCACAGGCGGTGCCAGAATAGATGCTAATTCACTGTTCCCTTTTACTTTTTGCCAAAGAACGCCCATGCCGTCTCGCCTGACTACTACCTTACTCGCCTGCTTAACGTTATCGCCCGTCACCATACGCATCAGCGCCGAAGATACCATCGATAAAGCTAATAACTCCCTGCGCCTTGCCACCTCTTTCTCGCTGCAGGAGTACTACACGCCTCAAGTAGGGAGGTCATGGAAAACTCGAAGTATCACTATATTGAAACGCTCAAAAAGATGGTTATCGATCGCAGCGAGCAGGAGATAATCCCGGTGATCCCGAACGAGGAGATGGTCGCCATGCTGGGGATTGCACCGGGGAAACCGGTGCTGGAGAAAATTTCTCGCGGATTCCTGCAGGATGAGCGAGTCTTTGAATACCGCCGCAACACCTTCAAAAGCGACGACTATAAATTTACGCTGGTTGCCAGACATCGCCATAAAAAAGGCCACCGCAAAGGTGGCCAACCATGTCGAAAACGGACATTTATCTGTTCCCTCAGGAACAGCGAGTTTTTATTTTATAATTGCTTTCAGCGCTTCACCGATATCGGCCAGGCTGCGAACGGTTTTCACGCCTGCGGCTTCCAGCGCGGCGAATTTTTCATCCGCAGTGCCTTTACCACCCGCAATGATGGCGCCCGCGTGGCCCATACGCTTGCCTTTCGGCGCGGTGACGCCCGCGATATAACCGACAACCGGCTTGGTGACGTGATCTTTAATGTACGCCGCCGCCTCTTCTTCCGCGCTACCGCCGATCTCGCCGATCATCACGATTGCTTCAGTCTGCGGATCTTCCTGGAACAGCTTCAGGATATCAATGAAGTTAGAGCCCGGAATCGGGTCGCCGCCGATACCCACACAGGTAGACTGGCCGAAACCGTAATCGGTGGTCTGCTTAACCGCTTCATAGGTCAGCGTACCGGAACGGGAAACGATACCCACTTTACCCGGCTGGTGAATGTGACCCGGCATGATGCCGATTTTGCATTCGCCCGGGGTGATAACGCCTGGACAGTTCGGGCCGATCATGCGTACGCCAGCTTCATCCAGCTTCACCTTCACGGTCAACATATCCAGCGTCGGGATACCTTCGGTGATGGTGATAATCAGTTTGATGCCCGCATCGATCGCTTCCAGAATGGAGTCTTTGCAGAACGGCGCCGGAACGTAGATAACGGTGGCGGTTGCGCCGGTCGCTTCTACCGCTTCGCGGACGGTGTTGAACACCGGCAGACCCAAATGCGTGGTGCCGCCTTTACCTGGCGTCACGCCGCCCACCATCTGCGTACCGTAAGCGATCGCCTGCTCGGAGTGGAACGTCCCCTGGCTACCGGTAACGCCCTGACAGATAACCCTGGTGTTTTTATCGATTAAAACGGACATTATTTCCCCTCCACTGCGGCAACAACCTGCTGAGCTGCATCCGTCAGACTTTTCGCTGCAATAATATTCAGGCCGCTGTCAGCCAGTTTCTTCGCGCCGAGTTCGGCGTTATTGCCTTCCAGACGCACCACCACCGGAACATTAACGCCCACTTCTTCCACCGCACCGATGATACCGTCGGCAATCAGGTCACAACGGACGATACCGCCGAAGATGTTAACCAGAACCGCTTTCACGTTGTCATCCGAGAGGATGATTTTAAACGCTTCGGTTACGCGCTCTTTGGTCGCGCCGCCACCAACGTCAAGGAAGTTAGCCGGTTCGCCGCCATGCAGCTTAACGATGTCCATGGTGCCCATCGCCAGGCCCGCGCCGTTAACCATGCAACCGATGTTGCCGTCCAACGCGACGTAGTTCAGTTCCCACTGCGCCGCCTGGGCTTCACGCGGGTCTTCCTGCGACTGGTCGCGCATTTCACGCAGATCCGGCTGGCGGAACAGCGCGTTGCCGTCAGCGCCCAGCTTGCCGTCGAGGCAAATCAGATCGCCCTGCTTAGTGATAACCAGCGGATTGATTTCGATTAGCGCCAGGTCGCGCTCAAGGAAAATGGTTGCCAGGCCCATAAAGATTTTGGTGAACTGCTGCACCAGTTTACCTTCCAGACCCAGTTTGAACGCCAGTTCACGCCCCTGATAAGGCATCGGGCCGGTTAGCGGATCGAGCGCAACTTTGTGGATCAGGTGCGGGGTTTCCTCCGCGACTTTTTCGATCTCCACGCCGCCTTCGGTAGATGCCATAAAGACCACGCGACGGGAACTACGGTCAACAACCGCGCCGAGATACAGTTCTTTGCCGATATCGGTCGCCGCTTCAACCAGAATCTGGTTTACCGGTTGGCCATTAGCGTCTGTTTGATAGGTCACCAGACGTTTGCCCAGCCAGTTTTCCGCAAAGGCGCGAATGTCCTCTTTGCTGTTTACCACCTTCACACCGCCCGCTTTGCCGCGGCCGCCAGCGTGAACCTGACATTTCACTACCCACGGGCCGGCTCCGATTTTAGACGCGGCTTCTTCGGCTTCACGCGGAGTAGTACAGGCATAACCCACCGGCGCCGGTAAGCCATAGCGGGCAAAAAGTTGTTTTGCCTGATATTCATGTAAGTTCATGTGTTCTGTCCATCCTTCAGGTAATCGTTATCTTTAGACCTGTAGGCCTGAAAGCTGCGCGCCATCAGGCAACCGTCGCCGGATGGCGGCGTGAACGCCTTATCCGGCCTACAGGTAGCAGGTGATGCTCTTGTTGACTACACGTCCAGCAGCAGACGGGTCGGATCTTCCAGCAACTCTTTGATGGTGACCAGGAAACCCACGGATTCGCGACCATCGATCAGGCGATGATCGTAAGAGAGCGCCAGGTACATCATCGGCAGAATTTCCACCTTGCCATCCACCGCCATCGGCCTGTCTTTAATGGCGTGCATTCCCAGAATCGCGCTCTGCGGCGGGTTGATGATCGGGGTAGACATCAGCGAACCGAATACGCCGCCGTTGGTAATGGTAAAGTTACCGCCGGTCAGGTCTTCTACGGTCAGCTTGCCGTCGCGGCCTTTGACGGCCAGTTCTTTAATTTTCTTCTCGATGTCAGCCATGCCCAGCGTATCCACGTCACGCAGTACCGGCGTGACCAGGCCGCGCGGCGTAGACACCGCCATGCTCACATCAAAGTAATTGTGGTACACCACGTCATCGCCGTCGATAGAGGCGTTCACTTCCGGATAACGTTTCAGCGCTTCAACTACCGCTTTCACGTAGAAGGACATAAAGCCCAGGCGGATGCCGTGACGTTTTTCAAACACTTCGCCGTACTGCTTACGCAAATCCATAATCGGCTTCATGTTGACTTCATTGAAGGTCGTCAGCATAGCGGTAGAGTTTTTCGCTTCCAGCAGACGCTCGGCCACGCGCTTACGCAGGCGGGTCATCGGCACGCGTTTTTCGCTGCGCGCGCCCAGAGCCGGTTGTGCTGCAGGTTCAACAGCAGGCGCTTTAGACTCGTCTTTCGCTGGTGCTTTCGCCAGATGTTTTTCCACATCTTCACGGGTAATACGGCCGCCGACGCCGGTCCCTTTGATAGCGCTGGCTTCCAGATTGTGTTCAGCCAGCAGGCGACGGATCGCCGGGCTGAGCGCATCATTGTTTTGTTCTTCCAGCGACGCCTGCTGACGCTGTGCCGGCGTAGACGCTTTCTCTTCAGATTTCGCGCTGGTCTCTTTACCCGCGCTGTTGCCTTCACGCAGGCGACCGAGGATCTGGCGAGAGGTGACAGTAGTCCCCTCCTCTTCCAGAACCGCATCCAGAATGCCGTCCGCTGATGCCGGTACTTCCAGTACCACTTTGTCAGTTTCGATTTCTACCAGCACTTCGTCACGAACAACCGCATCGCCCGGTTTTTTATGCCAGGTGGCGACGGTCGCGTCCGCTACGGACTCAGGCAGGTCGGGAACAAGAATATCTACGCTACTCATTATTTATCCTTTATTTAATCGACGTTCAGCGCGTCATTAACCAGATCTTGTTGCTGTTTCTGGTGAACGGACATATACCCTACCGCCGGAGAGGCGGAGGCCGGGCGACCTGCGTAACGCAGAGCGGCCCCAAACGGAATAACTTCACGGAAATGATGCTGACTGCAGTACCATGCGCCCTGGTTGAGCGGCTCTTCCTGGCACCAGACAAAATCATGGACGTGAGCGTATGGTTGCAGCGCTTCCTGCACCGCTTTATGCGGGAACGGATAGAGCTGCTCGATGCGCACGATAGCAACATCTTTTTGATCGTTTTTACGCCGTTGTTCCAGCAGGTCGTAATAAACCTTACCAGAACACATTACCACGCGTTTTACGGCTTTAGGGTCCAGCTCGTCAATTTCGCCAATGGCCGGCTGGAAGGAACCGTTAGCCAGTTCATCAAGCGTGGAGACTGCCAGCGGGTGACGCAGCAGCGATTTCGGCGACATCACCACCAGCGGACGACGCATCCCGCGCAGCGCCTGACGACGCAGCATATGGTAGACCTGCGCCGGGGTGGATGGCACGCAAACCTGCATATTCTGCTCGGCGCAAAGTTGCAGGTAACGCTCCAGACGCGCGGAGGAGTGCTCCGGCCCCTGCCCTTCATAACCGTGCGGCAACAGCATCACCAGACCGCACATCCGGCCCCATTTCTGCTCGCCGGAGGAGATGAACTGGTCAATCACCACCTGCGCGCCGTTGGCGAAATCGCCAAACTGCGCTTCCCAGATAGTCAGGGTACGTGGTTCCGCCGTGGCATAACCGTATTCAAAGGCCAGCACCGCTTCTTCAGACAGCACGGAGTCCCAGACTTTAAACTGTCCCTGACCGCTGTGAATATGCTGCAATGGCGTATACGTTGAGCCATTCGTCTGGTTGTGGATTACCGCATGACGATGGAAGAAGGTGCCGCGACCGGAGTCTTCCCCGGACAGGCGTACCGGAATGCCTTCATCGACCAGCGTGGCGTAAGCCAGATTTTCCGCGCCGCCCCAGTCAAACAATTTCTCGCCTGCCGCCATTGCCTGACGGTCGCCATAAATTTTCGCCACACGGGACTGCATTTCAATAGCTTCCGGCACGGTGCTGATACGTTTTGCCAGCTCCTGCAGGCGCTTCATTTCTACCTTGTTCGGGTATGCTTCATCCCATTCGTGGTTTAGATACGGCGACCAGGTGAACGAGTGCATATTCATCGGACGCCACTCTTTCACCACGCATTCGCCCGCATCCAGCGCATCGCGATAGAGGTTGACCATTTCGGTGGCGTCTTCGAGCGTTGCGACCTTATCAGCTTCCAGTTTGTCGGCGTAGATTTTACGCGGCGTCGGATGCTTTTTGATTTTCTGGTACATCAGCGGCTGGGTTGCGCTTGGCTCGTCGGCTTCGTTGTGACCGTGACGGCGGTAGCACACCAGATCGATAAAGACATCGCGTTTAAAGGTGTTACGGAAGTCCAGCGCCAGACGGGTCACAAAAGCGACAGCTTCCGGATCGTCCGCGTTGACGTGGAAAATGGGTGCCTGGACCATTTTACCGATATCGGTGCAGTAAGGCGTTGAACGCGCATCCAGCGGGTTAGAGGTGGTAAAACCAACCTGGTTGTTGATAACGATACGTACCGTACCGCCCACTTCGTAACCGCGCGCTTTCGACATGTTCAGAGTTTCCTGAACCACGCCCTGGCCGGTCACCGCGGCGTCGCCGTGAATGGTGATCGGCAACACTTTGTTGCTGCTCGGTTCGTCCAGTCTATCCAGACGGGCACGCACGGAACCCATCACCACCGGGCTAACAATTTCCAGGTGCGATGGGTTAAACGCCAGCGCCAGGTGAACCAGACCGCCTTCGGTTTCGATATCTGACGAGAAGCCCATGTGATACTTCACGTCGCCGGTACCAAGATGTTCTTTATGCTTACCAGCAAACTCGTCGAACAGATCCTGAGGTTTTTTACCCAAGACGTTGATTAGCACGTTCAGACGACCACGGTGCGCCATCCCCAGCACCACTTCGCGAGTGCCGCTGTTACCCGCATGGCGAACCATCTCTTTCAGCATGGGTACCAGAGCATCCCCCCCCTCCAGCGAGAAACGTTTCGCTCCGGGGAATTTGGCACCCAGGTAACGTTCCAGTCCTTCAGCGGCAGTCAGTTCGTTCAGGAAGCGTTTTTTCTCGTCAGCGCTAAAGGCCGCGCGACCGGATTCAATGCGCTGTTGGATCCAGCGTTTCTCTTCGGTGCTGGTGATGTGCATATACTCAGCGCCAATCGGGCCGCAGTAGGTCTGTTTGAGCGCTTCGAGCAGCTCGCCCAGCTTCATCGTCTCTTTGCCGCTGGCAAAGGAGCCAACATTGAAGGTTTCCTGGAAATCGGCCTCGGTCAAATCATGGAAAGAAGGGTCCAGATCCGCCACGCGTTCTTGTTTCCACAGTCCCAGCGGATCGAGGTTTGCATGCTGATGGCCACGGAAACGATAAGCGTTGATAAGCTGCAGGACTTTAACCTGCTTCACATTGGTGTCAGGGTCGGAAATCGTAGAAGAGTAACGTGAGCCAGCCAACGCCTGCCGCCGGAAATATTCACGTGTTTTTGAATGGAGTTGATCCGGTTTGACTCCGGTACCAGGTAACTGCTGGAACGTCAAACGCCAGTTAGCGTCTACCGAGTCAGGATCGGTTAAGAAGTCTTCATAGAGCTGTTCTATCCAGCTCTGATTCGAACCAGAGAGGTAAGAAGAGTCCAACCAGGCTTTCAAAGCGCTGTTCTGCATCGTGATCCCTTAAGCATTCGTATGCTTACTTCGCCGTGGATACTAACCACGCATACGCCGTATGCGTGCCGGGGTTCACTTGTTGCGGACTGTCGTGTCATCTGCGTCCGCTAAGGAACCTTTAAAAACTGTCTAATAATCGTCATCGTTCAGGCTGCGACTGCGTTGCGCCCCTCACTCACGCCGGTCACATAGTTAACTATGCACCCGAAGATTCGTTCCGTTTGCGCCTGGTCTCGCGCTGAACATCTCGATTATTGTTATCAATATGGCAGTTTTTAGAGATTTCCTGCACGACCGGGGAATCTCTTCCCCGGCAACTACAACTACTTATGCGCTACGCTGCAACAGCATCGACTTAATATGACCGATAGCGCGCGTCGGGTTCAGCCCCTTAGGACATACACTGACGCAGTTCATAATGCTGTGACAGCGGAATACGCTGAATGCATCGCTCATCCCTTCCAGACGACTGTCGGTCTCGGTATCACGGCTGTCGATCAGGAATCGATACGCCGCGAGCAGACCCGCCGGACCGATAAACTTATCCGGATTCCACCAGAATGACGGGCAGGATGTTGAGCAACAGGCGCAAAGAATACATTCATACAGCCCATCGAGTTTTTCACGCTGCTCCGGCATCTGTAAATGCTCACGAGCCGGTGGATTTTGCCCATTATTCAATAAGTAAGGCTTAATCTTCTCATATTGTGCGTAGAATTGCCCCATGTCTACTACCAAATCGCGGATCACCGGCAAACCGGGTAGCGGGCGAATCACAATCTTCTTACCTGGCTGATTCAGCGCCGAAATGGGGGTGATACAGGCCAACCCATTCTTACCGTTCATATTCAAACCATCAGAACCACATACACCTTCACGGCAGGAACGGCGGAAAGAAAGGCTGGGATCTTTTTCTTTAAGCTGGATTAACGCATCCAGCAGCATCATGTCACGCCCTTCTTCGCCTTCCAGGGTGTAATCCTGCATACGCGGAGCGTTATCGACATCCGGGTTATAACGATAAATCGAAAATTCGAGTTTCATCATCCTGTCTCCGCAATTAATAAGTACGAATCTTCGGCGGGAACGCCGGACGCAGTTTCGGTTCCATATTGACGCTTCGGCGCGTCATGGATTCCGTTTGCGGTTGATACAGGGTATGACACAACCAGTTGGCATCATCACGCTCCGGGAAATCGAAGCGGCTATGCGCGCCGCGGCTTTCCGTCCGGAAGTTGGCGGATACGGCAGTGGCGTAGGCGGTTTCCATCAGGTTATCCAGCTCCAGGCACTCAACACGCTGGGTATTAAACTCGCTGGACGTGTCATCCAGACGGGCGTTTTTCAGACGCTCGCGGATCACTTTCAACTGCTCAAGCCCTTTCGCCATCGCGTCGCCTTCACGGAATACGGAGAAGTTATGCTGCATACACTCCTGCAGTGCTTTGCGGATAGCCACCGGATCTTCGCCATTGCGGTTGTTGTTCCAGCGATTCAGGCGCTCCAGAGAACCTTCAACGTCAGACTCGCTGGCATCGCGCAGCACGCCCTGCTCGGCGATGGATTCCTGTAAATGCAGCCCCGCCGCGCGGCCAAAGACCACCAGATCCAGCAGCGAATTACCGCCCAGACGGTTGGCGCCGTGAACCGATACACAGGCGATTTCACCCACCGCGAACAGCCCCGGAATAACCACGTCTTCGCCCTGCTCGTTCACGGTCAGCGCCTGACCGGTCACTTTAGTCGGAATACCGCCCATCATGTAGTGGCAGGTCGGGATAACCGGAATCGGCTCTTTCACCGGATCGACGTGGGCGAAAGTACGGGACAGCTCCAGGATACCCGGCAGGCGAGATTCCAGCACCTCTTTACCCAGGTGATCCAGTTTCAGTTTAGCGTGCGGCCCCCACGGACCGTCGCAGCCGCGACCTTCACGGATTTCGATCATGATGGAACGCGCCACCACGTCACGACCCGCCAGGTCTTTGGCGTTCGGCGCATAACGTTCCATAAAGCGCTCGCCGTGTTTGTTCAGCAGGTAACCGCCTTCGCCGCGGCAGCCTTCTGTCACCAACACGCCCGCCCCGGCGATACCGGTCGGGTGGAACTGCCACATTTCCATGTCCTGCACCGGGACACCGGCACGCAGCGCCATACCGACACCGTCACCGGTGTTGATGTGAGCGTTCGTGGTGGACTGGTAGATACGGCCTGCGCCGCCGGTCGCCAGCACCGTCGCGCGGGCTTTGAAATACACCACTTCACCGGTTTCGATGCACAGTGCGGTACACCCTACCACCGCGCCATCCTGGTTTTTCACCAGATCCAGCGCATACCATTCGGAGAAAATCGTGGTATGGTTTTTCAAATTTTGCTGATAGAGCGTATGTAGCAAGGCGTGACCGGTACGGTCAGCCGCCGCCGCGGTACGTGCCGCCTGCTCGCCGCCAAAGTTTTTCGACTGGCCGCCGAACGGGCGCTGATAGATACGTCCATCATCAAGACGGGAGAACGGTAGCCCCATGTGCTCCAGTTCCAGAATCGCTTCCGGACCGGTCTTACACATATATTCGATGGCATCCTGGTCACCAATGTAATCCGACCCTTTTACGGTATCGTACATGTGCCATTCCCAGTTATCTTCATGGGTATTACCGAGCGCCACGGTGATGCCGCCCTGCGCGGAAACGGTATGCGATCGGGTTGGGAACACTTTAGATAGCAGCGCACAGGTTTGGCCGCTTTGGGAAATTTGCAGCGCCGCGCGCATACCTGCGCCACCGGCACCAATCACAACAGCATCAAATTCTCTGACTGGCAGTTTCATTACACACCCCACACCACAACAAATCCATAGATGACGTAAACCACCAGAGCAACAACGATAACGAGTTGCAGTACCAGGCGCACGGCCAGTGGTTTAACGTAGTCGGTCAACACCTGCCACATGCCGATCCAGGCATGAATCAAGATGGAAAAAAGCGCCAGCAGGGTGAAGACTTTGGTGAAGGCCGATGAGAAGAAACCGGTCCAGGCCTCAAAGGTCAGCTCGCCGCTCGTGGCGAAAAAACCCACCATGTAGATGATGTATAACGTCAGAACGATAGCGGTAGCACGGACCAGGATGAAGTCATGTACGCCATTGCGTCCTAATGCGGAGGCGTTGCTTACCATACGAGGACTCCTGCGAGAAGTGAAAGCACGACAGTGATAACAAAAGAGATTTTGGCAGAGCGTTGACCCGCTTCGAATGTTTCTTCCAGATAGCCAAAATCCATTAACATGTGACGAATTCCAACGATGACGTGATACGCCAGCGCGGTAAGGATGCCCCACATGATAAATTTAACGATGAAGCCGTCCATGATGTCGGCGGCCTGCTGGAATCCTTCCGGGGAAGAGAGGCTGGTGCCCAGTAGCCACAGTAATATGCCGACGGCGATGAAAGTAATCACACCGGATACGCGATGGAGAATGGACGCTATCGCTGTGATGGGGAACCGAATCGTTTGTAGATCCAGATTGACAGGTCTTTGTTTTTTCACATTTCTTATCATGAATAACGCCCACATGCTGTTCTTATTATTCCCTTAAGACTTCGGTTACAGAGGTGAATCTACCTGTAGCCAGAAAGACGACGGGATTTCCTTCCTCCGGTCTGCGTGCGGGTCAGACAGCGTCCTTTCTATAACTGCGCGTCATATAAAACACTGCTTCCAGTAGCTAAAACGACACGTTACAACGCTGGGTGGCTCGGGATTGCAGGGTATTCCGGAGACCTGGCGGCAGTATAGGACGTTCACAAAATCATTACAATTAACCTACATATAGTTTGTCGGGTTTTATCCTGAACAGTGACGCAGGTCACGATAACAACATTTTTTTAATTTTCAATCATCTGATTTGACAAACATTAAACAAAGTTGTTACAAACAACACCAGAAAAAGCATATAATGCGTAAAAGTTATGGGGTCACTCTTTCACCTGCGAATAAGTTATGCAACAGTGTGATGATATTGACCCATTCTTTCAGGACAGTTATTAGTGATAGACAGGTTACATTACTCGGATTGCTACGTTCCTGATTTGCTGCTAATTCGATATTAATCAAGCCGTTACCTGCAAGCGCCCATTGCTCTGTACCCAGGTCATCCCCTCTTTCACAGAGCGGCGAGCCAAATAACAAACTGGTAACGGTTGATTGATACATACACAGAATCTTTCATGCACTAACGACGAGGAAGATGACGTGGAGAAGGCAAGTCTGAGTTCCGGCAGTCTTAAGCAATAAGGCGCTAAGGAGACCGTAAATGGCTGATACAAAGGCAAAAATCACCCTCACGGGTGACACTGCTATTGAACTGGATGTGCTAAAAGGTACACTCGGTCAAGATGTTATTGATATTCGTAGTCTTGGTTCAAAAGGAGTTTTCACTTTTGACCCTGGTTTCACCTCTACCGCATCCTGCGAATCTAAAATCACCTTCATCGACGGCGACGAAGGCATTTTGTTGCATCGCGGTTTCCCGATTGACCAGCTTGCTACCGATTCCAACTATCTGGAAGTCTGTTACATCCTGCTGTATGGCGAAAAACCGACGCAGGAGGAGTATGACGAGTTCAGAACGACAGTCACACGCCATACGATGATCCATGAGCAAATCACTCGCCTGTTCCACGCCTTCCGTCGCGACTCACATCCGATGGCGGTGATGTGTGGGATCACTGGCGCGCTGGCGGCGTTCTACCACGACTCGCTGGATGTGAACAATCCGCGCCACCGTGAAATCGCGGCGTTCCGCCTGCTGTCCAAAATGCCGACCATGGCGGCGATGTGTTACAAATATTCAATCGGTCAGCCGTTTGTTTATCCGCGCAACGACCTGTCCTACGCCGGTAACTTCCTGAACATGATGTTCTCCACGCCGTGTGAAACCTATGAAGTGAATCCGGTACTGGAACGCGCGATGGATCGTATTCTGATCCTGCACGCTGACCATGAGCAGAATGCCTCTACGTCAACAGTACGTACCGCAGGCTCAAGCGGCGCCAACCCGTTCGCCTGTATTGCCGCCGGGATCGCCTCCCTGTGGGGACCCGCGCACGGCGGCGCAAACGAAGCTGCGCTGAAAATGCTGGAAGAAATCAGCTCTGTTAAACACATTCCGGAATTTGTTCGTCGTGCGAAAGACAAAAATGATTCTTTCCGCCTGATGGGCTTCGGTCATCGTGTTTACAAAAACTACGATCCACGCGCCACCGTGATGCGTGAAACCTGCCACGAAGTGCTGAAAGAACTGGGTACGAAAGACGATCTGCTGGAAGTGGCCATGGAGCTTGAGCACATTGCACTGAATGACCCATACTTTATCGAGAAAAAACTGTACCCGAACGTAGACTTCTACTCCGGTATCATTCTCAAAGCGATGGGCATTCCATCTTCAATGTTTACCGTGATCTTCGCGATGGCGCGTACCGTCGGCTGGATAGCCCACTGGAATGAAATGCACAGCGAAGGCATGAAAATCGCTCGTCCTCGTCAGCTTTACACCGGCTACGATAAACGCGATTTTAAATCGGTGCTGAAGCGTTAATTGACAACCGGATGGCGACAACCATCGCCATCCGGTACATTTTTCCTTTTTTCTTATCCTCATTATTTTATTCTTATCCCGTTACTCTCTATGATTAATTAAGGTTTCGCTAAATATCATTCAGGGAGCATGGAATGCCGATTTTGCAGTGGTTTTTGTTGTTCCTGTTATCGCTGCTTATTTCCCTTATTTTTCTCTGGCTGCACCTTCCAGCGGCGATGCTGCTCGGTCCAATGATTGCGGGTATCGTGTTGAGTTTGCGAGGTAGTTCGCTACAACTTCCGCGCGGTATTTTTCTTGCCGCGCAGGCGATTCTCGGCTGTATGATCGCCCAAAATCTAACCGGTTCGATATTGACCACCCTCGCCCTCTACTGGCCGGTCGTGCTTCTGGTGTTGCTGGTGACGCTGCTTTCCAGCGCGATAGTCGGCTGGCTGCTGGTACGTTACAGTTTGCTGCCCGGCAATACCGGCGCATGGGGGTCTTCGCCGGGCGGCGCGGCGGCAATGGTAGCGATGGCGCAAGATTACGGGGCGGATATCCGCCTGGTGGCGTTTATGCAGTATCTGCGGGTACTGTTTGTCGCTGGCGCGGCGGTGCTGGTGACACGCCTGATACTCGGCGACAGCGCGGCAGCGGTCAGCCAACAGTTGGTCTGGTTTCCGCCGCTTAGCGGTAATTTATTGACGACGCTGCTGTTAGCGATCGTGGCGGGCATTGCCGGTCGCCTGATGCGTATCCCTTCCGGCACGATGCTGCTCCCCATGCTGGCAGGCGCGCTTCTCCATTCGCACGGCATCATTGAGATTGAATTACCCGAATGGCTGCTGGCCGTGGCCTATATGGCGATTGGCTGGCGTATCGGGCTGGGCTTCGACAGACAGGTATTTTTTATGGCGCTGCGGCCATTGCCGCAAATCTTATTTTCAATTTTCGTGCTGATGGCGATTTGCGCCGCAATGGCGTGGGGAATGGCTCACTACATGCAGATTGATTTTATGACGGCTTATCTCGCCACCAGTCCCGGTGGTCTGGATACAGTTGCCGCGATCGCGGCCGGAAGCAGCGCCGATATGGCGTTAATCATGGCAATGCAAATCCTACGGCTGTTCAGCATTCTGTTAACTGGACCAGCAGTGGCCCGTTTTATTTCAACCTATGCGCCAAAACAACCTTTGTAGGCCCGATAAGCGTAGCGCCACCAGGCAATAACCGCCCGCCGATGGCGGTTCCGACTATTTCTGGCAATGTGGGCACCAGTAAAACGGGCGTGAGGAAAGCGTTGTCTTTTCAATAATACCGCCGCACCGCTCGCACACTTCGCCGTCCCGGTGGAAAACCTTAAAGCGAAACAGCGCGCCATGATGCTTGTTTTCATCCGCCTGGCCGCGAGTAGCGTAGGAAAGACGCGGAATATCCAACAGCGCGTGAGATAGCGCGTTCAGTTGCGCCTCGCTGAGATCTCTCGCTTTATGCTGTCCGGTTAACCCTATCTGCCAGAGGATTTCAACGCGCAGATAATTCCCCAGTCCCGCCAGAAAGGCCTGATCCAGCAACAGCCCGGAGAATTGTCGGTTGCGAAAACGCGGCGACAGCAATCGAGCTTTAACCTCTTCCGGGGTAAGACGCGCGTCCAGCACATCCGGACCGACTCGCTGTAAAAAAGGGTGCGTCGTGAGCTGCTCTGCTGTCAGCATTTCGATATCAGACGCGCTGTAAAGCAGAATAGTTTTATCCGACGTCTGTAGCCTGACGCGTAATATACGCGTGGTCTGCGGTATTTCACCGGTGTCGATCACCCGCCATACGCCATAGAGTTGGTTGTGGCTGTAGAGCGTCAGGCCATTTGAAAAGTGGGTCAATAACGCTTTTCCCCGCGTTTCTATCCGGGTAACAATTTGACCGGTAAGCTGCGATTCATACGGTTTTAACTGCGCAAAGGCAAACCAGACATCGGTTAAGGTTTTGCCTTTGATTGCCGCCTCCAGATTATCTGCCGCACGACGAATTTCCGGGCCTTCAGGCATGATAATATCCTTTGTTAACAGATAATTAATGGACTACACCGCCTCTGCGCAACCATAGACATAACAATCAATTGCTGCCTCTGTCGGTCTGGAATACACATCGAACGCCATAATGAACATCCACAGCGGATGGACAAACAGGCGGCGGCATCCAGTGATAATAACATTATCACGGCACGAGACCACTTCCCCGTCAGGGTTAACGTGATCGCGCCGGGGGATAGTCGACTCTGCCCTTGTCGGGTGAGCGCCCAATAATCATTATCTATCTTCCGGAATTAAATGACGCTTAGTTATATTTTACCCAAAATTTTTTCCTGTTGATCCTTTTAAAGCCTTCTTTCCAATAACTGGCATTCAACTCTTTGATATAATTTTCTCCGGGAAAAAGTTTATCCTTTAAAGGCAGTTTTTTGGCTAGCACAATTCTTTCTGCATTAGATCCTGCGGACTCTGAATGCGTGAGGGAAGATAAGGCGTCCAGTTGAGCGCTTGAGGGTCTGGCTATCAATTCAAAAAAAGGCTCTGACAATACAACGCTATTAAGTGCTGCATAATTTCCTTTTTGTATGAACGGTTTTACATACTCAAAAAAAGAAATACACTCACCAAAAGACTGAGTAGTCATGACACATATTCAGGGGTCCAGGAGTCATCATCATCTATAAAACATAAATAATTAGATTTAGACATCTTAATAGCATTAAAGATACACTTTTTGTCGTAAATAATATTGTATTTACTTGCTAACTCTTTTAGAAAAAATCATCTATATGGCGAGACACCTCCTTCCTCATACAGAAGATGATGATTGTTTTTTGAACACCTTGTCATTAATGGATTTCAAAATTCTAATTAATAGACGAGTATGACCAAGTTTATGTCTGACAATAACCAAAAGACGCTTTCCATATTCTAATTTCGCGTCTCACGGCTTATATAGATTAACACTTTATTAATGAATGCTGAAATTGGATAAGGATTATGATATTTTAGCGGACTAATAACAAATGAGACCTTGACAATGGAACCATGCTTCAGAATACTATTTTCATCATCATATAATTTAAAATATCGGTATAATCCCCATCAGAATAACTTACACCACAATTAATATTTATCTTCATATTTTTTATTGAATTTTTTATACCAGAAAAGTTTTGAAGTAAGATAGGGCAAACTATTTTTCATCTCTTTTTTTGCAGATTTAAACCGATAAAAGTTTTTTACTGCCGTAAACAAGCCATCTATAACAACACTAAAAAACTCAATTTTTGAGTGAGTAAGTTTTAACAACTTGCCATTTTCAATATTTAGATGATAGATAGTAGTTCTTCGAAATGAATACTTCGTAGGGTGATAATGACGATAATCAACCACAATTGGTTTTTTAATTAAAAAGAAAGCTGGAATTAAGTGTCCATTAAGAGTTATGCATCTAAAAATTTTATGGATGATTTTTTCTTTGCCTGAACATGGGTAATCAACACTACCATTAACAATATCAATATTTTCTAAATTGAACTTTTCATTATGAGTTATCGCATTAATTCTTTTTCTTATTTCCAGAAGATCTGCATTACCTTCCCAAAAATCCCGCCCAGAAAGACAGTCTTTATATGACATAATCATTGCTCTGGCAACTTCATAGCGACATGAAAAACTCGCAAGAAAGACTTCCCTTATAAAGAAAACACTTAATAATAGTGCAGCAAACTTTCTTTTACTAATTAATGCAGGTACAGCAACAGTCCTGAAGTTCAAATAGCTATTTAGAACCGATATTTTTCTTTCAAAATCCATTTGCCACGAAGCCACACCATTAAGAGTGACAATATCATGTTTTTTATGCATATATCCAAATAGCAAGTCATCACCACGAACAAAGAAAGGGAATGAATAATATTCAATGGCGTTAATATTAAAGGCAAAAAACCACCATCCACCGTACCCTATTTTATTTTCATTATCAAAACAATCTAAAGCGTTTATCTCGCGAGCATCCAAATAATGTTTATCTGGATAATGTAAAAAGTCTTTATGCCATATAGCACCAGATTCATGTATGATTGCTGGGTTATCCTCAAAAAGCATACAGCCAGTAACAACTGTATTTTTATCTTTAGCCATCAGTAAAAAAGCATGAGTTCGACAAATTGATTCAATTTCACATGAGCCGTCATCATCCATAAATATGACATGTTTGACATCTTTTATTTTCTCTGCTTCTATCAAACCTCTCATAAACCCACCTGACCCACCGAGATTTTCATTATTGATAACCATAATACCGTTTCCTGACGGGTGATTAATCGCCTCTCCATTATTAACCACAATCAATTTAAAACGGTCTTTAAATTCATCCTGAGTTAAGAGTGTTTTATCAATTCTATTGATTGTTTTAGTAACAGCCTCTATTCTATTATAGGTTGTTATAACTAAAGCCATAGATGATTTACTAACACGGTCTTTAGTTAGAAATTCGAATCCATTTAAAATAGAGTCTTCATCAGATTGCCAATCCACATAGATATACCCAAAATTTATTTTTGATATATCTATTTCAATTTCATCGCCGATATTAGATGATGATTTGAAATTAACTTGCTTTAATACTCTAATGACACCATTCTCTTTATGCTTTACGGTTATAGTTCCGCATCCAGTTATCCTGGCCCGCAAAAAAAGAGAGGTTAAAGTTGTGTATTTTTTCCATTTCTTAATCGAAAATGCATTATAAAATGTATCAAAACACGCAACCCTGTGACGTGGAACAAACAAATCATATGACGTATAGTTATATTTTCCACCATAGCATCTAAAATAAAGTTCTTCTTCCGCACATACATCAATTTTTGGTAAAATTATTTTTTGAAGTAAAAAATACATAACTAACCTATAAATTTAAATTATCCGGGATAACGCTATTATAAAATCGTAAAATTACTTACCGCGTAGCGATATAAATACTATAATAAGAATATTAAAATCCACCTTTGCTAACTATCTCACCGTGCTCAAGCCTGATGAATTTATTACATACAGATTTAGCCAGTTCATCATCGTGAGTGGCCATTACCATAATGCCCGCTTTAGAAATAAAGCTATTTAATCTCATTTCTGCTTTTCTTTTAAAATCGCTATCACCCACGCTCATCCATTCATCCATCAGTAAAATTTCAGGATTAATTGCAGTGGAAATAGAAAAACCAAGCCTCAGAATCATACCACTAGAATATGTTCTAACGGGGATTTTAATAAAATCACCTAACTCGCTGAACTCGATAACATCTTCTGTAATATTTTTTATTTCATTTTTTGACAGACCGAGAAATAGTCCCCTCAGCTTTATATTTTCCAGGCCGGTAAGCTCACCATCCATTCCCATCATGGGATCAATGAGGCTGGTGACCCGGCCGATACATTCATACTTCCCTGAAGTTGGTTTATAGGCCCCTGCAAGTACTCTCAGAAGAGTTGTTTTGCCCGAACCATTGTGTCCGATAAGCGCAAGACGATTACCTTCAGTAAGCGTAAAATCAATTTTTTTTAATGCCTCTACTTCAATAATCCCGGTATTCGATGAGCCAATTCGTCCACCTGAAGCAGCCTGTAAAAAAGTTTTTTTAAATGAACGGTGGCTGGAGTTAAATATGGGGAGTATTACGCCAACATTTTTGCAAGAGATTTTCATTAATTATAACCAGTATACGATTCTTGAACGATATTTAGTCAACACTAAGGCTGAGACCATCAACATAATAATAGAGGTTATTATTGTGTAAAACCATATAGTCACATCGGGTACAGTTCCCATTAATGGTTTCCTGAGCATCTCCATAAAGTAATAAAAAATATTATAATCAACAAACTCCCTTCTTCCATCTGGTAATTGTTCCGATGTCCAAATGATGGGTGTTATAAAAAAACACAACGTTACTACACTTTGAACGACCGGCCCCATATCACGATATCTTGTGCAAAAAATGGCGAGAATCATACCTGTAGAAATTAATGAGATGGATGTTATTATAATTGCAGGTATAAAAAGGAGAATATCAAGATTTACCGATGTATTGGTAAAAAAAATCACGAAAGGTATTATGATAAAGTTATGCAACATAATCATAAACTGCCGATAGAAAACACGTAATATATATAAATATAACGGAAGGTCAGATTGCTTAATAATTGATGCGGACTCATTAAATATTCCGCATGACTCATTAATCGTTGCTGATAGAAAGGCCCAAAAGATCATACCTAAAGTAAGATGCATGATAAAATTTTCGGAACCAGAACTGAACAGCGAACCGTAAAGAGGTCCCATCGCTGATATGGTGACCCCCATCGAAATCGTTATCCAAAAAGGCCCTAATACCGATCGCCGGTATCGTCCCAGGACATCATTCCAACCTAGAGAAATCCAAAGTTGGTGCCTGACCAGAGCTTCTTTCAAATCATTCATTGTTTCCGTGTCACCTTTACCTGAAGAACTTATTCTTTAACGATATGAAAATATAAATCATTTATTTTCTATAATACTTACATACTATTTATCTATACATTGACCTGCTTTATAAGCACTTTATGGCGTTAGCAACCAATAGTGTCTTTATAAATTTGCAATGTCTTATTTATAACTAATATGCTGGAAAATAATTCCTTTACACGTTTTCTTCCATTCATCCCCATCTCTAAGCGAATCTGTGGATTTTTTAACAAATACTCTAACTCTACCGCTAACTCCTGAGCTGAATTACTTTTCACAATCAATCCGTTATAGTTATGAATAATTAAGCTATCACATCCGCCGGTATCATAAGCAATACATGCGCGTCCTACAGATGATGCCTCTAATAAAAGCCGTGGAATCCCTTCAGGATAAACAGATGGTAATGCAACGATATTCGATTTCTGGATAAGCTCATATACATTCGAAGAACGTCCCAGCCAGTTAATCAGCCCCTCATTATGCCAGTGATGAATGAGTTCCAGAGGGATAGCATCTTTATCTCCCTCGGCCAAAATACCTGCAACATTCAAGATAAAATGAATATTCTTTTGTCTGAGGATCTTTTTTGCCTCAATGAGATCACCAAGACCTTTACTCCATAACATTCGACTTGCAAAAAGGACTATCGGTATCTTATATTTTTTCTCTATAGAGAATTTATAAATATCAGGGTTAATTCCAGCGCCTTCGATAACGATAGTTTTATGATAATCAATACCTACTAAACGCGATATTTTTCGCCGATCCCTGTCATGTTCAAAAATAAAAACACCACGCTTATTACCAGCAATGTATTTATAAACCAAAACGGTTAATACACGCAATGTTCTCATTAGCAATGTATTATATAAAAAGATTCGACCAAGGCCGACAAAGCTGATAACAACTGGACTATTACGTCTCCTGGCGCTAAACCCACCAATCAGGCAAGGTTTGAGTGTAATACAATGCAATAGGTCAGGATTAATCTCTTTAATAATCTTCCGAGCATTAAAGAATCCTCTAAAAAAAACAAACACATTAAACGACTGAGCAACAAGAGACACATTGTGACAAATAAAACCAAGCGTTTTAAATTTTTTTATAATCTCTTCACTAATAAAATGACTTATGATATGAATTTCATATCCCGCATCCCTTGCCGCTATTGCACGTTCTATCCAATGTAAATCAAAGTACCAGTCTGAATTCACAAAATAACATAACCTTTTCATCTCTTCGTCCTGCTAATGATATTTCCCACTAATACCTTTAAGTCCATGAAGTATTCCTTGCCAGATAAAATATAGATAAAGCAATTTCTTACGCTGCCATGGCAAAATGGCGAGGTATTTAGAGAGACGTAGCACTACAGAAAGAACACTGAATATCCTGGGAACGGGTAAAAGTTTTCTCAGCAGCAACAAATTTCTACAAAGATAATATACTTTCCATTCAGGGCAGATACATCTGCCCTGAATGGATACATCATGGGTAAATTTAATTTCTGGAGAGTAACGAATTTTCCGTCCGGATAATACTAATTTATAACCAAAGAAAAAATCATCATAATAAAGGAAAAGTTCATCATGGATATCGTTAAGATGGTTATTCAATACCTTTCGATCAATAACCATACCAACGAATGATACAGTTTGAACATCAGTAACCTGAGTTTTCGCTGGAGAAAACTTCTCTGGACGCATCGCGTAATAAATAGTCTCAAACACCGTAGATGGAACCCTGATAAAAGGTAAATTCATCCGACAAGACCGCCCATCAGTGTCCTGAACTTGTGACATAAATATACGATAGCTTGATGTATCTAATAGCGAAAAATGTTTTAAAATATTAATTTCCGGATAAGCATCATCATCATAGAAAAATACCCAATCGGCATTACTATGTGAGCATATATATTGACTACCGATTTTAAATCCGCCAGCACCGCCAAGATTATTATTAAGATTAAGTATAGTGATGCCAGGTTCACTTAATGAAGAAAGCCATTCCCTGGTGCCGTCGCTTGAGCCATTATTAACGATAACAATGGAGGAAAATCCCGCCTCAACCGTCTCTCGCATGCTTTTTTTTAATTTTTCAAGACGGTTAAAAGTGACGATTAGCGCAGTACACTTCATCAAACAGAAACTGTAAAAGCTGGCATTTCTTTTTGTTCATGTAGCGACGTTAAGTATACGTCCGCCGTCTGTAATGCTTCAGCTATCGTGATGTCCATATCGAGATAACGATAAGTGCCAAGACGACCAATGAAAGTAATATTTTTTTCTTTTTTAGCACGCGATAGATATTTATTCAGCAAATCCATTTTATCCGCTCTGCGGACAGGATAGTAAGGTATATCATCAGCTTCACATTCCCGGCTATATTCTTGATAACATATTGAAGCTTCATGTTTCTCCCACGGAGAAAAATATTTGTGCTCAGTAATTCGAGTATAAGGAATATCTATTGAACAATAATTCATTACTGCACATCCTTGATAATCCTGCTGGCAAAGGATTTTTTTAAAGTCTAATGTACGATATTCCAGTCGGCCATATTGACAGGAGTAAAAGGCATCCAGCGCACCACTGAAAAAAACATGATCATAATCTGTCCGCATTTCCTGAGCGAAGGAGCGACATAGTTCAACAGTGATATTTTCGTGTTCGACAATGGACTTGACCATTTGTGTATAACCAAATTTTGGTATTCCCTGAAACTTATGATTGAAATAGTTATCATCATAATTAAAGCGAACAGGGATACGTTTCAATACAGAAGCAGGTAACGCGGAAGGATGAAGTCCCCATTGTTTAATGGTATAACCTTTAAAAAAGGCTTCATATAACTCTTCACCAATGAAACGCAAGGCCTGTTGTTCAAAATTCTGTGGTTCCAGAATGGTGCGATCACATTTTTGAAGCAGTAATTTCCTGGCGTCATCAGGTGAGCAGGCGACACCAAAAAATTGATTTATGGTATGAAGATTAATGGGTAGAGAAAATACCTGATCGTTTACAGTGGCTTTAACCTTATTAATATAAGGCATCATCTCGGCATATTTATTCACATAATCCCATACTGTTTCATTATCAGTATGAAAAATATGAGGACCATAAACGTGCACCATGATACCCGTTTGCTCATCGCGGGCATCATAAGCGTTACCACCGATGTGTGAACGTTGATCAATAATATTGACTATATGTCCCTGCTCAGCTAACTGGCGTGCAATTACTGCGCCTGAAAGGCCAGCACCTACAATTAGTATCTTATTACGCTTCATTATTTTTATCACTCTATTCGCAGACACAGATAATGTTAAACAGTTTATCCAGAACCATTTTCAGTAATATCAGCAGGGTAAAATGAAATTTACTCAACGCATCCAGATAATTCCACGCTACCGCCACAGCGCGTAAACCTTCGCACTGGTTACAAATTCATTAACGACACACGTTCCGCTGTATTTCCAGACAACGATGAATGCCATATTTCTTTGGCGTAAAATAAATTACTCAGAACGTAACAGAATGATTCTGAATACTGCGGGGCATAACCTGAACGCGCTGTCAGCGTAAATCCGATGCGTTACCTGCCCCGGCTTTTACCAAAGCAATCGGTTGATTGATGTCCGGATTGACATCCGGCATCCTTATTCTTACCGCATCAGGTAGCGGTACTCCTGCCGGTATATCCCAGCGTTGTTTCAGCGTTTGCTCCGCGAGCCAGACCTGCCTCACGCCGGTCCCCAGC